>NZ_NKIL01000002.1:0-730288 GCF_002256165.1 Ralstonia sp. PBBBR1 | reverse complement strand
CACCTGCTCAACCACTGCCAACTTAAAAGCCAGCGTGTAGTCCCTCTGCGTTCGCTTCTTCTGCCCTTCCATCTTGACCCTCACTCCCTGGCGGGGAAAAAGTGTCAACCTTATTCAGGACGGGTCACGCACAACAAAAAAGCCTCGCGGTTGCGAGGCTTTTTCTTGGGGGCTTCAGGGTCAGGCGACAGCCTTGATGCGAGGAGCATTCTCGTCATAGCGGCGGATGAAATCACGCAACTGCGGATATACCTGCTCGCGCCAGCGGCGACCCGAGAAGATGCCGTAGTGGCCGCACTTGGGCGCCGTCAGGTGCTGCTTGCGCGCGTTCGGGATGCCGGTGCACAGGCCATGCGCTGCTTCCGTCTGGCCGCTGCCGGAGATGTCGTCCAGTTCGCCTTCGATGGTGAAGAGCGCGGTGCTCTTGATGTCCTGCGGACGCACCGGCTTGCCTTCTACCACCCACGTGCCGTTGGCCAGGTGGAACTCCTGAAATACGTCGCGGATGGTCTCCAGGTAATACTCGGCGGCCATGTCCAGCACGGCGTTGTACTCGTCGTAGAAGCGCACGTGGGCCTCAGCGTCTTCCGTGTCACCCTCGATCAGGTTCAGGTAGTAATCGTAGTGCGATGACAGGTGGCGGTCCGGGTTCATGGCTACGAAGCCGGCGTGCTGCAGGAAGCCCGGATACACCTTGCGGCCATGACCCGGATAGTTGGCCGGCACCGTGTAGATCACGTTGTTCTCGAACCAGCTGTGCGCCTTGTTGGTCGCCAGCGAGTTGACGGCGGTCGGGCTCTTGCGGGCGTCGATCGGGCCGCCCATCATGGTCATCGTGCGCGGCGTCTTCTCGCCGTCCGAGGCCATCAACGAGATGGCGGCCAGCACGGGCACGGTCGGCTGGCACACCGAGATCACGTGCAGCTTGTCGGCGCCAATGTGGTTGATGAACTCGCGGATGTAGTTGATGTAGTCCGACAGGTGGAAGGCGCCTTCCTCGGTCGGCACCATGCGAGCGTCGATCCAGTCGGTCACGTACACCTTGTGATCCTGCAACAGCGTGCGCACGGTGTCGCGCAGCAGCGTGGAGTGGTGGCCCGAAAGCGGCGCACACACCAGCACGATCGGTTCATCCTTGAGCAGCTTGATGGTCTCGGCGTCGTCGGCGTAGCGCTTGAAGCGGATCAGGCGGCAGAACGGCTTTTCGACGATGGTCTGCTCGACGATGGGAATGTCCCGGCCGTTGGATTTGACGGAGCGGATGCCGAATTCTGGCTTCTCGTACTCCTTGCCCAGGCGGTACAGCAGCTCGTAGCCCGCAGCGTAGCGTTGCGCGCCGGGCATCAGAGACAGCGGACTCAGTGGGTTGGTGAAGGTCTTGGCAGTCGCTTGGGCCCAAGCTGTCATGGGGCTGAGCAGGGCGCGCTGGAATTCGTGAAGCTGGTAAAGCATGGCTGGACCGGTCTGTGGTGGCGAGGGCGACGCGAACGATTATGCACCTGAGTGCACGGTACTGCGATGCAGCATAAACCCTGATAACAGAGTGTTGCACCGCTTCTATGATGCGCCCGTGTCAGTCTATTCCGATGCAGCAAAAAAGCGGCCGAAGCCGCTTTTCTTTTTGCAATTGCACCTAAGGCGTGATGCCTACAGCACCTTTACAGAACATCAGCGATGGCATTCACCACGGCATCGATGTTGTGCGTGTTCAGCGCGGCCACGCAGATGCGGCCGGTCGACACGGCGTAGATGCCGTGCTCGGTGCGCAGGCGATCCACTTGCGCGGAGGTCAGGCCCGAGTACGAGAACATGCCGCGCTGGGCCTTCACGAACGAGAAATCGGTCTTCACGCCCTTGGCGGCCAGCTTGTCGACCAGTGCGTTGCGCATCGACTTGATGCGATCGCGCATTTCGCCCAGTTCCTGCTCCCACATCGCGCGCAGCTCCGGGCTCGTCAGCACGCTGGCGACGATCGTGCCGCCATGCGTCGGCGGGTTCGAGTAGTTCGTGCGGATCACGCGCTTGACTTGCGACAGCACGCGGGCGGATTCGTCCTTGCTGGTCGTCACGATCGACAGCGCGCCGACGCGCTCGCCGTAGAGCGAGAACGACTTCGAGAACGAGCTGGAGACGAAGAACGGCAGGCCCGATTCAGCAAACAGGCGCACAGCCAGGCCGTCTTGCTGGATGCCGTCGGCGAAGCCTTGGTAAGCCATGTCGAGGAACGGGATCAGGTTCTTGGCCTTGATGACTTCCACGACCTGCTTCCACTGCTCGGTGGTCATGTCCACGCCGGTCGGGTTGTGGCAGCAGGCGTGCAGCACGACGATCGTGTTCGGCGCGTAGCTGTTGAGCGAATCCAGCATGCCGGCGAAGTTCAGGCCGTGCGACGGGGCATCGTAGTACGCGTAGTTGACCACTTCGAAACCGGCGGATTCGAACAGCGCGCGGTGGTTTTCCCAGCTCGGGTCGGAAATCGCGACCTTGGCGTTCGGGTACAGGCGCTTGAGGAAGTCGGCGCCGATCTTCAGTGCGCCGGTGCCGCCCAGGGCTTGCGCGGTGACCACGCGGCCTTCGGTGATGAGCGGCGATTCAGCGCCGAACAGCAGCTTCTGCACGGCCTGGTCGTAGGCGGCAATGCCTTCGATCGGCAGGTAGCCACGCGGGGCAGCGGCGGCCAGGCGGGCCTTTTCGGCTTCCTGCACGGCGCGCAGCACCGGAATTTTCCCTTCGTCGGTGAAGTACACGCCCACGCCCAGATTCACTTTGGTGCTGCGGGTATCGGCGTTGAAAGCTTCATTCAGGCCCAGGATGGGGTCGCGCGGGGCCAGTTCGACGGCGGAGAAAAGCGACATGAGATGTCTCGATCGGTTGGTTCGGGATTCGGTGGGATCTTGCAGGCGGTGCGGCGCGGACTCCGGGGCGGCTCGCCCGGCGCCAGATGTACAACGAGGCGCGCACGAGGAGGGATTGTACCGAATACAGGCTCTAATCGCCCGAAAAATCCTTGCAGAACAGGCGCCTAAAGTGCTCTGGCGTCCGGTACAGATGTGCCGACGGGGATGTCCAAACGATTGCCGAGGGCGCGCGCTACACTACACGATTGGTTGCAATTGCCGCTGCCGCCCTCACTTGCTGAAGGCGTGCGAGTCACTTTGTCGACTTCCCGCGCTGCCATCCCACCCGCCGCCATGACCGATCTGAGCCAAGTCCCCAGCCCGCACGACGAGTCGAAGTTCGTGACTTTCGAGGGCTCGCCGTTCCAGTTGTACCAGCCGTATCCGCCGGCCGGCGACCAGCCGGAGGCGATCCGCCAGCTCGTCGAGAACATTGGCGACGGCCTGTCGTACCAGACACTGCTGGGTGTGACGGGCTCGGGTAAGACCTTCACCATGGCCAATGTGATCGCGCAGGTGGGTCGGCCGGCCATCGTCTTTGCGCCTAACAAGACGCTGGCGGCGCAGCTGTATTCCGAGTTCCGGGAGTTCTTCCCGCGCAATGCGGTCGAATACTTCGTCTCGTACTACGACTACTACCAGCCTGAGGCCTATGTGCCGCAGCGCGACCTGTTCATCGAGAAGGATTCGTCGATCAACGAGCACATCGAGCAGATGCGGCTCTCCGCGACGAAGAGCCTGCTGGAGCGCCGCGATGTTGTGATCGTGGCGACCGTCTCGGCCATCTACGGTATCGGCAATCCGAGCGAATACCACCAGATGATCTTGACGCTGCGCGCGGGGGACAAGGTCAGCCAGCGCGACGTGATCGCGCGCCTGATCGCCATGCAATACACACGCAACGAGACGGATTTCCAGCGCGGCACCTTCCGCGTGCGCGGCGACACGGTCGACATCTTCCCCGCCGAGCATGCGGAAATGGCGGTGCGCCTGGAGCTGTTCGACGACGAAGTCGAATCGCTGCAGCTGTTCGATCCGCTGACCGGCCGTGTGCGGCAGAAGATTCCGCGCTTTACGGTGTACCCGTCGAGCCACTACGTGACGCCGCGCGAGACCGTGCTGCGCGCCATCGAGACCATCAAGGCTGAACTGCGCGAGCGGCTCGATTTCTTCTACAAGGAAAACAAGCTGGTGGAAGCGCAGCGGTTGGAGCAGCGCACGCGCTTCGATCTGGAGATGCTGCAGGAGCTGGGCTTCTGCAAGGGCATCGAAAATTATTCGCGGCACCTTTCTGGCTCCGCGCCCGGCGAACCGCCGCCGACGCTGGTCGACTACCTGCCGCCCGATGCGCTGATGTTCCTTGATGAATCGCACGTGCTGATCGGCCAGCTCAACGGCATGTACAACGGTGACCGCGCGCGCAAGGAAACGCTGGCCGAATACGGCTTCCGGCTGCCTTCTGCGCTCGACAACCGGCCGCTGAAGTTCGCCGAATTCGAGACCAAGATGCGGCAGGTGACCTTCGTGTCTGCCACGCCGGGGGATTACGAAAAGAAGACCGCGGGCACGGAAGTCGTCGAGCAGGTCGTTCGCCCCACGGGCCTCGTCGACCCGATCATCGAGGTGCGCCCCGCCACGACGCAGGTCGACGATCTGCTGTCCGAGATCCATGTGCGTGTCGAGGCCGGCGAGCGCGTGCTGGTGACCACGCTCACCAAGCGCATGGCCGAGCAACTGACCGAGTTCCTGTCGGAGAACGGCGTCAAGGTCCGCTACCTGCATTCGGACATCGACACCGTCGAGCGCGTGGAGATCATCCGTGACCTGCGCCTGGGCACGTTCGACGTGCTGGTTGGCATCAACCTGTTGCGCGAGGGTCTGGATATTCCCGAAGTGTCGCTCGTGGCGATCCTGGATGCGGACAAGGAAGGTTTCCTCCGTGCCGAGCGCTCGCTCATCCAGACCATTGGCCGCGCGGCGAGGAACGTGAACGGCACCGCCATCCTGTATGCCGATCGCATGACCGATTCGATGAAGAAGGCGATTGGCGAGACCGAACGCCGCCGCGCCAAGCAGATCGCCCACAACGAGGCGCATGGCATCACGCCGCGCGGCGTTGTCAAACGCATCAAGGACATCATCGACGGCGTGTACAACGTCGACGATGCGCGCGCGGAACTGAAGGCCGCGCAAGAGGCCGCCAAGTACGAGGACATGAGCGAGAAGCAGGCGTCCAAGGAAATCAAACGCCTGGAAAAACAGATGCTCGACCACGCCAAGAACCTCGAATTCGAAAAGGCGGCGGCGGTGCGCGATCAGCTTGCCAAGCTCAAGTCGCAGCTCTTTGGAGCGAGCGGCGAAGATCACATCGTTCCGGCCGCCTGAACTGCGCGGCCATCTGCGTTGTCGGTGTCCCGCTGCCTTGCCCGAGGCGGGCGGCGGGTGAGTGTCGACACCATTTCAAATCAGGCTCAGGCTCAGGCGCTGCGTGTCGTTTGACTGGGGAACCGGCACGCGCTGCAGCGCTCGACTGCACGCGTTCGCCATCAAGGGAGTTCGATGTTCGATTCTTTGCTCAATCCGTGGCGCAAGTGGCGCGCTTCCCGGCACGCCAGCCATCAACTCGATGCCATCCTGGCGCAGTTCGAGCCCACGCGCAGTCTGGCCGAGCGCAATGAATGGCTGATCGAGCTGGCTTACTGGCTGCGTCGGGCGGACCGGCCAGCGGGGGCTGCGTCGGAGTCCTGGCGTTATGCCCGTCTGCGTTATCTGTTGCAGGTGCTGGAGAACAATCCGGCCCTGGCAGAACGCGTCGGACAGGCATTGCGCAGCATCGTGCAAGACAACGATCCGGTGTCGCTGTTATGCGATACGGGGTTGTCGTCACGCTCGGGTTTCTGGAGCGAGTTGGTCGACCGCTGGCAGGCGCGCTGGCTGCCGCCCGCACCCAATCAGGCGCAACTGGCAACGTTGTTTGCACTGCTGTTCGTGGGCCCGACCGATGCGCAGTGGGTGGGTGGCCTTGACGACGAACTGGTCACGCGCCTCCACGCGCTGTTCCGTGCGGGGATGACCGATGAGGAGCACGCAGCGGGCCAGACACGGTTGGAACGCAGCCTTGGCATCGGCATCCAGATCCTGATCAGCCAGGTGCGTGCGGCGGGTTTGTCGCGCGGTATCCGCAGCCGCATGGACCATGCGGAACTCACCGATTCTCCGTTCTATCTGCTCGCCGATGCGGCCAACGCGATCTTCCTGGAACGGCCCGACACGGCGCTTGCGAGCCCCGAGCGTTTTGTGCAGGAACTCAACTATTTCCGCGCCGTGCTGGATCGATGCCGCGCGGCTACGGCCAGCGTGTATCAGCATCTGGACGAGAACGGCGTCTCGGTGGAGGTCGTGTTTCAGGTCGAACGCATGAAGGCGTGGCTGGGCCGCATCGATCTGCTGCTCTCGGCGTGGGCGGACACGCAGGGCTCTCGCCGCTTCGTGCATATGACGGCCGAGCTGGTGTCGGCCAGCCAGCACCGCCGCAGCGTGGGGTATCTGATCCGCTCCACGTTTGCCGATCTGGCGCGCAAGGTGGTCGAGCGGTCTGCCGAGAGCGGGGAGCACTACATTACGCGCGACGGCAAGGAATACGGCGCGATGGTCAAGGCGGCAGCCGGCGGTGGCGTCATTACGGCGGCCACGGTGTACATCAAGTTCTTCATCACGGGGGCGCATCTGTCGCGTTTTACCGAAGGGCTGTTCGCGTCGATCAACTATGCGGTCAGCTTTCTCGGCATCCATTTCGCCCATTTCACGTTGGCCACCAAACAGCCCGCCATGACGGCGCCCGCGCTGGCGCACCGACTCGACCAGGTCGGGCGCCAGGAAGGGCTGGACCGCTTTGTCGACGACACCGTCGCCATGATCCGCTCCAACGCGGCGGCCATTGCAGGCAACCTTGTAGCAGTGGCGCCGGTGGCTTTTGTGGTGCAGTGGCTGGCCGGGCGGTTCTTCCATGCGGATTTGATTTCGGCGGCGAAGGCGATGGCGACCATCGATTCGTTTTCCATTCTTGGACCGACGCCGCTGTACGCCATCTTCACGGGCGTACTGCTGTGGGCATCAAGCCTGGCGGCAGGTTGGGCCGACAACTGGTTTGCGCTGCACCGTGTGCACGACGTGATTGCCTACCACCGGCGCCTGCGGTTCATGGTCGGCACGCAGGGTGCGCAGCGTATTGCGAGCTTCTGGAAGCGCAATCTTTCGGGCATCGTCGCCAATGTGTCGCTGGGCTTCATGCTGGGGCTGGGGCCCGAGATCCTGTCGTTCTTCGGCCCGCATATGGAAGTGCGTCATGTCACGCTGTCGACGGGTGCGGTGGCAACCGCCGTGGGCGTACTGGGGCCCAGCGTGATGCACACGGCGCCGTTCTGGCTGGCCGTGGCGGGCATTGCGCTGATGGGCGTGCTGAACGTCCTGGTGTCGTTTGCGCTGGCCTTCAACATGGCGATGCGCTCGCGCAACCTGCGCGGCGTCGATCGCAAGCGAGTGACGGGTGCCGTGTGGCGGCGCATCTTGCGGGATCCGCTTTGCCTGCTGGTACCGCGCGCCCCGACCGCGAGCACGCCGCCCGGCACCAGTACGCCGGTCTAGTGGGTGGCAGGCGCGGCAGGCGCACCCAGCTCGCTGCGGAACGGAATGGACGGCTGCGCGCCGAGCCGCGTGACTGACACGGCCGCCGCGGCTTGCCCAAACTCGATGGCTGCATCGGCTGCCGCGTCTTCCGCCAATGCCGCTGCCAGCGCACCCACGAACGTATCGCCAGCGGCAGTGGTATCGATGGCATGCGCGGTGGGCGCCGGCATCAGCAGGCGCGAGTGGGCATCCACGTAGGCAACGCCGTGCGCGCCCAGCGTGACAATTACGTGCCGCGCACCTTGTGCGTGGAGATCGGCAGCGGCATCCAGTGCGGCTTCGGGCGAATCGACGGGCCGGGCCGTCAGCAGCGCGGCTTCGGTTTCGTTCGGGATCAGGTAATCGCAGGCGGCGATCCACGGCGTAGGCAAGGGGCCGATGGCGGGTGCAGGGTTCAGGATGACCGTCTTGCCAAGCCGCTGGCCCAGCTTGAGGGCGCATTCCACCGCATCGGGCGGCGATTCCAACTGACAGACGATGACGCGCGCGCGTTCGAACGCAGCACGCTGGGCTTCGATCATCGTTGGCGTCAGCAACTCGTTGGCGCCGGCCACGATGACGATGGTGTTCTGGCCGCTGTTGGCCACGGTCACGCAGGCGATGCCGGTGGCCACCCCGGCGTGCTCCGACACCATCGATGTGTCCACGCCTTCGCGGCGCAGGCCGTCGCGCAGCGCGGTGCCGTACGCGTCATCACCCACGCAGCCGAGCATGGCGACACGGGCCCCCAGGCGTGCAGCGGCCACTGCCTGGTTGGCGCCCTTGCCGCCCGGGATGGTTTCCAGCGCAGGCGCTGCAACCGTTTGCCCGGGACGCGGCAAGCGGGGCGTGCGGATCACGAGATCCATATTCAGGCTGCCGACGATCAGCACGTCGGCAGCGGGGTGCGCGGAAGAGGCGGAAGGGCGCTTGGCCACCATGGCGGGACTACGTTGAAAGCGTGAAAGGGATGCGGGATCAGGCGGCGCGGGCGGGGCGCTCGGGCTCGGCGGTCGACTCGCGCAAAGACAGGCGCGGCGGCAGCACGATGCGGCGTGCACGCGGCTCTTCCACAGGATGGCGCAAGGCGTTGTCGCCGAGATGCTCGAGCAGCGTCTGCGCGGTGGTCTCGCCCAACTGGCGGATCGATTGGCCGACAGTGGACAGCGCCGGATAGACGTAGCGGCTCAGTTCGATGTCGTCAAAACCCATCACGGACAGCGCCTTCGGCACGGGAATGCCCAGTTCCGCCGCGGCGCGCAGCGCACCGATGCCCATCAGGTCATTGCCGGCAAAGATGGCCGTGGGCATCTCGCCTTCGGTCAGCAGCTGGCGCGCGGCGCGGTAGCCGCCGGGGCTGGTGAAATCGCCTTCGGCAATGCGGGCGGTGGCTTCGGGCACGCCCGCCTCGCGCAGCGCGCGGTGGAAACCGGCCAGGCGCTCCGCCGTCACGCTCAATGCCGAAGGCCCACTGATGCAGGCGATGCGGCGGTGGCCGAGGTCCAGCAGATGCTTGGTCGCCATGTACGCGCCTTCTTCGTGATCGACTTGGACCTGATCGGCCTGGATGCCTTCGGTCGGGCGGTCGACCATCACGATGGGCAGGGCGGATTCACCGAGCGCTTCGACCAACGCCGTGTCTGGCCCGGCGCTGCTGACGATGATGCCGTCAACGCGTTTTTCCATCAGCACGCGCAGGTAGTCGCGCTGCTTGCGGGGGTCGTCGTCGGAGTTGCAGAGGATGACGCTGTAGCCGGCGGCGGCACACACATCTTCAATGCCCCGCGCCAGCTCCGCAAAGTAGGGGTTGGTGGCGGTGGGCACGAGCACGCCGATGGTGCGCGTGGTGCGGTGTTTGAGCGAGCGCGCCACGGCGCTGGGCACATAGCGCGTGGCCCGGATGGCCTCTTCCACGCGCTTGCGCGTCTCGGCGTTGACCGGTCGTGTGTTGTTGATGACGTGCGAGACGGTGGTGAACGAAACTCCGGCCAGTGCGGCCACGTCTTTGATGGTTGCCATGACGATCTCCTCGGTCTCTTAATGGTGTTTGCTGCGGTTGCGCTTGCTGCGATAGGTATCCATGACCACGGCTGCGACGATGACCGCGCCCGTGATGATGCGTTTGGTGGGCTCGGAGGCGCCGATCTGCGCAAGGCCCGATTCGAGCACCGAGATGATGAGCACGCCGAACAGCGTGCGCACGACCGAGCCGCGCCCACCCATCAGGCTCGTGCCGCCGATCACCACGGCCGCGATCACCTGCAGCTCCATGCCCACGCCGGCGTTCGGATCGGCGGCTTCCAGGCGTGATACCTGGAACAGCGCAGCCAGGCCGGAGAGCAGCCCCATCAGCGCGAACACCGCAATCTTGTATGGGCGGGGGTTCACGCCCGCCAGCCGCACAGCTTCTTCGTTGGTGCCGATGGCCACCAGGTAGCGGCCGAACACCGTACGCACCAGTACGATCTGGCCAACCACCGTGATGGCAATCGCAATCAGGAACGACGGCGCGATGCCCAGCGCGATGGGGTTGGCTAGCCAGTCGACCGCGCTGCCGATGTACACCGTGCGCGAATCGGTGAGGCTGTAGGCGAGGCCGCGCGCCATTTCCAGCACGCCCAGCGAAACGATGAACGACGGAATGCCCCAGTGCACCGTGACTGCGCCGGTCAGCATGCCGGCCGTCGTGGCCAGCACCACGCCCGCCAGCGCAGCCGGCAACAAGCCCCAACCCAACTGGGTCATGGCCACCGACAGCACCGAAGCCGACAGCGCCAGCACCGAGCCCACCGACAGATCAATGCCGCCGATCATCAGGATGAATGTCATGCCCACCGCCATCACGAGCAGGTCGGGAATCTCGTTGGCGATGGTTGTGAACGTGGGCAGCGAGAAGAACGTTGGCGACAGCGTGCCGAACAGCACCAGCATGGCGACCAGCGCAGCGAGCAACCCGCCGATGGTGCCAAGCGACATGCCCAGCGCCGCGCGCGTGCCGGCTGTTGCAGCGGGCCGCGTCGGGGGCAGGGTGGAATCAGAGCGCATCTGCGGTCTCCGAGGGCGATTGAGGTGCATATGAATCGGATTCTTCCGATTCACCGAAGGCAGCGGCGAGCAAGGCGTCCTGGCTCCAGCCACCGCGTTGGAAGATGTGCGTAAGCCGCCCGGCGCGCATGACGCCAATGCGATCACACAACTGCATGAGTTCACGCAAATCGCTCGACACCACGACCAGCGCCTTGCCTCGCGCGGCCAGCGCGTCGAGCAGCGTATAGATGTCGAACTTGGCGCCGACGTCTACGCCGCGCGTGGGCTCATCGAGGAGCAGCACAGGCGTGTCGCGCTCCAGCCAGCGCGCAATCGCCACCTTCTGCTGATTGCCGCCCGAGAGTTCACCGACCGGTTGCTCGGGCCCAGCGCAACGGATGCGCAATGCGCCGATGTGCCGCTGCGCCAGCACCCGCTCGCGTGCCGGTTGCAGCCAGCCGCGCTTCGTTACGCCTGGCATGTTGCCCAGCGCGATGTTGGTCGCGATGGGCAGGCTCAGCAGCAGGCCTTCGTCCTTGCGGTCTTCGGTGAGCAGGCTGATGCCGTGGCGCACCGCGTCGCCCGGCGAACGGATGCGCACTGGCGCCAGCGGCGAGCCGACTTCGACGCTGCCCGCATCCGCGCGGTCCGCACCGAAGATCAGCCGCAGCAGTTCCGTGCGCCCCGCACCGACCAGGCCCGCGATGCCGAAGATTTCTCCCGGCGCCACGTCAAAGCTCACATCGCGCACAGCCGGGGCACGCGTCAGCCCGGTCACCCGCAGCGCCGGTGAGCCGTCACCGAGCCACGGTTCGCGCGCGGCCCGCAGCGTTTCGGACGAGGCGGCCACGTCGCGACCGACCATCGCCTGGATCAGCGCATCCTGCGTGACCGTCGCAGCCGGCGCATCGGTGACGAGCTTGCCGTCACGCAGCACGACGATGCGATCCGCAATGCGCGCCAGTTCGTCCAGGCGGTGAGAGATGTAGATGATCGCCACGCCTTCGCGGCGCAGCGCGTCGATGCGCTCGAACAGCGTGGCGCTTTCGTGCGCGCTCAGCATCGCCGTCGGCTCGTCGAGGATCAGCACACGGCATGCGCTTGCCAACGCGCGGGCAATCTCGATCATCTGCCGGTGGCCGATGCCGAGCGTGTGTACGGGCGTCCAGGGGTCGAGGTCCAGGCCCACGCGCGCAAGCGCCTGTTCGGCCCGAAAGCGCAGCGCAGAGCGATCCACGAAACCCAGCCGCCGGGGGAGTTCGCCGAGGAACAGGTTTTCGGCCACTGTCAGCGTCGGCACCATGCTCAGTTCCTGCAGCACCATGCGCACGCCCAGCGCCTCCGCTGAGCTGCGCGAATCAGGCGCGTAGAGCGTGCCGGCAAGCGTCATCGACCCGGAGGTTGCCGTCTCCAGCCCGCAGAGGATCTTGGAGAGCGTGCTCTTGCCGGCGCCGTTCTCCCCCGTGAGCGCGAGCACCTCGCCCGCGTGCACGTCGAGATCGATATCTCGCAGCACGGGGGCGGCGTAGTGCTTGCTGACGGCGGAAACACGCAGCAGCGGCGGGCGCGGTTCGTAAGCGGCAGACATGGCTGGCGGCGGCTTGCCGGTCTGTGGCGTTACGTGCGCGTGACGAGGTTGACCGGTGTCTCGACGACACCCGACAGCTTCGCTTGCGGCGTCTTGGCGGCTAACGCCTTCAGGGCGGTCTCGATGCCGTAGACGGCTTGCTGATCGGCGTGCTGATCGGCCGTCGCAACGACACGCCCGTCAGCCAGCATGGCCTTGATGGCGTCGATGTTGTCATAGCCGCCAATCAGCACCTTGCCCAGCTTGCCCGCCGCGCGCACAGCCGATACGGCGCCGATCGCCATGTTGTCGTTGCCGCACAGCAGGGCCTTCAGGTCGGGCTCGGAGCGCAGCATGGCGGCTGCCACCTTGTTTCCCTTGTCGATTTCCCATTCGCCCGATTGCACCCCCGCGATCTTCAGCTTGGCGGCTTCGGCGGCGTCCTTGAAGCCAGCGGTACGTTGCTGGGCGTTCGTGGTGGTCGGTATGCCTTCGATGATGCCCACGGCATCGCCCGGCTTGAGCGACTTGGCAACGAAGTCGCCCACCAGTCGTGCACCCTTGCGGTTGTCCGGCCCCACGAAGGGCACGTTCAGCCCTTTCTCTTTCAGTGCCGCGGGGTCCAGCCTGTTGTCGATGTTGATGACGAGAATGCCCGCGTCCACGGCCTTCTTGACGACCGGCACCAACGCCTTGGAATCGGCCGGGGCCAGCACCAGCGCATCCACGCGCGCGACGATCATCTGCTCGACCAGACGGATTTGGCCAGCGGTGTCGGTTTCGTCGCGAATGCCGTTGGTCAGCAGTGAATACTCCGACGCGTGATCCTTCTGATGCTTACGCGCGCCGTTCTCCATGGTCAGGAAGAACTCGTTGGCAAGCGACTTCATCACCAACGCCACCTTGGGCGGCTGGTTGGCGGCGTGCGCCAGCGAAAATGGGAACGGCAGAGCAGCAGCTACGACAGAGCCCGCGCCAAGTTGCAGGGCGCGGCGACGGCGGATATCCATGGTGTCTCCTCCAGGAAGAGGCCTATCTGGGGCGGGTGGGTGCGGGCGTCGTCGCTGCCTCATGCCGTCAGGCATCTCTAAGGGCAATCGCGCCTCGCTCTTCGCAAACGTTTGCGTACCTGACAGTCTCGGCTACCGCGTAACAGAAGTCAACGAAATTGCGCTTTCCACCGCATAAGTAAAAACCCGCAGTGACGGCGCCTTGACGACGGACTCGCAAGTTGCGCTGCCGGAGTGGCGTGATAGCCCTATCCAACGTGGTTGATTGTTTTAGTCCACAATACGGCCTGCCGCGTGGCCATCCCGTTTTTCGGGCTCTGCAAATCCCCTTGCTGCGACGCGGAATCCCCCGACACCTTAGTTGACCGATTTTGTCGGGTTCCTTTATACTTGAGCAAAACGATCAGGTATTTCCCCGACGCCATGAGATTGACCACCAAAGGCCGCTTCGCGGTCACCGCCATGATTGACTTGGCGCTGCGCCAAGAGCAGGGTCCGGTCACGCTGGCCGGCATCAGCCAGCGTCAGAAGATTTCGCTGTCGTATCTTGAGCAGCTGTTCGGCAAACTGCGCCGCCACGAAATCGTGGAAAGCGTGCGCGGTCCGGGCGGCGGCTACAGCCTCGCCCGCCGTGCCGACGACGTTACCGTTGCCGACATCATCATCGCCGTGGATGAGCCGCTGGACGCCACCCAATGCGGCGGCAAGGGCAACTGCGGCGGCGAAGAGCATGTCGGTGGCCATACGGGCCGCTGCATGACGCACGATTTGTGGGCCACGCTCAATCAGAAGATGGTCGAGTATCTCGATTCGGTGTCGCTGCAGAACCTGGTCGATCAGCAACGCGAGCGTCAGCCAGAAGTGATCCAGGACATGCGTGAAGCGCGTCCGGCTCGCCGCGAACGCACACCGACACGCGCCCGCGCCGTTGACACGCCGGCTACCGCGTCGGTGGCCGCCGAGCCCGTCAAGCGAGCACCGCTGGTCAACTCCGTTTTCAGTCTGGCGCAGTCGTGATTGCGCTAGCGTGAGACTGGCCGCGACGCCAGTCCACACAAGAACATCGCCCCCCACACAAGGCAGACAAGATATGAGCACCCCGCAACTTCCCATCTACATGGACTATTCCGCGACGACGCCGGTGGACCCGCGCGTGGTCGACAAGATGATTCCGTACCTGCGCGAGAGCTTCGGTAATCCGGCTTCGCGCAGCCACCCCTTTGGCTGGGAAGCCGAGAAGGCCGTCGAGACCGCACGCGAGCAGGTCGCCGCGCTGGTGAATGCCGACCCGCGCGAAATCGTCTGGACGTCGGGCGCGACCGAATCCGACAACCTGGCAATCAAGGGCGCTGCCAACTTCTACAGCAGCAAGGGCAAGCACATCATCACCGTGAAGACCGAGCACAAGGCTGTGCTGGACACGACGCGTGAGCTGGAGCGCCAGGGCTTCGAGGTGACCTACCTGGACGTGAAGGACAACGGCCTGATCGATATCGACGTCTTCAAGCAAGCCATCCGCCCTGACACCATTCTTGCGTCGGTGATGATGGTGAACAACGAAATCGGCGTCATTCAGGACATCGAGCAACTCGGCGAAATCTGCCGCGAAAAAGGCGTGATTTTTCACGTCGATGCCGCGCAGGCTACGGGCAAGGTGGAAATCGACCTGCAGAAGCTGAAGGTTGACCTGATGTCGTTCTCGGCGCACAAGACGTATGGGCCGAAGGGCATCGGCGCGCTGTACGTGCGCCGTAAGCCGCGTATCCGTATCGAAGCGCAGATGCACGGCGGTGGACATGAGCGCGGCATGCGCTCGGGTACGCTGGCCACGCACCAGATCGTCGGCATGGGTGAGGCCTTCCGCATCGCCAAGGAAGAAATGGCGACCGAGAACGAGCGCATCCGCATGCTGCGCGACCGCCTGTATCGCGGCCTGAACACGATGGAAGAGGTGTACGTGAACGGCGACATGGAAGCCCGTGTGCCGCACAACCTGAACATCAGCTTCAACTTTGTGGAAGGCGAGTCGCTGATCATGGCGATCAAGGACGTCGCCGTGTCGTCGGGGTCGGCCTGCACGTCGGCCTCGCTGGAGCCTTCGTACGTGCTGCGTGCGCTGGGCCGCAACGATGAACTCGCGCACAGCTCGATCCGCTTCACGGTGGGCCGCTTCACGACGGAAGAAGAAGTCGACTACGTGGTCGAGCTGCTCAAGAGCAAGATCGGCAAGCTGCGCGACCTGTCTCCGCTGTGGGAGATGTATAAGGACGGCGTGGATCTGAACAGCATTCAATGGGCGGCGCACTGAGCGCGGCGTTTGAGAACAACGGCGCCCCCGCGCCAGCCAACGATTGAAAGAGGTGTGAAATGTCTTACAGCAACCAAGTTCTGGACCATTACGAAAACCCGCGCAACGTCGGTTCGTTCGAGAAGGGCGACGACACGGTCGGCACCGGCATGGTCGGCGCGCCGGCTTGCGGCGACGTGATGAAGCTGCAGATCAAGGTCAACGAGCAGGGCGTGATCGAAGACGCCAAGTTCAAGACCTACGGCTGCGGTTCGGCCATCGCTTCGTCGTCGCTGGTGACGGAATGGGTGAAGGGCAAGACGCTGGATCAGGCGCTGGAAATCCGCAACACGGCCATCGCTGAAGAGCTGGCCCTGCCGCCGGTGAAGATCCACTGCTCGATCCTGGCCGAAGACGCCATCAAGGCGGCCGTGGCCGACTACAAGGAAAAGCACGGTTCGGCCGAGCAGAAGGCTGCTTGAGCCGGTTTGGATAGAAAGGACGCAGCATGATCACCCTGACCGACAAGGCCGCGCAGCACGTTTCCCGCTACCTGACCCGCCGTGGCAAGGGCGTGGGCCTGCGCGTGGGCGTGAAGACCACGGGCTGTTCGGGCCTGGCCTACAAGCTCGAATATGCAGATGAGATTGCCACCGAAGACCAGGTCTTCGAATCCAACGGCGTCAAGGTGATCGTCGATCCGAAGAGCCTGCCGTACATCGACGGCACTGAGTTGGACTACGCACGCGAGGGGCTGAACGAAGGGTTCCGCTTCAATAATCCAAACGTGAAGGACGAGTGCGGCTGCGGTGAATCGTTCCGCGTGTGAGCGGGGCACATTGAAGCAGCCGATTGTCGGTTTCGAGCGGGACGAGGAGGGCCATTGGGTCGCCCGTCTCGCTTGCGGACATGGGCAGCATATGCGCCACGATCCGCCTTGGCAGTTGCGCCCCAGGACTGAAACCGAAGCCGGGCGCGCCAGCAAGATGGGCGTGGCGGTCGAGTGCCTGAAGTGCGATCGGGGTGAGCCGGTCGAATAAGAAACACGAAGGAACACTAGGCGGCGCAGCCGCTTTTTTTATTCATGAATTCCGGCTTGTCAGCGAACACGACGCATTTTTCTCTCTTCGGTCTGCCCGAGCACTTCGAGGTCGACGACGACGCGCTGAACGCTGCGTATCGCACCGTGCAGTCGCAGGCGCATCCGGATCGTTATGCCCATGCGGGCGATGCCGAACGCCGCGTCGCCATGCAGTGGGCCACACGTGCGAACGAGGCGTATCAGACGCTGCGTGACCCGCTCAAACGGGCGACGTATCTGCTGCACCTGCGCGGTATCGACGTGCAGGCAGAGAACAACACGGCCATGCCGCCCGCGTTTCTGATGCAGCAAATGGAATGGCGCGAAGCCTTGGGCGACGCCAAGGCGGAGCGCAACGTCGATGCGCTGGATGATTTGCTTGGCATGCTGCGCAAGGAAAAACGCACGCGCTATCAGGCGCTGTCCGGTCTGCTCAATAGCGATGGCAACACCGCAGCAGCAGCCGATGCCGTGCGCCAATTGATGTTCATCGAAAAGATCGAACGCGACACCGCCGAGGCCATCGACCGGCTGGAAGACTAGAACCCAGAATTTGCGACAATGTTGGGTTGCCCCGGCAGGCAGCCCATCCGCGCAATCGAGACATCCCCATGGCTTTACTGCAGATTTCCGAACCTGGCGAATCACCCGCACCGCACCAGCGCCGTCTGGCGGTCGGCATCGACCTGGGCACGACCAACTCGCTGGTGGCCTCCGTGCGCAGCAGCGTGCCGGAAGTGCTGCCCGACGATCAGGGGCGCCCCCTGTTGCCCTCCGTGGTGCGCTACCTGCCCACAGGCGGTGCGCATATCGGCTACAAGGCCCAGGCCGAAGCCGTGCGCGACCCGAAGAACACCATCATCTCGGTCAAGCGTTTCATGGGGCGTGGCCTGAAGGATGTTGCCCACATCGAGAACACGCCGTACGACTTTGTCGACGCGCCCGGCATGGTGCAGTTGAAGACCGTGGCCGGCGTGAAGAGCCCGGTGGAAGTGTCGGCGGAGATCCTGGCCACGCTGCGCCAGCGCGCGGAAGATACGCTCGGCGATGAACTCGTCGGCGCCGTCATCACTGTCCCTGCGTACTTTGACGACGCACAGCGGCAAGCCACCAAGGACGCCGCCAAGCTGGCGGGCCTGAACGTGCTGCGCCTGCTGAACGAGCCGACCGCAGCTGCCATCGCCTATGGCCTGGACAACGGCTCCGAAGGCATCTACGCGGTCTACGACCTGGGTGGCGGTACGTTCGACATCTCTGTGCTCAAGCTCACCAAGGGCGTGTTCGAGGTGATGTCGACGGGCGGCGACTCCGCGCTCGGCGGTGACGATTTCGACCAGCGCGTTGTGTGCTGGATCGTCGAGCAAGCCGGCCTGCAACCGCTCTCGGCCGAAGACACGCGCCTGCTGCTGAACAAGGCGCGCGCCGCCAAGGAATGGCTCTCCACCGCTGACAGCACCGAGATTGACGCGATGCTCTCCACCGGCGAGACCGTGCACCTCGTGCTGACCGCTGAGACCTTTGCCGAACTGACCGCCACTCTCGTGCAGAAGACGCTGTCGCCCGTGCGCCGTGCGCTGCGCGATGCAGGCGTGACGGTGGAAGACGTAAAGGGCGTGGTGCTCGTAGGCGGCGCGACGCGCATGCCGATCATCCGCCGTGCCGTGGGTCAGCTGTTCGGTCAGACGCCGCTCACGAACCTCGATCCGGATCAGGTGGTCGCCATTGGCGCGGCCATGCAGGCCAACCTGTTGGCCGGTAACCGGGCACCGGGTGAAGACTGGCTGCTGCTCGACGTGATCCCGCTGTCGCTGGGCGTCGAGACGATGGGTGGCCTGGTCGAGAAGATCATCCCGCGCAACAGCACGATTCCCGTCGCACGCGCCCAGGAATTCACCACCTTCAAGGACGGCCAGACGGCGATGGCGATCCACGTCCTGCAAGGCGAGCGCGAACTGGCGAGCGATTGTCGATCCTTGGCGCGTTTCGAGTTGCGCGGCATCCCGCCGATGGTGGCTGGCGCCGCACGCATCCGCGTGACGTATCAGGTGGATGCCGATGGCTTGCTATCGGTGTCCGCACGCGAAACGGTGTCGGGCGTGGAAGCGTCGATTGCGGTGAAGCCGTCGTACGGTCTGGGCGATGACGATGTCGCCCGCATGTTGCAGGAAGGTTTCCAATCCGCCGAAGACGACATGCGCCGTCGAGCGCTGGCCGAAGAGCGCGTTGAAGGCGAACGCCTGCTTGAGGCGCTGTCACAGGCGCTGGCGGCCGATGGCGATCTGCTGTCGCCCGAGGAGCGTGCCGCCATCGACACCGAAATTGCCGCGCTGCGCACCACCATGCAGGGCGAAGACCATCGCGCCATCAAGAACGCCGTGGATGCCCTGTCGCATGGCACCGACGAATTCGCCGCGCGCCGCATGGACCGCGGCATTCGCAAGGCGCTCGCCGGCAAACGTATCGAGGAACTCGGCTGATCGCCGATCGGATCCCCCCAAAACACATTTATCGAACGAGTTTCTTCATGCCACACATCGTCGTCCTTCCTCACGTCGAATACTGCCCGGAAGGGGCCGTGATCGAAGCCAAGCCCGGCACGACCATCTGCGATGCACTGTTGGGCGCCGACATTGAGATCGAGCATGCATGCGAGAAGTCGTGTGCCTGCACGACCTGCCACGTGATCGTGCGCGAGGGCTTCAATTCGCTGGATGAGGCGACCGAGAAGGAAGAGGATCTGCTCGACAAGGCCTGGGGCCTGGAGCCGAACTCGCGCCTGTCGTGTCAGGCCAAGGTGGCGGAGTCGGACCTGACCGTCGAAATTCCGAAGTACACGATCAACCACGCCAAGGAAAACCACTGAGCCGAGTGGCCAGCGGTGGAGGGAGCCCATCATGAAATGGAACGACATCCAGCAGATCGCAGAAGCGCTGTATGACAAGTACCCCGACGTCGATCCGACGCGCCTGAACTTCGTCGACCTGCACAACAAGGTGGTCACGCTGGAAGGCTTTGACGACGACCACAAGCGTGGCGGCGAAAAATTTCTGGAAGCCATCCAGCAAGCCTGGATCGAAGAAGCGGAATAAGCGCGCAGCCTCAAACGCGTATGCATGAAAAAACCGGCCCGAAGGCCGGTTTTTCTTTTGGGGCGAAGGCGAAGCCGGATTACCCCGCCACCAGCGTACCGTTCTCGATATGCACGCGTTCGCCTGCCTGGAAGCCCGGTGCAGCCTTGTACGTGAAGCTGCGGTTGGTGCCGTTGTCCATGCGCACGTTCACACGGTATTGGGTGTCGCGGCTGTAGTAGTTCTCCGCCACGTGGCCGCCATAACCGCCTGCCACCGCGCCGCCGACCGTAGCCAGCGTACGGCCATTGCCGCGGCCAATCTGGTTACCCAGCAGCCCACCCACCACGGCGCCACCGATCATGCCGAGGCCGGTTTCCTTGCCTTGCGTGGTGATCGGCGTGACTGAAGTCACATGGCCGGCATAGGGGCTGGCCGACTGGCGCGGCTGGGTTTGCGCATAGCTCGGGCTGGTCGAGGGTGCGCGTTCAGCGTACGACGGCTCGCGGGCTCGCGTCAGAGCGGGCGCCACATTCTGGGCCGGATATGGAGCGGCCTGATTCGGTTGCGTGGTCTGGCCTGGCGCAGCCAGTGCCATCGGGGCTGAAGCGCCCGCCACGGCCGCTGCCGATTGCGCGGCAACGTTGGGGTCAGTGCTGCCCTGTGTAGCCTTCGAGGTCGGCAGCACACCGGTAATGGCGGCCACCGCCGTCAGGCTGGCGATGATAACGGCCACAGCGGCCGTCGTCATCAGCGGATGCATGCGGCGCGAAGACGGAGGCACTTGCCCCGGCGACGTGCCGCCGTATTGTTGACCTTGGTTCGATTGGACGTTGTTGTTCATCATCGCTCTCCTGCGCCGTGATCGGTTCGGCGTTTTGATGATCACAGTGTGGTCCATCGCCCAAACGGATGCCGTTTTAATTTGTAAGCATCTGTACTCCAATTTTTCGCTTAAAAATCAAGTGCTTGGCGAAGTTTGTCCCACTTTGTAAAAACCGGGCATTGTTACAAATAGCGGGGTGGGCGCGTGATTTGCGGCCACGCACGCAACAAAAAACGCCCCCGAAGGGGCGTTCTTTCCAAGGCGATCGATCGCGCCCGATCAGTCTTCGCGGCGCAGGTGCGGGAAGAGGATCACGTCGCGGATGTTCGGGCTGTCGGTGAGCAGCATCACCAGACGGTCGATGCCGATGCCGCAGCCGCCGGTCGGGGGCATGCCGTATTCCAACGCGCGGATATAGTCGGCGTCGTAGAACATGGCTTCTTCGTCGCCAGCGTCCTTTTGCTCGACCTGCTTGCGGAAGCGCTCGGCCTGGTCTTCAGGATCATTCAGCTCGGAGAAACCGTTGGCGATTTCGCGGCCGGTGATGAACAACTCGAAGCGCTCGGTGATGCCCGGCAGCGTGTCGGAGCCACGTGCCAGCGGCGACACTTCGACCGGGTAGTCGATGATGAAGGTCGGCTCCCACAGTTGCGACTCGGCCGTCTCTTCAAACAGCACGAGCTGCAGCGTACCCACGCCGGCGTTCAGGAATTGCGGCGCATTGGTGTCGATCTTGAACTTCTTCAGCTCGGCGCGCAGGAAGTCGACGTCAGCCAGTTGGGCGTCCGTGTATTGCGGCGCGTACTTCTGGATCGCTTGGCAGATGGTCAGGCGATGGAACGGCTTGGCAAGATCCAGCTCGCGGCCCTGGTAGGTCAGCGTGGCGGTGCCAGAAGCGTCAATGGCAGCCTGGCGGATCAACTGCTCGGTGAAGTCCATCAGCCAGCGGTAGTCCGTGTAGGCCGCGTAGAACTCCATCATCGTGAACTCGGGGTTGTGTCGCGGCGACACGCCCTCGTTACGGAAGTTGCGGTTGATCTCGTACACGCGCTCGAAGCCGCCGACGATCAGTCGCTTGAGATACAGCTCCGGCGCGATGCGCAGGAACATCTGCATGTCCAATGCGTTGTGATGCGTGATGAACGGCTTGGCCGCCGCGCCGCCCGGAATGGGGTGCAGCATCGGCGTTTCGACTTCCATGAAACCGTTGCCGGCCATGAAGTTGCGCAGCGAGGCCATGGCCTTGGTCCGGGCGCGGAATGTGTCGCGCGTTTCCTTCGAGACGATCAGATCGACGTAGCGCTGGCGGTACTTCTGCTCCTGGTCAGCCAGGCCGTAGTAGTCGCCCGGCAGCGGACGCAGGCTCTTCGAGAGCAGGCGCAGCTCCGTCACAGCCACCGACAGTTCGCCGGTCTTCGTCTTCATCAGCGTGCCGCGCGCCGCCACGATGTCGCCCAAGTCCCATTTCTTGAAGCTGGTGTAGACGTCTTCGCCCACGGCGTCGCGGCTGATGTAGAACTGGATGCGGTCGGTGGCGTCCTGCACGGTGGCAAAGCTGGCCTTGCCCATCACGCGCTTGAGCATCATGCGACCGGCAATGGCCACCTGCACCGTTTCGGCTTCCAGTGCGGCCTGCTCCAGCTCGCGGTACTTGGCTTGCAGATCACCGGCATGGTGCGTCGGGCGGAAATCGTTGGGAAACGCGACGCCTTGCTGGCGGATCTCTGCCAGCTTCTCGCGGCGCTCGGCGATGATCTTGTTGTCGTCCTGCGCCGGCACGGCGGCCGCGGTGTTCGATTCGGCCGGGTTGTTCTGTTCGGTCATGATGGTGATGAGAGGAATGTCGGTTCAGGCGATGTTGCGCAGGTCATCCAGCTCGGTCGCGCCAAAGTCGGGGCGGACGAGGTAGGCGGCGATGCGCGTGGCGGCGACTTGCGGCGAGACCAACTCGCCATGCGCGTGCAGATCGCGGAAGCGCTGCACGCCGGCAAAGTCGGCGCCACGGATGGTGCGTTGCATGTCGGTGTCGATCACGCCGGGGGCGAGTGCCACGGCGCGCACGCTCGCGTCGCCATCGGCATTGATGGCGCGCACGAACATGTCCAGCCCGGCCTTGCCGGTGCAATACGCCGCCCAGCCGGCGATCGGCCGGCGCGCAGCGCCCGACGAGATCGCCAGCACGCGGCGCTGCGCGTTCCACCCGGAGGTGCCGCGCAGCAGGGCAGCGGTCAGCGCCATCGGGCCGGCCAGGTTCAGTTGCAGGTGCGGCAGCAGCGTATCGGCGCGCAATGTGTCGATGGTGCCGATCGGCTCGACCGCGCCGGCGTTGAGCACCAGCGTCACGTTGGCAAAAGCGGGCAGGGCGGCAAGCGTCTTGGTCATCCAAGCCTCGGCGGCATGCGCGTCGGACAGGTCGACCTGGTGCCAGTCGAGCGTCACACCGGCGGCTGCCGCCTGCGCGCGCAATTCGGCGTTATCGCCGCGTGCGACGCAGATGAGGCGGCGACCGGGTTGCATCAGCGCCTGGGCCAGCGCGGCGCCCAGGCCGCGCGAGGCACCGGTCAGGATGAACAGGGACGTGTCAGACATGGCAGTCGCTCTGGTTTGGCTCGGATCAGACGCCCTGCTTCAGGCTCGCCTGAATAAACGGGTCCAGATCGCCGTCCAGCACCTTCTGCGTGTTGGAGATTTCCACGTTGGTGCGCAGATCCTTGATACGGCTCTGGTCCAGCACGTACGAGCGGATCTGATGGCCCCAGCCCACGTCGGTCTTGGCGGCTTCTTGTGCGTCTGCAGCGGCCTGACGCTTGCGCAGTTCGTGCTCATACAGGCGCGACTTCAGCATCGTCATCGCCTCGGCACGGTTGCGGTGCTGCGAGCGGTCGTTCTGGCACTGCACGACGATGCCGGTCGGGATGTGCGTAATCCGCACGGCCGAGTCGGTCTTGTTGATGTGCTGACCGCCCGCACCGGAAGCACGGTACGTATCAACGCGCAGATCCGCAGGGTTGACCTCGATCTCGATCGAATCATCGACTTCCGGATACACGAAGATCGACGAGAACGACGTGTGGCGGCCACCCGCCGAGTCGAACGGCGATTTGCGCACCAGACGGTGCACGCCGGTTTCGGTGCGCAGAAAGCCAAACGCGTATTCGCCCTCGACCTTGATCGACGCGCTCTTGATGCCGGCCACGTCGCCTTCGGATTCTTCCAGGACTTCGGTCTTGAAGCCCTTGCGCTCGCAGTACTTCAGGTACTGGCGCAGCAGCATCGATGCCCAGTCGCACGCCTCGGTGCCGCCGGCGCCGGCCTGGATGTCAATAAAGCAGTTGGCGGCGTCCATCGGGCCGGAGAACATGCGGCGGAATTCCATGTCTTCGACGATGGCGCGCATGCCTGCGGTGTCAGCCTCGATGGCTTCGATGGTCTCGTCGTCGCCCTCTTCGCGGGCGAGCTCGAACAGTTCGGCGGCGCCGGTGAGATCTTCGTCAAGTTTGGTCAGCGCCAGCACGACGGTTTCAAGCGACTTCTTCTCGCGGCCCAGCTCCTGGGCGCGTTTGGGATCGTTCCAGACCTCGGGGTTTTCGAGTTCCTTGTCGACTTCGACTAGACGTTCAGATTTGACGTCGTAGTCAAAGATACCTCCGAAGGTCGTCGGCGCGCGACTTCAGGTCGGCCAACGTGTTCTGGATGGCATTGAGGCGTTCTGCTTCCATGGTGCAAAAATCCGGTCGGAAACCCGAAATTATAGCGGAATCAAGGGGTTTTCCGTCCGCGTAGAAGCCCAAAACGACCATTTTCCGCGGTGCGCGGCGGGATTTATGTGACTGCCACAGGCGTCCCGCCTGGCTTCGGTTAGCATGGCGGCCAGACCATATGGCTTTTGGCGCTGTCCGATGATCATCCGCTCGCTGCTCGATACCGATCTGTACAAATTCACGATGATGCAGGTGGTGCTGCATCACTTTCCCGGTGCAAATGTCGAATACCGCTTCAAGTGCCGCAACGCGGGCGTCGATCTGGTGCCGTTCATCGAAGAGATTCGCGCCGAGATCCGCCACCTTTGCACCCTGCGCTTTACTGATCCGGAGCTTGATTACCTGCGCGGCATGCGCTTCATCAAGAGCGATTTCGTCGATTTTCTTGGCCTGTTCCATCTCAACGAGAAATACATCGAAGTGCGCCCGGCGCCGAGCAACGATGGGCAGATCGAGATCGTCATCGCGGGGCCTTGGCTGCACACGATCATGTTCGAGGTGCCCGTTCTGGCCATCGTCAACGAGGTGTTCTTCAGCCGCACGCAGACGCACCCGCAGTGGGAGGAGGGCAAACGCCGCCTGACCGACAAGCTGGCATCGCTGAAGCGCCCCGGCCTGGAAGACTGCCGCATTGCCGACTACGGCACCCGCCGCCGTTTTTCGCACACCTGGCATGAGCATGTGCTGCTGGAGACGCATGCGCAACTCGGCGCCCAGTACGCGGGCACGAGCAACGTCTACTTCGCCATGAAGCACGGCATGACGCCGCTGGGCACCATGGCGCATGAATACCTGCAGGCCTGCCAAGCGCTGGGTCCGCGCCTGCGCGATTCCCAGACCTTTGCGCTGGAAACCTGGGCCAAGGAATATCGCGGCGACCTCGGCATCGCGCTGTCGGATACCTACGGCTTTGACGCCTTCCTGCGCGATTTCGACATGTTCTTCTGCAAGCTCTTCGACGGCGTTCGCCATGATTCCGGCGACCCGTTCGAGTGGGGCGAGCGCATGCTCAAGCATTACGACGACATGCGCGCCGAGCCGAAGTCCAAGGCGCTGATCTTCTCCGACAGCCTCGACATGCCCAAGGTCATCGGCCTGTATGAGCGCTTTCATGGCCGCTGCAAGCTGGCGTTTGGCGTGGGGACCAATCTGACAAACGACCTGGGCTACACGCCGCTGCAGATCGTCATCAAGATGGTCCGCTGCAATGGCCAGCCGGTGGCCAAACTGTCGGACGCGCCGGAGAAGACGATGTGCGACGATCCAGCGTACCTCACGTACCTGAAGCAGGTATTTGGCGTGCAATAAGGCTCACGCCGACGCCGAATAAGTTTCAACGGCGGGGGCGGATCGTGCAGGAAGCGGCTCGTATAATCGATCGATCTTTCGGAGCCGCCATGGAATCACAACCGGACACCCCCGTCGACCCGCTCGACACCAGCCGCGCACGCGACGCCATCTTTGCGCGCATCCGCAATGCGCAGCATCGTCCCGCGCAACCGACGCAGGGTGAGCGCGATGCCGTGGCGGATTACCTCGCGCGCCACCCCGCCGGCCCGCGCCCGCCGGTGCAGGAAAACCTTGCCGCGCATTTTGCCGAGCAGGCGCTGAAGATGGCTTCCACGCTGGATACCGTGGAGGCGCTGTCCGACGTGCCGGGCGCGGTGGCCCGTTACTTGTCTGGGCTGAACCTCCGGCCGCAGGCCGTGGCCTGGACTACGTTGGAATCGCTGGACTGGGCCGCTGCCGGCATCGGCATCGAATTCCGTCCGCCGGTGCGCGAGGCGCAAGCCGATCAGGAGCACGGCGATCTCGTCGGCATTACGGGTTGCTTCTGCGCGATTGCTGAGACGGGCTCGCTGATGCTGCTGTCGGGGCCGGAGAACGTCGCTTCCACGGCGCTGCTGCCCGAGACGCATATCGCCGTGGTTCCGCAGTCGCGCATCGTCGCCAATCTGGAAGATGCCTATTCGCTGATGCGCGCGGAGCGAGGCGAGCTGCCACGCGCCACCAACGTCATCAGCGGGCCGTCGCGCACGGGGGATATCGAGCAGACCATCGTGCTCGGCGCACATGGCCCGTATCGGGTGCATGTGATCGTGGTGTCGACTGCCTGAGACGGCGTCCAGGGCTCATTCGCTCATCAAACATCGGGGGACGTTCAGGGCGACAGACCTCGGGCGTTTACACTGGCGTCTTTGTTCGTGTGGCGAGGCTGCGTTTGCCGTGTGCGCCCACGCTTAGGAGAACGCCTACGTGAAACGCCTTTGGCCCCTTGTCTTCCTGTTCGTCTGTGGCCTGGCGCGCGCTGCTGATGTGAGCGGCGCTGAGTTGCACTTGTTGTGGGGTGTGCCGTTTGCGGGCATCCTGCTCTCGATTGCCATTGCACCGCTCATGATGCCCAAGCTATGGCACGACCATTACGGCAAGATCGCAGCGTCTTGGGCATTGGTGCTTCTGGTGCCGTTCGGGATCGCGTTTGGCTCGCAGGCGGCCATCGCTTCCGTCAATCACGCAGCCCTTGCTGAATACATTCCCTTCATCGCGCTGATCGCCGCTTTGTACGTTGTTGCAGGCGGTATCTGCATTCGCGGCAATCTGCATGGAACGCCAAAGCTCAACACGGGCTTGATCGCGCTTGGTACGGCGCTGGCCAGCATCATGGGCACGACCGGCGCCGCGATGCTGCTGATCCGGCCTTTGCTGCGCGCCAACGAGGCACGCCGGCATCGGGCGCACGTTGTCGTGTTCTTCATCTTTCTGGTGGCCAATGCAGGCGGGGCGCTCACGCCGCTGGGCGATCCGCCGCTCTTCCTCGGCTTCTTGCAGGGCGTGGATTTCTTCTGGACCGCGCAATATCTGTGGCGCCAGACGTTGACGATGTGGGTGCTGCTGCTGGCGATCTTCTTCGTTATCGACAGCTATTTCTATCACACGGGCAAGGAAGAACTGCCCAACATCACCGACGCCTCGCCGGATGATGCGGGCCCGCTGCGCTTCGAGGGCAACGTCAACTTTGTGCTGCTGGCGGGCATTCTCGGCCTCGTGCTGATGAGCGGGCTGTGGAAGCCCGGCATCATCTTCCACGTGATGGGTACCGAGGTGATGCTGCAGAACGTGGTACGCGACGTCGGGCTGGTCGTCATCGCGCTGCTTTCGTTGTGGCTCACCCCGGCAAGCGCGCGCGCCGGCAACGAGTTCAACTGGGAGCCCATTCTGGAAGTCGCCAAGCTGTTTGCCGGCATCTTCATCACGATCGGGCCGGTGATTGCCATGCTCAAGGCCGGCGTGGATGGCCCGTTCGCGGGCATCGTCCATCTCGTCAACGACAGCGCGGGCCAGCCGAACAACGTGATGTACTTCTGGGCGACGGGGGTGCTGTCGTCGTTTCTCGACAATGCGCCGACATATCTGGTGTTCTTCAACACCGCCGGTGGCGACGCACGCATGCTGATGAGCGAGGGCGCCTCCACGCTGGGCGCGATTTCCGCCGCGGCCGTGTTCATGGGTGCCAACACTTATATCGGCAACGCGCCCAACCTGATGGTCAAGGCCATTGCCGAAAGCCGCGGCCTGCAGATGCCCAGCTTCTTTGGCTACATGCTGTGGTCCGTGTGCATTCTCTTGCCGATTTTCGTTCTGATGACCTTCGTCTTCTTCCGCTAACCGAACGTGTGCTGAACGTATGAAACCCGGAATCCTTGTCACCCGCGCGATGTTTCCTGAAGTGCTTGAGCGCTTGCGCGAGACCTTCGACGTGATCGACAACCAAGCGGACGTCGACTATCCGCCCGAAGCGCTGGCGGAGCGTCTGCAAGGTCGCGTGGGCCTGCTGTCGAACGCTGCCGACACCATCAACGCCGAGCTGATCAGCCGCGTGCCCACGCTGCGAGCGGTGTGCAACATGGCCGTCGGCTATAACAACTTTGATCTCGCGGCGATGACGCGTGCGGGCATCCTGGCCACTAACACGCCCGACATCCTGACCGAGACCACCGCCGATTTCGGCTGGGCCTTGCTGATGGCCGCTGCACGCCGCGTGTCCGAATCCGAACGCTGGCTGCGTTCCGGGCAATGGAAGCGCTGGACCTACGATACGTTCCTCGGCGCAGAGGTGTATGGCAGCACGCTGGGCGTTCTCGGCATGGGCCGCATCGGCCAGGCGCTGGCGCGGCGTGCGAGCGGTTTCTCCATGCGCGTGATCTATCACAACCGCAGCCGGCTTTCGCCCGAAGTCGAGCGCGACACGCGCGCCACTTACGTCAGCAAGGACGACTTGCTGAAGCAGGCTGATCACCTCGTGCTGGTGCTGCCGTATTCCAAGGAAAGCCACCACGCCATTGGTGCAGCTGAGCTGGCACAGATGAAGCCGACCGCCACGCTGGTCAACCTGGCGCGTGGCGGCATCGTGGATGATGCCGCGTTGGCGCAGGCGCTGGCGGACAAGCGCATCTTTGCGGCTGGCCTGGACGTGTATGAGGGCGAGCCGAAGGTGCATCCGGCGCTGCTGGAGGCCGAGCACGTTGCGCTCACTCCGCACATTGCCAGTGCCACTTTCGGCACGCGCCTGGGCATGGCCAACCTGGCAGCCGACAACCTGATCGCTGCGCTGGGCTTTGGCCCCCGCGCGGGGCAGCCGCCCAACTTGTTGAACCCGGATGCGCTGGCGCAGCGCGCGTCCTCCTGATCGAACGCAAATATGGACTGGTTGGCTTTATTGACGTTGCTGGGCGTGGCCGTGGTGGCCGTGCTGTGTGTGCTGATCTGGCTTGGTGTGTCTCGCCCGGCGCAGAGCGATGTGTCGCCGATGTTCTCGGCACTGCGCGATGAACTGACACGCGGCAACGAGCGCATCGAGCGCGAACTGCGCGGCGAAATCGCTGAGACGGCCCGCATCGGCCGCAGCGACGTCACGCAGCAACTGGGGCAATTCCAGCAGGTGCTGGCCACGCAGCTCACCAGCGTCGCCACGCTGCAGAACAACCAGATCGACACGTTTGCGCAGCAGCTCACCAAGCTGACTGAAACAAACACGCAGCAGTTGGAAGCGGTGCGTCAGAACTTGCAGCAGCAAGCCCAACAGGCACGTGAAGAGCAGGGCAATGCGCTGCGCCGCTTTGGCGAGACGATGCAGCAGCAGCTCGCCCAGTTGGGTGAGGGCAACGAACGTCGTCTGGCCGAGGTGCGTGCCACGCTGGAGCAGAAGCTCAAGGACATCGAGGCGAACAACGCGACCAAGCTCGATGAGATGCGCCGCACCGTCGACGAGAAGCTCCACGCCACACTGGAACAGCGCCTGGGCGAATCGTTCAAGCTGGTGTCTGATCGGCTTGAGCAGGTGCATCGCGGCCTGGGCGAAATGCAGGCGCTGGCCCAGGGCGTGGGGGACCTGAAGAAGGTGCTGACCAACGTGAAGACGCGCGGCACCTGGGGCGAAGTCCAGCTGGAGATGCTGCTGGAGCAGATGCTCACGCCCGAGCAGTACGGCAAGAACGTCGAGACCGTGCACGGTACCGGTGCACGCGTGGAATTCGCCATTCGCCTGCCTGGCAAGACCGATGCCGATCACGATGCCACCGTCTGGCTGCCGATCGACGCCAAGTTCCCGAAAGAGCAGTACGAACGCCTGCTGGACGCACAGGAACGTGCCGATGCCGAAGCCGCTGCCAGCGCCAGCCGCGAGCTGGAAGTCGCGGTGCGCAAGGAGGCGCAGACCATCCACGAGAAGTACATCGCGCCGCCGGCCACGACCGACTTCGCCATCCTGTTCCTGCCGACGGAAGGTCTTTACGCTGAAGTGCTGCGCCGCCCGGGCCTGACTGACGAGCTGCAACGCAAGTTCCGCGTGACGGTGGCGGGCCCGACCACGCTCACCGCGATCCTCAACAGCCTGCAGATGGGCTTCCGAACGCTGGCGCTCGAAAAACGCTCCAGCGAAGTGTGGCAAGTGCTCGGCGCGGTGAAGAGCGAGTTCGGAAAGTTCGGCGACGTGCTGGCCGCGACAAAGAAAACGCTGGAGCGCGCCGTCAGCAACATCGAGCAGGCCGAGGTGCGTACGCGGCAGATGAATCGTAAGCTCAAGGCAGTGGAGGCGTTGCCGAGCGATTCTGCGCAGAGCGTGCTGGGGCTGGAGTCCGCCGTGCCGCCGGACGAGGAAATCGAGGTCGATTAAGGCTGGTCCGACTAGGCCGTCAGCAAAAGAAAAGGGGCGGATATTCCGCCCCTTCTTCGTGGACCTCGGAAGCGATCAGGCTTCTTCCGGCACGTCGCGCAGCAGGATCTCGATGCCGCCGAAGCGCTCGGCGACCCAGTTGTAGGCATGGCAAGCGAGCCACAGGGCACCAAAACCAACCAAAGCATTGAGGATCAGGCCGCTGAGCACAACAATCGTCGGCAGTTCACCGTAGCGGACGAAGCCGACGAAGAAGAACAGCCCTACGACCGGCAGCGAGAAACAGAGATACACCAGCACCAGCGCGCGTGCGGTGTGGGCCGGGTGAAGATACGCAATCTCCTTGGTCATCATGGCAGTGCTCAGGCTCAAATCCGAAACAATCAAACTGGCGCAGAGTGTAGCGAATCGACCGATGCGCCGATACCCGCAGCCCGGAGGTGACGCAAAAAACCGACAGCATGCGGTGTTGCAGCCAGCGCAAGAGCCGCTGCCGCCACGCCGCTCAGACGAGGCCGTCGAACAGCAGTACCTGCACGGCGTCGCCGGCGTTGACCTGGCCCTGTTCGTGGGCGAGCACGACGAAGCAATTTGCTTCGCTCATGGAACGCAGGACGCCCGATCCTTGCTGGCCGGTCAAGCGGACTTCGAGCTGGCCGCGATCATTCAGGGCAGCGATCGCGCGCTGATATTCCGTGCGCCCCGGGCGCTTGCGGATCTGGGCGGCGCTCACGGCCGGCACCAACGGTGCGCCGGCGTCGGTGGCGCCCATCATGCGCAGCAGCGCACCGCGCACGAAGTGATAGAACGTCACCATCACCGCCACCGGGTTGCCCGGCAAGCCAAAAAGGAAGGCGCTGCGGCCATTTGACGCGATGCGCCCGAGCGCCATCGGCCGGCCCGGGCGCATGGCGATCTTCCAGAACGTTACGTCGCCCAGCTTGGCCATCATCTGTTTGGTGAAGTCTGCTTCGCCGACGGAGACACCACCCGAAGTGATGATCGCATCGGCGTTTTCAGCGGCGGTGCGGAAGGCGGTTTCGAGCGCCGCCGGGTCGTCGCGCACGACGCCCATGTCGAGCAGTTCAACACCCAGGCGCGAAAGCATGCCGTGTAACGTGTAGCGGTTGGAGTCGTACACGCAGCCGGCGTCAAGCGGTTCGCCAATGGAGCGCAACTCGTCGCCGGTCGAGAAGAACGCCACGCGCAGCTTGCGGCGCACCGACACTTCGGCGATGCCGAGCGAGGCCAGCAAACCGATATCGGCAGGGCGCAGCGTTCGGCCTGCGGACAGCGCGGTGCTGCCTCGCGCGAGGTCTTCTCCACGCAGACGTCGGTTGTCGCCTGCGCGCACGGCGTCGCGGGCAAAGCGAACGGTGTCGGCTTCGCCTTGCGTGAATTCCTGTGGGATGACCGTATCGCAGCCGGCCGGCATGACGGCACCGGTCATCACGCGCACGGCTTCGCCTGCGCTGGGCACGCCGTCAAAGGCGATACCGGCATACGCCGTGCCGATCACGCGCAAGCAGATTTCGCCTGCATGGCCTGCAAGTTCTGCACTGGCAAAGGCAAAGCCGTCCATCGCCGAGTTGTCGTGCGAAGGCACGTCGATGGACGACAGCACGTCTTCGGCCAGCACGCGATCGAGCGCGCTGCGGATGGGCACGCGGGCAACGCCGCTTACGGGCTGCACGAAGTCGCGCATGATGGCTTGCGCTTGCGCGACGGGCAGGGCGTTCGGATCGTAATCGGACAGGCACGAAACGACGGAGGCAAGGGTGGTCATGACGTCGATGAGGGATCGGTGGCGTTGGCGCTCTAGCGGCGCTCGGCCAGCTGGTGCAGTTCTTCCAGCGTGTTGATGTTGGCGAAGGCGGTGCTGTCGTCAAACAACACGTCCACCGTCGCGTGGCGCGCCGTCCAGGTTTCGATCTTGCGGCCCCCGCCTTGCAGATAGACGATCAGGTCGTCGGCCAGCAGCGCATCGATCAAACAGAATACTGGCTGCACCTGCCGGCGCGGTTGACCTTGCGCATCCGGCTCCATCGTCACCGGCATGGCGATGCGCGCGTTGGCTTCTTCCATTGCCTGCGAGAGCTTGGCGGCCAGGTCGGTCGGCACGAAGGGCGAATCGCAAGGCGCAGTCAGCAGGTAGCGCGTCTGGCATTGCTCCAGCCCGGCCAGGATGCCAGCCAAGGGGCCGGCAAAATCCGGCACTGAATCCGCCACCACCGGCACGCCAAACGACTCGTACGCGGCCAAGTTGCGATTCGCGTTGATCAGCATGTGGCCCACCTGGGGTGACAGGCGCATCAGCGTGTGCATCGCCATCGGCGCGCCGCGAAACGTCTGCAGGCCTTTGTCAACGCCGCCCATGCGGCTGCCCCGGCCGCCGGCCAGGATCAGGCCGGTAATGTCGGATGTCGGAATCATGTGGTTGAACGCTGGCGGATTCAGCCGCCGATGTAGGACATTTCGATGCGCCGGCCGGCTGGCTGGGCCTTGCCGCTGGCACGCAATTCGGAGTAGCGATCGGCGCGGCCTTGCCAGACCGTGCGGATCGCGTTGGAGAGTTCCAGATCGGTCGCGCCGCCGCGCAATAACGCGCGCAGGTCGAAGCCTTCGGTGGCGAACAGGCAGAGATACAGCTTGCCTTCGGTCGACAACCGCGCGCGCGTGCAATCGTGGCAGAACGCCTGGGTCACGCTCGAGATCACGCCGACCTCGCCAGCGCCGTCGACGTAGCGCCAGCGCTCGGCCGTTTCGCCGCTGTAATTCGCCGACACCGGCTCGAGCGCAAACTCGGGCGAAAGGCGCTTGATCACCTCGGCCGACGGCACGACGGAGCGCATGTCCCAATGGTTGGTCGTGCCCACATCCATGTATTCGATAAAGCGCACGATGATGCCGCTGCCGCGGAAGTGGCGCGCCATCGGCACGATCTGGTCTTCGTTGTCGCCTTTCTTGACGACCATGTTGACCTTGATCGGCGCCAGTCCGGCGTTCTGCGCGACTTCAATGCCGTGCAGCACTTCGCCCACCGCAAAATCGACATCGTTCATGCGGCGGAAAGTCGCATCGTCGATGCCGTCGAGGCTGACGGTCACGCGAGTGAGGCCCGCATCTTTTAGCGATTGCGCCTTGCGAGCGAGCAGGGCGCCGTTGGTCGTGAGCGTGAGGTCTAGCGGCTTGCCTTCGGCGGTGGTGAGGCGCGCGAGCATTTCGACCAGACGTTCGATGTCTTTGCGCAGCAGCGGCTCGCCGCCGGTCAGGCGGATCTTTTCGACGCCGTGCTCGATAAACAGCCGCGCCATGCGCTCGATCTCTTCGAACGACAGCAGCTCGGAATGCCGCAGGAAGCGGTAATCCTTGTCGAACACGTCCTTCGGCATGCAGTAGACGCAGCGGAAGTTGCAGCGGTCTGTCACCGAGACGCGCAGATCGTGCAGCCGGCGGCCGCGCGTGTCCGTCAGCCTGCCCTCTGCCGGGACAAGCACATTGGGCACGGCGGGCACCGTGGCGCGATGGTGCTGGCCATCACGCAGATCGTAGAGGGGGATGACGGTTTCGGTCATGGTGTGGTGCGGTGCGTCAATCCACGAAGCGGGAGTGTTGCACTCGATACAGGTTCGAGTGTAGCGCAGCCCTTGTTCCGCGCGAGCGGTGGGGTTTCATACTCGATAGATCGCGCACAGGAAAAAGGGCGGCCGAAGCCGCCCCCAGGCACTTGCCCCGGCGGTTACCCGCCGGTGTGCTGCTTACTGCTGGTCTGCGCCACCCGCCGGACGGTGGGTCTCGACCAGAACCATCGGGCCGTGCTGGACCGGCGGCAGCGGTTTGCGCTCGCGCGGCACACGCGGTGCCGTAACGGTGCGTGCAGCCTCTTCCTGCGAGGCGCGCAGCTTCTGACTGTCAGTGTGGACCCACGTCATTCCGGCATTGTCCAGCACGCTCTGCAGCGTCTCGATCGGCAGCGGCGAAGCCTTGGCGATCGTGCTGACCGGAGCCGGCACTTCCGCAAATGCCGTAACGATGGCCTCTTGAGGCGCTTCCGCTTCGACTTCCGCTGCGGGCGCTGCGATAGCGGCTGCAAGGGCGGGCTCCGTCGGTTGCACTTGCGGCAGGGCCGACACAGGGGCCACGGCTTCCGCAGCATGCACCGGTTCCTGCACCACCGGAGCCGGGTTCTCAACCGGTGCAAACGACGTCGTCTGCACAGGTTCCGCCACGGTTGCGGGCAGCACCGGCTCGGCATGCATGTCGGCGACGGCTTCGTCTGCGCTTTCGGCGCCTTCGTTTTCGCCTTCACCTTCACCTTCCGCACGGACGCCTTCCGCGCCCTCGCGGTCACGGCGATAGCGGTTGCGGCCACGGCGCCCACGACGACGGCGCTCTTCGCCTTCACCGTTGACTTCCGCGCCCGGCGTCACGCCTTCGCCCTCGATGCCTTCTACCGGAGCAGCGGTGTCGAGCAGCGGTTGCGGCACTTGCGATGCGGCGGTCTGGTCGATCAGGCCTTCGGCAGCCAGGGAAGCGGCTTCCTTGGCTTGTGCGTCGCGCTCGCCACGGTTTTCGCGCGGCTCACGGTTTTCACGCGGCTCGCGCGGTTCACGACCTTCGCGGGCTTCTCGGCCTTCACGCGGTTGGCGCTCGCGACGTTCCTGGTTGCGCTCCCGGCGGCCTTGGCCCTGGTTCTGACCCTCGGTGCGAACCTCCTGACCTTGCTGCGGCTGGCGCGCTTCAGCCGTCTCGCGGACAGCGCCTTCGACCTGGGCCGGCTGGCGGTTGCGATCGCGGTTGCCGCGCTGACCGTCACGTTGACCGTCACGCTGGACTTGTTGCTGACCTTCGCGGGCTTCGTTGCGCTCACGGCCCTGGCGGCTGCCATCGCGGCCGTTCTGGCTTTGACCTTGGCGCTCGCCACGTTCGCCACGCTGGCCTCGGCCACCACGGTCCTGGCGATTGCCGCGGCCTTGGCGGTTGCCTTCTTCAGCACGTTGCTTCGGCGTTTCGACCGGCGCAGCCACCACCGGCTCGGCCGGTTTGGCGCCAAACAGCGATTTCAGCCACGAGACAAAACCACCTTGGGCAGGGACCGGAGCCGGGGCCGGCGCTTGCGGTGCCGGAGCGGCTTCAGTACGAACCGGACGCTCAGCGCGCGGCACCGACACGGGTGCCGGTTGGTCCGGCGTGATGCCCTTGACGGCAGCTTCCTGGCGCGGCTTGGCAGTTTCCTTGCGGGTGCTGTAAGCGGTGTCGGCTTCCAGCTCCTTGGCGGCCTCTTCGGCCATCTTGTAGCTGGCCTTGTCGTCGTCCAGGCGCGGATCGTCGTGGCGCAGGCGTTCCAGCTTGTAGTGCGGCGTCTCCAGATGCTTGTTCGGAATCAGCAGCACGTTGACCTTGAAGCGCGTCTCGATCAGGTTGATGTCCGGGCGCTTCTCGTTGAGAAGGAACGCAGCCACTTCCACTGGCACCTGGCAGTGGATCGCGGCGGTGTTTTCCTTCATCGCCTCTTCCTGGATGATGCGCAGCACCTGCAGGGCGGACGATTCGGTATCGCGGATATGCCCCGTGCCGTTACAGCGTGGGCAAGTGACGTGCGAGCCTTCCGACAGCGACGGACGCAGGCGCTGGCGCGACAGCTCCATCAGGCCGAAGCGGCTGATCTTGCCCATTTGCACCCGGGCGCGGTCGTGACGCAGCGCGTCTTTCAGGCGGGTTTCGACATCCTTCTGCGCCTTGCTCGACTCCATGTCGATGAAGTCGATCACGATCAGGCCGCCGAGGTCACGCAGGCGGAGCTGGCGAGCGATTTCGTCGGCAGCCTCAAGGTTGGTGCGCGCGGCGGTTTCTTCGATATCGGCGCCCTTGGTAGCGCGCGCCGAGTTCACGTCAATGGCGACGAGCGCCTCGGTGTGGTCAATCACAATGGCGCCGCCCGAGGGCAGCATGACCATGCGCGAGTACGCCGATTCAATCTGGTGTTCGATCTGGAAGCGCGAGAACAGGGGAACGTCGTCGCGGTACTTCTTCACCCGATTCATGTTGTCGGGCATCACCACGCTCATGAAGGCGCGGGCCTGATCGTAGATGTCGTCCGTATCGATCAGGATTTCGCCGATATCCGGCTGGAAGTAATCGCGGATGGCGCGGATCACCAGGCTGGATTCGAGATAGATCAGCAGCGGGGCCTTGTTGTCGACGGCGGCACCATCGACGGCTTTCCACAGCTGCATCAGGTAGTTCAAGTCCCACTGCAGCTCTTCGGCCGAGCGGCCAATGCCGGCGGTGCGGGCGATGATGCTCATGCCGTCCGGCACTTCCAGTTGCGCCATCGTCTCGCGCAGTTCCTGGCGGTCCTCGCCCTCGATGCGGCGCGACACGCCGCCGCCGCGCGGGTTGTTCGGCATCAGCACAAGGTAGCGGCCAGCCAGCGAGATAAACGTGGTCAGGGCTGCGCCCTTGTTGCCGCGTTCTTCCTTTTCAACCTGGACGATCAGCTCCTGGCCTTCAGACAGGGCATCCTGGATGCGCGCGCCGCGCACGTCCACACCGTCCTTGAAATAGGCGCGGGCGACTTCCTTGAAGGGGAGAAAACCGTGCCGCTCTTCGCCGTAGTTGACGAAGCACGCTTCCAGCGACGGTTCGATGCGGGTGATGACACCCTTGTAGATATTGCCTTTGCGCTGCTCGCGCCCGGCGGTTTCGATGTCGATGTCGATCAGTTTCTGACCATCGACAATGGCGACGCGCAATTCTTCTTGCTGCGTCGCATTGAACAACATGCGTTTCATTGCAACCTCACTCCAATGCCGTGCAAGCACGGCGCTTCATGGAGCACGCAAAGGCGGAGCGGGTGGTCAACGAATTGCCGAGGTGTCGGCCAACAAAACAAGGAAGGCGCGACGGGGCACGGGCGAAAGAAATGAGGGCATTCCACGCGTCATCATGGATGGCAGGGCGGAGTCCGCGGACGCCGTTGGCGTCCAGTTGCGCGTCCTGTCACTCGTGCCACGGGCCAGATGCATTTGCAGGTGGGCCGGCGGCGGCGAGTCGCGTGAAGCGACCACAAAGAGCGAATTGACGGACGGCCTTTCCGGACGAAACCCGCGGCGGGGCAAATCGGGCGGCGTGCTGCTTTTTAGAGTTTTGCCGCCGGACCGCCATGGCAACGCGGTAACCGGATGTTCAGCCGGCCGGCACCAGTCTGGTGCGGCAAGGGCTTCTTTCACCAAGCGGGCGCCGTATGGATGACCATGTGGCGCCCGCCTTTGAATTCTGTTCTACCAGCTGCTCGTTCTACGCTGGCCGATGTTGCCGACGTGATCTTTGGTTCACGTCTTGCGCGATGGGACAGCGGTGCGTGCTGCTTTCGTGCCGAAGAGTCGGCCACATGATTAGCTTTGTAACACAAGTGGGCGAGAGATCGGCACGTTCCGGACCGAAACGGTGGCTGTGTACAATACCTGTTGTTTCGTTCCGACCGGCTGTTGCTGGCGCCTAAACGACTGTCCAGCGAGAAAATTATATTGAAAATGAATGAGTTACGCCATCCATTTGATGGCCGCATTCAACAGGCCGGACGTGGCACACTCGGCGATGCGCTCGACGGCAAGTCAGTCGCCTATGTTGAAATCGGTGAAGACGCCGAAGGGCAGCGCATCGACAATTTCCTGATGCGCGTGGCCAAGGGCGTGCCCAAGAGCCATATCTACCGCATCCTGCGTTCCGGCGAGGTGCGAGTCAACAAAGGCCGCATCGACGCGGAATACCGTCTGAAACTCGGCGATCTGGTTCGTATTCCGCCGCTGCGGATTGCCCAGCAGGTGGAAGCGGCCCGCCCTGTGCCGGCGGCAGAATTCACGATCCTTCACGAAGATACGCATCTTTTGGTGATCGATAAGCCCGCCGGGGTGGCCGTGCACGGCGGCTCCGGGGTGGCCTTCGGGGTGATTGAACAATTGCGTCAGTCGCGCCCGGACGCCAAGTTCCTGGAACTGGTACACCGCCTCGACCGCGAAACGTCGGGCGTGCTGCTGCTTGCAAAAAAACGCTCTGCGCTGGTGGCGCTGCATGAGCAGATCCGCGAAGGCCAGTTGGACAAGCGGTACTTTGCGGCGGTGAAGGGCGTCTGGCCGCACAAGCGACAACACATCAAGTCGCCACTGCACAAATACACCACGCCGGAAGGCGAGCGCCGCGTGCGCGTGCAGGCCGATGGGCAGGCGTCGCACACGATCTTCAACAAGGTCGGCGTGTTTGGCCCATACACGTTGCTGGAGGCCGAACTGAAGACCGGGCGCACGCACCAGATCCGGGTGCATTTGGCCCACGCGGGTTTTCCAATCCTGGGCGACGACAAGTACGGCGACTTCGCCCTGAACAAGGCGCTATCCCGCGCGAATGCTTCGCCGCGACTGGCGCGGATGTTCTTGCATGCGCATCGCCTACAACTGACGCATCCGCATAGCGGTGAAGTCGTCACGTTCAATGCGCCGTTGCCCGCCGAGTGTACCGATTTCCTCAACGCTTTCCAGGGCCCCGATTCCGATGCCGCAGCAGCGCTTTGATTTGATCGTCTTCGATTGGGATGGCACGTTGATGGATTCGACGTCGGCCATCACCCGGTCGATCCAGCTCGCATGCCGGGATCTTGACCTGCCGGTGCCCGACGATGCACGGGCGAGCCACGTGATTGGCCTGGGCCTGCGGGATGCGCTCGAATATGCCGTCCCGACGCTTGATCCCGCCGACTACGGCAAGCTGGCGGACCGGTATCGTTTCCATTACCTCAGCCGTGATGCGCATCTCGTCCTGTTTCCGGGCGTGCGAGAAATGCTGGAAGCACTGCGCCGCCAGAACTATCTGCTGGCTGTGGCGACGGGCAAGTCCCGCGTGGGCCTGCAACGTGCGATGGAGGCGACAAATCTGACGGGCGTGTTCGACAACACGCGTTGCGCCGATGAGACGTTCTCTAAGCCGCACCCCGCCATGCTGCTCGAACTCACGCGCGATCTCGGCATGGAGGTCGAGCGCACCGTGATGATCGGCGACACGACGCACGATCTGCAAATGGCCGCCAATGCAGGCGCCGCCGGCGTGGCCGTCACATACGGGGCGCATCCTGCCGATGTGCTGGATTCGCTTACGCCGCTGTATAGCGCCAAGTCGGTTCCCGATCTGCACAATTGGCTGACGCAACATGCCTGACATGGCGGAGCCGGTTCGTGTATGCGAAAGCGCTGCGCTGGAAGACGGCGGTCTGGGTGTCCGGTTTCAGGTGGACGTGCGCGGTCGGCTCGTCAGCGCGTTTGTCGTCCGTTACGCTGGCGGGGTGCATGGCTATTTGAACCAGTGCGCGCACGTGCCGATGGAAATGGACTGGCAGGAAGGCCAGTTTTTCGAAAGCTCCGGTCTGTATCTGATGTGCGCGACGCATGGTGCCATTTACGAGCCGGATACTGGCCGGTGCGTCGGCGGGCCGTGCCGGGGTTCGCATTTGTCCAAGCTTGAGGTTGCCGAGCGCGACGGCGCAGTCTGGTGGCAGCCGGATACGCTATTCCGGGCGCCCGTGTCCGCGCCCGAACCGACACCTTCTGCCTAGTAGCGCAGTTTTTCTTCTCGATCGTTTTCTCCTTGTCTATGACTGACTCGATTCCGCCGAAAGGGCCCGACGACGCCCCCAACGAGGGTGCAGGCAAACCAGAAGCGCTGGAAGTCACACAGCATGCGGATCATCCGCTTGAAGCTGAATTGCGTAACCCGCCCGCATCGGCATCGGCAGCTTCTGCGCCGGCCGGCGGCTGGGAGCGTGAGGTACTCGAAAAAGTACTGATGGCAACGGTCCGTGAGCAGCGCGCCGCGCGCCGCTGGCGCATCTTTTTCCGCTTCGTGGCTCTGGGCCTGATCGGAGTGCTTATTTATGCGTTCGCCAGCTTGGAGGGCGAAACCGTCAGCACGGGCCGCCACACAGCGATTGTCACGCTCGAGGGCGAAATTGCGGCGAACACAAACGCCAGCGCCGAAAACATCAACGCATCCTTGCAGGCCGCGTTTGCAGATGACAACACCGTCGGTGTGATCCTGAAGATCAATTCGCCGGGCGGCTCGCCGGTGCAGGCGGGCATGATCAACGATGAAATCCGCCGTCTTCGCGCCAAATACAAGAAGATTCCGCTGTACGTCGTCGTGGAAGAAATGTGCGCGTCAGGCGGTTACTACGTGGCTGCCGCTGCTGACAGGATTTACGTCGACAAGGCCAGCATCGTCGGTTCCATCGGCGTGCTGATGGACGGCTTCGGCTTTACTGGTCTGATGGACAAAGTGGGCGTGGAGCGCCGCCTGCTCACCGCCGGTTCGAACAAGGGAATGCTCGATCCGTTCTCACCCGTGTCGCCCCAGCAGAAACAGTATGCGCAGGAGATGCTGGACCAGGTGCATCAGCAGTTCATCGACGTGGTCAAGCAGGGCCGCGGCAACCGTCTGAAGGACGATCCCACGCTGTTCACTGGTTTGTTCTGGACGGGCGCCAAGGCGGTGGATCTGGGCCTGGCCGACGCGATCGGCAGTTCGGACCTTGTCGCGCGCAGCGTCATCAAGGCGCCGGACGTGGTGGACTACACCGTCAAGGAAAACTTCGCCTCGCGCGTGGCACGCAAGCTCGGCACGGCGATGGGCGCGGGCGCAGTCAAGGCGCTGGCCACTACGGGCCAGCTCAAGCTGCTGATGAAGGAGTAGAAGGGGCGGAGGCGCGCTATCGCGCTAGCAGCGAGAAAATCGCCGGCCGCTTGTGCAGGTTCATGCGGTCGGCGCGCCAGTCGCTCACGGGCAACGTGACAACCTGCTCGCTGGGCAGTGTCAGGTCCACTGCAATCGACAGCAGCGTACTCGGCGCGCAGGCGGCCTGAATGGCTTCGAGCAACGCGCCATTGCGGTAGGGCGTTTCAATGAATACCTGCGTTTGGGCGACTGAGCGTGAAAGCTGTTCCAGTGTGCGCAGCTTTGTCTTGCGCTCGGCCGCATCGACCGGCAGATAGCCGTTGAATGCAAAGCTCTGGCCGTTCAAGCCGGATGCCATCACCGCCAGCAGAATCGAACTCGGTCCCACCAGCGGCTTTACGCGCACGCCACGTCGGTGCGCGAGACGCACGAGATTTGCGCCCGGATCGGCCACCGCCGGCACCCCGGCTTCCGACATCAGTCCCGCGTCCTGGCCGGCAAGCACTGGCGCCAGCAGCGCTTCCAGTTCCGATTCCGGCGTTTTGACGTTCAGCTCGCGGATGGCGATTTCCTGCAGTGGATGCGCCAGCGGCGTAGTCTCGGCCAGCTTTTTCAGCAACGCGCGTGCGGTCTTGGCGTGCTCGGCGACAAAGTAATCGAGTCGCGCAGTGATCTGCTGCACGCCGGCAGGAATTACGTCAGGCAGCGGGTCGGCCGCATCGCGCGAGCCCAGCGTATTCGGAATGAGATAAAGCGTACCGGCCATGGTTCAGGCGAAGAGGGGGTAGTGAACGTTGCGCAGCATGCTGGTCAGCGCGATCAGCGGCAGACCCACCAGCGCGGTCGGGTCCGACGACTCCACGCGTTCGAGCAGGGCGATGCCCAGGCCTTCCGATTTGGCGCTCCCGGCAACGTCGTACGGGTGTTCCAGATGCAGATAGGCGTCCAATTCCTCATCGGAAAGGTCGCGGAAGGTGGCCAGCGTGCGGATGTCCTCGCTCTGGTGTCGCCCTGTCCGGCCATCGTGCAGGCACAGCGCGGAGTGAAATGTGACGGTGCGTCCACGCATCCAGTGCAGTTGCGCCAGTGCGCGGGGGTGGTCGCCCGGTTTGCCGACCTGCTTGCCGTCCAGTGTGGCGACCTGATCGGAGCCGATTACCAGCGCGCCGGGATGGCCTGCTGCGACCTTCTCTGCCTTCTGCCGAGCCAGGCGCAGAGCGGTCTGGTCGGGCGACTCGTCCGGGGCGGGGGTCTCGTCAATGTCCGGTACCACGATCTCAAACGGCAGGCGCAGGCGTTCCAGCAATTCCCGCCGATATGGCGAGCTGGAGGCAAGAATCAGTGGCGGACGCGATGCAGAAGTCATAAGTGCTTGAAGATGCAGTGGATTTTGAGCAAAACCTTTTGACGCCACAGGTTTCTGCCCGCTATAATCCCGCGTTTCGCGGTTTGGCCGCGCAGTGTCGCAAACCGTGCGCCCAGGCGCAAGGTGTCAGGCGCTGCAAGGCGGGTCCATCCGGTTCGCGCATCAACAGCAACGCGTTTAGTGGGTTCGATTCGTGGATTTTCGTGCATTCGATCTTTTCGCGTTCATTCGCGCGGGTGAGCCGGCAAGCGGCACGGTCTATTTGACCGATATGCCTCGTCTGCTGTCCGAGCAAGCCGTCGACGCCCCGGCTGACGCCAACACGCAATTTCGTTGGCAGCTGCAGGGTGTGGCGCGCGAGGAGGCCACCGCCGGCCAGTTGCCGCGTCAGCGGCTCTTCGTGGATCTGGAAGTGGATGGCGCCATCTGGCTGCAATGTCAGCGGTGCCTCAAAGCTTACGAGCAGCCTCTGCCGGTGCGCGCGCGTCTGGAAGTCGTGCGCTCGGAAGCCGATGCCGATGCCGCCCCGCTGGATGACGATGAGGCTGATGTCATCGTTGGCTCGCGCAGCTTCGATCTGATCACGCAGATCGAAGATGAGCTGTTGCTGGCGTTGCCGGTGTCGCCGCGTCATGCAGTCTGCCCGGATGAGATGTTGCCGGAAGAGGCTGAAGCTGAAAAGAAGCCGTCGCCGTTCGCGGTGCTGGCCAACCTTAAGACCAAACATTAGGCGTGCGCGGATATTGCGCGCGCTGATGGCAGTACGTTTCACACGCCTACCGGAATGGCTACGCTCCGGCTCCGTGTGATGTGATAAAATCGATTAAATTGCTTAGGAGTCAGTCATGGCTGTTCAACAAAACAAGAAGTCGCCGTCCAAGCGCGGCATGCATCGTTCGCACGATTTCCTGACGACGGCCCCGATCGCTGTCGAGCCGACCACCGGCGAAGTGCACCTGCGTCACCACGTGAGCCCGAACGGCTACTATCGTGGCCGCAAGGTTGTGAAGACCAAGAACGACTGATGCGTTTTGCCAGTTTTCTGGCAAGCGTGTTGGGTTGGTCTGAACGCACAGGTTCATGATGCAAGCGAAAAAGCGGCAAGCCAATTTGCCGCTTTTTTGTTGAGTGAAATTCGGCTATGCGTGTACGGGTTTGTGTACCATACGCGCGCCAACGGCCGGAGCCGCACGTGAAACCGCAACTCAGACTCGCATGACCATCAAGCTTGCCATCGACTGCATGGGTGGCGATCACGGCGTTGGCGTGACAATCCCTGCAGCGATCCATTTTCTCGCCGTACACGAAGACGTCGAAATGCTGCTCGTCGGGCAGCCCGATGCCATCGCGGCGCAGCTCAAGCGACTTCACGCCACCGCGAACCCGCGCGTCCACGTCGTCCCCGCCTCCGAGGTGGTGTCGATGGACGATCCGGTCGAGGTCGCGCTGCGTAAGAAGAAAGATTCTTCAATGCGCGTGGCCATCAATCAACTCAAGGAAGGCGCCGCTCAGGCGTGCGTTTCCGCCGGCAACACCGGCGCGTTGATGGCCGTGTCGCGTTACGTTCTCAAGACGCTGGACGGCATTGACCGCCCGGCAATTGCCACCGCCATCCCGAACGAGAAAGGTGCCGGCACGACCGTGCTGGATCTTGGTGCCAACGCCGACTGCGAGCCCGAGCACCTGCTGCAGTTTGCGCAGATGGCCTCGGCGATGGTGTCGGTGGTCGAGCAGAAGCCGCGTCCAACGGTCGGTCTGCTCAACATTGGCGAAGAAGTCATCAAGGGCAACGAGGTCGTTAAGCAGGCAGGTGAGCTGCTGCGCGCCTCCGATCTCAACTTCTTCGGCAACGTTGAAGGCAACGACATCTTCAAGGGCACGACCGACATCGTTGTCTGCGACGGCTTTGTCGGCAACGTGGCGCTCAAGAGCACCGAAGGACTGGCCAAGATGATCGGTGAGATGCTGCGCCAGGAATTCAGCCGCTCGTGGTTCACCAAGTTGCTCGCTGTCGTGGCGCTGCCGGTGCTAACGCGTTTCAAACGGCGCGTTGATCATCGGCGCTACAATGGCGCCGCGCTGCTCGGTCTGCGTGGGCTGGTCATCAAAAGTCACGGCTCGGCCGACGCCTACGCGTTCGAATGGGCCATCAAGCGTGCCTACGACGCCGCGGCCAACGGCGTGATCGCCCGCATTGCGCAGGCGTTCGAATCGCACCATGACGCAGCGGGCGCTGCGCCGGTCTCCACTTCCGCTCCGGCCGCCGACGCTGCTTGAACGCGTCGCCTCCGAGTCAGATTTCACCCCACCGCACATGACACGTTTCGCAAGGATCATCGGTACGGGCAGCTACCTGCCGCCCAAGCGGGTCACCAATGACGAACTGGCGGCCCAGTTGGCCGAGAAGGGTATCGAGACGAGCGACGAATGGATCGTCTCGCGCAGCGGCATTCGGGCGCGTCATTTCGCCGAGCCGGATGTCACGTGCAGCGACCTCGCCGTGAGGGCGGCCGAGCGCGCGATCGAAGCCGCCGGCATCGATCGCTCCGAACTCGACCTGATCCTGGTGGCGACGTCCACGCCGGATTTCGTGTTCCCGAGCACGGCGTGCCTGGTGCAGCAAAAGCTCGGCATCACCAACGGGTGCGCCGCGTTCGACGTGCAGGCCGTGTGTTCCGGCTTCGTCTACGCGCTGGCAACCGCCGACAAATTTATCCGCTCGGGTGCCTATCGCAACGTGCTGGTGATTGGCTCCGAGGTCTTCTCGCGCATCATCGATTTCAGCGATCGCACCACTTGTGTGCTGTTTGGCGATGGCGCTGGCGCCGTGGTGCTGCAGGCTTCTGACGAGCCGGGCATCCTGTCGACTGCGCTCCATGCTGACGGCAGCCACGCCAACATCCTGTGCGTGCCGGGCAACGTGGCCGCGGGTGCAATCCAGGGCAGCGCCTTCCTGTACATGGATGGTCAGGCTGTCTTCAAGCTGGCCGTCACGGTGCTCGACAAGGTTGCCCGTGAAGCACTGGCAGCGGCGGAACTCGATGCCTCGCAAGTCGACTGGTTGATCCCCCACCAGGCGAACATCCGCATCATGCAGGGCACGACCAAGAAGTTGGGCCTCTCGAACGAGCGCCTGATCGTGACCGTCGATGAGCATGGCAACACGTCGGCTGCCTCGATTCCCCTGGCGCTCGATGTTGCTGTGCGCGACGGCCGCATCCAGCGCGGCCAGCATGTGATGCTCGAGGGCGTGGGCGGCGGCTTCACCTGGGGCGCCGCGCTGCTGCGCTTCTGATTGACGAATTTCCAGAACGAACAATACGAGCCATGACATTCGCTTTCGTCTTCCCCGGCCAGGGTTCGCAATCGGTCGGCATGCTCAATGCGTTTGCCGGTCATCCGGCCGTGGCCGCCACGCTGGCCGAGGCGTCCGACGCGCTGGGCCAGGACATCGGCAAGCTGATTGCCGAAGGCCCGGCTGAAGAGCTGAACCTGACGACCAATACGCAACCCGTCATGCTGACGGCGGCAGTTGCCGTCTATCGTGCATGGCAAGCTGCCGGCGGCCCGACGCCGACCGTCGTGGCTGGGCATAGCCTTGGCGAGTATTCGGCGCTTGTCGCCGCGGGCGCCATCGCGTTCCAAGACGCTGTACCGTTGGTGCGTTTCCGCGCCAAGGCGATGCAGGAAGCTGTGCCGGTGGGCGAGGGCGGTATGGCTGCGATCCTCGGCCTGTCGGACGATGACGTGCGCGCCGCATGCGCGGAAGCTTCGGTCGCAGGCGTCGTCGAAGCCGTGAACTTCAACGCGCCGGCCCAGGTGGTGATCGCCGGTGCCAAGGCGGCCGTCGAGAAGGCTTGCGAAATCGCCAAGGCCAAGGGTGCCAAGCGCGCGCTGCCGCTGCCGGTGTCGGCGCCGTTTCACTCGTCGCTGCTCAAGCCGGCGTCGGATCGTCTGCGGGAGTATCTCGCCAACGTGGCCGTCACCACCCCGGTGATCCCCGTCATCAATAACGTGGACGTTGCTGTCGTGAGCGACCCGGCGGCCATCAAGGATGCGCTGGTGCGCCAGGCAGCATCGCCGGTGCGCTGGGTTGAGACCATCCAGAAGATGAAGGGTGACGGCATTACCCGCGTGGTCGAATGCGGCCCGGGCAAGGTGCTGGCCGGTCTGGTCAAGCGTATCGATGGGGAGATCGTCGGTGACGCGATCTTCGATCCGGCGTCGCTGGAAGCCGTGCTGGGTCAACTCAAATAATCAACGGGATTCGTATGACCCAAGCATTGAATAATCAGGTTGCGCTCGTTACCGGTGCCTCGCGCGGCATCGGCCGTGCCATCGCGCTGGAACTGGCCCGCCAGGGTGCGACGGTGGTCGGTACGGCCACGTCGGAAGCCGGAGCGCAAGCCATCACGGCTTACTTTGCCGAAGCCGGCGTAAAGGGCGCAGGCGTGGTGCTCAACGTGAATGACGCCGCGCGCTGCGAGGCCGTCATCGACGAAACCATCAAGACGTACGGTGGCCTGAACATCCTCGTCAACAATGCCGGCATCACCCAGGACAACCTGGCGATGCGCATGAAGGACGACGAATGGGTGTCGGTCATCGATACGAACCTCTCTGCCGTGTTCCGCCTGTCGCGTGCCGTACTGCGCCCGATGATGAAGGTCCGCGGCGGTCGAATCATCAACATCACTTCGGTGGTGGGCTCCGCCGGCAACCCGGGTCAGGCGAACTACGCCGCGGCCAAGGCTGGTGTGGAAGGTATGGCCCGCGCGCTGGCACGAGAGATCGGTAGCCGTAACATCACGGTCAACTGCATCGCCCCGGGCTTTATCGATACCGACATGACCAAGGTCCTGTCGGAAGAGCAACATACTGCGCTGAAGGCGCAGATTCCGCTGGGCCGCCTGGGCGCGCCCGAGGATATCGCCAACGCAGTTGCCTTCCTGGCGTCACCGGCGGCGGGCTACATTACAGGCTCGACGCTGCACGTCAACGGCGGCATGTACATGGGATAAGGAAGCCGTCCCGGCGGCGGGTGTGCGGGGCTTTGCGCATGCGCAGAATCCTGTGCGATCGCTGATTTAAATGGCTTTTAGCATCATGTTGGGCGCATTTTTTGCATGGATTCCGGAGCGGTTTTTCACCGCGCAAACCTGCTAGAATGCGCGCACTTTTTGTCGAATACTTCCCTGGAGGGTTAAATGGACAACATCGACGCACGCGTTAAGAAGATCGTTGCTGAGCAACTCGGCGTAGCCGAAGCAGACATCAAGAACGAATCGTCGTTCGTGAACGATCTGGGCGCGGATTCGCTCGATACGGTTGAGCTGGTGATGGCTCTGGAAGACGAGTTCGGTATGGAAATCCCGGACGAAGAAGCCGAGAAGATCACCACGGTGCAGCAAGCCATCGATTACGCGACCGCCCACGTCAAGGCGTAAGCGTCAATCGATCTCTTGACATCGCGGGCCACAGAAGGGGCGGTTGTCCGGTTTGACCGGGTGGCGCGTTTTCTGTGGCCTTTGTCGCTGATACAGAGTTGCAGGAAAGCATAGTGAGCCGTCGTCGCGTAGTCGTAACCGGCCTGGGGCTGGTCTCTCCAGTAGGGAACTCGGTCGCCGAGGGGTGGGCCAATCTGGTCGCCGGCAAGTCGGGGATCGCTACCATCACCAAATTCGATCCGTCGAACCTGGCCGTGCATTTCGCGGGCGAGGTGAAGGGTTTCAACGCAGAGGATTACATCCCTGCGAAGGAAGCCCGCAACATGGATACCTTCATCCACTATGGCATCGCTGCCGGCGTGCAAGCGTTGAAGGACAGCGGGCTGGAAGTGACCGAAGCCAATGCCGAGCGCATCGGTGTGCTGGTCGGCTCCGGTATCGGCGGTCTGCCGATGATCGAAGATACGCACCAGACCTACGTCGATCGTGGCCCGCGCCGGATTTCGCCGTTCTTTGTGCCGGGTTCGATCATCAACATGATCTCCGGCCATCTGAGCATCATGTTCGGTTTGAAGGGGCCGAACCTGGCGGCCGTCACGGCTTGCACGACCGGTCTGCACAGCATTGGTCTGGCTGCGCGCCTGATCCAGGCCGGCGATGCTGACGCGATGGTTGCCGGCGGTGCCGAATCGACCGTGTCGCCGCTGGGCATCGGCGGCTTTGTCGCAGCCCGCGCGCTGTCTACGCGCAATGAGGATCCGGCCACTGCGTCGCGCCCCTGGGACAAAGACCGCGACGGTTTTGTGCTGGGCGAAGGTGCTGGCGTGATGGTGCTGGAAGAGTACGAGTCGGCCAAGGCGCGCGGTGCCACGATCTACGCGGAAATCGCTGGCTTCGGCATGAGCGGCGACGCCTTCCACATGACAGCGCCGAACATGGACGGCCCGCGTCGTTGCATGCTGAACGCACTGCGCGACGCAGGCATGAACGCGGATCAAGTCCATTATCTGAACGCGCACGGTACGTCTACGCCGCTGGGCGACAAGAACGAATCCGAAGCCATCAAGGCGGCTTTTGGCGATCATGCCAGCAAGGTTGTCGTGAATTCCACCAAGTCCATGACCGGACACTTGCTGGGCGGCGCGGGCGGGCTGGAATCGGTGTTCACGGTGCTGGCGCTGCACCATCAGGTATCGCCGCCGACCATCAACATCTTCAACCAGGATCCCGAGTGCGATCTCGATTACTGCGCCAACACCGCGCGTGACATGAAGATCGACGTGGCCGTGAAAAACAACTTCGGCTTCGGTGGGACGAACGGTACGCTGGTGTTCAAGCGCCCGTAAGGCGGAGCGGCTCGTAGCCTCACGGCGCGAGCGGCTTCGTTGTTGCCTTGGTCGTCCAGAATATTGTTTTCCCAGCGTCGTACCGGCGGTTGTGCGCGATCAGTCGATGCGGAATGGTGGCCCTTGTCTGCACAGTTGTGTTCTGGGCGATCAAAACGTGGGGCGCCGCGTTGCCGTTGGCTACCTGGGCGGTCATCAGCGGGCTGGCGATGGCTGCCAGCCTTCCTTTAATAGTGAATCGTTCGCCGCTCGCAATGGAACTGATGTGGCGCGCTCGTCTCAAAGAAGACGGAGAACCGGGCCAAGCCTCTTGGCAGGTTCGGTTGAAAGCGCCACAAGCTGTCCGAAATGCGCCTTTGCTATGGTCATGGCCGCTCGGCGAGCGTGTCTTGATCCTTGGGGTCGTGCGTCATGGATGGTGTCCGCAGATTTTTGTGCTGATGCCTCCGTGGTATTCGGCCGGGACGCTACGTCGTATGCGAAGTCTGTTACGCCTGGGGCCGCCGCGGGTGGTTTCCCAGGCGTCCGGTGTGTCGTAGGTAAAATACAACGTTTCCAAGTCACAAAAATTCAAGGCGATACACTGCAGGTGAAGAATCCGTGAGCGAACGCGAAGCCGACCAGATCCTCGTCGAGCGCGTCCAGCAAGGCGACAAGCGAGCGTTTGAACTGCTGGTGGTCAAGTACCATCGGAAGATCATTCGGCTCGTCTCGCGCCTGATCCGTGACCCGGCCGAAGTCGAGGATGTGGCACAGGATGCCTTTATCAAGGCCTACCGTGCGTTGCCCCAGTTCCGGGGGGAATCCGCGTTCTATACGTGGCTGTATCGCATCGCCGTCAACACGGCCAAGAATTACCTGGCGACTCAGGGCCGGCGCCCGGAATCGTCCAGCGACATCGATACCGAAGAGGCTGAAACTTTTGCCGACGGTGAGCTACTAAGGGATATCAATACGCCGGACTCCATGCTGCACACCAAGCAGGTGGCCGAAACGGTCAACCGCGCAATGGAAGCGCTGCCCGAAGAATTGCGTACCGCAATCACACTCCGGGAGATCGAGGGTCTGAGCTATGAGGAAATCGCCGAAGCGATGGAATGCCCGATCGGCACAGTCCGATCCCGCATTTTCCGGGCGCGGGAGGCGATTGCCGAGAAATTGCGCCCCCTGCTGGGAACAGTGGAGGGCAAACGGTGGTAGCCAGCCGATATGACAAGCCGGCGGCCGCATGCGGCTGCAAACGGTGAAACCTCGGGAAGTCTTCTCTCGGATCGTTGATTGGACGTTGGAGTTTTTGGGGTCGGGAAATGGGTCAGGCTCAATTGCAAACGGCAGAAGCGGAGTTCGCACAACGCATCTCTGCCTTGATGGACGGTGAGGTTGCGGCGCACGAAGTGCCGGCTGCCGTGGAACTCGCCAAGGAAGGCGAGGGTGTGGCGCATTGGCGAGAATATCAACTGATCGGCGACGTGCTCCGGTCAGAAGATCTGCTGAACACGCATTCCTCTGAAGATTTCCTCCGCCGGTTCTCGGCCAAGCTCGACGCCGAGCCTCATCTGCTGGTACCGGCTGTAGCGCAGCGTGCGAAAACCCAAGAGAGGCACCGTTTCCTGGTCAGCCCCGCTTGGGTCCGACGGATCATGCCTACAACCGCAGTGGCGGCGGCAGTGGCGGCCGTTAGCTGGGTCGTCGTTCCGCAACTGCGCGGTCCTGCGGATGGTGCGGAAGGCTCTCCCGCACTGGTCGCCAAGGCGACGCAAGGTGCCGGCGCGCAGGCGCTAACTGTGGCGGCAGCTGACAATACGCCGATGATCCGCGACGCCCGGCTGGACGAATACCTGAGCGCCCACAGGCAATCTGCGACCAACGGGATGGTAGTTCCGTATCTGCGCGCAGTGGCCAATGGGGTGGCGAACACCCAGGACTCCAATCAGGAATAATGCGGGCATCCATGTCGAAGGTGTGGCACCCCGTTGCCGGGGCAGGCGCCCGCAAGCTGCAGGCCGTTCGTCGGTCGGTTTTTCTTCTTCTGTGTGTTTCGGCGCTGGCGACAGCTGCTCAGCCACAGCCTGATCCCATGCCGCGCAAGGAGGCTGCCTCCTGGCTGGCGAAAATCCATCGCGCGGCGCTCAAGCAGAACTATGTCGGCACGCTCACGTATCAGCGTGGCACCGGCATGCACTCCACCCGCATTCAGCATTACGCTGATCTTTTCAATAACGAGTACGAGCGCGTCGAAGCGCTGGACGGCAAGCAGCGCGAAACGCTGCGCCAGAATGACGTCGTGCGGAACCTGATTTACGACGTCAAACTCGTGGTGACAGAGAAGCAGGAACACAAGGACAGCTTCCCCGCGCTGCTCGCCACCACCAATGGCGATGTGCTCGACCAGTACGACATGCGGCACCTGCCGACCGAGCGCGTCGCGGGCATGGATTGCGAAGTCTTCCAGCTTGATCCGAAGGACGGCTACCGCTACGCCTACCGCATCTGGGCGGAGCGCAACAGTGGTTTGCTGATGCGCGCCCAGACCATCGGTGAAGATGGCAAGGTGCTTGAACAGGTTGCCTTCTCGCAAGTCGAGTTGGGTGTGCCGTCGGAGAAACAGAGGATCGTCGCTGCGTTCAAGAACCTGAACGGGTGGAATCAATACGAGATCGTGACGCAGCCGACCAATCTGGCCGAGCAAGGCTGGACGATCGGCAACCCCGTCAAGGGCTTCCAGAAGATCCGCGAGGTGCGCCGTCCGCTGGGCGATATTGCGCCGGCCGGCAAGAGCAGTTCCGGCTTCGAGGTCCAGCAGGTCGTGTTTAGTGACGGGTTGGCAGGGCTGTCGCTCTTTATCGAGCCGGTATCGGAAAAGCGCACCCGCCGCGAAGGCTTCATCTCGCAAGGCGCTACACATGTGATGGTGCGACGTGTTGCCGATTTCTGGTTGACGATCGTAGGCGAAGTCCCGTTTGCAACCATCAAGCAGTTTGGCGCAGCGGTCGACTACAAGCCGGTGTCTGCCAACGCAACCAACAGGCCGGCCAGCGCGCCGCAGTAGCCGCAGAGCTGGCATCTGTCTTGGGTGCGCGGCGTTGCTGCGCAGTGCCATTTCTCTATCTGTCCTTGTTCCGGGGAGCTTTCATGTGTACCGCTCGATCCATTTACGCCTTGCGTCTGCTATGCGTTGCCGCTGCTGTGGCGGTTGGGAGCGCGCTGGTGCCGGCCCACGCGCAGAATGCCACGGGCAGCGTGGCCACGGCCACGTATGGCCTGCCCGATTTTGCCGATCTGGTCGAGAAGGTGAGCCCCGCCGTCGTCAACATCCGCACGACCGAAAAGGTCCGTATGCAGCAGGGTGGTCCGAATGATGACGACATGGCTGAATTTTTCCGCCGCTTCTTCGGTGTACCGATGCCGGGCATGCCCGGGCAGGGCCAGAAGCGCCGCAACGCGCCGCCGCAACAGGAAGAGGAACAGAGCCGCGGCGTTGGTTCCGGCTTCATCATCTCGGGCGACGGCTACATCCTGACCAACGCGCATGTGGTGGAAGGCGCGGAAACCATCTACGTCACGCTGATCGACAAACGCGAGTACAAAGCCAAGCTGATCGGCCTGGACAAACGCACCGATGTGGCCCTCGTCAAGGTCGAAGCGAGTGCTCTGCCGAGCCTGAAGCTGGGCGATTCCGACAAGGTGCGCGTGGGCGAGTGGGTGCTCGCGATCGGTTCTCCGTTTGGCCTGGACAATACGGTTACGGCGGGCATTGTGTCGGCCAAGGGGCGCGATACAGGCGACTATCTGCCGTTCATTCAATCCGACGTGGCCGTCAACCCAGGCAACTCGGGCGGCCCGCTGATCAACCTGCGCGGCGAGGTGATCGGCATCAACAACCAGATCTACAGCCAAAGCGGCGGCTACATGGGCATCTCGTTCTCGATCCCGATCGACGAGGCGATGCGAGTGGCTGAGCAGTTGAAGGCGACGGGACGCGTGACACGCGGCCGCATCGGTGTGGCAATCGACAACGTGCCGAAGGATGCAGCGGAGTCGCTGGGTCTGGGCCGTGCGCGTGGCGCCTATGTCGGCAATGTCGAATCGGGCGGTCCGGCGGACAAGGCAGGCATCGAGGCCGGTGACATCGTCTTGAAGTACAACGGCCGCGATGTCGAGAAGGCGGGTGACTTGCAGCGCCAGGTTGGCGAGACCAAGCCGGGAACGCGCGCCACCGTGCAGGTCTGGCGCAAGGGCGCAACGCGCGATCTGGCCGTGACGGTCGCCGAGTTGCAGGCCGACACGAAGGTGGCGCAGCGTACCAAGGGCGCGCAGCCCGATAACAGCCAGCAGGGCCCGGGCAAGCCGAACGCGCTGGGGCTCGTGGTGGCTGACTTGTCCGACGGCGCGCGTCGCGAGTTCAAGACCAAGAGTGGCGTTGAAGTGCAGGTCTCTGAAGGGCCGGCGGCGCGTGTCGGCATTCGACCGGGCGACCTGATCCTGCGTGTCGGTGATACCGATGTCACCAACGCAAAACAGTTCAACGAGGTGGTTGCCAAGCTTGATAAGAACCGCATGGTTGCGGTGTTCGTCCGCCGTGGCGATGCCACCCAGGTGGTGACGCTGCGCCCGAGCGCCGCCCGTTCGGGTGGTGGTCAGTGATCCAACTGACGCTCTACGGCCGCACGTACTGCCATTTGTGCGAGGACATGAAGAACGCGCTGGAGTTGCTCCGGCGCGGTTTTTCTTTTGTGCTGCACGAAGTGGACGTCGACAGCGATCCGGCGCTGGAAGCGCGGTTTGACGAGTTGGTGCCGGTGCTGATGACGGGCGCTCCGGAAACCTCACCGGAAGATGCGCGTGAGCTGTGCCACTACTTTCTCGATGTGCCGGCCGTGCAGGCGTGGCTCGCAGCGCAGACTGTGCACAACTGACGCGACGCCGCTGCCGCAAAAAGAGGCGCGGGGAGCCCTCTGAAATCCGGTAAAATCGCCTGTTAGCGCCGATTTTTGCACTGCACGATTGTTGTGCTGCAACTTCGGCTTTGAACCCAATACCTCCCGCCGACGCCGCCAACGCGCGCCGGCCATGCCGGACCCGCCTCGCGCGCCCGGCAGACGCGCCCGGGATGGGCGCTTTTCGACGCATTCGATGGACAATATCCGTAATTTCTCGATCATCGCCCACATCGACCACGGCAAATCGACGCTGGCCGATCGCATCATCCAGTTGTGTGGCGGGCTCTCCGACCGCGAGATGGAAGCCCAGGTGCTGGACTCGATGGACATCGAGAAGGAGCGCGGTATCACGATCAAGGCGCAGACCGCCGCGTTGTCCTACAAGGCGCGGGATGGCAAGGTCTATAACCTCAACCTGATCGACACCCCGGGGCACGTCGACTTCAGCTACGAAGTCAGCCGCTCGCTGTCCGCGTGCGAAGGCGCTCTGCTGGTGGTCGATGCTTCCCAGGGTGTGGAAGCGCAAACCGTCGCCAACTGTTACACCGCCATTGAGCTGGGCGTGGAAGTGGTGCCGGTGCTCAACAAGATTGACTTGCCTGCGGCCGATCCGGACAACGCGATTCAGGAAATCGAAGACGTCATCGGCATCGACGCTGCCGACGCGACGCGCTGCTCCGCCAAGACCGGCGAGGGCGTGGCCGACGTGCTGGAAGCGCTGATCGCCAAAGTACCGGCGCCGAAGGGCGACCCGGCGGCGCCGCTGCAAGCGCTGATCATCGACTCGTGGTTCGACAACTACGTCGGCGTGGTGATGCTGGTGCGCGTAGTGAACGGTACCCTGCGCGCCAAGGACAAAGTCCTGCTGATGGCGACCGGTGCGCAGCACTTGGTGGAACAGGTGGGCGTGTTCTCGCCGAAGTCGGTGCCGCGTGAGTCGTTGTCGGCAGGGCAGGTCGGCTTCGTCATCGCCGGCATCAAGGAGCTGAAGGCCGCCAAGGTGGGTGACACCATCACCCACGTCGCGCCCCGCAAGGCCGAAGCGCCGCTGCCGGGCTTCAAGGAGGTCAAGCCGCAGGTGTTTGCCGGTCTGTATCCGGTGGAAGCCAATCAGTACGAAGCGCTGCGTGAATCGCTCGAAAAGCTCAAGCTCAATGACGCGTCGCTGCAATACGAGCCGGAAGTGTCGCAGGCGCTGGGCTTCGGCTTCCGCTGCGGCTTCCTGGGTCTGCTGCACATGGAGATCGTGCAGGAGCGCCTGGAGCGCGAGTTCGACATGGACCTGATCACCACTGCGCCGACGGTGGTCTATCAGGTGCAACTGCGCGACGGCACGATGGTGCAGGTGGAGAACCCCGCCAAGATGCCGGCGGACCCGAGCAAGATCGAGGCGATTCTCGAGCCGATCGTCACGGTCAATCTATACATGCCGCAGGATTATGTGGGCGCCGTGATCACGCTGTGCGAGCAGAAGCGCGGCTCGCAGATCAACATGAGCTACCACGGCCGCCAAGTCCAGTTGACGTACGAAATCCCGATGGGCGAGATTGTGCTGGACTTCTTTGATCGGCTGAAATCCGTCTCGCGCGGTTATGCGTCGATGGACTACGAGTTCAAGGAATACCGCGTGTCGGACGTGGTCAAGGTCGACATCCTTATCAACGGCGACAAGGTCGATGCGCTGTCCATCATCGTCCACCGTTCGAACAGCACGTACCGTGGCCGTGAAGTGGCCGCCAAGATGCGAGAGATCATTCCGCGCCAGATGTACGACGTGGCGATCCAGGCTGCCATTGGCGCCAACGTGATTGCCCGCGAGAACGTCAAGGCGCTGCGCAAGAACGTGCTGGCCAAGTGCTACGGCGGTGATATCTCGCGCAAGAAGAAGCTCCTCGAAAAGCAGAAAGAGGGCAAGAAGCGCATGAAGCAGGTGGGTACCGTTGAAATTCCGCAAGAGGCCTTCCTGGCCATCCTGCGCGTCGAAGAAAAATAATCCAGACATCGCTCGGACGATCTCTCATCCATGAACTTCGCCCTGATTCTGTTTGTTCTCGTCGTCCTCACTGGTATCGCGTGGGTGGCTGACAAGCTCGTGTTCCAGCGCCAGCGTCAGGCGGCTGCGGCCACGGCGCTGGCTGAATTCGACGCTCGCGCGCAGGTGCAGGCGCAGTACGGCGGTGGCGGCGACATCGGTGCCGCGCGTTTGCAACTGGCTGAAGACAAGTTGCGCCAGCCGTGGTGGCTCGAGTACACCGCCAGCTTCTTCCCGGTGATCGCCGCGGTGTTCCTGCTGCGCTCGTTCGTGATCGAGCCGTTCAAGATTCCGTCGGGATCGATGATTCCGACGCTGCAGATCGGCGATTTCATCCTGGTCAACAAGTACACGTATGGCATTCGTTTGCCGATCGTGAACAAGAAGATCGTCGAACTCAATCAACCGCAACGTGGCGACGTGATGGTCTTTCGCTATCCGAAAGACGAGTCGATGGACTACATCAAGCGCGTGATCGGCGTGCCCGGCGACGTGGTGAAGTATGACAACAAGCGCCTGACCGTGAACGGCCAGCCGGCAACCTACGCGCCGCAGTCCGATTACCTTGATGGCGAGCGCCTGACGTACTCGAAGCAGTACCAGGAGACGCTGGGGAACGTGACGCACAACATCCTGAACGATGCCGACCGCCCGGCTTATGTCTCCGGTCCGGATGATTTTCCGTTCCGCGAAAACTGCACTTACAATCAGACCGGCTTCACCTGCAAGGTACCTGCAGGTCACTATTTTATGATGGGCGATAATCGTGACAACAGCGCGGACTCCCGCTATTGGGGCTTCGTGCCGGACAAGAACATCGTCGGGAAAGCGTTCTTCATCTGGATGAACCTGGGTGACCTGAAGCGGATCGGTGGTTTCCATTGATCCCGTAAGTGAAGCAAAAATCTCTTATTGAAACTCGGCAATTGCAAAACGGGGGAAATGCAATGCGGATTCGTCAGGCCGGTCTGAAACGCCCGTCGCGCGGGATTACGATGTTTGGCATGCTGATCGGCATCATCGTGCTGATTACGTTTGTGCTGCCGGCCATTCGGTCTGTGCCGAGCCTGATGGAATACCAGGCCATCACACGTGCCGTTAAGCAGGCGCGCGAGCGTGCGAGCACGCGCGAAGAGGTGGCCAGCGCCTTTGACAAGCAAGCCGCGATCGATGACATCACTTCGATCAAGGGTGAAGATCTGGAAGTGCTGGACGGCGGTGGCTCCATCCAGGCGGTGCGTTTCTCGTACAAGCGCGAGATCCCGTTGTATGGCCCCTTCGGTCTGGTGATCACCTATTCGGGGACCCAGCGTTGACATGAGTTTGGATGCGCTACAGCAACGTCTTGGCTACCGCTTCAGCAAACCGGAGTTGCTGCAGCAGGCGCTCACCCATCGCAGCCACAGCGCGATGCATAACGAGCGCCTGGAATTTCTTGGCGATTCGATCCTGAATTGCGCCGTCGCCGACATGCTCTACGGCATGTTCGGCAAGCTGGATGAGGGCGATCTGTCGCGCGTGCGGGCCAATCTGGTCAAGCAACAGGCGCTGTACGAGATCGCGCAGATGCTGCAGTTGCCCGATGCCCTGCGTTTGGGCGAAGGCGAGTTGAAAAGCGGCGGTTTCCGCCGCCCATCTATCCTGGCCGATGCGCTGGAAGCGATTTTCGGGGCGGTGTTTCTCGACGGTGGCTTCGATGCAGCCCGCACGCTGATTCGCAAGCTGTACATCCCCATCCTCGAGCAGGTGGACCCGCGCACGCTCGGCAAGGACGCCAAGACGCTGTTGCAGGAGTACCTCCAAGGTCACAAGATCGCGTTGCCGCTGTACACGGTGGTGGCCACCCACGGCGCGGCGCATAATCAGCAATTCGAGGTCGAGTGCTCGATTCCCAAGCTGGAGATTCGCGTCTCCGGCAGCGGGGCATCGCGGCGCGCGGCCGAACAATCGGCGGCCAAGCTGGCCCTGGATGAAGCGCATCGCCTGGTGCCGCAGCTCGTCAAGCGCAGCCGCGCCGAGCGCACCGGCAAGACGCGCAAGCAGGCCACGCCGCCCGATCCGCAGTTGTCTCTCAGGTTGAAGGAATAATCAGGTAAATGAGCGACACCCCATTGCAGCCTCCGCAGCCAGAATCTGGCGTGCCGGAGGGGTTCCGCTGCGGCATGGTCGCCATTGTTGGGCGGCCGAACGTCGGCAAATCCACGCTGATGAACGCCCTCGTGGGCCAGAAAGTCAGCATCACATCGCGCAAGGCGCAGACCACGCGCCACCGCATCACCGGCATTCAGACGACGGATGACGCGCAGTTCGTCTTCGTCGATACGCCGGGCTTCCAGACGCGTCACGCCACCGCGCTGAACCGGTCGCTGAACCGCGCGGTCACGTCCACGCTCACGTCGGTGGATGCCGTGTTGTTCGTGGTCGAAGCCGGCCGCTATGGCCCGGACGACGAGAAGGTGCTCTCGCTGCTGCCGCGCGAGACGCCCGTGATCCTGATCGTCAATAAGGTCGACCGGCTCGATGCGTACACGCGCGCCGAGATGGTCGCCGTGTTCCTGCAGGACATGGCACAGGTGTTTCCGTTTGCCGAAATCGTGCCGATGTCGGCCAAGAATCGCGACGACATCGACCGCTTGCTCGGCATCGTGCGCCCGTACCTGCCGGAAGGCGAACCGATGTACGACCCGGAAGCGCTGACCGATCGCAGCGAGCGCTTCCTGGCCGCCGAAATTGTTCGTGAGAAGGTCTTCCGCTGGACTGGCGACGAGTTACCGTATTCCAGCACCGTCATCGTCGACAAATTCGAAACCGAAGGTCGCCTGCGCCGCGTGTTCGTGACCATTCTGGTCGATCGCGATGCCCACAAGGCGATGATCATCGGTGCGAAGGGCGCCAAGCTCAAGCAGATCTCCACCGAAGCCCGCATGGACATGGAAAAGCTGTTCGACGGCAAGGTGTATCTGGAGGTTTGGATCAAGGTCAAGAGCGGTTGGGCCGACAACGAAGCCGGCCTGCGCGCCTACGGCTACGAATAACCACATAGCCGGGCCACTCTACACACGTTCGATGGCGGGACGATCCGATCCGATTCCGGACGAGGCCGCGGAATGGCTGGCCGAGGAGGGCGTTGCCGGCGCCGCGCCGCGCAGGAGCTTTCCTGCCGGGCGTTCCGAAACACGTGTTGCTGCGCAGCCGGCCTTCGTGCTGCACAGTTATCCGTATCGGGAAACCAGCCTCATCATCGACGTCTTCACGCCGGACTACGGGCGCATGGCGCTGGTCGCCAAGGGGGCCAAGCGCCCGCATTCGGCGTTGCGTGCGGTGTTGCAGACGTTCCAGCCGCTGTCGTTGTCCTGGAGCGGGCGCGGCGATGTGCGCACGCTGACCCGGGCTGAGTGGGTCGGCGGCATGCTGCCGCTGGGCGGGGACGGGCTGCTATCCGGTTTCTATCTGAACGAACTGCTCGTCAAGTTCGTCGCTCGCGAAGACGGCCACCCGGTACTGTTCGCGCACTACGTCGAAACACTCAATAAGCTTGCCCATGGCGAGCCGGCGGCCTTCACGCTGCGCGCGTTCGAACGCGTGCTGCTGCGTGAGACTGGCTTTGCCGCGCAGCTCGATCGCTGTATCGATGGGGAGCCCGTGCAGGCCGACGCAGAATACGTCTATCACCCTGAGCGCGGCATCCGACGGACGCTGCCCAGCGACCCATCGTCCTGGCCTGTGTTGCGCGGCCAGACGCTGATCGACATGGAACACGACGACTACGCCTCGCGCCCCACGACCGCGCAGCAAAGCCGCAGCCTGATGCGTTTCCTGCTGCATTATCATTTGCATGGCACGCCGCTTTCGACGCGCCAGATCCTGATCGACTTGCAGAAACTATGATCTTTCATGCCTCGCCGGGAATCATCGACCTGGGCATCAATATTGACCACGTCGCCACGCTGCGCAACGCGCGCGGCACCACCTACCCGGACCCGATCGCCGCGGCGCTGCTGGCTGAAGAGGCCGGCGCCGATCTCATCACCCTGCACCTGCGCGAAGATCGCCGCCACATCAAGGACGCCGATGTGCGCGCGCTGCGGCCGCAGCTGCGCACGCGCATGAACCTGGAGTGCGCCGTCACGCAGGAGATGCTCGACATCGCGTGCGATATCGGCCCGCAGGACGTCTGCCTCGTGCCCGAGCGCCGTCAGGAAGTGACCACCGAAGGCGGCCTGGACGTGGTGGGCGGTTTTGCCAAGGTGCAAGCCGCGTGCAAGCAACTGGCCGACGCGGGCATCCGCGTGTCGCTGTTCATCGATCCGGATGCGGCGCAGATCGAGGCGGCCGCCGCTGCCGGTGCGCCCGTCATCGAACTGCACACGGGCCGCTATGCCGAAGCGACCGACGATGCCGAGCTGCGGGCGGAACTCGTCCGCATCGAGACCGCGGTGGAAGAGGGCATCCGCTGGGGCGTGCGTGTGAATGCCGGTCACGGACTCCACTACACGAACGTGCAGCCGATTGCCGCCATCGCAGGCATTCACGAACTCAACATCGGCCACGCCGTCGTTGCGCATGCGGTGTTTGCCGGCTGGCAGAATGCGGTGCGCGAGATGAAGGCGATCATGGTTGCGTCGCGGCTGTCGTCCACGACCCCGGCGGCCGCACACCCGGGCGTGCCTGTATGAGCGGACGGGGCGCAGCCGCCTCGGTGTCCGGTGCGATTTACGGCATCGGCACCGACATCATCCAGATCGAGCGCGTCGAAGGCGTGATGCAGCGGACCAACGGCCGCTTCGCCGAAAAGGTGCTGGGCCCCGAAGAGCTGCGCGTCTACCATGCCCGCAAGGCGCGCTCTGAGCGGCGGGGCCTTGCGTTTCTTGCCACGCGCTTTGCCGCCAAGGAAGCCGTGTCCAAGGCCATCGGCCTGGGCATGCGCTGGCCGATGACGTGGCGTGCGGTACAGACGCTGAACTTGCCATCCGGCCAACCGGTGGTGCGCTACAGCGGTGAACTGGCCGACTGGATCGCGCAGCATGGCCTTCATATCCAGATCAGTGTGACGGACGAGCGCGACTACGCAGTCGCCTTCGCCGTTGCCGAGTTGCAAACCAAATCCTCCGCATGACTCAAACCAAGAAGCAGAAGCGTCCAGGCCCGATCGTTCTGGATGTTGCCGGCCTGGAACTCGGCCTCGACGATGTTCGACGCATTGCCCATCCATTGACGGGCGGCGTGATCCTGTTTGCCCGCAACTTTGAATCGCGCGCGCAGTTGACGGCGCTCACGCAAGCCATTCGCGCCATTCGTAATGACGTGCTGATTTGCATCGACCACGAAGGCGGTCGCGTGCAGCGCGCCAAGACCGACGGTTTCACGCACCTGCCCGCCATGGGCGCGCTGGGCAAGCTATGGGACGCCGATGTGCTGGCCGCCACGCGCGCTGCCACCGCCTGCGGCTACGTGCTGGCCGCTGAACTGAGGGCGTGCGATATCGACCTCAGCTTCACGCCCGTGCTCGATCTCGACTACGGCAGCAGCAGCGTGATCGGCGATCGCGCATTCCATCGCGACCCGCGCGTGGTCACGATGCTCGCCAACCATCTGACGCTGGGCCTGCGCCTGGCTGGCATGTCCAACTGCGGCAAGCATTTCCCCGGTCACGGCTACGTCCAAGCGGATTCGCACGTCGCCGTGCCGGTGGACGAGCGTCCGCTGGAGGCCATCCTCGCTGACGACGCGCAGCCTTACGGCTGGATGGGCATCGGCCTGCAATCCGTGATGCCGGCGCACGTGATTTATTCAGCGGTCGATCCGAACCCGGCAGGCTTCTCTCGCTTCTGGCTGCAGGACATGCTGCGCGCGCATTTCAACTTTGACGGCGTGATCTTCAGCGATGACCTGAGCATGGAAGGCGCGAGCGTTGCCGGCACGGTGGTCGACGGTGCGCGAGCAGCGCTCACGGCCGGCTGCGACATGGTGCTGATCTGTAATGCGCCGGACAAGGCCGATCAATTGCTCGGCGAGCTGGACGTGTCGATGGGCAAGGCATCGCAGCGGCGCGTGCGCCGGCTGTTTGGCGGCCGGGCCGAGAAGGACTGGGCCAAGTTGCAGCAGCAATCGGCCTACAAGCAGGCGCTGCGTACGTTGCGCGAGGCGAAACTCATCGCGTAGCGCCAAAACGCAAAAACGCGATCGCAAAAGAAAAGGCTCCCGAGGGAGCCTTTCTGCTTGCTGCGACGCCAGCTCTTACTTGGCGCGGCTGCGGTACTCGTCGGTACGCGTGTCGATTTCGATCTTCTCGCCGATGTTGCAGAACAGCGGGACCATGATCGTGAATTCTTCGTTGTCGTTGATGCGAGCCGCCTTCAGAACCTTACCCGACGACGTGTCGCCCTTGACAGCCGGTTCGGTGTAGACGATTTCGCGGACAACCGTGGTCGGCAGTTCCACCGAGATGGCGTTCTCGTTGTAGAACGTCACTTCGACCTTCATGCCGTCTTGCAGGTAGTTCAACGCGCTGCCCATGGCGGCGGGCTCAACGTTGTATTGTTCGTAGGTGACCGGATCCATGAACACGTACATCGTGCCGTCGAAGTAGGAGTACTCGGCTTCCTTCTTCTCCAGGATGACCTGGTCCATCTTGTCGTCGGCGTTGAACACCGACTCGCCGCCTGCGCCGGTCAGCAGGTTCTTGTACTTCATCTTGACGACGGCGCCTGAACGGCCCGAACGGCTGTACTCGGTCTTGAGCACGACCATTGCGTCGTTGCCGATCATGAACACGTTGCCAGCGCGAAGTTCTTGCGCGATTTTCAAAGCCATTTCACATTTCCTGAGAGTAAGAGGGTTCGATGCGCGCCAAGCAACGAAGCACCGCGCGATACCCTCCGGGCCGCGCGAACCAGGTCAGAGCCGGGGGTCGCATACAGATCAGCCCGCTATTTTACCTGTTTTTCGCAAAATGCCACCAGATTCGCGGCGAGATCGCCTAGTTGCATCAAGCTTTGCTCCCAAGTGACGGCCCGTGCGCGCAGGCGAGGCGCGGCGGCTGCAAAGTCCGTCCAGTTGAGTGGCGCTGGCGCACCATTCCAGGCGTGCCAGAAGGCGATAAGCGCCTTGGCGTCGGCCTCTGCCAGAGCGGGGGTATAGCGAGCCAGAAAGGCGTCCAGTTTCGCGAGGTGTACGTCGTCGCTTTGGGGGTAGATGTGCCAGACAAACGGTTTCAGCGCCCATTGGGCACGCACGAACGAGTCTTCACCGCGCACGAAATTGATGTCGCATGCCCAGAGCAGCGGGTCGTAGTGCTCTTGCGGCACGAAAGGCACGACCGCCACGCTCAGGTTGCCGCGCGCCCATCGCGCGCCGGTTCTGGCGGCGTCGGCGTCGCCGAATAGCTCGGCGATCTGTCTGGCGGCCAGGCCCTCCGGTACCAGGCAGATCACCGGTTGGGGTGAGACTTCCCATTGGGCGGCCAGCGTTGGCAGCGCCGGGTTGGCATAGGCGAACAGGCTGACGCGCAGGGCGTCAGGGTTGTCGCGCATCAGGTCGTCGACTCCGAGTCGGTGCCATAAGGCCTGGTGGGCGGCGGGGCTTACCTCGAACGTCTTGCGTTGCGCGCCAAGATGCGACTCCCTCAGTACGCCGCCGGTGTTGCGTGCAAAACCGGGGAAGAAGAAGTGCTTGACGAGCGGCAGTCGCAGATGTGGCGACTGCATCGCGTGATGTTCGGCAACCCAGTCCTCGGCGCTCAGGTATTCCAGGTTGATCCAAACCGGCGCCGGGCCTTGGGATGCCTGCTGGGCCATGAGCGTCTGTAGGGGCTCCGGGACAGCGCATGCGAAGGCGCCAATCACCACGTCATGCAGCGCGGGATGTGCGTCGGTGGCTAGGAGGCTGGCAGCCTGGGCGTCGTCAGCCCAGTGGCGAATATCCACGCCCGAGACGCGCTGCGCATCGGCCTCTGCGTCGACAGCGGGGCAGATCTTTTCGAACGAACGGAGATCGTCCACCCACAGACGGACGGTGTGGCCGTGCTCCTGTACAAGCTGTCGAGCCAAGCGCCAGCAGACGCCAATGTCGCCATAGTTGTCGACGACGCGGCAGAAAAGATCCCAGGATGTGATGGTGCGCATGCAGGAAGGCGAGTCGGGCAGCGAAGAAGGGCGGGCCGACATTGTAGTCGGCAGCTTGTTCTACACTGACGGCCTCTGATCCAGCGAACGCCATGTCGTCCGACCCCACGCAACCCCAGCCCCCCGAGACGCCCGAGAGCGTCAAGCCCAGCGCGCCAGCGGATGTGCCCGAGTTCGATGCGAAAGCACACATCGCGCGCCTGCCGAACCTGCCGGGCGTGTATCGCTACTTTGATGCGCAGGGCAACGTGCTCTATGTGGGCAAGGCGCGCGACCTCAAGAAGCGCGTGTCGAGCTACTTCAACAAGACGCTGCTTTCGCCGCGCATCGCAATGATGGTGGCGAAGATCGCGCGCATCGACACCACGGTCGTGCGCAGCGAGGCCGAAGCGCTGCTGCTTGAAAACAACCTGATCAAGGCGCTGGCGCCGCGCTACAACATCCTGTTTCGCGACGACAAGTCGTATCCATATCTGAAGCTCACGCAGCACGCGTATCCGCGCATGGCGTATTACCGCGGCGCGACCGATCGCAGGCATCAGTACTTCGGCCCATTCCCGAGCGCGCATGCTGTGCGAGAGAGCATGCAGATCCTGCAGAAGGTGTTCCAGCTTCGCACATGCGAAGACACCGTCTTCAACAACCGCACGCGGCCGTGCCTGCTGCATCAGATCCATCGTTGCAGTGGCCCGTGCGTGCAGGCGATCAGCGCAGAGGATTACGCGCGCGACGTCGCCAACGCGGCCGGTTTCCTGCAGGGCCGGCAGGACGAGGTCATGCAGACGCTGCAGGACAAGATGCAGCGCTACGCCGAGTCGCTGGAGTTCGAGCAGGCTGCCATCGTGCGCGACCAGATCGGTGCATTGTCGACGGTGCTCAAGCAGCAGTCGGTGGAAGAAGTCGGCCACGCCAGCGACATCGACATCCTGGCGGTTGCCATCAAGGGCGGCCACGCCTGCGTGAACCTCGCGATGGTGCGCGGCGGGCGCCATCTGGGCGACAAGGCTTACTTTCCCACGCACGTGGAAGAGGGCGCCGCCATCGTCGGCGTGGATGTGGAAGCCGACGGTGAGGCTGCGGCAGAAACATCACGCGATGCCGAACGCATGGCCAGCGACATCCTCGAAGCCTTCGTCGCGCAGCACTATCTCGATCAGTTTGTGCCGCCGGTGCTGGTGGTCAGCCATCAGATTCACGCAACCGAGTTGATCAACGCGCTGGCCGAGCAGGCCGGGCGCCGCGTTTCGGTTGTGCGCCAGCCGCAGGGCGGGCGCCGCGCGTGGCTGGAGATGGCGGAGAAGGGCGCCGAGCTGTCGCTGATGCGTCGCCTTTCCGAGCAAGGCAGCCAGCAGGCCCGCACACTTGCGCTGGCCGAGACCATCGGCATCGACCTGGAAGACCTTGCCGCGCTGCGCGTCGAGTGCTTCGACATCAGCCACACCGCCGGCGAGGCCACGCAAGCCTCGTGCGTGGTTTTTCACAGCCACGCCATGCAAAACAGCGAATACCGCCGCTACAACATCCAGGACATCACCCCCGGCGACGACTACGCGGCCATGCGGCAAGTCCTCACGCGCCGCTACCAGAAGATCGTCGAGCAGGCAGGCGAAGACGCGCCCAACATGCCGACCATCGTGCTGATCGACGGCGGCAAGGGGCAGGTGGAAGTCGCTCGCCAGGTTTTTGAGGAACTGGGGTTGGATATTGGATTGCTCGTCGGTGTGGCCAAGGGCGAGGGGCGCAAGGTGGGCCTCGAAACGCTGGTCTTCGCCGATGGCCGGCCGTCACTGGAGTTGGGCCAGGGCAGCGCCGCGCTGATGCTTGTCGCGCAGATTCGCGATGAAGCGCACCGCTTTGCTATCACCGGTATGCGTGCCAAGCGGGCCAAGGCGCGCAACACGTCGCGGCTGGAAGAGATCGAAGGCATCGGCGCCAAGCGCCGGCAGCGGTTGCTGGCGCGCTTTGGCGGCCTGCGCGGTGTGATGGCCGCGAGCGTCGCCGAACTCGCCACGGTGGAAGGCATCTCGCAGACCCTCGCCGAAGAAATCTACCGTCAGTTGCATTGATCGGCGACAATGCCTCATCTTGTCGCGTGGGGTCGAGCTTGCGCGGCGGTTGTCCTCTCGATTTGCCATGCCTTTCAACTTCCCGATCCTCCTGACCTGGTTGCGTGTGGCCATGATCCCGCTGGTGGTGGGCGTGTTCTACGTGCCGGACACCTGGATGGCACTGCCCGCCAAGAACCTGACGGCCGCGGTGTTCTTCATCGTAGCAAGCCTCACTGATTGGTTCGACGGCTTTCTTGCTCGCCGCTGGAATCAGACCTCTGCTTTCGGAGCCTTCCTCGATCCGGTGGCCGACAAGCTGATGGTGGCCGCCGCGCTGCTGGTGCTGCTGTCATTGGGCCGCGTGTCCGACGTCATCGCACTCGTCATCATTGGCCGCGAGATCACCATCTCCGCCCTGCGTGAGTGGATGGCGCAGATTGGCGCGTCGAAGAGCGTGGCCGTCAACTTTCTCGGCAAGCTGAAGACGACTTTCCAGATGATCGCGATTCCGCTGCTGCTGTTCGAGGGCCGCCTGTTCGGCATGATCGACGCGCAGGTGTGGGGCACGTGGCTGATTTACGTGGCGGCGGTGCTCACGCTGTGGTCGATGGCGTACTACATGAAGCTCGCCTGGCCGCAGATTCGCGAGCGCGCAAAATGAGCCTTTAAAAACTCTTGCGCAAAAGTGTTGACGAGGGCGATTCTTCTTTGCCATAATCTCGTTCTCGCGTTGCAGTGATGTGACGCAAACGGTCTGGCGGCACAAAAGTTGTACGGCAGTGCTGGTAGCCAAAATGCGGGAATAGCTCAGTTGGTAGAGCGCAACCTTGCCAAGGTTGAGGTCGCGAGTTCGAGCCTCGTTTCCCGCTCCAATCCCGAAGGGAAGCCTTGCTTCCCTTTTTCTTTATCGGCACGGCAAACACGCGGTTCTTCACGAATTGCTACAATGCGGTGCAAAACCCCTGGCGGGGTAGCAAAGTGGTTATGCAGCGGCCTGCAAAGCCGTGTACGCCGGTTCGATTCCGGCCTCCGCCTCCAGATTGCAAGAAGAAAGCCCCGACTGGTTCGGGGCTTTTTATTTGCATCGTCGCGATGAACTCGCTCCAAGCGCGGCCTGTTCCGCCTCGACTCTCCAGTTTGGTCAACGTACCAACGCCATGTTGACACGAAGCACTGACGGCATGGCCGACCCATCCCGCCTCCTTGCCGTGGTCACATGAGAAAACTGCGTTGACTAGGCTCATTTGGTTCTATTTTTGAAACCAAACGAGGCGGAGATATGCCTTGATTGCGCTGTGAACGGTTCGTCTACCGAGCGGGTCATTCCCATTTTCAGTGTTGCCGCATGCATGGGTTGGCATGCTGGCATTCTGCGCAGCGGCCAGCATATCCAAGGTCTATTTCGCCCAGCCGCTGCTCGGAGCACTGGCCCGCGACTTTGCGCTCAGCGACGCTTGGGTGGGCGGCATCATCGGTGCCACCCAAGTTGGTTGTGCGCTTGCTCTGGCGCTAGTCGTTCCGCTGGGCGACCGCTGGCCGTGCAAGCGAGTGCTGCTGGTGCGGTTCGTCCTGCTCACGCCGGCGCTGCTCGCGGTAGGTCTGGTGCAGGCGCACTGGTCGTTGCTGCTTGGCATGCTCTCTATCGGTTTGCTTGGCACCGCGATGACACAAGGACTGATCGCCTGCGCCGCCGTGTTGGCACCTTCGCCGGAGCGTGGTCGCGTGGTTGGCGCGGTACAGGGCGGGGTAGTTATCGGTCTTCTGTTGGCACATGCCCTGACGGGCTGGATCGCTGAAGTCGCCGGCTGGCGTGCTGTCTATGCGACGTCAGTAGGCTTCTCGGTGGCGATGCTGTGTATGCTCTGGCGCGCGTTGCCGACGCCGCCGACTGTACTTTCGCCCCCGAAATACATAGCGCTTCTGCGCTCGATGTGGCAACTCCTGATGGCCGAACCTGTTTTGCAGGGACGCGGTCTGATCGGTTTGCTGATGTTCGCGGCGTTCAATGTCTTCTGGGGCGCGATGGCGCTGGCCCTGAGTGCGCCGCCCTATGAGTTTTCGCCAGCAGGCATTGGCTCATTCGGTCTGGTTGGCGTGATTGGCGCGCTGGCGGCCGCGCGAGCGGGGCACCAGGCGGATCGCCGTTGGGCACAGGCGGCCACCGGCGTCGCGTTGGATTTGCTACTGGTAGCCTGGCTGCCGCTCGGTTTGGGGGCGCAGCATCTGGCAGGGCTGATCGTCGGTGTGGTTCTGTTGGACCTGGGTGGGCAGGCCGTGCACGTGCCTCAATCAGAGGCTGATTTCTCGCTTGCGGCCGGAGGCGCACAGCCGGCTGTTTGGCGCGTACATGCTGTTCTATGCGGCGGGCAGTGGATTGGGGGCGGTGCTTTCGACGCAGGTGTATGCGTCGGCAGGATGATCAAGGATATGTCTTCTGGGGAGCAGCCCTCAGCTTGGCGGTGCTGATGTTCTGGGCGGCGACTGCGGCTTGAACGCCCGAACAAGGGCGCTGGCGGAAGGCTCGGTAGCGAGGGTTCGGGGCAGCGTATACCCGGGCGCCCTACCCGCCCGTGGGCTGGCTCCTATACTTTCTGAGAGCTCGCACCTTGTAATGGCGTGATAAAAAATGATAGAACGCCACAAAACCGGGCTCTCCGATTAGCTTTTCACAATTGTTTGCAATATCGCAGGGGCGGCCTTTTAGGATGAGTTGGGCTTAAGCCGGCGTGCGACACCTGCCGGTAGGGCGTAGGTAAGGTCTTGCGCGGGAAGTGGGTGCCGCGCCGGTGGTGGCTGGCGGATTGAACTACGATGCGCCGGTCCGGGACCCCGATCACAACGACGCACGGAGTGAGCCGGCATTTCGCATAGCGGTGCCGGACCCGAAACGGGGAAAGGGCAATCCAGATGGCGATACGAATTGCCTCGGTGGAAGACAACCAGGCGCAATCGGATTTGATTCGCGAGATCCTGATTTCGTCTGGATACGAATGCGAGTGTTTCAGTAACGGGGATGCCTTCGTCAAGGCGCTGCGGGATCGCACGTTCGACCTGCTGCTGCTCGACTGGCAGTTGCCCGATATCAGCGGCATCCAGCTTGTGAGCTGGGTGCGGCAGACGGTCGGCCCGGCGCTGCCGGTGCTGTTTCTGACCAACCGTTCGCTCGAAGACGACGTGGTGCGCGGGCTGGCTGCCGGCGCCGACGATTACGTCGTCAAGCCGGTGCGCCGCGCCGAGCTGGTGGCACGCGTCGGTGCGCTGCTGCGTCGTGCCGCGCCGCGCACGAGCGAATCGCTCGAACGCATTCGCGTCGGCCCGTACGCAGTGGACCCCGTCGGGCGCGTGCTGACGTTGAATGGCTCGCAGGTTGAGCTTTCGCCGCGCGAGTTCGATCTTGGGCTGTACCTGTTCCGCAATGTCGGCAAGCTGGTGCCGCGTGAGCTGATCGAGCAGGCAGTGTGGGGGCGCAGCATCGGCCCGGATTCGCGCACGCTTGCCACCCATATCTCCAAGCTGCGGCTCAAACTCGATCTCAATCAGAAGAATGGCGTGCGGCTGGTCTCGGTGTACTCGCACGGCTATCGGCTCGAAACCACGCAGGAAGATGGTGAAGCAAGCTGACGCAATCTGGGGTGGTTTGATTGGGCGCGCCGCGTTTGTCGGCGCGTTCGTTCTTTTTGGCGGCGTGTGGCAGGCGGCGATGGCTCAGCCTTCCGGCGCTGACGGTGGCGATTTCATCTATCGCGTGCAGCAGGGCGACACGCTGATCAACCTCGCTGAACGTTACATGGACAGCGTCGAAGGCTGGCGCCTGCTGCAGCGGCGCAACCATGTGGCCGATCCGTATCGGTTGAAGCCCGGCTCGCTCCTCCGGATTTCGTTCGATCGCATTCCAGTGGTGCCCTCGACGGCGCAGGTGGTGTTTGCACGCGATGCAACCACCGGCGGCAAGCCGCTGCAAGCGGGCATGAAGCTCGCTGAAGAGTCGCAGATCGACACCGGCGACAAAGGTGGGGTCACGCTGGCTTTTGATGACGGCACACGCGTGACGGTGCCGCCGGGCAGCCACGTGGCGCTCTCGCGTGTGCGGGCGTTTGCGCGCGCCGGGCTGATCGATGTGCGCGTGCACGTGAAGCAAGGCGAAGCCGAATCCAACGTCTCACCCAGGAAGAGCGGCGTGGGCCGTTACGAGATTTCCACGCCTGCGCTGGTGACGGGCGTGCGCGGTACACGTTTCCGCGTGCAGGCCAGCGAAGCCGTATCGACGAGTTCCGTGCTCGAAGGCGAGGTGGCCACGAGTGCCGGCCGTCAGAAGCAGGCGGTCAAGGCCGGCTTTGGCGTGCAGGCATCGGCGGGGCACCTCAAGCGCGCGGCGCTGCCCGCAGCGCCCAGGCTGGATGCCATTCCCGAGCTTGTGCAGACGCCGTGCCTGCGCGCGACGTGGCAGCCCGTCAAGGGCGCGGTCGGCTATCGCGCTGCCGTGGCGCGGGATGCTGCACTGACCGAACTCAGCGCCTACCAATCGAGCAAGACGCCCGCGGTAACGCTCTGCGGCGATGAGGACGGCGACTACATGCTCGTCGTGCAAAGCATCGACGCACTCGGACTGACTAGCGAATCGGCCACGCGGCCGTTCACCGTGCGCCTGCACCCGGAAGCGCCTTATACGATCCAGCCCGCCAGCGGCCGGACCTACCGCAGCGGGGACGTGGCATTTGCATGGGCTGTCGTGTCCGATGCTGGTAGCTATGACCTGGAAGTGGCGGGCACCGAGAGCTTTGCCTCGCCGGCCGTTCAGCAGCATGGCGAGGACGTGCGTCTGACCAGGCCGTTGACGGCTGGCACATGGTGGTGGCGTGTGCGCTCGGTGGCAGCGGACGGCAAAACCGGCCCGTGGAGCGATGTGCTTCGTTTTCGCGTGCTCGACATTCCGCCGGACGCCGTACCGACAGCCGAAGTGGAAGCGAGCGATGACGGCAAGCTGCATGCCCACTGGTCGGCGTTGTCGCCCGAACTGGCGGCATCTGGCGCGCGCACGCGTGTGCAATTGGCGGGCGACACAAGCTTCGCCAAACCCATCGCCGACATCGTGAGCGAAGGCAACGAGGCCACCATTCCGAGGCCGCCGTCCGGCGTGTATTACATCCGCACCGGCGTCGACTTGGGCGATGCGGCATCGGTGGTCTACGCCAAGCCGCAGCGCATTGACGTCGGTGCCTTCGTCGGCGATTCCGCGCGCAGCCCGGTGCAGAGCGGCGGCGGCAATCTCCTCCTCAATGACTGAACCCGTACCCGCCCAATCGGCCGTGCGCAGCCTTGGGCGGCGCGCGCTGGTGGAGTGGGGGGTGCTGGTGGCGCTGGCAGCGCTGTTGACATTCGGCGCGGTGCGCTGGAGCGTGGTCGCGCGGCTGGATGCGGCGCTATACGACACGGTCGTCACGCTGCACGGGCATGCACCGCGCGACGACATCGTCGTCGTTGCCATTGATGACCAGAGTCTTGACGCAGTGGGACGCTGGCCCTGGCCCCGCAGCCGCCTGGCCGACCTGATTGCGCGGGTGGGACGGGCGCAGCCGCGCGCCATCGGCGTCGATATTCTGCTGATCGAACCCGATCTCGCGCAGCCCGAAGGCGATCGAGCATTGACTGCCGCCATCGAGCAGGCCGGACACGTCATCCTGCCGGCCTTGCCGGAGCGCACCGAGCAGGGGCGCGTGTATCACTATCCGTTCCTCGGTATCAACGCGGCGGTCGCGCATATCAATGCCGCCCCCGATGCGGATAGCGTGGTGCGCGGCATGTATCTGGCAGAGGGGCCGCGAGCGCATGTGCTGGACCATCTTGCCGTGCAACTTGCGCGGCAGGCGCTGCGCCCGCCGTCATCCGTACCGGCGCTGCCCGATGTGGAGACCGACGCTGGCGGTTGGATGCGGCAGGCGCATATCCGCCTGAATTTTGCGGGGCCGGCCGGTACATACCGGCATGTGCCGGCGCTGGATGTGCTCAACGGCCACGTGCCGCCCGAGGTGCTTGCCGGCAAGCTGGTGCTGATCGGGGCCACCGCATCGGGAGTGTCCGACATCTTTGCGACGCCGCCCTCGCGCACGATGAGCGGCGTCGAAGTGCTTGCCAATGCCACGCAGACGGTACTCGACGGCAGCGCCATCCTGCCGGCGCCACCGGGCGTGTTCTGGGCGATGACGCTGCTCCCCCTGCTGATGACCGCATTTGCCGTGCGCTGGCTCACGCCGCGCATGGCGCTTGCCGTGGCGGTAACGGGTGCCGCCGTGTTGTTGCTGAGCGCAATCGGCGCGCTGGTGGTCGGCAATCGCTGGCTGCCGCCGTTTGCGGCGCTGGTGGGCCCGCTGGTGTTGTATCCGCTGTGGAGCTGGCGCCAGCAGGAAGCCGCGTTGCGCTTTCTGCGCGACGAGCTGCAGCGTCTGGCGCGCGAGCCCGGCCTGTTGGGCGATACCGCGCCGCTGGCCCGCACCGGCCGCACGCTCGGCGCGCACATGGATGCCGTCGCCTCGCTGACGGACAAGCTGCGTGGGCTGCGCCGCTTCCTGGCCGATGCGCTGGAGAGCCTGCCCGATGCGACCGTCATCTGCACGCACGACGGCACGATCCGCCTGGCGAATGGCCGAAGCGCAGACCTGGCCGGCCAGATGCAGACGCCGGGCCAGATCCGCGCGGCCGCGCTGCGCGACCTGTCGACGCTGCTGGCGCGTGCGTTTCCCGACCCCACAGCGGGAGAGCACTACTGGGCACGCTGGCTCGCCGATCCCACCGGGCTCGAACCTGTCGAGCTACAGACGCACGACGGCCGCTCGATGTTGATGCATGCTGCCGCGTTGCGAGACGAAGCGGGCCGCCCCGTCGACATCATCGTCAGCTTTGCCGACATCACCCCGGTGCGGCAGGCGGAACGCCATCGCGAAGAAGCACTGCAGTTCATCTCGCACGATATGCGCTCGCCGCAGAGTGCCATCCTTGCCCTGATCGAACTGCAGCGCGATGCCTCGCGTGCGCTGGACCGCGAGGTGCTTCTGTCTCGCATCGAGCAGCTGTCGTCGCGAACACTGGAGCTGGCCGATGCCTTTATCGACCTGGCGCGCGCCGAATCGCAAACGCTCAAACTGGTGGATGTGGATCTGGTGGGCCTTGTGCTCGATGCCGCCGACGAGGTCTGGCCGCTCGCGAATCGCCACCAGGTGGAAGTGCGCGTGGTGGCTGACATCGAAGCAGCGGTGCGCGGCGAGCCGCGCTTGCTGGTGCGCGCGCTGGTGAATCTGCTCAACAACGCCATCAAGTTCAGCACGGCCGGTTCCGTAGTGACGGTGACGGTCGAGCAGGACGAAGGAATGTTCTCAGTGGCCGTGGCGGACCAGGGGGCCGGCATCGCCCTTGCCGATCAGCCGCGGCTGTTTCAACCGTTTCATCGCTTGCACGAAGGCGCGGCCAATGCGCCGGCCGGCAGCGGCTTGGGCCTCGTATTCGTGAAGACGGTGGTCGACCGGCATGGCGGCCGCATTGCCGTGCAGAGCGCACCCGGCCTGGGGTCGACCTTCACGCTGTGGCTGCCGCGCGTCGCGCATCGCCACGACGCCTGAGGCCACGACGGTCTCGTGTGGCCTTTGCCACATTTCCTTTTCAATCATTTGCATTTCGGCACTGCGGCGGCCCTACAGTTCAATGGCCGACCCGCACAGCATGCGCCGGTGACACACCGGCCGAGAGACGACGGCACCTTGGAAAACCGAGCACAGACACGCCCGAGGCGCCCCGCATGTTGAGCCAGACTGCAACCGATGTTTTGAGCGAATGCGACTACGAATGCGTTCGCGCGCAACTGCATCAAGCCCTGCGCGGCGACGGGAACCCGCCGCAGGTCGAATGTTTCTGGCTGGCTGGTCGGCACGTATCCATGTGGCGCGGCGGTGGTCGCGACGGCAGCAATGCACAACAACATCGTCGCACCACCGCCTGATTGCGCCGCACGCAGTCAACTACGAAACCGAGCCATGAAAATCGGTCTGATCGATACGCACCTCGCCCGCCAGCAGGCGATCCACTCCGCGTTGCAGCCCACGCGCTTTGAATGTGTGCCGCTGTTTCTCTCTCGCCAGGTCTTTGAAGCCATCGATCTGCACGGCATCAACCTGCTGATGGTCGGCGCGCATGCGCACGACATGCCAGGCCTGTCGCTGGTGCGCAGCGTGCGCGAGCGCGTGGGCCCCGGTATGGCGATCGTCTACCTCGCCGACGGCCAGGCCGATACCGAAACCGCAGAGGCGCTCAACCACGGTGCAGACCTGTGCTTCCAAGGTGATATCCGTGCGCCTGAGTTGCTGGCGCGGCTCGATGCGTTGATCCGCCGCTTTGCCGTGAGCCGCGCCGTGCGGGCGTCGGAGATTCGCCTGGGGCCGTATACGCTCGATCGGCAGAATCGTTCCATCCGCCTGCACGATGCGTCGGTGTCAGTGCATGCGCGTGAGTTTGAGTTGGCGCTGCTCTTGTTTGCGAATGCGGGGCGTGTACTCTCGCGCGCAGACATCGAGCTGGCGCTCTGGGGCCGCGAGCTGAGCCCGTATTCACGCACGCTCGATACGCATGTCTCGCGCCTGCGCAAGAAATTGCTGCTCAGCACGGAAAACGGTCTGCGGCTGCGCGCCATCTACGGGCAGGGTTTCTGCCTGGAGCGCGTGATCGACGCCGAAGCAACGCACTGACAGCCTTGACCCGCCGGAGCCGCTGCCATGCAATTGCTCTGTATCACCATCCTCATCGGCTTTCTGGCCGGGCTTGTGGCCCGATGGGTGACGCCGCGCTGCGGCGCAAGCGGCTTCGTCCTCACCATCATGGTCGGCATTGCCGGTGCGCTGGCCGCGGCCTTTCTCGGCCAGTTGCTGCATTGGTATGAGCCCGGCCAATTGGCGGGGTTTGCCGGCGCGGTCGTGGGCGCCGTCATCCTGCTGGCCGGCTATCACGTGCTGGCACGCGAACGCTGAGTCGGTCGCTTCAACGTAAAGCCCTGCAAGACGGGGTTTTTTTGTTGGTGAAGCAGGGGGGGATTCCAGCGCCCACCACCAAAAGAAACGCCCTGACACTCGGGACAGCAGCATCAGGGCCAAGAAGGCCGCGGCTCTCTCTTCCGCGACCGGAGCGCACCCACGAGGGGTCGGTGCAAGCTCAGGTTACGTGGCTGAGAGCGGGCGAATGCAAATCTTTATCAACAGCGCTGAGGTCGGCGAATGGGCGAGGCGCTGCGCAACTAGTCAGACGTCGTACAACATGGGGCCGTATTGGCCGGCTCAGCTACCTGTCGCGGCCGATTGAGTGCCAGCCGCTTCGTGCGCACGACGCAGGCGTTCCCGGCTGTTTGACAGATGCATGCGCATGGCAGCGCGGGCGGCTTCAGGGTCTTTGCGGGCGATGGCTTCAAAGACGCTGTGGTGCTCGCGGTTGACCGTGGCGCGCAGTTCCGGAGCGTTCAGGTATCCGACCTGTGCCAGCCCGATCCGCGTGCGAGGGATGAGCGTCTTGCCGAGTTGGGCGAGGGCGCCGACAAAATGTTCATTGCCGGTGGCGCGCGCGATGCTGAGGTGAAACTGCAGGTCGGAGGTGGCGCTGTCGTTGCCGTCCGCCTGGTCCTGCTCAATGGCTTCGAGTGCCAAACGCAGGGCATCGATCTCGGTGGGAGAAATGCGCTGTGCGGCCAGGCCAGCGCACTCCGTCTCAATGGCGACGCGCAATTCCAGCATGCTCAGAATGTCGTGCATCGTGGAGGCATCGCCCAGCGGGATGCTGTTGTCTGCGCGCGGCGGCAGGACAAAGCTGCCGATGCCGTGCCGCGTTTCGATCATCCCCTTGGCTTGCAGGCGCGAAATGGCTTCGCGTATCACCGTGCGGCTCACGCCCAGCGCTTCCATCAATGCGGATTCCGTCGGCAGCTTGTCGCCAATGCGCAGCGATTCGTTGGCGATGCGCCCTTTGATGTGGTCCACCACTACGTCCGCCAGGCTTTGGGTGCGGCGCACGTGCGTTGCGGGCGAGCTGACGGTGGGCATGCGGTCTCCGGGAGGGGCGGGTTTACCAGGGGTGGTTCGGTCGGAATGTGTCAATTATAGTCGCATCCGTGTTGTACGACGACTGATGACATACGTGATGATCATGGATCACAAAACCACCGACTCCCCACTTCGCACGCCGCGCGTTACCCGCCTTCAAGTCATTCCCGTGGCGGGCCGCGACAGTATGTTGCTGAATCTGAGCGGCGCGCACGGCCCGTTCTTCACCCGCAATATCGTCCTCCTGGAGGACTCCGAGGGTCATACCGGGGTGGGCGAGGTGCCGGGCGGCGAGTCCATCCGCAAGACCATCGAGGACGCGACGCCGCTGGTTGTCGGACAACCGATCGGCGCGTACAACAACGTACTGAACAGCGTACGTCGCCAATTTGCCGATCGCGACGTCGCCGGCCGGGGGTTGCAGACCTTCGACCTGCGCACCACCGTGCATGCGGTGACGGCGCTGGAAAGCGCGCTGCTCGACTTGCTCGGCCAGCATCTGGGCGTGCCTGTGGCGGCGCTGCTGGGGCAGGGGCAACAGCGCGACAAGGTGCCGGTGCTCGGCTACCTGTTCTTCGTGGGCGACCGCAAACGCACCGACCTGGACTACGCCGACGGCAGCGATGCCACGGACGACTGGACCCGCGTGCGCCACGAAGAAGCGCTTACGCCGGAGGCGGTCGTGCGCCTCGCAAAGGCCGCCCATGCGCGCTATGGCTTCAAGGATTTCAAGCTCAAGGGCGGTGTGCTGAGCGGCGATGACGAAATGGGCGTCACGACTGCATTGGCCGAGGCCTTTCCCGAGGCGCGCGTCACGCTGGACCCGAACGGCGCGTGGTCGCTGGCCGAGGCCATTCGCCTGTGCCGCGACAAGCACGACGTGCTGGCCTACGCCGAAGACCCGTGCGGCGCCGAGGGCGGTTACTCGGGCCGCGAAGTGATGGCGGAATTCCGCCGCGCCACGGGCCTGCCGACGGCCACCAACATGATCGCCACCGACTGGCGCCAGATGGGGCACGCCATTCAGTTGCACTCCGTCGACATTCCGCTGGCCGATCCGCATTTCTGGACGATGCAGGGCTCGGTGCGCGTGGCGCAGATGTGCGACGACTGGGGCCTGACCTGGGGTTCGCACTCCAACAATCACTTCGACATTTCATTGGCGATGTTCACGCACGTGGCCGCGGCTGCGCCGGGCAACATCACCGCCATCGACACGCACTGGATCTGGCAAGACGGACAGCGCCTGACGCGTGAACCGTTCCAGATCGTCGGCGGTGAGATTGCCGTTCCGACCGCCCCGGGCCTGGGCGTCACGGTCGACATGGAGCAACTGGAGAAGGCCCACGCCCTCTACAAGCAGCACGGCCTGGGCGCACGCGACGACGCAATCGCCATGCGCCAACTGATTCCCAACTGGCAGTTCGACAACAAGTGCCCCTGCATGGTGCGTTGACTGTTGACCGCTACGGCGGAACCCGAGGCGGCGCACGTCGTAGCACGCCGCCTCGTAGATCGGTAACCAATAAAAAAATATCGGAGACAACACCGTGAAGACCATCAAGGGCTTGCGCTGGTGGATCATCGTGCTGGTGTGCCTGGGCACGATCGTCAACTATCTGGCGCGTAACTCGTTGGGCGTGCTGGCGCCCACACTCAAGAACGAGCTGGGGATGAGCACCCAGCAGTATTCCTACGTGGTGGCGGCCTTCCAGGTCGGCTACACGATCATGCAGCCGGTCTGCGGCTTTATCGTTGACCTGGTCGGCTTGCGTATCGGCTTTGCGCTGTTTGGTGTGTTGTGGTCGTTTGCTGGCGTGCTGCACGCGGGCGCTACCGGCTGGCTGTCGCTGGCGGGCTTTCGCGCCCTGATGGGCCTGACCGAAGCCGCTGCCATTCCGTCCGGCATGAAGGCCGTGGCCGAATGGTTCCCGGACAAGGAAAAATCCGTCGCCGTCGGCTGGTTCAATTCGGGCACCTCGCTGGGTGCGATGTTGGCGCCGCCGCTGGTGGTCTTCCTGCATCTGCGTTACGGCTGGCAGTCGGCGTTTGTGGTGACCGGCGCCATCGGCTTCCTGTGGGCCGCGCTGTGGTTCGCGTTCTACCGTTCGCCGAAAGATCACGCCGCATTGTCTGACGCCGAGCGTGAAAAGATCATCGGCGGCCAGCTCCGCCCCGTGAGCGCCGAGCGCGGCAAGCGCCCGCTCAAGGACGTCGTGACGTCCCGCCGTTTCTGGGCGATTGCGCTGGCGCGCTTCTTTGCCGAGCCGGCCTGGCAGACGTTCAGCTTCTGGATTCCGCTTTACTTCGTGAACGAACGCCACCTCGATCTGAAAGCGATCGCCATGTTCGCGTGGCTGCCGTTCCTGGCGGCGGACCTGGGCGGCCTGGTGGGCGGTTACCTGTCGCCGTTCCTGATCAAGCGCTTCAGCATTCCGCTGGTGTGGTCGCGTGTGTGCGGCGTTGTGCTGGGTGCGTTCATGATGATCGGTCCGGCGTGCGTCGGGCTCGTGGCGTCTCCCTATACGGCGATTGCGTTGTTCTGCGTGGGCGGCTTTGCGCACCAGATGATCTCCGGCCTGGTCAACACGCTGTCTGCGGACGTGTTCGATCCGGAAGAGGTCGGCACCGCCAGCGGCTTTGCCGGCATGGCGGCGTGGATCGGCGGCCTGGGCTTCTCGCTGTTGGTGGGCGCGCTGGCTGACAAGGTCGGTTATGGTCCGCTGTTCGGCCTGCTCGGCGCGTTCGATCTGATTGGCGCGGTGTTGCTGATTGTGCTGATTCGCGGTCAGTCGCATGAAGAACGTGCCGCGCGTCAGATGCGTCTCTCTGCTTCAAACTGAGTTGAAACCGATGTCCATGTTGAATCCCCCCCGATTCGAAGTCCAGGCGCAGGAAGGCAACCGGCTGCGGCTGGCCAGCAGCGCCGGCGCTGCGATTGAACTCTTCGTGCTGGAAGAAGACGTCATCCGCGTGCTCGTGCTGCCGCAGGGCGACCTGCGCGGCCCGGCCACGTGGTCGATCGCCCCCGGCGGTGACGACACGCCGCTCGAAGGGCGTGACCGCCGCGACCTGAGCGGCTTCGCCCTGCCCGCATTTGCGTTGCACAGCGACGCCGACACGCTGCGCGTGGAAACCAGCAAGATCCGCTTGAGCGTCGCCCTGGCAGGCGGCTTCTGCACATGGCAGATCCGCGGTGCCAGCGGATGGCAGACCGTGCTGAACGATCGCCCCACGCAGGCCTACAACTTCGGCTATTGGGACGAGCAGGTCTACCACTACGTGCGCCGCGAACCCGGCGAAGTGTACTTCGGCCTGGGTGAGCGCGCCGGCGACATGAACCGTGCGCACCAGCGTTACGAGATGCGCAACATCGACGCGATGGGCTATAGCGCCCGCACGACCGATCCGCTGTACAAGCACATTCCGTTCTACGTGACGTGGCAACCGGAAAACCGCACCGGCTTCGGGCTGTTCTACGACACGCTGTCCGATTGCAGCTTCGACATGGGCCGCGAGCTGGACAACTACCACGGTCTCTATCGGTACTTTGTCGCGCCGCATGGTGATCTCGACTACTACTTCATTGCCTCGCCCGATACGCCGCTCGACGCCACGCGCCGCTTCACGTGGATGACCGGCCGCCCCGCGTGGATGCCGAAGTGGGGCCTCGGTTACTCCGGCTCGACCATGACGTACACCGACGCGCCCAACGCGCAGGAACAGATGGCCGAGTTCATCAAGGGATGCCGTGAGCACGACATCCTCTGCGACTCGTTCCATCTGTCGTCGGGCTATACGTCGATCGGCCCGAAGCGCTACGTCTTCAACTGGAACACCGACAAGTTCCCGGATGCGCGGGGCTTCGTCCAGAGCTATCTGGATGCGGGCATTCGCCTGTGCCCGAACATCAAGCCGTGCCTGCTGCGCGATCACCCGAAGTTTGAAGAAGCGAAGGAAGCCGGGCTGCTGATTTGCGATGCAGCCGGTGAGCCGGCCTGGGTGCAATTCTGGGATGAGGTGGGCGCGTATCTCGACTTCACCAATCCGAAAACGCTCGACTGGTGGAAGGCCAACGTCAAGAGCGCGCTGCTCGAATACGGCATGGCGTCGACCTGGAACGACAACAACGAATTCGAAGTCTGGACGCCCGACGCTTTCGCTCACGGCTTCGGCAAGAAGGCGCCCATCCGCGAAGCCAAGGTGCTGCACACCATGCTGATGATGCGCGCCTCGCGGGAAGCGCAACTCGAGTTTGCACCGCAGCGCCGGCCGTTCCTGGTGTCGCGCTCGGGCGGTGTCGGCATGCAGCGTTATGTGCAGACCTGGTCCGGCGACAACTACACCTCGTGGGAAACGCTGCGCTACAACCTGAAGATGGGCCTGGGCCTCGCGCTGTCCGGCGTCTCGAACATCGGCCACGATATCGGCGGGTTTGCGGGCCCGGCGCCTTCGCCGGAACTGCTGGTGCGCTGGGTGGCCTTTGGCGTCTTCCTGCCGCGCTTCTCCATCCACTCGTGGAACGATGACAAGACCGTCAACGAGCCGTGGATGTATCCGCAGATCACCTCGCAAATTGCCTCGCTGATCAAGCTGCGCTATCGGCTGATTCCGTATCTGTACGAACTGCTGTGGCAATCCACGCAGGCCTACGAGCCGGTACTGCGTCCGACGTTTGCCGAGTTCCCGAACGACCGCCGCTGCTACGCCGAGTGCGATGACATGATGATCGGCTCGTCGCTGCTGGTGGCGCCGGCGGTGGACGAAGGGCAGACCGAGCGCACCGTCTATCTGCCGGCCGGCGCGCGCTGGGTGTCGTACTGGAGCGGCGAGGTCTTCGACGGCGGACAGGCCATCACGCTGCCTTCGCCTTGGGATCAGCCGGTGATGCTGGTTCGAGAAGGCGGTGTGATCGCGCTGAACGTGGCGGAACAGCATTTCGACCAGCGCGCCGATCAACGCGGCTTCCTTGTCGTGCCCATGCAAGGCGTTGGCGAATCCGTTGGCGGCTGCATTGAAGACGACGGCGAAACCGAAGCGTGGCGCGACGGCGAGCAGGGCCGCTGGAGCGTGCGTGCGGTGTCGGATGCGCAGGCCATCACGCTGCACGTATCGTGCGAAGGCAAGATGCCGACGCTGGCTGACACCGTTGAGATTCACCTGCCCGCCGGTGATGTGCGGCAAGTGCAGACGCCGCATGCCCGCGTGCTGGAAACCGTTGTTGCGGGTGGCTGGCGCCGCCTGACGTTGCAGTTGCTGGCCTAGTGCCGCATTCTCGCTGCGCATCACGTGCGGGTCCGTAGAGGCCCCGTGATGCGCGGTGTTCCCTTGGTGCAGGAGATTTCCGAGCTAACAACGATGAAAACCACACGAGCCAAACGTTCTTTTTCGTTCCACCCGGTCTACGCATCAGCAGCGGTGCTGTGCGCCGGCGTGTCGATGCACGCATCGGCGCAAAGCTCCGTCACGCTGTACGGCGTCGTCGATAACGCCATTGCCTATTCGAGCAACCAGGGCGGGCATTCCAATACGTATATGAATTCCGGTGCCCTAGCCGCCAGCAAGTTCGGCCTGCTCGGCTCGGAAGACCTGGGAGGCGGCACTACAGCAGTGTTTCGTCTGGAGAACGGCTTCGCTGCCGACACGGGCGCGCAAAGCAAGGCGAACACCATCTTTAACCGACAGGCCTATGTCGGCCTGGCCAACAAGGACTACGGCCAGCTCACGATGGGCCGTCAGTACACACCGTACTTCCAGTACGTTGCCGCGCTGGGCCCGACCAATGTGCTGACGGGCGCGGTCGGTGCGCACCCGGGCGATATCGACGCGATGGACACCACGCTGCGTGTGCCGAATTCGGTCACCTATACGTCGCCCACGTTTGGCGGCCTCCAGGCGGGTCTGCAATATGGCATGGGCGAGCAGGCGGGCAGCATGTCCAACGGCAGCGCCTTTAGCGCAGCGATGCGTTATGACTACCAGGCGTTTGCCTGGTCGGCTGGCTACATTCGTTTGAAGAACGTCCCGACCTTCCAGAACAACACCGGCGACTTCGCCAACAACGCGCCCATCAACAAGGGCTACGCAACGGCCGATACCGCACAGATCATCGGCACTGCTGCGCGTTACACCGTGGGCAAGCTGATGATGGGCCTGAACTACTCCAACGTGCAGTACCGCCCGGGTGCCGGTTCGCCGGCGGGGTTTGCACAGACAGCGTCGTTCAACACGTTCGGTGCCATTGCCACATACGCGCTCACGCCTGCATTGACCCTGGCCGCCGGCTACAGCTACACCGCCGAGAACAAGCGCAATGGGGTCGACAATGCGGCGCGCTATCACCAGATCTCGATGGAACAGCTGTACTCGTTCTCCAAGCGCACCGCGCTCTACTTCGTTGAGGCCTATCAGAAGGCGAGCGGGCAGACGCTGAGCTCGGCGGGTGGAGTCGTCAACGCCGTGGCCTCGGTGGGCGACTCGCAGAACGGCACGCCGTCGAACGGACGCAGCCAGTTTGTGGGCATGGTCGGCATTCGGCATTCGTTCTGATGCATAGCCAGACCTGGCTTGCGCCCGGGCCGGTGCATACGCTGCAGGCCGGCGCGCTGACGATGGATGTCGCGCCGGCGGCAGGCGGCCGCATTGCCTCGCTGGCGTCGGCCAGCGAGGGCGGCCGGCGTGTCGACTGGTTGGCGCCGATGTCGGCCGACTGCCTGCGTGACGGCTTCGAGGGGTTGGCATGGCCCAAGGCCGGGTGCTATCCGCTGCTTCCGTTCTCCAACCGCATCCGCGACGGGCGCTTCGAATGGGGCGGCCGGGAAGTCCATCTCGCGCCGCATCCGGGCCAAGCGCATGCCATGCACGGATTGGCGCATGCACGGGCCTGGACGGTGGAGAAGCTCACTGCGTCGTCGATCGAACTCGGCTTGCGCTATGTGCCCGAGGTGGACAACTGGCCCTGGCCGTTCACCGCCACGCAAACGCTGGTGCTGACTGAATCCGGTCTGGAAGCCGTCATGACCCTGCGCAACGATGGCGACAGCAGCATGCCGGCCGGCGGCGGCTTCCATCCATACTTCGTGCGCACGGCCGATACGCGCGTGCAGTTCGATGCTGCGACGATGTGGCCGACCGACGCCGGTGAAGTTGCCGTCCGCCGCGAGCCGATCACGCCGCGGGAAGATTTTCGTCACGCCCGTGCATTGCCCGATGCCGCGCTCAGCGTCTACTACAGCGAATGGCAGCAACGTGCGGTGGTGTCCCGCGCGGGCGGCGTGCTCACGCTGAGCGCCGATGACCCGCTCGACCACTTCATCCTCCACGCGCCGCACGGGCAGCCGTATTTCTGCCTGGAGCCCATTTCACACGTGGCCGACGCGATCAACCTGGCGGCACAAGGATGGGAAGGCACGGGCCTGCGCGCGTTGGCCCCGGGCGAGACGCTGCCGATGCGCATGCAACTGCGTATCGGAACAACGGCCTGAAATGCGACGCTGCGCTAGCGGCGCGCCTCGGCCCACGCTGCTTCCTTGCCGAACCACTTCGTCAGAAATTCGATAAACGCGCTGACCTTGGCCGACAGGTTGGCGCGTTCCGGGTACACCGCAAAGATGTCTGCCACAGGCAGCGCCCAGTCCGCCAGCACCAGCACCAGCCGTCCGGCGCGCATGTGCTCGTGGACGTCCCATTCCGATCGCATCAAGATGCCGTAACCGGCCAGGGCCCAGAGCACGCCGGTTTCGCCGTCGTTCGTGCTGAGCACGCCGCGCACCTTGATCGTTTCCTGTCGACTGCCGCGCGTGAGGTACCAGGTGCCGTAAGCCGCGTCGCTCTCGCGCAGAACGATGCACTAATGCGATTGCAGATCGCGCGGCACCTGCGGTATGCCTGCACGCCTCAGATAATCGGACGAGGCGCACAGTATGCGCTCATTGCTCACGAGCTTGCGCGCGACCATGCGTGAATCCGGCACCGTGCCGAACCAGATGCCGATGTCGAAGGCCTTGTCGGTCAGGTTGACGGAGCGGTCGGTCAGTTCAAGCTAGCACCTCCACCTCCGGATACCGCCGCGCGAATTCCACAATGGCGGGCGCCACATGCCGCCGCCCGAAGCCGAATGCAACGGCCTGCTGCTCGTGATGCTCGACGAGGCGACTGTGGAACGCATCCTGGCCGACGTGTCGGACGCAGCCACGAGCCACATTGCCATCGTCGTGGATTCGATGACCGTGCGCAGCCGCAGCGTGGTGGCGTCGTTCACGCTTTCCGAACGTCACCGCCACATGTTCCTGCGCCGACTCGACACGATCGGCGCAACGCTGGCGCGCTGGGACGACATCAACGCCTTCCAGCAGTCGCATTGGCGGCGCGGCCATCCTGCGTCTGTTCGCGCCGTCAGCGCTGGTCGGCTACAAGGTGATCGACCCCGAGATGCTAAAGGCACTCACCACCCCCATGAAGACGGCCAACCTGCAGTACCTGTACATCGCGCGATCGGCCGGCGCCACGAGCGTCGGCCGTTTTTTTTTTTTTCGACACACTGAAGCGAAAGCGCGCCGCAGATTGCGCAAATGAAAAAGGCCCGACAGTTGCCTGTCGGGCCTTTCAAATACTGGTGGGGCGTGAGTGACTCGAACACTCGACCTACGGATTAAGAGTCCGCTGCTCTACCAACTGAGCTAACGCCCCGCGAAGAAACGAGACTATATCAACCTTTTTCAGATCGCGCTAGTCCTTTGCGTGAATTTTTTCGAATCGGCTCTGTAGCCGCGTAGCATGTCGATGAATTGCGTGAGCCCGTGCGTCGGATGCTTGTCCCGATGGCGCACGATGAGCAGGGGCCGCGCGATGCGCGGCAAGCCGCTGTTCACCTCGACCAGCCGGCCGTCTCGCAACGCGTCGGCCACTACGTGGCGCGACAGGCAACTGATGCCGTAGCCCGCCGCCACCGTGCGCTGAATGGCCTCGGAGTGGCCGAGTTCGAGCGCCACATACAGCGGTCCCACCACCGAGGCAATCCGGCTGTCGATCAGTTCGCGCGTGCCGGAGCCGGGTTCGCGCATGAGCCAGCCCGCCTCGCGCAGCGCCGCGTGTGAGACCGGCTCGGTCCCTTGGGTGAGCGGGTGCCCCGGCGCGGCCACGATCACCATCTCATCGTCGATCCACGTTTCGATCTCCAGTGCCTCGCCGCGGCAGGTGCCTTCTATCAGGCCGATGTCCACCTCGAAGTGTTGCACGGCATCGACCACGTCCTGCGTGTTGCCGATCAGCACGTCGAGCTGGCTGTCCGGCGCGATGTCGTGCCGGAAGCCTGCGAGGAGGGCGGGCAGCACATAGTTGCCGATTGTGCTGCTGGCCGCGAGCTTCAGGCGCACGTTCGGCTGGGCGGTTGCGTGTTCCAGCGCATCGGCGTGATCAAGCAGTGCCTGCGCCTGCGGCAATAGTTGCCGGCCCAGCGCATTCAGATGCAGGCGCCGTGCGTGCCGATCAAACAGCGGATGCCCCAGCGTGGATTCCAGCTCTGCCAGAGCCGCGCTGACGGCCGATTGCGACAGGCCAAGAGCTTCGCCGGCAGCGGTGGTCGTCTCACTCTGCGCGATGGCCGCGAAGACAGCCCACTGACGTAGTGTGACGCGAGGCGCTTTGTTATCCATAAAAGTGGTTGAAATTACAAAAATTACCTGTTTTACATGTTATCACGGACTGCATATCGTTATGCGTATAGTGAATAAGCAAGGCAAATGTGATGACTATTGCACAGAAACAGCTGGCACCCCAGAGCATGGCAGCGGGGTTCGATGGGCGAACTCTTGCCGGCGTGGCGGTGCTGTTCGGGTGCGCGGGCGTCGCGGTGGCGCTCGGCGCAATGCCGTGGGCTGGGCATCTGGGCTTGAGCGCATTGACGCTTGCCATCCTGCTCGGCATGGCCGTGGGCCATGTGCCTGGGCACCAGCGTTGGCTGACGCCGGGGGCGATCCAGTTTGCGCGACATACTTTGCTGCGTGCCGGCGTGATTCTCTACGGCGCGCGGCTGACGCTGGCGCAGATCCAGGATCTCGGTACTTCGGGCGTGGTGATTCCGCTGGTAGTATTGGCCGCGACGACACTGGCCGGTACGTGGATCGGCACGCGTTGGTTTCGCCTGACGCGCTCGCAAGCCGTCCTGGTGGCGGCCGGGAGTGCGGTGTGTGGGGCGGCGGCTGTGCTGGCCGTTGCGCCAGCGGTAAAGGCGTCGCCGCGCGAAACCGCCGTGGCAATCGCCAGCGTGGTGCTGTTCGGCACGATCGGCATTTTTCTGTATCCGTGGCTGTACGCGCTTGTTGCGCATGCCGGTGTGGCCATCGCGCCGGAGTACTTTGGCGTCTACATCGGCTCGACGGTGCACGAGGTCGCGCAGGTGATTGCCGCAGCGCGTCCGTTGGGCGACGACGCCACCAACGCCGCCGTCGTCAGCAAGATGGTGCGTGTGCTGGCGCTGGCTCCGTTGCTCGTGGTACTGGCGTGCACAACGCCCGCTGAAGGTCAGGCTTGCGCTTCGGCGTCTCCCGAGAATGCGCTTCGCAAAGCCGCCGGCCATGCCTGGAAGGCGATGCCCTGGTTTGCGGTGGGCCTGCTGATCGTGACGCTGCTGAATTCCGCTGGTGCGATCCCAGCCGCATGGCATGCCCCCATCGACGCCATCGACACCGCCATGCTGGCCTGCGCGATGTTTGCCATCGGCACACAAACGCATGTGCCGATGCTGCTGAAGTCCGGTGTGCGACCGCTGCTGTGCGCCGCTGTGCTGTGGGCTGGTCTGGTGGGTGGCGGCGCTCTCATCAATGTGGGCGTGCGCTGGCTGGTGGGCTGATCCGGCACCTGAAATGACATGCGCCGAGGCGGCTGATTCTCTTCCATGGCGCGCAAGTCGCATCCGGTTGGCGACTTGTGCAGCGCGGCTTCTCATTCGCGTGACGCCGCCTAGTATGGAGTCCTGTGTCTAAGACAAGGGGCGACCATGCAAGCGCATCCCGTAGTTTCCAGAGACGAATGGCTCATCAAACGCAGGGCGCTGCTGGCTCGCGAGAAGGAGGCCATCCATCTGCGCGACGCCATCAACGCCGAGCGCCAGGCGCTGCCGTGGGTCAAGGTCGATACGGAATACGAATTTGACTCGCCGGAAGGCAAGAAGACGCTGGCCGAGCTGTTTGACGGCCGCAGCCAGTTGATGGTCTACCACTTCATGCTCGGCCCCGACTGGGGCGCGGGCTGTCCCGGGTGCTCCTTCCTGTCCGACCATATTGGCGGAATGCTCACGCATCTGAACCACCATGACGTGACGTTCGTCGCCGTATCTCGCGCGCCGATCGACAAAATCGCGGCCTACAAGAAGCGCATGGGCTGGCAATTCCCGTGGGTGTCGTCGTTCGGCTCGACGTTCAATCACGACTATCGAGTGAGTTTCTCGCAAGGCGAACTCGCAAGCGGGTCGGTCGACTACAACTACACGGCTACGCCACGCGAAGAGGCTCACGACGAACTGCCTGGAATGAGCGCGTTTTATCAAGACGAGGCGCGCAATGTCTTCCACACGTACTCGACGTATGCGCGCGGCTTGGAGGACATGGTTGGCACGCTGCTGCTGCTCGATCGCGCGCCGCTTGGCCGCAATGAAAACGGCCCGATGTCATGGGTGCGCCGTCACGACGAATATGAAGACGCACCGAAGGCGCACGGCTGCTGCGCTAAGTAAGGCACTCAAGCTGAAGAGGGGAAGAAGCGGAGAGAGGATTTGGTGCCCGAGGCCGGGATCGAACCGGCACGCGCCGATTAGGGCGCAGCGGATTTTAAGTCCGCGGTGTCTACCAATTTCACCACTCGGGCATGACGATCGATGCAGACAATACACGCACTGATGCCACAAATGAAAACGCCCCGCACGAAGCGAGGCGTTTTGTTATTTTGGCTCCCCGACCTGGGCTCGAACCAGGGACCTACGGATTAACAGTCCGGCGCTCTACCGACTGAGCTATCGGGGAATCGCTGCAACAGCGAAGAAATGAATTCTAGCTAGTTTTCGATCTGCCCGTCAATACCTTTTTTTGCGATGCACTACAAAAAGTGTGCCGGGCAAGTTCGTTCAACCGCGTTCAGCCGCGGTCGAGGTACTGCTCCTTGTCCTTCACGTCCTTCCAGTCGTCGGCGTCGGGCAAGGGTTGCTTGGTCTTGGTGATGGACGGCCAGCCGGCTTGTGCAAGCTCGACATTGATGGCGATCCACTTCTGCTGATCGGCGGGCACGTCTTCTTCGGCGTAGATGGCGTTGACCGGGCACTCGGCCACGCAGACGGCACAGTCGATGCACTCGTCCGGATCAATCGTCAGGAAGTTCGGGCCTTCGCGGAAGCAGTCGACGGGGCAGACGTCCACGCAGTCGGTGTACTTGCAGCGGACACAGCTTTCGGTAACGACGTGAGTCATTTCGCTTGGAAGTTGATGCTAGGAATTCGTGGGGCGCGCGGTCATGGATGCTTGGGCGTTTCCATGCCGGCAATCTCGCATTGTAACGCACCGGCCGTGCCCGATTGCTGCGTCATCTTCGCACCGTCAGACAGTTTTGGCATGTATTTATGCGTTGGCGCAAGGTTTGTCCAATCCGCTATTGCGCGTGCTCGATCACCATCTGCACGCGCGTGATGCCATTGAACGTGTTGTTGTCGAGCCGGTAGGCCACGTACGCCGAGGCGCCGAGCGGCTCTGCGTGGTTGAACCAGATCGCGTCGAAATGCTGCTTGCCGCGGCCGAGCTTGAGCTTCAGGTGCTTGTCTTTCAGCACCGCCTGCGATAGCACGTCGAACTCGCCGCAGAAGCTTGGCGCCGGAAAGCCCTGGCCCCAGACCTGGGTTTCGAGCAGCTCGACGAACTGCGGCGTGAAACATTCGGGGTCGGCTTCGCCATCGGTTTCGAGCACGCGCGAGAGCAGCGCCTCGGTCAACCATTCGCGGCCGACGGCCTCGAAGGTGGCGACGAATGTCTCGAAGCCGTCTTCACGCAGCGTGAGCCCCGCTGCCATGGCGTGGCCCCCGAACTTGACGATCAGCCCGGGGCTGCGCTTGTGGACGGCGTCCAGCGCATCGCGCAGGTGGAAGCCTGGAATCGAACGGCCCGACCCCTTGATGACGCCGTCGTCGCCGGGCGCGAAGGTGAACACCGGGCGGTGGAACTTGTCCTTGATGCGCGACGCGACGATACCAATCACGCCCTGGTGCCACGTCTCGTTGTAGACCGCGATGGTGTGGCGGCCGGCGCCATCGATGGCGTTCATGCTGTCGAGGATGGCGAGCGCTTCCTGCTGCATGCCGGCTTCGATCTCGCGGCGCTCGCGGTTCATGCCGTCAAGTTCGGCGGCGATGGACATGGCGCGGTCGTAGTCGTCGGTGAGCAGGCATTCGATGCCGAGCGACATATCGGCCAAGCGCCCAGCGGCGTTCAGGCGCGGGCCGAGGCCGAAGCCGAGGTCGAACGTCGACGCGCGGCGCGCCTCGCGACCGGCCACGCGGAACAGCGCGGCGATGCCCGGGCACATGCGTCCCGCACGCATGCGCCTGAGGCCCTGCGCGACCAGCAGGCGGTTGTTGGCGTCGAGCTTGACCACGTCGGCCACGGTGCCGAGTGCCACCAGGTCGAGCAGGGCATCGAGGCGTGGCTGATCCTGCGGCGTGAACACACCGCGCTTGCGCAATTCCGCCCGCAGTGCCAGCAGCACGTAGAACATCACGCCCACGCCCGCCAGGTTCTTGCTCGGGAAGTCGCAGCCCGGCTGGTTCGGATTGACGATCACGCGCGCCTCGGGCAACTGCGCCCCGGGCATGTGGTGGTCCGTCACGACCACGTCGATGCCCAGCGCGTTGGCCGCCGCCACGCCCGCCACATCTGCGATGCCGTTGTCGACGGTGACCAGCACGTCCGGCTTCTCGCGCGCGGCCAGGGCGACGATTTCGGGCGACAGGCCGTAGCCGTACTCGAAGCGGTTCGGGACGATGTAGCTGACCTGCGCGCCGAGCATGCGCAAGCCGCGTACGCCCACGGCGCAGGCGGTAGCGCCGTCGCAGTCGTAGTCGGCAATGATCAGCAGGCGCTTGCCGGCGGCGATGGCGTCGCCCAGGTAGCGCGCTGCGTCGTCAATGCCCTTGAGCTGCGCGGGGGGCAGCAGGTCCGTCAGCTCGGTCGACAGGTCGTCTGGCCGGGCGACGCCCCGGGCAGCGAGGATGCGCGCCAGGACAGGATGGATGCCGTGGCCGGCCAGCGTGGTGGCGGCGTCAGCGGAATGTGAGCGGACAGCGATGCGGGTCATGCAGGATCAGGCTCAAGCGGCCATGGAAAGCGGGGACAGCGCGTCGCGCAAGCTGCGCGGGCGACTGAAGCGGCGCAGCCAGCCGAACGGGCCATTGGCGAGTTCGCGGCGGGTGACGCGGTAATGTGCGTAGTGCGAGTCGCCGGTCAGCACGAGCGAGACGGCGTCGATGCGGCCGTCGGCCAGCGCATCGGCGGCGGGGGCAAACCAGTCGCGATCGTAGGCGCGCAGGGTTTCGATCCAGTCGTACCAGTCGGCGGAGAGATACGGCTTGCCGGCGTCGCCCAGCAGCGCGGCGGCGCTCGTGTCGTCGAATGGCACGGCGGCCAGCGTTTCAGCGCAGAGTTCGGTGGCGTTGCCGGCGTGACACAGGCCGGCGAAGAACGGATCAGCGCCGATCATGCGCTCGGCAATGGGGCGGGCATCGACCAGCGCGCCCTGGCCGAATAGCCAGACCGAGTTGACCGGCAGCAGGCCGCGCGCCTCGCGCGTCTGATTGACGGGGTGGTCGTACCACGTCATCTGGATCTCGTTCTGGAACTTGCGCCAGGCGCGCTCCTGCTCGCCCTTGTGCATCCAGATGTCGATGTTGTGGCCGGTGGCGCGCTGCGGCGCGGCGGCAATGAGCTCGCCAAAGGGCGAATCGGCGACGTACCAGCGCGCGGCGTGCGTGGCATCGAGCGTGATGCCCATCTCAGAAACCAGGGGGGCGATGGCGGCGCGCAGCGCGTCGGCGTCGGCGGCTTCCAGGCGCAGCTGGGCCGGGTCGAGCATCACCAGATGGTCTCGGGCGGCGTGGATGTGGACCGGCTGCAGGCAGGCCCAGGTGCGCGTGTCGGCGGTGCCGCCGTCCGCCAGGCGCATGTATGGCGCCGACGGCAGTGGAGAGATCGGTAGCCCGGCATGCTTGGCCAGCCAGCGCTCGTGCGGCAGCGTGGGCAGGTAGGCGTCGTCGTGGCGCTCGCGTTCCGTTTCGCGCGCACGCGCGAGCAACCTTTCCAGGCCCGGCAAGGTCAATTGACGGTAAGCGTCATCCGCCACCTCGGCAGCGGGCGCGCAAAACGGGACAATCAGGGTGAGTTCAGGAATCATGGCTCCGAGATTGTAAACTTCCGGCTTGTCGGCCAGTGAGCCGGACAAATCACACCCACGGGGAACCCCCTTTGAAACTTCCATACGAATGGCAGATCGGCTGGCGGTATACGCGCGCAAGCAAGCGCGCCAGCCGCAACAGCTTCATCTCTTTCATTTCGCTCATCTCCATGCTCGGCATTGCGCTGGGGGTGGCGGCGCTGATCATCGTGCTTTCGGTCATGAACGGCTTCCAGAAGGAAGTGCGAGACCGCATGCTCTCGGTGCTGGCGCATATCGAAGTGATGGCGCCGAACAGCCTGCCGGACTGGCAGCGTACCGCCAATGAGGCGATGCAGAACAAGGAAGTCATCGGCGCGGCGCCCTACGTGGGCGCACAGGCCATGATCACGCGCGACGAGGCGGTGCGCGGCGTGCTGCTGCGCGGGGTGTCGCCGGCGGACGAGCCGAAGGTGTCGGACATTGCCAAGGATTTCAAATCGGGCTCGATCGACGATCTGAAACCCGGCGAATTCGGCATCGCCCTGGGCAGCCAGCTGGCCAACGGCCTGGGCGTGCATCAGGGAGACAAGGTCACGCTGGTGGCGCCGCAGGGCACCATCACGCCGGCGGGCGTGTTGCCGCGCCTGAAGCAGTTCACGGTGACGGGCATCTTCGAGTCGGGTCACTACGAGTTCGACAGCTCCCTCGCACTCGTCAACATGGAAGACGCCGAACGACTGTTCCGCCTCGATGGCCCGACCGGCGTGCGTCTGAAGCTGGTCGACATGGACCGCGCCCCGCAGGTGGCCGAAGCGCTGTCGCGCACGTTGTCCGGCGAGCTGTACATCCGAGATTGGTCGCGCCAGAACCGCAACTGGTTTGCCGCCGTGAAGACCGAGAAGAAGATGATGTTCATCATCCTCACGCTGATCATCGCCGTGGCCGCGTTCAACCTGGTGTCAACGCTGGTGATGACGGTGACGGACAAGCAGGCCGACATCGCCATCCTGCGCACCATGGGCGCACAACCCGCGTCGATCATGAAGATCTTCATCGTGCAGGGCGTTGCGATCGGGTTCATCGGCACATTGCTGGGGGTCGGCTTCGGCACGCTCATCGCTTACAACATCGACGTGATCGTCCCTTTCATCGAGCGCCTTTTCCACGTGCAATTCCTGCCGCGTGACATCTATTTCATCAGCGAACTGCCCTCGGACCCCCGCGTGAACGACATTGCGACCATTGGCGTCATTTCCTTCATCCTCGCGTCGGTGGCGACGCTGTATCCAAGCTGGCACGCCTCGCGCGTGAACCCGGCGGAGGCACTGCGCTATGAGTGAGGCGGTCATGACTTCCATGGAAGCGCCGGCCGCGGCGCCGCAGGGTGGGGTGGTGCAAGCCGAAGGGCTGTCCAAGTCGTTCCGCCAGGGCGGGTTGAACGTCGACGTGCTCAAGGGCGTGGATATCCGCATCGGCGTGGGCGAGAAGGTCGCCATCGTCGGCGCCTCCGGTTCGGGCAAGAGCACGCTGCTGCATGTGCTGGGCGGGCTGGATGAGCCGACATCGGGCCGCGTCTCTCTGCTCGGCAAGCCCTTCACCGCCATGAAAGAGCGCGAGCGCAACACGTTGCGCAACCAGGCGCTGGGCTTTGTCTATCAGTTCCACCATCTGCTGCCGGAGTTCACCGCACTGGACAACGTCGCGATGCCGCTGCGTATCCGGGGCGTGGAGGAAGCGCAAGCGCGCCACACCGCACAGGCGATGCTCGAACGCGTGGGTCTGGGCCCGCGCACGGCACACCGTCCGGGTGAGCTGTCCGGCGGCGAGCGTCAGCGCGTGGCGATTGCGCGCGCGCTGGTCGGGTCTCCGGCTTGCGTGCTGGCTGACGAGCCTACCGGCAACCTTGACGATCACACCGCTGGTGAAGTGTTTGACCTGATGCTGGAACTCACGCGCACGCTGGGCACGAGCTTTGTCATCGTCACGCACGATATCGAACTGGCCGGCCGCTGCGACCGCATCTTCCGCCTGCGGGACGGCCATCTGCACCAGGAGCGCTAAGCCGGCCGGCATGATCGGAAAAGGCGGATTCCACAAGGCCGCGCTTTCCGGTAGGTTGCCGCTTTCCCCAATGCTGAACCGACCATGTGGATCGATACCCATTGCCACCTCGATGCCAGCGACTTTGATGCCGACCGCGATGCGGTCGTCGCGCAGGCGCATGCAGCGGGTGTCAACCACATCGTCGTGCCGGCGGTGGCACGCTGGAATTTCGACGCGGTGCGGGCGCTGGCACATCGGCATGCCGGTTGCAGTTATGCGCTGGGCATCCATCCGATCTACGCCGCGCAGGCCAGTGAAGAGGACCTCCTCGAGCTGCGCCGCCAAGTCGCCGCGTCAATGGACGACCCGCGCTTTGTGGCGGTCGGCGAGATCGGCCTCGATTTCTTCATTCCCAACTACGACATTGAACGGCAGAACGCCGTGTTCCGTGCGCAACTGCGCATCGCTCGCGAATTCGACCTGCCTGTGCTGATGCACGTGCGCAAGTCGCAAGATCAGGTACAGAGCGCCGCGGCCAAGGCGGGTGTACGCGGCATTGCGCATGCGTTCAACGGCAGCCCGGAACAGGCGCATCGCTTTGTCGATTCCGGTTTCAAGCTGGGGTTTGGCGGCGTCTTTACCTTTTCGCGCGCCAATCGCGTGCGTCGGCTGGCGCAGGAATTGCCGATCGAGTCGATCGTGCTGGAAACCGACGCGCCTGACCTCGCGCCAGCCTGGCTGGCCGATGATCAATTCGGGGAGCAGGGCGGTGTGCGCAATGTACCCACGGAAGTCGCGCGCATTGCCGATGCGATGGCGCAACTGCGCGGCATCTCCATTGAGGCGCTGGCCGACCAGGCGCGCCGCAACAGCATCGACGCCATTCCCCGCCTGGAAGCGCTCCTGCAAGCCTGACGCCCGCACATGCGTCTCGGGTTGATCGGCTTTGTTGCCGGCTGCGTGGCATTGCAGATGCAGGCGACGCTGCTGCCGGTGTGGCTGCCGCTTGGCGTGCTGGTGCTCTGTCTATTGCTGGCGGCGGTCTCGCGGCGTCGGCCAACGCTGTTTCACGTGTTGCTGGTCGCCGCCGCCGTTGCGGCAGGCTTTGGCTGGAGTGATTGGCGCGCGCAGCAGCGCATGGCCGTGGCGCTTAGCCCTGCGTGGGAAGGCAAGGACATCATCGCGACCGGCGTGGTGGCCGAGTTGCCGCAGCTCGGCGATGACGCCACCCGTTTTCTCTTCCACATCGAATCCAGCAATGCGGGTGATGCCGTGCCACCCCGCGTGCGCCTGTCCTGGTATGGCCCACGCACGTGGGGCAACGTGGGCGAGGAAGATGCGAAGCCGGACCGACGCGCTGGCATCCCCGATCTGCAGCCCGGCCAACGCTGGCAACTGACGCTGCGCCTAAAGCGCCCGCACAGCCTGACCAACCCCGGCGGCTTCGATGGCGAATACGCGATGCTGGCGGACAACATCCGGGCCGTCGGCTATGTGCGTACAGGCAAGCGCGCGCAGAACATCGCGCTTGGCGAGGCGAGCACCGGTTTCGGAATTGGCGTGGAGCGCTGGCGTGCCAGCGTGCGGCGCCACATCCTCGATGCCCTGCCCGATGGGCGCTACGCGGCTGTCATTGTCGCCCTGGTGGTGGGCGACCAGAGCGGCATCGCTCCCGACGACTGGGACCTGTTCCGCCGCACCGGCATCAGCCACCTCGTCAGCATTTCGGGGCTGCACATCACGATGATCGCCGGGCTGTTTGCAGCGTTGTGGATGGCGCTGTGGCGTCGCTCGTTCTGGCTGGCGCGCTGGCTGCGTACGCCGTTGCCGCTGCGCATGCCGGCCCCGCGCGCAGGCGCCATCGCGGCCATGCTGGCTGCGTTCGCCTACTGCCTGCTCGCCGGGATGGGCGTGCCGGCGCAGCGCACGCTGCTGATGCTCTCCACCGTAGCCATCGCCCGGCTGACCGATCGGAATGTGCCCGCCAGCCTGTCGCTGTGCTGGGCGGCGGCCGTGGTGGCGGTGGTGGACCCGTGGGCCGTCATGTCGGCGGGGTTCTGGCTGTCGTTCGGCGCGGTGGCGATCATCTTCATCGCCGCGCAGATGGCGCTCGATGGCCATCGCAGTGACAACCCAGATGGCTGGGTCGAACGCACGCGCCGTGCGCTCGCTGGCGGTACGCGGATTCAGTTCGCGGTCACATTCGGGTTGTTGCCTTTGACCTTGCTGCTGTTCCAGCAGACGTCGGTCGTCTCTGCTGCGGCGAATGGGCTGGCGATTCCCGCGGTAAGTTTCGTGACGACACCGATGGCGCTGATCGGCGCGGCCCTCCCGGACCCGCTGGCGCAGCCAGTGCTGATGTTGGCCGAAGCGAGCTTCCGGTGGCTGGTCGTTTGGCTTGAATGGCTGGCGACGCCGCGCTGGTCTGTGTGGGTTGCGCCGGTTGGGCCCATGTGGGCAGTGTTGCTGTCGATGGTTGCAGTGGCGCTATTGCTGGTGCCGGGTGGCTTGCGCGCATGGGCGTGGCGCGCTCAGGGCGCCTTGCTCCTCTTGCCGTTGGTCCTGGCGCGCGAGCCATTGCCATCGCCTGGCGAATTCCGGCTCGTCGCGTTCGACATCGGCCAGGGCGCTGCGGCCTTGGTTGAAACGGCCAACCATCGCCTGCTGTTCGACACCGGTCCGCGCTACGGCGACCATGCGGATGCCGCCGCCCGCGTCATCGCTCCCTATCTGCGAGCACATGGCGTGGAAGCGCTCGACACGCTTGCCGTCAGCCACGAAGACAACGACCACGCCGGTGGCACCGAAACGGTGATCGGCGCGGTGCCGGTGCGCACCATGTTGGCGTCTTTGCCTCCGGGGCACGCCCTGCGCGGCACGGCCGATGCCAACAACATCGGTTTTGCCGATTGTTTGGCTGGGCAAGCATGGACGTGGGACGGCGTTGTCTTTGAGGTGCTGCACCCGCGGCGTTTGCCGGCTGAAAGCGAGCGCGTGTCCAGCAACGCCCGCAGTTGTGTGCTGCGTATCGCCAATGGCCGCCACGCCGCCTTGCTGACCGGCGATATCGAAGCCGCCCAGGAAAGCGCGCTGATCGACGCAGAAACGCCTGAGCGACTGATGGCAGACATCTTGCTTGTGCCTCATCACGGCAGCAAGACAAGCTCCAGCGGCGCGTTCTTGGACGCGGTTTCTCCGCAAGTGGCGGTTTTCCAGGTCGGCTACCGCAATCGGTACGGACATCCGCATCCGCAGATTTGGCAGCGCTACGTTGCGCGCGACATCGACGGGTTGCGCACGGACAAGACCGGTGCCGTCGTCATTCAGACCGACGGCGATGTGCTGGACATCCAGACCGCGCGCAAAATGCGGCCGCGGTACTGGTCTTCCGCACAGGAAGTGGAACCCCTGGCAACGGCCACCGGCGCCTTCGACGCCCAGCCGTGAAAACTTGGTGGCACAACGGGTTGGCCCCATTGTGGCGGTCAAAACCGCTGTGCTATAAAAACCGCGTGCCGCGTACATCGCGCGGCGCCGTCAGGGGAGGAAAGCATGGCAGTCCGGTTCTACGATGAAATGCTCAGCTGGCATGACGGGGACCGCAACCCCCATGCCGCCGAACCGGCCCCGGCAGCGCTCGTCCAGCAGGGCGAGGTTCGCGGCCACTACGGACGTTTCGCCGAATGGCTGGGCGCGCAATCCGCCTCGACGCTGCAGAACAAGCGCGCCGAGGCAGACCTGATCTTCCGCCGGGTCGGCATCACCTTTGCCGTGTACGGCGACAAGGACGAATCGAACAGCGGCACCGAACGCACGATCCCGTTCGACATCATTCCGCGCATCTTCCCCGCAAGCGAATGGGCCACGCTCGAGCGCGGCCTGCGGCAGCGCGTTGATGCGCTGAACCGCTTCCTGCACGACATCTACCACGAGCAGAACATCCTGCGCGCGGGCGTCATACCGCCCGATCAGATCTACAACAACGCTCAATACCGCCCGGACATGCTGGGCGTCAACGTGCCGCGCGACATCTACGCGCACGTGGCTGGCATCGATATCGTGCGGGCCGGCGAGGGCGAGTTCTACGTGCTGGAAGACAACCTGCGCGTGCCCTCGGGTGTGTCGTATATGCTGGAAAACCGCAAGATGATGATGCGGCTGTTTCCGGAGTTGTTCGCACGCAATCGTGTGGCGCCGGTTGCGCATTACCCCGACATGCTGCTCGACATGCTGCGCAGCGTGTCGCCGCAGAACATTGCGGACCCCACCGTGGTGGTGCTCACGCCGGGCATGTACAACTCGGCATATTTCGAGCACGCGTTCCTGGCACAGCAAATGGGCGTCGAGCTGGTGGAGGGCCACGATCTGTTCGTGCAGGACGACCACCTCTACATGCGCACGACGCAGGGTCCGCAGCGCATCGATGTCATTTACCGCCGTGTGGACGACGACTTCCTCGACCCGCTGGTGTTCCGCCCGGATTCTTCGCTCGGCGCAGCGGGGCTGCTGTCGGTCTATCGCGCGGGCAACGTGACGATCTGTAATGCCATCGGCACCGGCGTGGCAGACGACAAGTCGATCTATCCGTATGTGCCGGACATGATCCGTTTCTACCTGGGCGAGGAGCCGATCCTGAATAACGTGCCGACATACATGTGCCGCCGTCCAGATGACCTGCAATACGTCCTGGACCACATGGGCGAACTGGTGGTCAAGGAGACGCACGGGGCAGGCGGCTACGGCATGCTGGTCGGTCCGGCTGCCACGCAGGAAGAGATTGCCGCTTTCCGTGAGGTGGTGAAGGCGCGCCCTGATAAATACATCGCCCAGCCCACCTTGGCGCTGTCGACTTGCCCCACGTATGTGGAAGCCGGTATCGCGCCGCGCCATATCGATCTTCGGCCGTTCGTGCTCTCCGGCAAGGACGTGCGCATGGTGCCGGGCGGCCTCACACGCGTGGCGTTGCGGGCCGGCTCGCTGGTGGTCAACTCGTCGCAGGGCGGGGGAACGAAGGACACGTGGGTGCTGGAGCGCTGAACGCACGCGCAGCGACGCAACCTGGCAATCGATTGATCGATCCACCGCATATCGGATACGTAGAAGGGAACGCCATGCTCAGCCGCACCGCAGACCACCTTTTCTGGATGGCGCGCTACACCGAACGCGCCGAGAACACCGCCCGCATGCTCGACGTGAACTACCAGACCTCGCTGATGCCGCAATCGGCGGAAGTGGCGGAGCAGGGCTGGTGGGCGATGCTCGATATATCCGAACTCACGCAGGTTTTTGCCGACCGCTATGGCTTGCTTTCGCGCGACGACGTGATTGACTTCATGGTGCGCGACATGACCAACCCGTCGTCGATCATGAGCTGCCTGCGCGGCGCGCGTGAGAACGCCCGCGCCGTGCGCGGCTCCCTCACAACGGAAGTGTGGGAAACCATCAACACCACGTGGCTCGACGTGCAGCGCCTGATTGCCGAAGGCATGCTGCGCGAGGATCCGTCGCAGTTCTTTGAGTGGGTGAAGTTCCGCTCGCATCTGTCGCGCGGCGTGCAGGTCGGCACCATGCTGACGGACGACGCGTTCCACTTCATGCGGCTGGGCACGTTTCTGGAACGCGCCGACAACACTGCGCGGCTGCTGGACGTGAAGTTCCAGTCCACGCCCACACGCGATGAAGCCGCCGCAGAGCAGGGCGACTTCTACCACTGGGCCGCCACGCTGCGCTCCGTGTCGGGTTTCGAGGTTTATCGCAAGATCTATCGCAACGTCATCACGCCGACGCGCGTGGCGGAACTGCTGATCCTGCGCAGCGACATGCCGCGTTCGCTGCTGGCCAGCATGGACGAGGTGGTTGCGATTCTTTCGACCGTGCGCAACAGTCAATCGGCGGAGACGGAGCGTCGCGCTGGTAAACTGCACGCCGACCTGCGGTACGCCCGCATCGAAGATATCTTTTCGGTCGGCCTGCATGCCTGGCTGACCAACTTCCTGGAGCGGATCGGCGACCTGGGCAACGGCATCAGCCAGGATTTCCTGGTGCCGCTCGAGGTCGCATGACCCTGCAGGGCATTGTGCATACATCGGGGCGCCGCTTTCGGGCGGCGCCCGTGTCATCGTGAAATACCAAATTCGACATACGACGGTCTACCGTTATGCCGAGCCGCTGCGCCACAGCGTGCATGAGCTGCGGCTGACGCCTCGCAGCGGCGAGCTGCAGCAGGTGGAGAGCTGGCAGATCCACGCGCCTGGCAACCTCACGCGCGCCACCGACGGTTTCGGCAACATCGTCCACCACTTCACTCTCGGCAACCGTACGGAAGACGTCATCATCGACGCGCGCGGCATTGTCGAAGCGTTTCCTGCGGGCTCGCCTGGCAGCCAACGGTTTGTCGAAGCACGCGAGCAGGGGCGCTATCGCGTTTCGCCGCTGTATTTTCTGAGCGCCACGCCGCTGACTTCCGCGCCCGCCGAGATGATCGACTTTGCGCGCGAGCATGCACTGGTGCACGGCGACGCAGAATCTGCCGTGCGCCTGGCGCAAGCCATTGCCACGCGTGTGCGCTACAAGCCGAACACCACTCACGTCGGCACGGCCGCTGCGGAGGCGTTTGGCCTGGGCACGGGCGTATGCCAGGACCAGGCGCAGGTGATGGTCGCGTGCTGCCGGGCACTGGGCGTGCCGGCGCGCTATGTCAGCGGCTATTTCCAAGCCGTGGGCGAGGAAGACCTTGCCAGTCATGCCTGGGCCGACGTCTGCCTCGATGCTGAATCCCACACGTGGTGCAGCATCGACGTCACCCACCAATGCTTTACCGATGCGCGCCATATCCGGTTGGCGGTCGGGCGTGATTACCAGTCGGCTGCGCCGGTTCGCGGCGTGCGGCAGGGCGGGGGTGCTGAGACGCTGGATGTCAGCATCTCCATCGAGCCGCTGCCCGCCGAGGCTGCGCAAGTGAATTGAGCATCTCTTCCAAGCGCGCGGATGGGTTCTGATCGCCGCGCTAGAATGCCCTCAACCACCGTTTCCGTTTGTTGTTTCGCCCATGACTTATTGCGTCGCCATGCGCCTGGACGCAGGCCTTGTGTTCCTGTCTGACTCCCGTACCAACGCGGGCGTGGACGCTATTTCCACGTTCCGCAAGATGACCGTCTTCGAGCGCGAAGGCGATCGCGTCATGGTGCTGCTGACGGCCGGCAATCTCGCCATCAGCCAGGCGGTGCGCCAGGTGCTGACCGAAGCGCGCGGCAAGCCGCGCTCGCTGTGGACGGCGCGTGACATGTTCGAGGCGGCCACGATCGTGGGCGAGGCCGTACGAGACGTTTATGACCGCGACGCCGCGGCATTGGCCAAGGCCAAGATCGACTTCAATGTCAGCATCATCTTTGGCGGGCAGATCGGCGCAGAGCGGCCGCGCCTGTTCAACGTCTACGCGGCGGGAAACTTCATTGAAGCGACGCCCGAGAACTGCTATTTCCAGATTGGCGAAGCCAAGTACGGCAAGCCGATCATCGATCGCGTGGTCAGCCCCGGGCTGCCGCTGGATGAAGCCGCAAAATGCGCGCTCATCTCGATGGATTCGACGCTGAAGTCCAATATTTCGGTGGGCTTGCCGCTGGATCTGCTGGTCTACGAGGCCGACTCGCTGCATGTGACGCGCTTTGTCGCCATTGATGAAGAGAACCCATATTTCACGATGATTCGCGGCACATGGGGTAAGCGGCTGCGCCAGGTGTTTGCCGAAATCGACGATCCGGATTGGGAAACCGGCACTTCGCCGTCGTATCCGCTGCGCCGCGAGGGACATCCCTCCGCAGAGGTTGAGCCCGTACGCATTGCGCCGCCTGCCGCCGACGCGCCAGCGGCGCCGGACCGTGCGCCCGGCCCCGCGTTGGAACAGGTTTCGACCCTCCAGCGCGTGGCTGGCGGATCGCAGAAGTCGCACTGAACGGCACAGGATCTGCGATGCGCGATGTGATGCTCTTTTCGCATGCCAACGGCTTTCCCGTCGGGACGTATCGCAAGATGCTGGGCGTGCTGGGTGACGAATTCGACATCCGCGCGGTGGAGCGCTTTGGGCACGATCCACGTTTCCCCGTCACACGTTCGTGGCCTGGCCTGGTGAAAGAGCTGCTTGCGGAAATCGACGCGCAGCCCGAGCCGGTCTGGCTAGTAGGGCACTCGCTGGGCGGTTTTTTGAGCTTGATGGCGGCACTTCGTCGGCCCGAGCGCGTGCGCGGCGTCGTGATGCTTGATTCACCGATCATTGCGGGGTGGCGCGCCAAGCTGCTGCGCGTTGCGCAGTGGCTGGACATTGATGAGAGCCAATCACCTGCCGCAGCAACGAAGAACCGGCGCCACCTGTGGCCTGATCTCGACTCCGTCTGGAGCCACTTCAAGGCCAAGCGCAAGTTCGACCGTTGGGACGAAGACGTGCTGCGCGACTATGTCGAGCATGGTACAGAGCCCACCGGCCGTGACCATGAGCGCACACTGCGTTTCTCTCGCGAAATCGAATACCAGATCTACCGGACCTTGCCGACCAACATGGGGCGAAAGGTTGCGGGCGGCACGGCGTTTCCGGTCAGTTTCGTGGCAGGCACCCGCTCGCGCGAGATTCGGCAGGTCGGACTGGGCGCCACCCGGCGCATCGTCGGCAGCAGGCTGCGCTGGATCGAGGGCAGCCACCTCTATCCGATGGAAAAGCCGCTGGAAACGGCCGGGTTGATCCGCGAGTTGATCCACGAAATGCGCGCCAACGCAGGCTCCATGCGGCACGCCGCATAGGCAAGACCGCGATGGGGCAATTTCCACCGTTCTGTCACGGATCGGAGAGGGGACCTTTGCTATAATCCGGCTTTCCCCGGCAAGCTAGGTCATGACCAAGTTCGTATTCGTTACCGGTGGCGTAGTGTCCTCACTCGGCAAGGGCATCGCCGCCGCCTCGCTCGCGGCCATTCTTGAGTCGCGCGGTCTCAAAGTCACCCTCCTCAAACTCGATCCCTACATCAACGTCGACCCGGGCACCATGAGCCCGTTCCAGCACGGCGAAGTGTTTGTGACCGAGGACGGCGCAGAAACCGACCTCGATCTTGGCCACTACGAGCGTTTCGTCTCGGCCAAGATGCGCAAGGCGAACAACTTCACCACCGGCCAGATCTACGAATCCGTGATCCGCAAGGAGCGTCGCGGCGAGTATCTCGGCAAGACGGTGCAAGTCATTCCCCATATCACCAACGAAATCCAGGCGTTCATCGAGCGCGGTGCTGCGGCATCGCACGACGGTAAGGCCGATGTGGCAATCGTGGAAATCGGCGGTACGGTGGGCGATATCGAATCGCTGCCGTTCCTCGAGGCCGCACGCCAGATGAGCCTGCGCCTGGGTCGCAACCAGGTGGCGTTCGCGCATCTGACGCTGGTGCCGTTCATCGCCAGCGCCGGCGAACTGAAGACCAAGCCGACCCAGCATTCGGTGCAGAAGCTGCGCGAAATCGGTGTCCAGCCGACCGCGCTGCTGTGCCGCGCTGACCGCCCGATTCCCGACGATGAGCGTGCGAAGATTTCGCTCTTCGCCAACATGCCGCAGGACGCGGTGATCTCGGTGTGGGATGTCGACACCATTTACAAGATCCCGCAGATGCTCAACGAGCAGGGGCTGGATCGCATCATCTGCGAAGAGCTGCGCATCGAAGCTCCGCCGGCGGACCTGTCGGTGTGGGCGCATATGGTGCACACGCTGGAAAACCCGCAGCACGAGATCACCATCGGCATGGTCGGCAAGTACGTTGACCTGACCGAGTCGTACAAGTCTCTGATCGAAGCGCTGCGCCACGCCGGCCTGCACACTTCGACGCGCGTCAATATCGAGTACATCGATTCCGAAGAACTGGAATCGGGCCATACGCAGGTGCTGGATACGCTGGATGCGATTCTGGTGCCGGGCGGCTTTGGCAAGCGTGGTACGGAAGGCAAGATTCGCGCAATCCAATACGCTCGTGAAAAGGGTGTGCCGTACCTGGGCATCTGCCTGGGGATGCAGTTGGCCGTGATCGAGTTTGCACGCCATCTGGCCGGCATGAAGGACGCCAACAGCACGGAATTCAACGTCGAGACCGAGCATCCGGTGGTCGCGCTCATCACCGAATGGCTGGATCGCGATGGCCGCGTCGAAAAGCGCTCGGCCGACTCCGACCTGGGCGGCACCATGCGCCTGGGCTCGCAGCGCGTGCCGGTGCAATCGGGTACCAAGGCAGCGGCGATCTACGGCGCGGAAGTCAACGAACGCCATCGTCACCGCTACGAGGTGAACAACCACTACGTGCCGCAGCTTGAAAAGGCCGGGATGATCATCTCCGCGCGTACGCCGTCGGAAAACCTGCCGGAAATGATGGAACTGCCGGCGTCGATGCACCCGTGGTTCGTCGGCGTGCAGTTCCACCCGGAATTCACCTCGACGCCGCGTGACGGCCACCCGCTGTTCAAAGCCTACGTGGAAGCCGCGCTGGCACATCAGCAGAACACGCAACGCGCTGCCGCCTGAGCGCCGGCACACGGGAACATCATGAAACTCTGCGATTTCGAAGTCGGCCTCGACAAACCGTTCTTCCTGATTGCCGGCACCTGCGTGATCGAATCCGAGCAGATGGCGATCGACACCGCCGGTACGCTCAAGGAGATCACGGGTGCGTTGGGCATTCCGTTCATCTACAAGTCGTCGTTCGACAAGGCGAACCGCTCGTCGGACGCTTCGTTCCGCGGTCTGGGCATGGAAGAGGGGCTGCGCATTCTGTCGGAGGTCCGTCGCCAGGTGGGCGTGCCGGTGCTGACCGACATCCACGAGATCGACGAGATCAAGCCGGTGGCCGAAGTCGTGGACGTGCTCCAGACGCCGGCGTTCCTGTGCCGCCAGACCGATTTCATCCGCGCCTGCGCGCAGAGCGGCAAGCCCGTCAACATCAAGAAGGGCCAGTTCCTCGCACCGCACGACATGAAGAATGTCATCGACAAGGCGCGTCACGCTGCCCGCGATGCCGGTCTGCCGGAAGACAACTTCATGGCCTGCGAGCGCGGCGCCTCGTTCGGTTACAACAACCTGGTGTCGGACATGCGCTCGCTGGCGATCATGCGCGAGACGGGGGCGCCGGTGGTGTTCGACGCCACGCATTCGGTGCAATTGCCGGGCGGCCAGGGCACCAGTTCGGGCGGCCAGCGGGAGTTCGTGCCGGTGCTGGCTCGTGCCGCGATCGCTGTGGGGGTTGCAGGTGTCTTCATGGAAACGCACCCCGATCCCGCATGCGCAAAATCAGATGGCCCGAATGCTGTGCCGCTGCGGCGCATGAAAGACTTGCTGTCAGTACTGAAAGAACTGGATGCGCTCACCAAGCGCAGCGGTTTCCTGGAAAATCAGTTCGACTGATTTCCCCCGATGACCGGCGGCTCTACCAGCCGCCGCTGTCGTTTTCGGTTCAGCCCAGTTCAGTTTTCGTTTCGGCATCCGGAGAGAGACACATGGCCGCTGGCTACATCCTCGCGTACGTGGACGTGACAGACCCCGTGCAGTACGAGCAATACAAGACGCTGTCGACCAAGGCCATGCAAGCGCACGGCGCCGAGCCGCTGGTGCGCGGCGGCAAGACCGAGCCACTGGAAGGCGAGTGGAACCCTACCCGCATCGTTGTGCTCAAGTTCCCGAGCTACGATGCCGCCAAGACGTTCTACAACAGCGAGGAATATCGCGCTGCGCGCAATGCGCGCGCCAACGCTGCCAACATGAACATGATCGTGGTCGAAGGCATTTAACCTGCCTGTCGATCTCGTAGCGTTACCTGCTTTAAGACACCAAGAGGGATTTTCATGAGTGCCATCGTAGATATCATCGGTCGCGAAGTGCTGGACTCGCGCGGCAACCCCACCGTCGAATGCGACGTGCTGTTGGAATCGGGCGTGATGGGCCGTGCCGCGGTGCCGTCGGGCGCATCCACCGGCTCGCGCGAAGCCATCGAACTGCGTGACGGCGACAAGTCGCGCTACCTGGGCAAGGGCGTGCTCAAGGCCGTCGAGCACATCAACACCGAAATCTCCGAGGCCATCATGGGCCTGGACGCGTCGGAACAGGCTTTCCTGGACCGTACCCTGATCGATCTGGACGGTACCGAGAACAAGAGCCGCCTGGGCGCGAACGCCATGCTGGCGGTGTCGATGGCGGTTGCCAAGGCTGCCGCTGAAGAAGCCGGCCTGCCGCTGTACCGCTACTTCGGCGGTTCGGGCGCGATGCAGATGCCGGTGCCGATGATGAACATCGTCAACGGCGGTGCACACGCCAACAACAGCCTGGACATCCAGGAATTCATGGTGATGCCGGTTGGCCAGTCGAGCTTCCGTGAAGCCCTGCGCTGCGGTGCAGAGATCTTTCACGCGCTGAAGAAGATCCTGGCTGACAAGGGTATGAGCACGGCCGTAGGCGATGAAGGTGGCTTCGCACCGAACTTCGCCAGCAACGAAGAATGCCTGAACACCATCCTGTCGGCCATCGAGCAGGCTGGCTACAAGGCAGGCGAAGACGTGCTGCTGGCGCTCGACTGCGCAGCTTCCGAGTTCTACAAGGACGGCAAGTACCACCTCGAAGGCGAAGGCCTCCAACTGTCGTCGGAAGACTTTGCCAACTACCTGGCGAACCTGGCTGACAAGTTCCCCATCGTGTCGATTGAAGACGGCATGCACGAGAGCGACTGGGCGGGCTGGAAGGCACTGACCGATAAGCTCGGCAAGAAGGTGCAACTGGTGGGCGACGACTTGTTCGTCACCAACACGAAGATCCTGAAGGAAGGCATCGAGAAGGGCATCGCCAACTCGATCCTCATCAAGATCAATCAGATCGGTACGCTGACCGAGACGTTCGCGGCCATCGAGATGGCCAAGCGCGCTGGCTACACCGCCGTCATCTCGCACCGTTCGGGCGAAACCGAAGACAGCACGATCGCCGACATCGCCGTTGGCACGAACGCTGGCCAGATCAAGACCGGCTCGCTGTCGCGCTCGGACCGCATGGCCAAGTACAACCAACTGCTGCGCATCGAAGAAGACCTCGGTGATATCGCCAGCTACCCGGGCAAGTCGGCGTTCTATAACCTGCGATAATTCCTCGCAGTTTTGCCCTGCATGACTGTGCGACCGCCGCTCTGGCGGTCGCATGGCATTTGGGGCCCGAGTCCTGCCAACGCTTGTCTCTATGCGCCTGATTACGCTGTTCCTGCTGCTGTTACTGCTTGCCATCCAGTACCCACTCTGGCTGGGCAAGGGTGGTTGGTTGCGCGTGTGGGACATGCAAAAGCAGGTGACGGCACAGAATCAGCGCAACGCTGAACTGAAGCAGCGCAACACCAAGCTCGAAGGTGAAGTGAAGGATCTGAAGGAAGGCACGGGCGCCATTGAAGAGCGCGCGCGCTATGAGCTCGGGATGGTGAAGGACGACGAAGGCTTCGTGCAATTTGTCGCCCCGGCCCCGAAAACCAGCGAGACTCCGCTACCGCCGCCCCCTCCGGCGGGTCAGCAGGCGCATCACTGAGCCCGCCATGCGAACGCGTCCAGCAGACGCGCTCGCCTTGACGACAATTTCCGGGTTTTACCAGTAGTACGGATAGCCCCACACGGGTGCACCGTAGCTGACGCCCCAGCCGCCCCGGTGGCGCCATCCGCTGCCGTAATACACCGAATAGCCTCCGTAGTACGGGTACGGTGCGTAATACGGGGCCGCAGCATAGGCATGCGCCTCGGCATCGCGTCTGATGGCTTGATCCGATTCGCGCAGTGCCTTGGCATTCAGCGCATCCAGCTTTTTGCGGTCTTCCGCCGACAACGGCGCCGGTGCCGCAGCCTGCGTATTGTCCGGTAGCCGGGCGGTGTAGGGCGTGCCTCCCGGTCCACGCGGCACGGCAACACAGGCTGACGCCAGCAGCGCGGCCCCGATCGGCAACGCCAGCGCGCCAGCACGAGAGAAATTCAACGATCGCAAGGACGAAGAAGTGAGCTTGGACATGGTGCGCTCCGCAGCAAGCGGCAGATGAGGGGGCTGGCGATTTAGAGCGTGGGCGGCACTGATAAGTGCCGCGCGCTACGCGCACTTCATACTATGTCGCCGTGTTCAGTGGCGCTGGTCGGATGCGCCCTGAATACCCTGCGCGACAGTGTCTTGTGCGAAGAGCTGTGCACAATCCACGGCGTCGAAGCTGTAGTGCTGGCCGCAGAATTCGCAGTCGATTTCCACCTTGCCGCGTTCTTCCAGAATGCTGTCGACCTCTGGATGGCCAAGCGAACGCAGCATGGATCCCACGCGCAGACGCGAGCACGAGCAGCGGAAACGCGGGCTCTGCGGCTCGAACATGCGGATGCCGGCGGCTTCCATTTCTTCCCAGTACAGGCGCTTGATGAGCGTGTCGATGGGCTGCCCGAGCAGTTCGTCGCGGCGCAGCGTCTTGCCGAGCTGGCAAACGCGTTCCCACGTGTCGAGGTCTTGCTCCTGCACGTCCTTGTGCAGAGGCTGGCCGGTCTCGCCCACCTGTGCGAACACATGGCCCGTGCGGCCTTCCATCGCACCGCCATACGAAGGCAAGCGTTGCAGCAGCATGCCCGACGCGACCTTGCCGTCGGCAGCCAGCCATAGACGCGTGTCGAGCTGCTCGGAGCTTTGCATGTAGTGCTCAAGCACTTCGGTGATGCTGGCGAGCGGCCCGTTCTCGTCCGACAGCGGCACGATGCCCTGATATGGCTGCTGGCCGGGCAGCTTGTCTTGCGGATCGAGCGTGATGGCGAAGCGCCCGTTGCCGTGCACGTTGACCATGGTGGCCAGCGTGGCGTCGTCGGCAATCTCGGCACCTTCGGCAATCTTGGCAGTGGCCCGCATCGACAGGTCGGAGTTGCACTCCACGACCAGCATGCGCACCGGGCCGTCGCCGTGCAGTTGCATCACCAGTGCGCCGTTGAACTTGAGGTTGGCCGACAGCAGCGCAGCAGCGGCCATCATCTCGCCCAGCAGCGTGCTGACCGGGGCGGGGTAGCGGCGGCGGTTCAGCACTTCTTGCCACGTGCCTTCCAGGCGCACCAGTTCACCGCGCACGGGCGCAGCGTCAAATACAAATTTCTTCAGCTCGTCAGTCATCCATCAATCCGTTTCAGTTGCTGCTTGTACATCGCCTGACGCACTGCATACGTTTCGGTGTTCAGGTGCATCTTGGCAATGTCGTCTTCCGTCAGTTTGCGCACGGCCTTCGCAGGCGCGCCCAGAATGAGCGTGCCGTCTTCGAAGACCTTGCCTTCGGTGACGATCGCACCCGCGCCCACCAGGCAGTTCTTGCCGATCACCGCGCGATTGAGCACCACCGCCTGGATGCCGATCAGAGAGCCTTCGCCGATCGTGCAGCCATGGAGCATGGCCTGGTGGCCGATCGTTACGCGGTCGCCGATGTTCAGCGGGCAACCCGGGTCGGTGTGCAGCACCGAGCCTTCCTGCACGTTGCTGGCCTCGCCCACTGTAATCGGCTCGTTGTCGCCGCGGATGACGGCACCGGGCCACACGCTCGCGCGAGCCTTCAGCTCCACGCGGCCGATGACGGTCGCTTCCGGGGCCACATAGGCGTTGGCGTCAATGGTCGGTGCAACATCGCCGAGTTGGTAGAGGGCCATGCGATCGGTCTCCAGAGTCTGCTTAGGTGGGGGAAAAGAGCGCGTCTTCAAGCTTGCCGGGCAAGGCAGGCCGATGCGTCGAATTAAAATGGCGGAAAGTCCAAATTGTACGCTGATGACCGCTTCGCAACCTCGCCACCAAACGCCCGCTCACACACTGCGCCATGCTGCCCTGGCCGCGCTGTGTCTCACCGATCCGGCCAGCAAGGTGGACGCCACGCTGCGTCTGGGCGAGCGCGCCAAGAACGCCGACGACGCGAGCTGGGGCATTGACGAGGCCATTGCGGCACCAGCAAACGGTGTCCCCGGCCGCCCCGCCGTACCGGTGCTCGTGCCGCCGTCCGAGGTTCCGCGCCGTCGTGCGATCGATACGCCACGCGGTCGCGGCGCGCTGCTGCACGCGCTCGCGCACATCGAATTCAATGCCATCAATCTTGCACTCGACGCGGTGTGGCGTTTTGCCGGGATGCCCACGGCGTTCTACCAGGACTGGACGCGCGTGGCGGCGGAAGAAGCGACGCACTTTTCGCTGCTTTCTGCCCATCTGGCCACGCTCGATTGCCGCTACGGCGATCACCCGGCCCATGACGGCCTTTGGCAGATGACGGAGAAAACCGCCGCCGATCCGCTCGCGCGCATGGCGCTGGTGCCGCGCACGCTGGAGGCGCGCGGGCTCGATGCCTCTCCGCCAATCCGCGCCAAGTTGGCGCAGGCGGGCGACATGGCCGCCGCAGGTATCCTCGACATCATCCTGCGCGACGAGATTGGCCACGTGGCGGTCGGCAACCGCTGGTACCGCTGGCTATGCGAGCGCGCGGGGCTCGATCCCGTGCCGACGTATCGCAAGCTGGCCGAGCAATACGGTGCGCCGCGTTTGCGCGGGCCATTCAATCTCGAGGCGCGCCGCCAAGCTGGTTTCGACGACGACGAAATCGCCGCGCTGGAAGCCTCGTTCTAAGCGCCACGGCGCAGCTCATCCGCCGCTATAATCCCGAGAAAAAGAACGATCGTTCGATTTATATTCGGTGACGGAAACCATGAACTCCACCACACAGCCTGCCGTGCGCCTGGCATTCCGCTCGACGTACCTGCCCGTGCGCGGCCTGCGCTACCACATCCGCGAATGGGGCGAGCCGGGTGCGCCAATCCTCTTCCTGTTTCACGGGTGGATGGATGTGTCGGCATCGTTCCAGTTTCTGGTCGACGCGCTGCGCCAGCGCTGGCATATCGTGGCGCCGGATTGGCGCGGCTACGGCCAGACCGCCCGGCCCACGGACGCCCCCGGCGTCGAGAGCTACTGGTTTGCCGATTACGTGGCCGACCTCGAAGCCATCATCGACCACTACCAGCCGGAAGGGCAGGTGACGCTGGTCGGGCACAGCCTGGGCGCCAACGTGGTTTGCCTGTACGCGGGTATCCGGCCCGAGCGCGTGCGGCGCGTGGTGGATCTGGAAGGCTTCGGCATGTCGGCGTCGAAGGCATCGCAGGCGCCGCGCCGCTATGCGCGATGGCTCGATGAACTGAAGGACAAGCCGCGCCTGAACACCTACGCGACCGTCGAGGACGTCGCCGCGCGCCTGCAGAAGACCAACCCACGCCTGCCGGCCGACAAGGCCGCATTCCTGGCGCAACACTGGTCGAGCCAGAATGCTGACGGCCGCTGGGAGATCCTCGGCGACCCGGCGCACAAGATCATCAATCCGCAGCTTTACCGGCTGGATGAGGTGATGGAAATCTGGCGCCGTGTTACCGCCCCGGTGCTGCACGTCGAGGCAGTCGATTCGCCCACACTAAAAGCCATTGCTGGCGACGTGCCGCTGGCCGAGTTCAAGACGCGCTTTACGGCGTTTCCTGATTTCCGTGAGGTGCTGATTGCGGATGCAGGGCACATGCTGCATCACGATCAGCCTGAACAGGTGGCCGCGCTGATCGAAGAGTTCTGTTTGCAGCGCTAAGCGGCAGGTCAATCAAGAAACCGCTGCGCCGCGCCGGGCGGCGGCAGGATGCAGGTGTCTGACCGCCCAAACCATCGATAGCGATTGCGTGCAACGCGGCGATACAACGCGTCGCGCAGCGTTGCGGGGATCAACCAGCCGATCCAGGCCAAGCGCCACGGCCAGCCAAGCGCATGCAGGATGCGCAGGACGGCCGCGCTTTCACGCCACGCACGGCCGTCTCGCACGAAGAGCACGGTATCCACGTCATCCGGATTCACGCCGGCCTGCGCGAGCAGCTGCTGCCCAGTTTGACCCTGCATGGACGCGAAGCGCAGCAACCCTTGCCGGTCATGCCGCAGCAGAAACTGGATGGAGCCGCTGCACAGCAGGCAGTGCGCATCGTAGACGACGATCATTCGCGCTCCATCGTAGACAGGTCGAGATAACCTCGATACGCCGCTACCACGCCGAGCAACGGCACACTGGCACGCACGTTGAACCGGAAGCGGTCACCGTCACCGGATTCCTCGGCCAACACGGCGGGCCGCAGCCAGGCAGGGCAAGGGATGCCGAGGAAGCGCAAGCCTTCCAGACGCATGCGCAATACGGCGTGATTCGCCTCCAGCGAAAAGAACAGGCGCACTGCGCCGAGCCGCTCTGTGAGGTACCCCCGGTGCAGCGACAAGGTCGAGCGCATCGTGTGGCGGGGAAACTGGCGCGTCCAGATTTCTTCTGTGCCGGCGGTGTTGAGCGTGATTCGGAGCGGGCCACGCGTCGGTGTCCGCGGCGTGCGAATGCACCATGCAAGCACGCGTGCGAGGTGCGAGGCTGGCGGTTCCGTTTCGACTTCGCCGTGCAGCGTCACCGCGCCGGTCAGGCGGTGGAAGGTTTGCACGGCCGGCGCCAGTTCCGCATATCTCGCACCAAGCACGGTTTCGTAGAGCGACGGTGCGCGCATGCGAGACTTATTCCGCCGCCACATGCAGCTTCGTCTGCAGCCCGGCGTCGTTGCTCGAATGCGTATGCACGAGCGTCTTGTCTGGGTTCGCATAGCGGTAAGCGCGGCGCAGCGCCATCGCCACTTCATGGAAGCCCGACAGAATCAGCTTCTGCTTGTTCGGATACAGCGCGATATCGCCCGCCGCGAACACGCCCGGGCGCGAGGTCTCGTACGCCGTTGTTTCCACCGTGATGCGGCCGGCGCGCATCTCCACGCCCCAGTTGACAATCGGGCCCGGCTCGGAAACCAGACCATACAGGGCGATCAGTTCATCGCAGGGCAGAACGGTTTCGCCGTCGCGCCCGCGGATGGCTGCGCCGATGAGCGTGCCGTCGGGCGTGCTGTCCAGGCGCGAAAGCATGCCGAGCACGAAATCCATTTCGCCGGCGACGACGGCGGCGCGCATTTCAGCAACGCTGGCATCGGCTGCGCGGAAGCCCTCTCGCCGATGGACCAGTGTCACGCGTGCGGCGACTTTGCGCAGCGCGAGCGCCCAGTCGAGCGCGGAATCCCCGCCGCCGGCGATCACGACGCGCTTGCCCGCAAAGCGCGCGGTGTCGCGCACGGCATAGTGCAGATGGCGGCCTTCCAGTGCGCCCGCTTCAGGCAAAGCCACACGTTGTGGGGTGAACGCGCCGTTGCCTGCCGTGATGAGTACGGCGGCGCAGTCGAACACGTCGCCGGCGCTGGTGGTGACCCGAAAGCGCCGGCCGTGCTCGTTTTCCAGCGTTTCCACGGTTTCGGCCCGGCGACCACACAGGATGGGGTAGTTGAACGGCGCGCACTGGGCCATCAGCCGATCGACGAGTTCCTGTGCGGTGCACGACACCAGCGCCGGGATGTCGTAGATGGGTTTTTCCGGGTACAGCTCTGTGCATTGACCACCCGGGCGGTCCAATGCATCCACCAGCACACACGACATGCCAAGCACGCCCGCCTGGAACGCCGCGAACAGGCCTACCGGCCCAGCGCCCACGACAAGCACGTCGGTGCGTTGCTCCACGGGCTGGGGGGAATCGGCGTTGAGAGTGGCGGCGGAAGTCATGACAAAGCGAAGGAAACGAAACAATGCGGCCACTATAGCCTGCAGCAAGCGGCCCGCCGCGAACACCGCCACGGGCAGTCGGGTCTTCCGGATGCCGATCCATGGGGGGCAGGGCCCCCCGGTTGCGCGCCGCAGCAGTAAAATGGCGAAATGCCAAATCTCTCCGCCGCCTCCGCCCGAAATGCCGATCTGCACTGCCACTCCACGGTGTCGGACGGCATGCTCGCGCCGCACGAAGTTGCCGCGCGCGCTGCCGCCCACGGTGTGACGCTCTGGGCGTTGACCGACCACGACGAAGTGGGTGGACAGGCCGCCGCGCGCGAAGCCGCAACGGCCCTGGGCATGGATTACCTCTCGGGTGTGGAGATTTCCGTGACGTGGGCGGGGCGCACGCTGCACATCGTCGGCCTGGGCATCGATCCGGATAACGCCGATCTGGCGCAGGGCCTGGAACGCACGCGCTCCGGCCGCTGCGCGCGCGCTGAAGACATCAGCGCCGCGCTTGCCAAGCTCGGCATCGAAGGCGCCTACGAAGGTGCTTTGCGCTACGCCGGCAACCCGGACATGGTCTCGCGCACCCATTTCGCACGCTTCCTCGTCGAGCACGGTCACTGCCGGGACATCCACGAGGTGTTCGACCGCTATCTGGGCGACGGCAAGCCGGGCTACGTGCCGCATCGCTGGGCGCGCCTGGCCGATGCGATCAACTGGATCAAGGGCGCGGGCGGCGTCGCAGTGATGGCGCATCCGGGGCGCTACACGTTGTCGCTGGTCGAGCACGGTGCGCTGTTTGATGAATTCAAGGCGCTGGGCGGCGAGGGGGTCGAAGTCGTCACCGGCAGCCATACCCCCGACCAGTACGCGCTGTACGCCGACGTAGCCCGCCGTTACGGCCTGCTGGCATCGCGCGGTTCAGACTTTCATGGCCCCGGCGAGGGCCGCGTCGAACTCGGCACACTGCCGCCGCTGCCCGACAACCTGACGCCGGTGTGGAGCCGGTGGACGTCCTGAGCGCGCGGGTGCCATGTCCCAGTTCTTCCAGATCCACCCGACCACGCCGCAAGGGCGCCTGATTCGCCAGGCGGCGGAGATCATCCGCGCCGGCGGCCTGGTCGCGCTGCCCACCGATTCCTGCTACGCGCTCGCCTGCCATCTGGACGACAAATCGGCCGTCGAGCGCCTGCGCCGCGTGCGCGGCATCGACGAAAAGCACCACCTGACATTGATGTGCCGGGACCTTTCCGAGCTGGCCACGTTCGCGCGTGTCGACAACAAGCAATATCGCGTGCTGAAGGCGGCCACACCGGGGCCGTTCGTCTTCCTGCTGGAGGCGACCAAGGAGGTGCCGCGCCGGCTTTCGCACCCGTCGCGCAAGACGATCGGCCTGCGCGTACCGGAACACGCGATTCCCCTGGCGCTGATGGCGGAACTGGGTGAGCCGCTGCTCTCCGCCACGCTGCAACTGCCCGGCGATGACGAACCCCTCAACGAGGCCGAGACCATTCGGGATCGGCTTGAAAAGCAGCTTGAACTCGTCATCGACGGCGGCCCGGCCCCGGCCGAACCCACCACCGTCATCGACCTGACGAGCGGCGAGCCCGAACTTGTGCGCCAAGGCCGGGGTGATCCGGCTCGCGTGGGCCTGTAGGCGAGCCCTTGGCGCGTGCTTCGGTGGCGCCGTGCCGCGGCGCGCGCTTGCTACAATAGCGCGCTTATGGACCCCACACTGATCCAGAACATCGCGGTTTACGCGATTCCCGTCCTGTTTGCCATCACGCTGCATGAGGCGGCGCACGGTTACGTCGCCAAGCATTTCGGCGACGATACAGCCTATGTCATGGGCCGCGTCAGCATCAATCCGCTGCGGCACATCGATCCCATCGGCACGATTGCGATGCCGCTGTTGCTGTATTTTGCAACCCAGGGTGCCTTTGTTTTCGGCTATGCCAAGCCGGTGCCGGTGCGCTTCGACCGTCTGCGGGACCCGCGCTGGCATGGCATGTGGGTGGCGCTGGCGGGGCCCGTCACCAACTTTGTCCAGGCGATCTTCTGGGGCGTGTTGGCGGTGGTGTTCGCGGTGGGCGGTGTGAACGAACCGTTCCTGATCGGCATGGCGCGCGCTGGCATTCTGGTCAATATGGTGATGGCCGCGTTCAACATGTTTCCGCTGCCGCCGCTCGATGGCGGGCGCGTGCTGGCAGCACTCCTGCCACCTCGGATGGCGCTCGGTCTGTCGCGCATCGAACCGTTCGGCTTCTTTATCGTGATGGCGTTGATTATTTCCAACGTCATCACCAACGTCTGGATGCGCCCGATCATGGCGCTGCTGTTTCAACTGCTGCAGTGGATTCTGAGTCCGCTGCAGATGCTGTTTTCCTGAGTCTTCAACCCCATTTCCCTCATGTTTCCTGACCGCGTTCTCTCTGGCATGCGTCCGACCGGTGCTCTGCACCTGGGGCATTACCACGGCGTCCTGAAAAACTGGGTCCGGCTGCAAGCCGAATACCCGTGCTTCTTCTTCGTCGCCGACTGGCATGCGCTGACCACGCACTACGAGTCGCCCGAGGTGATCGAGGAATCGGTGTGGGAAATGCTGATCGACTGGCTCGCTGCCGGTGTCGATCCGACGCAGTCCACGCTGTTCATCCAGAGCCGTGTGCCCGAGCACGCGGAGCTGTTCCTACTGCTCTCGATGGGCACGCCGCTGGGCTGGCTCGAACGCGTGCCGACATACAAGGACCAAATCGAGAAGCTCAAGGAGAAGGACCTCTCCACCTACGGCTTCCTCGGTTACCCGCTGCTGCAAGCCGCCGACATCCTGATCTACCGCGCCGGCTTCGTGCCGGTGGGCGAAGACCAGGTGCCGCACGTCGAGATGACGCGCGAAGTCGCCCGCCGCTTCAACTACCTCTATGGCCGCGAACCAGGTTTCGAAGAGAAGGCGCTGGAAGCGGCCAAGAAGCTCGGGGGCAAGCGCGCCAAGCTGTATCTGGAACTGCGCACTGCCTACCAGGAGCGTGGTGAAGACGAGGCCCTGGAGCAGGCCCGCGCGCTGCTGGCCGAATCGCAGAGCCTGTCCATGGGCGACCGCGAACGCCTGTTCGGCTATCTGGAAGGCGCCCGCAAGATCATCCTGCCCGAACCGCAGGTGCTGCTGACCGAGGCATCGCGCATGCCGGGTCTTGATGGCCAGAAGATGTCCAAGTCGTACGGCAACACGATCCGCATGCGCGAGGACAAGGAAACCGTCGAGAAAAAGGTTCGCACCATGCCGACCGATCCGGCTCGCGTGCGCCGCACCGATCCGGGCGACCCGGACAAGTGCCCGGTCTGGCAGTTGCATCAGGTCTACTCTGATGCCGACACGAAAGAGTGGGTGCAAAAGGGTTGCCGCAGCGCCGGCATTGGCTGCCTGGAGTGCAAGCAGCCCGTGATCGAGGGCATCCTGCGGGAGCAGCAGCCGATGCTTGAGCGCGCCCAGAAATACATCGACGATCCGTCACTGCTGCGCGCCATCATTGCCGATGGCTGCGACAACGCCCGCAAGGTTACGCAGGAGACCATGCGCGAGGTGCGCGAGGCGATGGGTCTGTCGTACAGCTGATGGGCTGTTGATGTCTGCTGTCGCGTCTGATTCACACACGTTCGCTGCGCCCTCGCCGTGGGTGGTGCGTTGGGCTGCTGGACTGCCGGCTGGCGCCTCCGTGCTGGACGTGGCTTGCGGCAGTGGACGCCACGTGCGCTGGCTGGCCGCACGCGGTCTACGCCTGACTGGCATCGACCGCGATGCGGCCGCGCTGTCGGGCCTCGCCGGCATCGCCGAAACCATCGTCGCTGACATCGAAGGCGGCCCCTGGCCGTTGCCTGCCGGCGCCACTTTCGATGCCGTTGTCGTCACGAACTATCTGCACCGACCGCTTTGGCCGCACTTGCTGGCGGCCGTCGCGCTGGGCGGCCGGCTGATCTACGAAACTTTCGCCGACGGAAACGAAACCGTCGGGAAGCCGTCGAACCCGGCATTCCTGCTGGCACCGGGCGAACTGCTCGATGCCGTGCGAGGCCAGATGCGGGTGATCGGCTACGAAGACGGTTTTCTCGCATCGCCCCGAGACGCTTACGTGCAGCGGATTTGCGCGGTTCGCGAGCCCTCAGGGGCGGTTGCGCCGCGCTACGCACTTTGAAGTTGCTGAGGACGGCGGCTTACCCGTCTCTTGGCGGGTCTCAGATGTGGCGAATCCGTTCTGACGATCCGGTACAATCCAATTGTTTACGTTCACGCTTTTGTCTGCTTTCGAAACCATGATCCAGATTTCCGGCAGTCTCGTCGCCATCGTCACGCCCATGCACGAGGACGGCAGCCTTGATTTCCCGTCCCTGCGCAAGCTCATCGACTGGCACATCGCCGAAGGCACCGACGGCATCGTGATCGTCGGAACCAGCGGCGAATCGCCGACCGTGTCGGTGGAAGAGCACCGTGAACTAATCCGCGTGGCGGTCGAGCAGGCCAACAAGCGCATTCCCATCATTGCCGGTACCGGCGGCAACTCCACCACCGAGGCGGTGGAGCTGACGGCCTACGCCAAGCAAGTAGGCGCTGATGCCTCCCTGCAGGTCGTGCCGTACTACAACAAGCCGACGCAGGAAGGCATGTATCTGCACTTCCGCAAGGTGGCCGAGTCGGTGGATCTGCCGGTCATTCTGTACAACGTGCCGGGCCGCACCGTGGCCGATATGACGGTCGAAACCATGCTGCGGCTGGCCGAAGTGCCGGGCATCATCGGCGTGAAGGAAGCCACGGGCAACATCGACCGCGCCGCGCACCTCATCAAGGGCGCACCGGCCTCGTTCAAGATTTACAGCGGGGATGATCCGACGGCCATCGCGCTGATGCTGCTGGGTGGCCACGGCAACATTTCCGTGACGGCCAACGTGGCGCCGCGTGCCATGCACGAACTGTGCGTTGCCGCCATGCGCGGCGACGTGGAGACGGCTCGCCGCATCCACATGCAACTGCTGTCGGTGCACAAGAACCTGTTCGTCGAGTCGAACCCGATTCCCGTCAAGTGGGCTCTCCAGGCCATGGACAAGATGGAAGGTGGCATTCGCCTGCCGTTGACGCCGCTGGCACCCCAGTATCACGAGGTTGTGCGCGCATCCCTGAAGGATGCCGGGCTGCTCTCCTGATTGTTTCAAGGCGCTTCTCAGGCCCTTAAGCCATCGTTCTCATCTGAAGGATCGCAAGTCAATGAAACTGTACCAAACCCGTCGCGGGGCTGTGGCGACGTCCGCTCAACTGTTGCTGGCCGCGCTGTCGGTTGCCCTGATTTCCGGTTGCGATACCGTCAATGAGGTGATGCAGCCGGACCGCATCGATTACAAATCGCAGGCCAAGAAAGGCCCGACGCTTGAGGTCCCGCCCGACCTGACCGGCATCCAGGCTGACCGCCGCTATGCCGCACCGGACACGGGCACGACCACGCTGTCGGCGTATACGTCAACGGCGCCCAAGGTCACGACGCCCGGCTCGGGCACCGAGAATGTGCTGCCTGCCGTGTCCGACATGCGCATCGAGCGTGATGGCAATCAGCGCTGGCTGCTCGTGAAGACCACGCCGGATGCCTTGTGGCCGCAATTGCGCACGTTCTGGCAAGAACTGGGCTTCCTGCTGGTGATCGACTCGCCCGAGACCGGTATCATGGAAACCGACTGGGCTGAAAACCGCGCGAAGATTCCGCAGGACATCATCCGCCGCACCGTCGGCAAGGTATTCGATGGCTTGTACTCGACGTCTGAGCGTGACAAGTTCCGCACCCGCATCGAGAAGGGTCCGAACGGCACGGTCGAAGTCTACATCTCGCACCGCGGCGCGCAGGAACAACTGGTCGGTTCGTCCAAGGACCAGACCGTGTGGACGCCGCGTCCGGCCGATCCGGAACTCGAAGCCGAATTCCTGTCGCGCCTGATGCAGCGGCTGGGCGCCAGCAAGGAGGCCGCACAGCAGAAGCTCGCGCAAACGCAGGCAGCGCACCCGGTGCAAGACGGCACGAAGGCTGAACCGGCCCCGCGTACCGGCCCATCGTTGCTGACGCAGTCGAATGGCCAACCGGTCCTGCAGGTGCCGGAGCCCTTTGATCGCGCATGGCGCACCGTGGGCTTGGCGCTGGATCGCGTGAACTTCACCGTGGATGACCGCGACCGCTCGCAAGGGGTCTACTTCGTTCGCTACGCTGATACGCGTGCCGAAGCCAACGCACCGGGCTTCTTCTCGCGCCTGTTCTCGGGCACGAAGATCGAAGACCTCAAGCGGGCCAAGCGTTACCGCGTGGTCGTGAAGGATGCTGGCACGTCTTCGACGGTGCTGGTGCAAAACGACGATGGCTCCGCGCAGACCGGCGACATCGGCAAGCGCATCCTGTCGCTGCTCGACGAGCAACTGCGGTAATCGGCATCATGCAGTACGGCTGCCTGGGTGGGCGATGACACTGAGATTCGCCAGCCTTGGCAGCGGCAGTGAAGGCAATGCGCTGCTCGTGGAATCCGCGAGCGGCGCGACGTGCACGCGCATCCTGCTGGATTGCGGATTCGGTATCCGCGAGACTGTGCGGCGGCTCGAGCGCCTGGGCTGTACGCCCGAATCCCTCAACGCCATCCTCGTCACGCACGAGCATAGCGATCACGTTGGCAGCGCCTATGCGGTTGCCGCCAAATTCGATATCCCCGTCTGGACCAGCCACGGTACGTATCGCGCCACGGAAAACCTGCGCGGCGCCGACCGTGCAGCCGTGCGTTTCTGCCGCGCCGACGATATGTTCTGTGTCGGCGATCTGCAGATCCTGCCGTACACCGTGCCGCACGACGCGCGCGAGCCACTGCAGTTCGTTTTCAACGACGGTGCGCGGCGCCTGGGTGTGCTGACCGATGCCGGCATGTTGACGGAATACCTGTGCGCCCATCTGGCAGGCATGCATGCCCTCGTGCTCGAATGCAATCATGACCGCGAGATGCTGGCCAATTCAGCCTATCCGTGGTCATTGAAACGGCGTATCGGTGGAGATTTCGGCCATTTGGCCAATGACATTGCAGCCGCGATCCTTACGCGCGTTCGCCACGACGCGTTGCATACGGTCGTTGCTGCGCATCTGTCCAAACAGAACAACACGCCGCTATTGGCTGCTGAGGCGATTGCCGTGCCCCTGGGGGCTCGCACTGAAGACGTGCCGATTGCGGATCAGGAAGAGGGCCTGCTTTGGTGCACCGTTTGAGGGCGGCTGGTCCGATCGACGCGGCTTGTAAGATTCAGAAACAACTTTGAATGGCGGATGGGTCGCGTAGTTGCTGCTCGGAGTTCCAACGCTAGATGGGCGCCCATAAAAAAAGCCGACCTGAAGGTCGGCTTTTTTGTCTCGCGAGAAACGCGATTATTGCTTGGCAGCCGGGGCCGAAGCAGCAGCATCCGAAGCAGCCGGAGCAGCAGCGGCGTCCGAAGCAGCCGGGGCAGCCGGAGCAGCAGCGGCGTCCGAAGCAGCCGGGGCAGCCGGAGCAGCAGCGGCGGGAGCCGAAGCTTCCGGAGCGGCGGCCGGAGCAGCGGCTTCTTCCTTCTTACCGCAAGCAGCCAGAGCCACAGCAGCCATCAGCGAGGCGATCAGGAGAGACTTTTTCATTTTTTCGATCCTTAAACTGAATTATGGAAAGCGGACAACAGAAAGCGCGATGAATAATTACCGGTAATTATCGCTCAGGTACTACACCTTCTTCTATGCTGGCAGCCAAGCCGCACGAGGACTGCTCGGCTTGCAAGCTAGCGTCGGATTATAGCGGCCTTTACCTACTGTGTGTAGCTGAGTCGGGGCTGACGCACGTGCGATTCAGACGCTTTTGTAACGATCTGTTTCAATGCGGAATCATCGTTGCGCGGGTCCAGCCAGCCTGAGCCAGCCTTCTTCGTACCAAGCGTGCAGCGTATCCATCAGATCTGGCAAGCCGGCCGCCGCATCCACGGATGCAGCGCTCGCACGACGTGCGTCCGCCAACGCGGAGAGCCACGCAAGCAGCGTTCCCGATGGTTCAAACGTATCGCCGTTGATCCAGAAGCGTTGCGCGTCATACAGCGCCTGCGTGCGCGCGTCCAGCACGATGCCTTCCTTGCGCGCCCGAGCCGTGAAGCGGGCAAGCGGCAAGCGGGGCTGCGTGACGAAGTCGACGTGATCCTTGGGTTCGGAAAGGTACGCGCCGAGGAATTCACCGACGAGTTCAGGCGTCCAGCGCAACGCGTTGAGCTTCTGGACAAGGGCCTTGACCATGGCGGCCGGCAGTTCGCCGGGGTGGGTGGTGGGCTTCTGTTCGGGATCGGCGTAGCGGCCGTCGAAGTTGGGGTCGTCTTCCAGCGTTTGCGACAGGAAGCCCAGGAAGTGGCCGGCCAGTTCGCGGTACGACGGTGAGCGGAAGCCGATCGAATACGTCATGCAGTCGCCCTCGGCCACGCCGTCATGTGCGTAGTGCGGCGGCAGATACAGCATGTCGCCGGGCTCTAGTACGAATTCCTCTTCGGGCTGGAAGTTGGCGAGGATCTTGAGCGGCAGATCGGGGACGAGCGTGAGATCGTCCTGGGCTGAGATGCGCCAGCGGCGCCTGCCGTGGGCCTGCAGCAGGAACACATCGTACGAATCGAAGTGCGGGCCGACGCCGCCGCCGTCGGTTGCGAAGCTGATCATCACGTCATCGAGCCGCGCGTCGGGAATGAACCGGAAACGCTGCATCAACGCTTCGACCGCTGGCTCGACGAGGTTCGCGCCCTGCACAAGCACCGACCAGTTGCGTGTCTTGCGCGAGGGCAGCGGGCGTTCGTCGAAGGGGCCGTGATTGAACGACCAGCGCCCGCGCGATTGCGCGATCAAGCGGGACTCGACATCGGGGCGCGCAGCCAGGGCAAGTACACGTTCAGGCGAGAGCGGAAAGTGCAGCGCACGCATCTCTTCGGGGGAGAGTGCCTGCCGGATCAGCAGAGGCTTCTTCTGCCAGTGCGTGCGCATGAAATCGCGCGGTGACAGCCCGCCGAGGAGTTGCGCCGGATGCCCCGCTGGAAGAGCAGGTTGGACGCCGCCATCGGCAGCGTATAATGGGACTTCGTTCATGGAGTGCGCAATTGAAAATCGCGAAGAATACGGTAGTGTCGGTGGCTTACAAACTGTCCGACGCGCAGGGCAACGTCATCGAGGAATCCGATGAGCCGATGGTGTATTTGCACGGCGGCTATGATGGCACGTTCCCCAAGATCGAGGAAGCGCTGGACGGCCAGGAACAAGGCTTCGAGACCAAGCTGCAGCTCGAACCGGACGACGCTTTCGGTGACTACGATCAGGAGCTGATCAAGATCGAGCCGCGTGATCGCTTTCCGGAACCGCTCGAAGTTGGTATGCAGTTCGAGGGCGTGCCCGAAGATGGCGACGAGGAAGATGCCATCGTCTATACAGTCACCGACGTGGCGGAAGACAAGGTTGTGCTGGACGGCAATCACCCGCTCGCCGGCATGGCGCTGCGCTTCGACCTGAAGGTGACCGAAGTGCGGGAAGCCACGGCTGAAGAGATCGAGCACGGCCACGTGCACGGTGAAAATGGCCTTGAAGTGGTGGACGAGGACGAGGACGATAAGCCGCACACGCTGCACTGATCGGCAAGTCCATCAAGGTACGAGAACGGGAGCTTCGGCTCCCGTTTTCTTTATTGCGCCGGCGCTGGCGTGATTTCCGGCGCTGGGATGGGGGTGTTGTCAAGGCGGCGGCTGCGGGTATGGAACAGCGGCGTGCGGCCTGGCGTGACGGACACTTCCAGCCAGCGATCGAGCACCGGCGAACCATAGGTGCGTGCGCGCATGACATGCGCGTCCGGGCGGCCGTCTTCGTCCTTGAGCGGGCGGTCGAGCATGAACGTCTGGCTGGCGCCGTGGATGAGCAGGACGGCACCGTCGTAGTCGCGCGTGAGCGCTCGCAACTGACGCTTGAGTGCAAGGTAGCCGTCATGCGAGCGGCGGCGCAGCCAGCCGTCGAACAGATTGGGTGCGCGGCGCCGTTCCCAACCGTCTTCAAAGAGTGGATCGGCCTGCATCATGACGACCACGCCCGCCATCTTGCGTTGGCGCGCGACGGCAAAGGCGCGTGCGAGCCATTGGCGATTGGCTTCAAGGCGGTCTTCGTATTCGCCGTTGCGCCCGCCCGCGGTCTTGTAGTTGTTGTTGTCGCCGGGCACGTTGAGGGTGACGAACAGCACGTCGTTCATCGTCCAGCGCGTGTTTTCGCGGTAGCTGCGGAATTTCGCCTGGTCGGACTGGCGCATGACCGTCATGGTGCGCTGGCCGAGCGTGTTGTCGTCGGGGTAGAACAGCTCGCGCAGGCGCAGCAGGCGCTCCACCGGGTCGAAACTGCCTGCGGCGGGGCGCTGGCAGTCGCTCCAGTCGTGGTCGCCCGGGATGTAGATGACGGGCGCGATCAGGCTGTCGAGCAGCTCATGGCGCGCTTCGAGCAGCGTGTCGGAACACGCTTCATCGCGGCCCTTGAGGTTGCCCAGATGGACGACGAAGGCGGGGTGTTCGGCGTCGATGGCGTCCAGCAGTGCGCGCACGGGGGCGACATCCTCGGCGCGGTCGGGCACGTTGCCGATCACCGTAAAGGTGAAGGCGCCCGGCGCGTCAGGTGCAGAATTCGCGACCTTGGGTGCAGCTGGTACAGCCACCGGCATCAGCATCGCCAACGCCATGGCGATGCATTGAAACGTGCGGGAAACTGCGCCGAGCCGGGTCATCGGAATCAGGCGGCCGGGCTCGCCAATGCCTTGAGGCGGTACAACGCATCGAGCGCTTCCCGCGGCGTCATGTCGTCGGGATCGATCCCGGCAAGCGCATCCGCAAGCGCGCTGTCGGGTGTTTCGGCGTCGGCATCGCCTTCGTCGACGATGGGCATATCGGCGGCGAGTGCAAACAGGTCGAGCTGGGGCGTGGCGCCTGTGTCGGCGGAATGCTGCTCCAGCCAGGCCAGCCGTTTGCGCGCGGCGCGAATGACCGGCTGCGGCACGCCCGCCAGTTGTGCGACCTGCAAGCCGTAGCTCTGGCTGGCCGGACCTTCCTGCACGGCATGCAGGAAGACGATGCCGTCACCATGTTCGACGGCGGAGAGATGCACGTTGGCGGCCTGTGCGAACTCCTGCGGCAGTTGTGTCAGCTCGAAATAGTGCGTGGCGAACAGCGTGTGGCTGCGATTGTGCGACAGCAAGTGACGCGCAATCGCCCAGGCAAGCGCCAGGCCGTCGAACGTGCTCGTTCCGCGGCCGATCTCGTCCATCAGCACCAGGCTGTTGGGTGTGGCGCGGTGCAGGATGGCAGCCGCTTCCGTCATCTCAACCATGAAGGTGGATCGGCCACCCGCCAGATCGTCGGCCGCGCCGATACGCGTGAAGATACGGTCGATTGGGCCGATGACTGCGGCCTCCGCCGGCACAAATGCGCCCACGTAAGCGAGCAGCACGACCAGCGCGGTTTGCCGCATGAAGGTCGATTTACCGCCCATGTTTGGGCCCGTGATCAGCAGCAGCTTGCGCGCCTCCTGCAGCATGCAGTCGTTGGCGACGAACTGTTCGACTTGTTGTTCAACCACCGGATGGCGTGCGCGCGTCAGCTCAATACCGGGTGCGTCCGTCAGCGTGGGGCGCGACCACGACAGCGCATGCGCACGCTCGGCCAGCGTCGCGAGCACATCGGCCTGTGCCAGCGCGGCGGCGATACGTTTGAATTCGGCCAGGTGCGGCAACAGTTTCTGGAGCAGCTCTTCGTAGAGGAGCTTTTCGCGCGACAGGGCACGGTCCTGCGCCGACAACGCCTTGTCTTCGAACGCTTTCAACTCGGGCGTGATGTAACGCTCGGCGTTCTTCAGCGTCTGGCGGCGGCGGTAATCGTCCGGCACCTTGGCGGCCTGGCCGTTGGTGACTTCGATGTAGAAGCCGTGCACGCGGTTGTATTCGACGCGCAGATTGGCGATACCGGTGCGCTCGCGCTCGCGGGCTTCCAGATCGACGAGGAACTGGCCGCAGTTTTCCGAGATGTCGCGCAGCTCGTCGAGGTCGGCATCGTAGCCGCGGGCGATGACGCCGCCGTCTCGCACCATCGCTGCCGGCTCGGCCATCACGGCGCGCTGCAGCAGGGCGTGGGCGTCTTCGGGCAGGGTGAGCGCGGCGTGCAGCTCGATGAGCAGCGGAGCCGCGTCGCTCTGCGGCAGTTCTTCGCGAATCTCGGGCAGGCGCGCGAGCGTGTCGCGCAGCGAAGACAGATCGCGCGGGCGCGCCGACAGCAGCGCCAGTCGCCCGGTAATGCGCTCCACATCCGACAGCGTGCGCAGCGTCGAGCGCAATGTTTGCCAATCGCCGCCGAGCAGCACCTCGATCGCCTGCTGCCGCGCTTGGGGGATGGCACGATCCCGCAGTGGATGATGCAGCCAATGGCGCAGCAGGCGGCTGCCCATGCTCGTGGCGCACGTGTCGAGCAGCGAGAACAGCGTCGGCGATTCCTGCCCACGCAGCGTCTCGGTCAGTTCCAGGTTGCGGCGCGTGGCGGTGTCCAGGCCGATGAATTCGCTTTCGTGCTCGACGGTCAGGCCGATCACGTGACGCAGCGATTGGCCTTGCGTGGCGGCTGCGTAATTGAGCAGCGCGCCGGCAGCCGCCAGTGCGGCCGTCAACGTTTCCGCACCAAAGGCGACGAGGCTCGCGACGCCGAGTTGCTCGCGCAGGCGGCGGGTGCCGGCTTCCACGTCGAAGTGCCAATCGGGCAGGCGCGTGCGGGCAACATCCACCTGGATGGTGTTGAGCGTTGCATCGTCGGCCAGCACTTCGGCGGGGCGGATGCGTTCGAGTTCGCGGTCGAGCTGGTCGGGGCTGCACTCCATCACGCGCAATTCGCCGCCGACGAGGTTGAGCCAGGCCAGACCGATCAGCGGTGCGGCGCCGCGCTTGGCCGGCAGATGCGCGATGGCTAGCAGGTGGTTGTTGATCTTGTCGGAAAGCAGGGCGGCGTCCGTCAGCGTGCCGGGTGTGACGACGCGTACGACCTTGCGCTCGACCGGCCCCTTGGTTGTGGCCGGGTCCCCGATCTGTTCGCAGATGGCCACGGATTCGCCCAGCTTGACCAGCTTGGCGAGGTATTGCTCGGCAGCGTGGAACGGGATGCCCGCCATGCGGATCGGATGCCCGTTGGAGCTGCCGCGTGCGGTGAGCGTGATATCGAGCAGGCGCGAGGCTTTTTCGGCATCTTCAAAGAAGAGCTCGTAGAAGTCGCCCATGCGATAGAAGACAAGCGTGTTCGGATGCCCCGATTTCAGCCGTAAATACTGCTGCATCATCGGGGTGTGCTTGTCGAAAGGGCCGTATTTCGGGTCGATCTCCAGAACCGGAGCGGAGTGTTCAGCCATGAGTACTAAAGCGCAGCGCGCGGCCGGATGTGATCCGATCAGGCCGCGCGCGGAAGGTGTTGAATCGCGCAATTGTTGCATACCAGCGATGCTGCTTCACTGCTTATCGTCGGCGAGCCGGGCTTCGAGAAAATCGAGAAAGCACGCAATCCGCGAAGCCAACTGCGTGTTGCGGTAGTACACCGCGTGAATCGGCTGCAGCACCTCCACCGTGGCGTCCTGCAGCACCTGCACGAGATCGCCCGCGCGGCGGTCTTCAGCGGTCATGAAATCAGCCAGGCAGACGATGCCCGCGCCTTGCAGCGCGAGCTGGCGCAGGGTTTCTCCGCTGGAGGCCTTGAGCGTGGGCTCGATGCGCAGGCGATCGCCGTACGGGCCGCGCAGGGGCCATTGGTTTAGCGATTCCGGCTGCACGAAACCGAGCAGGGCGTGCTTCTGCAGCTCATCCACGTGGCGGGGCCGCCCGTGCGCTTTCAGATAGGCAGGGCTCGCCAGCACGCGCAGCCGCCGCGTGCCAAGCAGGCGCGCACGCAGGGTGGAATCGCGCAGCGTGCCGATGCGGATCGCCACGTCGGTGTCTTCTTCCAGCAAATCGATGATCAGGTCGTTGGTGTTCAGCTCCAGCTCGATCTGCGGATACCGTGCGCGGAAGTCCGGCACCAGCGGCGCCACCACATGCAGCATGAACGGCATGGCAGCGTTGACACGCAGGCGGCCGGCAGGCTGCTGGCGGCGCAGGGCGATCTGCTCCTCGGCCTCGTCGACGGCGGCGAGGATGCTGCGCGCCTGCGCCAGAAACGTCGCGCCCTCGTCGGTGAGCGACAGCCGCCGCGTGGTGCGCGAGAGCAGGGTGGTGTCCAGCTTCTCTTCCAGGCGGCGCAACGCGCGGCTCACGCCCGACACCGTCTGGCCGAGCTGCTCAGCCGCCGCCGTGACGGAGCCCGTATCGACGACGGTGCGGAAGGCGAGCAGTTCTTCGAGCGTGGTTTTCATCGACGATTGTCAATTCCAAATCAAAAGAATTCTGCCTAATGTGGCGTAATTTGCAAAGGTCGCGTGCGGGGCGCCTTGCCCTGGACGGGCGCAAATGCAGTGCGGCGGCGCTTGGCGCGGGACGCCCCCTCAAGGTTGGCGGCCAGCCTGCCGATAGACCATTCGGACCCCTAAAACCATAGTGGGAACGCGTTTGCGCAAATGGCGCCTCGCGGTTCCGCATCCGGAGACTCTGGAATGAGTAAGCTCAGCTTTCGCCAAAAGCTTTGGCTGCCGCTGATCATCAGCCTTGTCGCGCTGACCTTGATCTCGGTATTCAACGCGTATCAGGCGCGCGAAATCCGCGTCGAGGAGCGCAAGAACAACCTCGTCAGCGTGACGACCATGGCCGTGAACCTGGTCAAGCAATATGACGACCTGACCAAGAACGGCACGTTGAGCAAAGACGCCGCGCAGAAAGAGGCGCTCGACCGCTTCAAGGCGCTGCGCTACGACAAGGACGGCTACTTCACCATCACCAGCTCCAACAACGTGGTGGTGATGCACCCGATCAAGCCCGAGTTCATCGGCAAGGACCAATCCGGCTTCAAGGACGCACAGGGCAATGCCGTCTACGTGGGCTTGTCCAACGCGGCCAAAGATCCGAAGGGCGGATTCACCAGCTATGTGTGGCCGAAAGTCGGCGGCTCGGAGCCGGTGCCCAAGACGGCTTTCGCGATGCGCTATGAGCCGTGGGACTGGGTCTTCTCGACCGGCGTCTACATGGACGACATCAATGCCGCGTTCATGACTTCGCTGTACCAGACCGGCGGGCTGCTGGTATTGGTCGGCGGTTTGCTGTTGCTGCTGGGCGGCGTCGCGAACCGCAGCCTGCAGCGCACGCTGGGCGGCGACCCCGCCTACGCGGCTGATGTGGCCAACCGCATTGCCGGCGGTGACCTGACGCTGGAGATTGCCACCCGCGCCGACGACAACAACAGCCTGCTCTACGCCATGAGCCGCATGCGCGGCGCGCTGGTGGACACCATCGGCCGCATCAAGGGCGCGTCGGAGACCATCGGCACCGCCACGCGCGAAATCGCCAGCGGCAACCTGGATCTGTCGTCGCGCACCGAGCAGCAGGCCAGCTCGCTGGAAGAAACGGCTTCGGCCATGGAGCAGCTGATGTCGACCGTGCAGCAGAACGCCGACAACGCCCAGCAGGCCAACCAGTTGGCCGCGTCCGCCTCGGATGTGGCCGTGCGCGGCGGCGACGTGGTGACGCGCGTGGTGGAAACCATGGGCTCAATCAACGCGTCGTCACGCAAGATCGTCGACATCATCGGCGTGATTGATGGCATTGCGTTCCAGACGAACATCCTTGCACTCAATGCGGCAGTCGAAGCCGCGCGTGCGGGGGAACAGGGCCGTGGTTTCGCTGTGGTGGCCGGTGAGGTGCGCAGCCTTGCGCAACGCAGCGCGGCTGCCGCCAAAGAGATCAAGGCGCTGATCGATGATTCCGTCGTCAACGTGGATGCAGGCAGCGCGCTGGTGGAAGAAGCCGGCACGACCATGCGGGAGATCGTCGCGAGCGTGAAGCGCGTGACCGACATCGTTGGCGAGATTTCGTCGGCCAGCCAGGAACAGCGCTCGGGTATTGAAGAAGTGAGCCACGCCGTCACGCAGCTTGACGACGCCACGCAGCAGAACGCTGCGCTGGTGGAGCAGGCCGCTGCTGCTGCGCAATCGCTGGAAGAGCAGGCCGTGAGCCTGACGCAGGTGGTGGCGCAGTTCCGCCTCGATGCGCATGCGCTGCGTGCGCCGGCCATGGTGGCGCGGGTTGAGCCGGCTGTTGCGCCGGTCAAGCCCGTGGCACTCGCAACGCCGATGGCACCGGCATCACCCACGGACGAAGCGCCGCGGCGCGGGGCCGCCAGGCCGAGCACCGAAGCTGCCAAGCCCAAGCTGACGTCGCGCAAGCCGCCTGTGTTGCGAAAGGCTGCTGCCAAGCCGGTCGAGCGAACCGAAAAGAGCCTGGCTGCACCGGCAGCGATACCCGCGAGCCTGGCCAAGGCGAAGCCTCTGGTTGCCGCTGGAGACAACGCTGACTGGGAAACGTTCTGACCCACGATTGACCTTCACCTCGTTGACCCCGCACACCGCAAGCATGGGTTTGCCTGCCGGGACCCCGGAGACAAGATGGACCGCATTTTGAAGAACACCAGCGTGCGCGCTGGCCTGCTGGCGATTCTGATCACCTTTGCACTGATGATCGTGGTCGGCGCGGCGGTGGGTGTGCTGGCCTTGCGCACCACCAACGCGGCCACCGAGCGCGTGCATCAGATTTCCGACCGCAGCATGCTGTTGAACGACGCGTACAAGGACATGCAGCGCGCGCGCACCGGCATGTCGCGCCTGTACAGCGTCCTTCGCGAGAACATGGATGACGCTGCCAAGACGACAGCGCTTGCCAGCTCGGAGAAGGGCCTGAAGAAGTCCATCGAACAGGTCGAAGCCTTCAAGAATGCGCCGCCCATCGAAGGTGTGGACGAGTCGCTGCGCCAGGCGATCGTGCAGGCCGCACAGACGCACATCGAAGCCGTGCAGCGTGGCATGGCGGCCTTGCGCGCAGGTGATGCCTCAGCCTATGCCCCGATCAACTACAAGGACGTGACTGATACCGGTGCAGCGTGGTCGGTGCAAATCGAGAATTTCCAGCAGCTCGTCAAGAAGCTGGCCAAGGACGAGGCCGACAGCGGCCGCGCGCGCTACGAAACGATCCTCAAGTTCGTGGCGCTCGGTATTGCCATGGCGCTCGCGTTGATCGTGGCGGTGTTCTACGGGCTCAAGGCCTTCGTGATCACGCCGCTCAACGAAGCTGTGACCGTGCTGAGTCGCGTGGCTGAAGGCGATTTGGCCGTGCATGTCAAAACGGGTGGCCGCAATGAACTGGGCCGCCTGCTGGCTGCCGTGGGTCGCATGCGCGAAAGCCTGGTGAACACCGTTCGCCAGGTGCGTAACAGCTCGGATTCGGTCAACACCGGCGCGCACGAAATCGCCAGCGGCAACCTCGATCTGTCTTCGCGTACCGAGCAGCAATCCGCCTCGCTCGAGAAGACGGCTGCCAGCATGGAGCAGATGACCTCCACCGTCACCAACAACTCCGAGAACGCCCGCCAGGCCAGCGCGCTGGCGTCGAATGCGGCAGACCTGGCTTCGCGTGGCGGCGATGTAGTGCGTGGCGTGGTGGCCACCATGGACGACATCAGCGCGGGCTCGCGCAAGATGGCCGACATCATCGGCGTGATTGACGGCATTGCGTTCCAGACCAACATCCTGGCGCTCAACGCTGCCGTGGAAGCTGCCCGCGCCGGCGAGCAGGGCCGCGGCTTTGCCGTGGTGGCAGGCGAAGTGCGCGCGCTGGCTCAACGCAGTGCTGCTGCGGCCAAGGAAATCAAGACGTTGATCGACGATTCGGTGTCGCGCGTGCAAGCGGGCCACACGCAGGTGGCGCAGGCCGGCGAGACTATCACCGAGACCGTGGAGGCCGTGCGCCGCGTCGCCAACATCGTTGAAGACATTGCCTCCGCATCGGTCGAGCAGACGCAGGGCATCCTGCAGATCGGCCAGGCCGTGACGGAAATGGAGCAGGTGACGCAGCAGAACGCCGCGCTGGTCGAACAGGCGGCCGCCGCCGCGCAATCGCTGGAAGAGCAGGCGCAGAACCTCACGCAGGTCGTGTCGCAGTTCCGGCTGGATGGGGCAGAGAACGCCGCGATGGCTGTGCGCAAGCCCGAGAAGGTTTCCAAGCCGGTGGCCAAGGCCGCTGCACAGCCGGTCAGCGCGGCCAAGCCGGCACGGGCGGCGCTGCGCAAGCGCGAACCGAAGATCGCAGTTCAGCCGGTGGCTTCGGTGCCGGTCGCACCTGCCGCTGCCGCCCGGAAGCAACAGCAACCTCTGGCCGTAGCCGGTGGCAGTTCCGACGCGGATTGGGAAACGTTCTAAACGGTTGAGAACTCAGGCTTCGAGCGCTGGGCCATCGATGCGTCTGGCCCAGCTTTCCACCTCGCCACGTGCGAGGCGGCCTTCCACCAGCTTGCGCCATGACGGCGTGAGCGGCAGCGTCAGCATCTCGGCCAGCGCCGCACGATCGAGCATGTTGCGGTAAAGCACATCGAGTACACGCGCCAGCGGCCAATGCGGCCATGGGCGCTCGAACCATTCGAGCGTATCGCCCGCGCGCACCGTGCCACCTTCCAATACCCGGTAATACCAGCCCGTGCGGCCCGTGTGCTGCACGCGGCGCGCCATGTCGCGCGTGTTGAATCGGTCGTTGAGCTTCCAGCACGGCTGACGGAGTTGCGACACTTCCAGCACCACGCTGCCCGCACGCAGGCGGTCACCTACGCAGATGTCGGCTTCGGTGATGCCCGTCGTGCTCAGGTTCTCGCCAAACGCGCCGGGCTGTGCGAGCATGGGATGCGCGCCGATATCCGCCTGCCAGCCCGCGTAGTGGTCGAACGGGTAGTGATGGATTGCTTTGTCGGGGCCGCCATGCACACGCAAATCGCCTTGCTCATCACCGACGATGCCGTTGATGCCCACCTCCACCGCATCGTGCACGGGGCGCTTGTCGATGGCGCTGCGCGAGCCTGGGCGGGTGTAGTCGACAGCGCGCCCGGTGAGGACGGTATCGATGCGGACGGGACCCGGCAGCGTCATGCGGCCTCCGCGCGATCCAGCCAGACGGAGAAGACCTCGCGCGCGCATTGCGACAGGCGTTCCGCAACCGCCGGCACCTGCGCGCGCAACGCACGTGGGTCGATGCCCGCTGCGCCGAGTTCCGCCGCATGCCCGATCAGCCAGGCTTCAAGCTCGTCCAGGTCGGCCTCCAGATGGAATTGCAACCCCAGTGCGTGGTTGCCAATGGCGAAAGCCTGCTCGGCGCAGATTTCAGTGAATGCCAGCCATTGCGCGCCGGGCGGTAAGTCGTACTGGTCGCCATGCCAGTGCAGCACCGGCGTGCCGTCGGCCAGCGGCGCGAGCGGTGAGCCTGCGCCTGCGGCCGTGAGCGTGATGGGTGCAAAGCCGATTTCCTTCACGCCCATCGGCTTGACCGCCGCACCGAGCGCGCGAGCGATCAGCTGGGCGCCCAGGCAGATGCCAAGCAGCGGCTTGCGTGCGGCCAGCCGCTGCGCAATGGCGGCCGCTTCATCGCGCACGAACGGATACGTTGCATCGTCATACGCGCCGATTGGTCCGCCCAGCACGATCAGCAGATCCGCATCCACCACGTCGTCGGCCGGCACCGGCTCCACGCCTACGTCCACGGTGCGCACCGTGTAGCCCCTCGCTTCCAGCAGCGGCTGCAGTATGCCGAGGTGCTCGAACGGAACATGGCGCAGGGCGAGGGCGTTTTTCATGGCAGTCGATGGCGTTGAGGGCGAGACTCATTGTGAATGAGGGGCGAGGCGCGCAAAACCCGTTCGGCTTGCGGGGGATTGTTTCGGGGCATTGGCAGGTTGCTCGACACGCTCGCCGATGGGGTGGTCCGCGCCGCCGGTAGCGAACCTGCTACCGAACACGCCGGCTAAGCGTCGCTTATATCGGTTGTTAGTAACGTGCATTGCACTCCCCACGAAAAACCCGATTCGAGGGGTGTCAGTCTCGCGTCATCTCATTGAGATCGTTCTCCACAGAGTGCCGCCTCGGTACCGATAAAAAAGATTCTGGAGGGAGTTGTGCAGAAGCCAATGCTGCATTGGGCTGTGGCGTGCATTGCCGTGGCTTGCCTGGGCGCGTGCGCGCCGATGGTGTCCACCGCACCAGCCACGCTGGCCAGCGACAACGCGACAGGCCCGTCGCGCATTCAGTTGAAATCTTCAACGGAGATACGCCTGGAAACTGGCTATACGCGCACGCTTGCGGCCGGCTCCAACTGGCAGCGCGTGGGTACGCTGTCGCAAGGCGCTGTCTATCGCCCGGTCGGCACGATCTTCACGATTGAAGGCCGCCAGGTCCACGAGGCCTATCTGGTGATCGCCGGTCAACGCCTGGTCGGGTTTTACCTGCCAGGCGAGCAGGCGTACTCCCCGCTTTCTACCGCTGTATCCGTCACAACAGGAGAATCACAATGAAGGGGGTTTTGCGCGCATTGGCTTCGGCCATCGGTGTCACGGTTCTGATGGCGGGTTGCGCGTCGGGCGTGAAGTATTCCGAAATGGCTTCGTCGATTCCGACGCTCAAGCAGGATCAAGGGCGCGTGTACTTCTTCCGCTCGTCGTCGCTGATTGGCGCGGCGCTGCAGCCGGACATCAAGCTGAACAGCGAAGTGGTTGGTCAATCCAAACCGGGCGGCTTCTTCTTCGTTGACCGTCCGGCCGGCAAGTATGTCGTGTCAACGGCCACCGAGACCGAGAAGACGCTGACTTTCGCGCTGGACGCCGGCGAGACAAAGTACGTGCGCACGTCGCCGTCGTTGGGTCTGATTGTCGGCCGCGTGGTGCCGGAGCTTGAAACACTGGAAAAGGCGCAGGCCGAACTGCCGTCGTTGAGCTTCGCGCCCAACGAGCCGCCGGTTGCGAAGAAGTAAGCTCCGAGAAGTGAAAAAAAGCCCGCATAAAGCGGGCTTTTTGTTGGCGGCTACTGGCTGGCTACCGGCGAGCAGCGCGCAATCAAGCCTCAGCCTTCGACCGCGAGAACGGCGAGGTGATCTTGATCATCTGCACAAAGGCCTTCGGGTTGCCGGCCAGGACTTCACCCTGGTCGAGGTAGCCCGATTCGCCGGTGTAGTTGCCCACCAGACCGCCCGATTCCGTCACGAGCAGCGAGCCGGCGGCCATGTCCCACTTGCTGAGCCCTTGCTCGAAGAATCCGTCAAGGCGGCCGCACGCGACGTAGGCGAGGTCCAGCGCGGCGGCGCCGGGGCGACGCAGGCCGGCGCAGTTTTCCGTCATGGTCGCAAACAGGCGGGTGTAGTCGTACAGGCCTTCCAGGTCGCGGTAGGGGAAGCCGGTGCCGATCAGGCAGTCGGCCAGTTTGTCGCGGCGCGTGACGCGGATGCGGCGGTTGTTAAGAAATGCGCCGGCGCCCTTGGAGGCGGTGAAAAGTTCGTCGCGCGTCGGGTCGTACACCACGGCCTGCGTGACGACGCCACGCTGCATCAGCGCGATCGACACGCCATATTGCGGAAAGCCGTGGATGAAGTTGGTCGTGCCGTCGAGCGGGTCGATCACCCAGACGTTTTCGCTGGCGGTTTCGCCGTCGGCCCAGGACTGGCCGGACTCTTCCGCTAGAATCGCGTGATCGGGGTAGGCAGTCTTGATGACTTCGATGATCGCCGCTTCAGCTGCGCGGTCGACTTCGGTGACGAAATCGTTGTGTTGTTTGCGCTCGGTGCGCAGGCTATCGACGTCGAAGGACGCGCGGTTGATGACGGTGCCGGCCTTGCGAGCAGCCCGGACGGCGATATTGAGCATCGGATGCATGTGGGATCTCCGCGCCTGGCGCGCCGATTTTTCGGAAGCGGCCGCAGGCGAAACAACACAACGAATTGTAGAAGAACGAGCGGCGGGCCAATCTCGCGATCCTGCCCGCCGTCAAAAGAGTGGCCGTATTGTATATGAACCCCGCCTCCGGCGCCCCGCGAATTGCGCCAATGAGCACCCCAAACACCACCCCCGCCGACCCGGAAACGCTGCGCCAGCGCGCGGCGCGGTGCCGTTTCGTGCTGGTTGAGACCAGCCACCCGGGCAATGTCGGCTCCACGGCACGTGCGCTCAAGACCATGGGGTTTGGCGAGCCCGGTAGCTTCGTGCTCGTCCGCCCGCGCGAGGCCAACGCAAAGCGCCACGCCGATGCCGTTGCCATGGCAAGTGGCGCCGATGACGTGCTGGCCGCCGCCCGCGTCGTCGACGACATTGGCGAGGCGTTGGCCGGTGCCTCGCTCACCATCGCGCTCACCGCCCGCCCGCGCGAGTTCGGACCGCGCCGTATTGGGCCGCGTGCCGCAGCAGAAGAAGTGGCCGCCCTGCTGGCCGCGCCGGACACCACCGTTGCTTTGGTCTTCGGCAACGAGCGATTCGGTTTGCCCAACGAGGTGGTGGAGCGCTGCCACGTCGTCACGCACATTCCCGCCAATCCGGCGTATGCCTCGCTGAACCTCTCGCAGGCAGTGCAGTTGATTGCGTACGAAGTGCGCATGGCGCTGCTGGCCGGCACCGGCACGAGCGACACGCGCATGGATGGCGTCGGCTTTGTCGGCGAGCCGGCCACCGCCGAGCAGATCGACGGAATGTTCGAACATCTGGAGCAGGGCTTGGTCGAGATCGGTTTTCTCGACCCGGCCCAGCCGAAAAAGCTGATGCCGCGCCTGCGGCGTCTGTTCGCCCGCACGCAGCTGGAGACCGAAGAGGTCAACATCCTGCGCGGGATTGCCAAGCACATGCTGGGCCGCCGCGCCACAGACACTACGCCACCCACCGGCGCAGCCGACGACTGTCGCTGACCGCCCGGAAAGCCGCCCGTTGTTGATCAAACAGGGCGGCATCCCCCGCATGTCGGGCTAAAACCCTTGCCGCAGCGCGGTAAGGCAATGCCTTACACTGCCCTCAGCGCATCGCGTATATAGATATAACGATCCACACACCTCAAGATGTTCACACGCATTCGCGAAGATATCGGCGCCATCATGGAGCGAGACCCGGCCGCGCGCAGCCGCTGGGAAGTGCTGACCTGCTACCCAGGTCTGCACGCCATCATCGTCCATCGGGTCGCGCATGCGTGTTGGCACGGCGGCTTCCGGTGGCTAGGGCGGTGGTTCTCGCACCTCGGGCGCTTTCTCACCGGCATCGAGATCCACCCCGGCGCGACTGTTGGCCGGCGCGTGTTCATCGACCACGGCATGGGCGTCGTGATTGGCGAGACCGCTGAAATCGGTGACGACTGCACGATCTACCAGGGCGTCACGCTGGGCGGCACATCGCTCTACAAGGGCGCCAAGCGGCATCCGACGCTCGGCAAGGGCGTGGTGGTGAGCGCGGGCGCCAAGGTGCTTGGCGGCTTTGTCATCGGGGATGGAGCGCGCGTTGGCTCCAACGCGGTCGTGCTCAAGCCGGTACCGCCGGGTGCTACGGCGGTTGGCATTCCGGCGCGCATCATCGAACGCGATGTCGCTACCGAGGCCCGGTCTGCGCTCAAGCAGGAGTTTTCCGCTTATGGCATTACGCCGGATGCGGACGATCCGGTGTCGTTGGCGCTCAAGCGGCTGATCGACCACAGCGAGCTTCAGCAGGAGCGCATCGAGTCGATTCTGTCCGCGTTGGATCGCCTGGGCGCGCACTTGGAAAACTCGCCGAACGATCCCTTCGACGCAAGCCAACTGAAGCGGATGCTCAAGTAAGCGGCGGGCGCGTGACAGCAGGTCAGGCCGTCACTTGCTCGACCGTCAGCGCGCCGTCCTGCAGTTTGAGGAAACTGCCGCGCGGCTGTGCCTGGTCGAAATCCCAGTCGGAAAGAACCCAGCGTTCACCGCCAGGCTCGTGATGCAGCTGCGGGCGGTGCGTGTGGCCGTGGATCAGCGTGGATGTCTTTGAGGCCTTGAGCAGCGCGTCCACCGCTTCGGGTGCGACGTCGCCCATCATCGCAGCGGCGCGGGGTTCGCCGGCAACATTGGCGGACATGGCGCGGCCAGCTTCGCTTTCTGCGCGCATCTTCTGCGCGATCTTCAGCCGCCAGCGCAGCGGCATCGTCAGGAATATCCGCTGCACCCAGCGCTTGCGCGTCCAGTGGCGAAAGCGCATGTAGGCCGTGTCGCGCGTGCAGAGGGCGTCGCCGTGGGCAAGCACGATGCGCTGGCCATCATCCGCTTCCAGCACGGTGGGATCAGGTAGCAGCGTAGCGTGTGCGGCATTCAAGAAACGCTTGCCGAGCAGGAAGTCGCGATTGCCGTGCATGAACAGCACGCGCGTGTCGCCCGCTGCCACGTCAGCGAGCAGGCTGGCGATGTGCTGGTGGAACGGATCAGCCAACTCTTCATCGCCGACCCAGTATTCGAAGAAGTCACCCAGGATGACGAGCGTGCGTGCCTCGCGGGCGCGCGTGCGCAGGAAGCGCTCGAACGCAGCGGCGGTGGCCGGCATGCTGGCCGTGAGGTGCAGATCCGAAATAAAAAACACCGGCCCGGAAACCCGGACCGGTGTCTTCAGCGCGGAGGCCTGTGCGGCGTGCGCTGCGTCGATCATTCGATCACTTCGGCGCTTTCGATGATCACGTCTTCCATCGGCACGTCCTGGTGGAAGCCGCGGTTGCCCGTGCGCACCGAGCGGATTTTGTCGACCACATCCATGCCTTCGGTCACTTTGCCGAACACGGCGTAGCCCCAGCCTTGCGGCGTCGGCGAGGTGTGGTTCAGGAAGTCGTTGTCGACCGTGTTGATGAAGAACTGCGCCGTGGCCGAGTGCGGGTCGTTGGTGCGAGCCATGGCAATGGTGCCGCGCTCGTTCTTCAGTCCGTTGTTGGCTTCGTTGTCGATCGGCGCCTTGGTGGGCTTCTGGCTCATCTTCTCGCCCGGCTCGAATCCGCCGCCCTGGATCATGAAGCCCTTGATGACGCGGTGGAACACCGTGCCGTTGTAGTGGCCATCCTTCACATAGGCGACGAAGTTGGCAACCGACTTGGGTGCCTTCTCAGCGTCCAGGGCCAGGGTGATGTCGCCGTGGTTGGTGTGCAGCTTGACTTGGGTCATGGTGAATTCCTTGGGTGGGGCAAAAATGCGTTACTTGGAGACGACGGTGGCCGATTCAATCACGATCGGCTTCACGGGCACGTTCTGGTGCGGGAACTTGGTGGTGGTTTCCACCGCCTTGATCTTGTCGATGGTGTCAGTGCCGTCAACCACCTTGCCGAAGACGGTATAGCCGTAACCGTCCTGACCAGGGTAGTTCAGCATGTTGTTGTCGACCACGTTCACATAGAACTGCGCCGTGGCGGAGTTCGGGTCCATGGTGCGTGCCATGGCGATCGTGTACTTGTCGTTCTTCAGGCCGTTCTTCGATTCGATCTCGACCGGGGGGCGCGTGTCCTTCTGTTTCATGTCGGGCGTGAAGCCGCCGCCCTGGATCATGAAGCCGTCCATCACGCGGTGGAAAATCGTGCCCTTGTAGAAGCCGTCCTTCACGTACTGCAGGAAGTTGGCGACCGTCTTGGGCGCCTTGTCCGGATACACCTCAACGGTGAAGTTACCCATCGATGTCTTGAACTGGATGCGCGGCGCGGACGCGGTGGCTGCCGTGGCTGCGGTGGCGGTTACGGCCAGTGCACACACGAGCCCGGCAAAGAGGGAGCGAATACGGAGCATGGTCAGGAAGAGAGAGCTTGTGGGTGGGAAAGCAGGATCGGGCCGCGTCTTCTTATTGACGCTTCGCCGGCTTGGCAGTCACACCGCTGGCTGCAGGCAGCGTGGTCGTGACAGGTTTGGTGGCAGGGTGCACGCCCGGCAGGTCGGGCAGGGCATCCAGACGTGCCCGGGCGGTGGCGTTCTTGGGGTTCAGCTTGATCGCGCTCTGGTACGACTGCGCGGCCAGGCGGACGTAGACATCGCCAAGATTGGATTGCGCCAGCGCATTTTCCGGTGCCACGCGGTTCGCCATGATCAGGCTGTCGCGGGCACGGAGCAGCTCACCGCGCTCGGCATACAACGCAGCCAGGTTGATGTATGGCTCGGGCAGTTCCGGGAAATCCTGTGTCATCTGGCTGAAGGCCACGATGGCGTCGTCCGCGCGGCCCAGGCCGGCAAGTGCAACACCGCGCTGGAAGCGTGCCTGCGCGTTGCGCGGCTGGGAGGCGACGTCCTTGTCCAGCTCTGTCAGCGCCTCGGCGTATTGCTTCTTGGTCAACGCGTCGTCGATGCGCTTCTGGCGCGCGACCTGCGGCGCTTGCTGCGTGCTGGGCATCAAATCGGCCGGCAAGGCAAAGCCGGCGGTCTGGGCGAAGGCCGGTGCCGCCGACATGGCAAGCAGGCAAGCCAGGGTTGCAGCGGTCTGACGCAGCAGTCTGTTCATGAGAATCGGTTCCGTTATACTCCGCCGCATTCTAACAAACCGTCTTTGTGCGCAGCAGCGGCCGTGCGCGCCAGGAAAGGTTCTTGACGGGGAGCATGCCTCACGCACTGGCAGGCCGCCCTGTCAGCGCAGTTCCGGTAAGATATGCCGCTAGTTTTGCAGGCGCCGTGCCGGCGCCGATTGCCTCCAATTTGGTCCGCCCGCAACGTTGTACCTCGCATGCGCGGCGCGCTGAGTCTCCCGACACCGCTTCATGGAATCACTCAAGATCTACAACACGCTCGCGCGTGAGAAACAGACGTTCGTCCCCATCGAGCCCGGCCGCGTGCGCATGTACGTGTGTGGCATGACGGTGTACGACTACTGTCACGTCGGGCATGCGCGGGTCATGGTGGTGTTCGACATGGTGCAGCGTTGGCTGCGCGCGGCCGGTTACGACGTCACCTACGTGCGCAACATCACCGACATCGACGACAAGATCATCAAGCGTGCGGTCGAGAACGGCGAGACGATGAGTGCGCTGACGGGCCGCTTCATCGCTGCCATGCACGAAGACGCCGATGCGCTTGGCGTGCAGCGCCCGGACCACGAACCCCGCGCCACCGAATACGTGCCGCAGATGCTGAGCATGATCGGCAGGCTGCAGACGAACGGCCTCGCCTATCAGGCGACCGACGGCGATGTGAACTACGCGGTGCGCAAATTCCCCGGTTACGGCAAGCTGTCCGGCAAGTCGCTCGAAGACCTGCGCGCCGGCGAGCGCGTGGCGGCCAATGATGCCAAGCAGGACCCGCTCGACTTCGTGCTGTGGAAATCCGCCAAGGCCGACGAACCGGCTGAATCGCGCTGGGCGTCGCCGTGGGGCGAGGGCCGTCCGGGCTGGCATATCGAATGCTCGGCGATGAGCTGCGAGCTGCTGGGCGAGCATTTCGATCTGCACGGCGGCGGCGCCGATCTGCAGTTCCCGCATCACGAGAATGAAATTGCGCAGTCCGAAGGGGCGACCGGCAAGACGTTCGTCAACATGTGGATGCACAACGGCTTCGTCCGTGTGAATGACGAGAAGATGTCGAAATCGCTCGGCAACTTCTTCACCATCCGTGACGTGCTGAAAGTGTACGACGCGGAAGTCGTGCGTTTCTTCATCCTGCGCTCGCACTATCGCAGTGACCTGAATTACAGCGACGCCCACCTCGACGACGCGCGCCATGCGCTCACGCGCCTGTACACCGCGCTCAAGGATGTGCCGGCGGCGGTGGGTGCAAAACCCGACTGGAGCGAGTCGCATGGCAAGCGCTTCCTCGAAGCGATGAACGACGACTTCAATACGCCGGTCGCCGTGTCGGTGCTGTTTGAACTCGCGAGCGAAGTGAACAAAACGCGCTCGCCCGAATTGGCCAGCCAACTGGCTGCGCTGGCCGGCGTGATCGGCCTGCTCGGCCGCGATCCGCATGCGTTCCTGCAGGGCGGTGTGTCGGCCGATGGTGTGGACGCGGCAGAAGTGGAAGCGCGTATCGAAGAGCGCCGCGCCGCCAAGGCCGCCCGCGATTTTGCCCGCGCTGATGCCATCCGTGCCGATCTGCTGGCCGCCGGCATTGTCCTGGAAGACAAACCGGGTGGCCTGACCGAGTGGAGACGCGCATGAGCGCGGTGGCCAAGAAAGCCAACGTAGGACGCAGCACCGCTGCCAAGAAAGCGCCGGCGGTGACGGTGTCGGCTGCCAAGAAAGCAGTCGCCAGAAAAGTCGACGGCGTGGCGAGCAAGACGGCCGTCGCCAAGAGCGCACCGATCAAGGCCGCCAAGGCCCCGGCCAAACGCGTGCCTGCGAGCAAGGTGCCACTGCCCGAAGCACTTGCCGCCAGCGAGACGCTGCCTGTGCCCGCGGAAGTGGTGCTCTCGGGGCCGCCCGAGTACTGGCAAGAAGCTTGCGCAGACCTGATGAAGCGCGACCGTATCCTGCGCAAGATCATTCCGACGTGTGGCCCGGCGCACTTGGCTTCGCGCGGCGATCCGTTCGTCACGCTGGCGCGCTCGATTGTCGGGCAACAGATTTCCGTGAAGGCTGCGCAGTCGGTGTGGGAACGCGTCGTGGGTGTGTGCCCCAAGCTCGTGCCCGCCCAGTTCCTGCGTGCGGGCCAGGAGAAGCTGGCGGGTTGCGGCCTGTCCAAACGCAAGGCCGAGTACATCCTTGATCTGGCCGATCACTTTCGCAACGGCACCGTGCACGTCGCCAAGTGGGCCGAGATGGAAGACGAAGACGTGATCGCCGAGTTGACGCAAATCCGCGGCATCGGCAGATGGACAGCAGAGATGTTCCTGATGTTCAATCTGATGCGCCCGAACGTGCTGCCGCTGGACGATATCGGCCTCATCAACGCGATTTCCCAGAATTATTTCAGTGGCGAACCCGTCACTCGCAGCGAGGCGCGGGAAGTAGCCGCCAACTGGGAGCCATGGCGCACCGTGGCCACTTGGTATATGTGGCGCAGCCTAGACACGGCGACCACCTATTGATCTGTTCATTTCGATGAAACGGAGCGCGTCGCCGGACGGTCAAAATCCGGTAGAATGCGCGCCTTCAAGAGCCTTTCAGAAGATCCATGAAAACAACCTTCCTGGAGTTCGAGCAGCCGATCGCAGAACTTGAGGCGAAGATCGAAGAACTTCGCTTCGTACAAGACGATTCCGCTGTCGACATTTCTGAAGAAATTTCCCGCCTGGCTTCCAAGAGCCAGCAGCTCACCAAAGATCTGTACGCCAACCTGACGCCTTGGCAGGTCGCGCAGATCGCCCGGCACCCGCAGCGTCCATATACGCTCGATTACGTCCGCGAGATCTTTACCGACTTCCACGAACTGCACGGCGATCGCACCTTCGCCGACGACCTGTCGATCGTGGGCGGTCTGGCGCGCTTCAACGGCCAAGCTTGCATGGTGATCGGTCACCAGAAGGGCCGCGACACGAAGGAACGCGCGCTGCGCAACTTCGGCATGTCCAAGCCCGAGGGCTACCGCAAGGCCAAGCGGCTGATGGAGCTGGCGGACAAGTTTGGCCTGCCGATCTTCACGTTTGTCGATACACCGGGCGCATTCCCGGGCATTGATGCGGAAGAGCGTGGCCAATCCGAAGCCATCGGGCACAACCTGTTTGTGATGGCTGGCCTGAAGGTGCCTCTGATCGCCACCATCATCGGTGAAGGCGGTTCGGGCGGCGCACTGGCCATTGCCATGGGCGACTCGGTGATCATGCTGCAGTTCGCCACCTACGCCGTGATCTCGCCGGAAGGCTGCGCGTCGATCCTGTGGAAGACCGCAGAGAAGGCGCCGGAAGCCGCTGAGGCACTGGGCCTGACCGCGCATCGCCTGAAGGCGCTCGGCCTGATCGACAAGATCGTCAACGAGCCGCTGGGCGGCGCACACCGTGATCCGAAGAGCATGGCGACGATGCTCAAGCGCGCGCTGGCCGAATCGCTGCGCCAGTTCCAGGGCATGAAGACGTCGGAACTCCAGGCGCGCCGTCACGAGCGCCTGATGGCTTATGGCAAGTTCAAGGAAACCGAAGGTCGCTGATTCGTCGGCTGATCTCGTCAACAAGGTCGCACAACGCGTTGCCGCGTGTGCGGCCTTTGTTGTTTCTGGCGAGATCGAAACACCGACCGTGGCGATTGCACTGTCGGGCGGGCGGGATTCCGCCGCGCTCCTGCACGCGTGTGCTGCGTGGCGGGATGCGGGCGCCCGTGTGCAGCTCGTTGCCCTGCATATTCACCACGGCTTGCAGGCCGATGCCGATGTGTGGGAATGTGCCTGTCAACGTATGGCCCAAGCCGCCGGCGTGGCGTTTCATGCGCGTCGCGTCTACGTAGAGATTGATGCGGGGCAGGGCGTTGAAGAAGCGGCGCGCGAAGCCCGGTATGCTGCGCTCGAAGCGCTGTGCGCGCAGACAGGCGCCTCCATTCTGCTGACGGCCCATCATCAGGATGACCAGGCTGAGACGGTACTGCTGCAATTGATGCGCGGCGCCGGCCTCGATGGCCTCGCCGCCATGCCGATGGCCCGGGCGGGTGCAGTCACGTTGCTGCGTCCATGGGTCGATGCACCGCGCAGCGAGATCGAGCTGTACGCACACGCCCACGCGCTCTGCTGGGTCGAAGACCCGTCCAACACCGACGCACGCTACGCACGCAATGCATTGCGTCCACTGCTCGCAGGCATGGCGGACCATTTCCCGGCCTATCGCGAGGCGCTGTCGCGCAGCGCGGCACATCTGGCGGATGCGGCCGCATTGATCGACGAGATCGCTCAGGCGGATTTGACGCGCATTGCTTCGGCGAATGGACTGGATGTAGCGGCGCTGATTGCGCTGTCCGCGCCACGTCAGCGTGCGGTGCTGCGTGCATGGTTGACCAAAGCGGGCATGCGCGCGCTGTCGAGTCGCCGCCTGGAGGATCTGCATACGCAACTGATTGACGCACGAGATGACGGTGCACTGCGCATTGAATTGCCGACTGGGCAGGTCAGGCGCTACCGTGGCGTTGCATGGATCGACACTGGCGCCAACGATCGCCCCGGGCAGGCTGCGGTCGCCATCGGGGCCCAGCTGTTCGAGCCGGCGCATCCGGCCGAGCAGCGTGTGACGGTGGACGCATGGGGCGGGGCGCTGTTGTTTGCGCCCGTGGCGAGCGATGGCGTTGCGATGCAAACTTTGCAAGCGCCGCTGGTCCTGTCGCCCCGGCGCGGCGGCGAGCGCATCGTGCTGCGCCCGGGCGGGCCGTCGCGGGCGCTCAAGCAGGCTTACCAGGAAGCCGGCATTCCTGCGTGGGAGCGCCAGCGTTTGCCACTGCTCTATGCAGGCGAAATGCTAGTGTTTGCCGCGGGGCTGGGAATGAACCAGGCGGCCACGCATAGCGGTACTGGCTGGCGCATCACGTGGCGTCCTGGCCTTGAGGGTGCGTCGTGATACGCATCGTCACCGGCGGATTGCTTGCCGATCGATGCAAATTGCTGTATTTTCAAAAGCTTTTGCACCGCTCCGCCTCCTCCTGATCTTTCCAAGATGGCTCTCATCGTTCACAAATACGGTGGCACCTCGATGGGTTCGGTTGAACGCATCAAGAATGTCGCCAAGCGCGTTGCCAAGTGGCACCGTGCAGGTCACCAGATCGTGGTCGTTCCGTCGGCCATGTCTGGCGAAACCAACCGCCTGCTGGGTATGGCCAAAGAGATTTCGGCTCAACCCGACCCGCGTGAACTCGACATGATTGCCTCGACTGGCGAGCAGGTGAGTGTGGGTCTGCTGGCCATTGCTCTGCATGCCGAAGGCATCGATGCCCGCAGCTACACCGGCTGGCAAGTGCCGGTGAAGACCGATTCGGCCTACACAAAGGCGCGCATCCAGTCGATCGATGACGAGCGTGTGCGCGCTGATCTCGACGCCGGTCGTGTGGTGGTCATCACGGGCTTCCAGGGCATCGACAGCGAAGGCCATATCACCACGCTGGGCCGTGGTGGCTCGGATACCTCGGCCGTGGCGGTTGCCGCCGCGCTCGAAGCCGAGGAGTGCCTGATCTACACCGACGTCGATGGCGTTTATACGACCGATCCGCGCGTGGTGGACGACGCGCGTCGCCTGGACAAGATCACCTTCGAAGAGATGCTGGAAATGGCCAGCCTTGGCTCGAAGGTGCTGCAGATTCGCTCGGTGGAGTTTGCCGGCAAGTACCGCGTGAAGACGCGCGTGCTGTCGTCGCTGACCGACCCGCTGATGCCGCTCGATGTCGAGATGAACTCGGGCACGCTGATTACTTTTGAGGAAGATTCGAACATGGAAGCCGCCGCCATTTCCGGCATCGCCTTTGCCCGCGACGAAGCCAAGATCACCGTGATCGGTGTGCCGGACAAGCCCGGCATCGCTTATCAGATCCTGGGTCCGGTTGCCGACGCCAACATCGACGTCGACATGATCATCCAGAACCAGTCGGTGGAAGGCAAGACGGACTTCACCTTCACCGTGCCGCGCGGCGAATACCAGCGCGCCCTGGCGATCCTGAACGACAGCGTGAAGGCGCATATCGGTGCCGCCAGCGTGTCGGGTGACCCGAAGGTGTCGAAGGTGTCGGTGGTGGGCGTGGGCATGCGCTCGCACGTGGGCATCGCCAGCAAGATGTTCCGCACGTTGTCGGAAGAGGGCATCAACATCCAGATGATCTCCACCTCGGAAATCAAGATCTCGGTGCTGATCGACGAGAAGTACATGGAGCTGGCCGTTCGCGCCCTCCACAAGGCGTTCGAGCTGGATCAGGCGTAATCGGCTGAACTGGCACTGTATGGCCGGGGTGGCGACCCCCGGGGGCCACAGATTCTCACCGCGTGTCATGCAGTTGTCGTTGACCGGGTGGGGTGAAGTGGCTAGAATACGCGCTTCGTTGCACGGGCTCCTTCGTGCAACGCAAGTTTGGGAGACGTGGCCGAGAGGTCGAAGGCACTCCCCTGCTAAGGGAGCATCCGGGCCAAAACCTGGATCGAGGGTTCGAATCCCTCCGTCTCCGCCAGTTTGGCGCTTCTCGCGGGAAGCGCACACAACAGGCGGATGCGAGTCGAGCTGACGTGACGGCTCGCATTGCAATGCACGTCAAAAAGCCCGCATGGTTTGCGCCATGCGGGCTTTTTCTTTGTCTGCTGCGGCCTTGTATGCGTCGCGGCCTGACATGCGGGCGCCATCCGAAGATGGCGCTTGCCCCCATCAATGCATCAGCCTTGGCCGACGCTCTCCGGCACGCCTGCGGTCACGTTGAAGCCGCAGTCGACGTAGGTGATCTCACCGGTCACGCCGCTTGCCAGGTCCGACAGCAGGAACGCAGCCACATTGCCGACTTCTTCGATCGTGACGTTACGGCGCAGCGGGGCGACGTCTTCCATGTACTTCAGCAGCTTGCCGAAATCCTTGATACCAGAGGCGGCGAGCGTCTTGATCGGGCCAGCCGAGATACCATTGGCACGAATGCCCTTCGGCCCCAGCGCGCCGGCCAGGTAGCGCACGCCGGCTTCCAGCGACGCCTTGGCCAGGCCCATCGTGTTGTAGTTCGGGACGATCCGCTCGGCACCCAGGTACGTCAGGGCGAGCAGCGAAGCAGTGGGCGAGAGCATCGGCAGCGCGGCCTTCGCCAGCGCCGGGAAGCTATATGCCGAGATGTCGTGCGCGATGCGGAACGACTCGCGCGACAGGCCTTCGATGAAGTTGCCGGCAATCGCTTCGCGCGGCGCAAAGCCGATCGAGTGCACCAGGCCATCGAAGTGGCCCCAGTGCTGGCCAAGATCTTCGAACACCTTGGCGATCTGTTCATCGCTGCCGACGTCGCAATCAAACACCAGCTTGCTGTCGAACTCGGTGGCGAATTCAGTAATGCGGTCTTTGAAGCGTTCGCCGACGTAGGTGAACGCCAGTTCCGCGCCTTCGCGCTTGCAGGCGTTGGCGATGCCGTAGGCGATCGAGCGATTGGACAGAAGGCCGGTAATCAGAATGCGCTTGCCAGCGAGGAATCCCATAGTTTCTCCGTACAAATGTGGGGCAACGTCGCGCCCGTATGTTGCTGTGGTCACTCGTCGCTGCGGTTGCGCAGCGGCGGTATCCGGGGCACGAGGCAATTAGGTGGGCGCGATCATACCGGAAAGCACGGGGCAGCTCCGCATTTGCGCAGTGCCGCACAACCCCTGCCAGCCTTGTCAATGCGGGACGATCCCCGGGGCCGGAATTGGCGGGATTGCCGCGTGAGGGCGTTAGAATCGTCTGAAACAGTTTTTCAGACAGCGATCAATCGGATCAACGCATGCAAGGACAATGGGGGCTAGGGGCGCAATGAGCGTGCGCGTTGCGACACACAAGCGATTCATGGCGCTGGTCTGCCTGCTGGCGGCAATCTGCGTGACACCCGCCTGGGCGGCACACGGCTACGCCGAATATGGTGACCTCAAGTATCCGGCCGGTTTCTCGAACTTCGGCTATCTGAACCCGAAGGCGCCCATCGGCGGCATGCTGCTGCTCGGCAACCCAGACCGCCGCACGAGCTTCGACAAGTTCAATCCGTTCACGATCAAGGGAACGTCGGCGCCGGGGTTGAATCAGCTGGTCTTTGAAAGCCTGCTCATTACAAGCTGGGACGAAACCGCCAGCGGCTATGGTCTGCTTGCGGACGACGTGACCGTCGCCCCCGACGAGCTCTCGGTCACCTTCCACATCAACCCGCGCGCACGATTCTCCGACGGCGATCGCGTGCGCGCGTCCGACGTCAAATACTCCTACGACATGCTGATGGGCAAGGGGGCAAGCCCCGCCTACCGCAGCATGACCGCGGATGTGGCCAAGGTCACGGTGGTGGACGCGAGCACCATCCGCTACGACTTCAAGCGCAGGAACAAGGAGTTGCCGCTCATCGTCGGTGGGCTGCCGGTGTTCTCGCCAAAGTGGGGCAAGGGCAGCGGCAAGCCCGATGATCCGGACGGCGGCAAGGATGTCGCGTTCGACAAGCTGACCTTCCAGGACCCGGTCGCGAGCGGCCCGTATGTGATCGAGCGCTTTGACCCGTCGCGCGGCATTACCTTTCGGCGCAATCCCGCTTACTGGGGGCGTGACCTGAACGTGCGCCGTGGCTCGTTCAATTTCGAGCGCATTCAGTACAAGCTCTACAAGGACGAAACCGCCCGCCTGGAAGCGTTCAAGGCCGGCGAATACGACGCCATGGTGGAGTACCGTGCCAAGAACTGGGCCAAGAGCTATGTCGGCGTGAAGTTCCGCAGCGGCGAGCTGATCAAAAGCGAATTCCCGCATCGCAACGGTGCCGGCATGCAGGGTTTTGTGATGAACCTGCGGCGGCCGCTGTTCCAGGACCTTCGCGTGCGCAAGGCGCTGACGTTGGCGCTCGATTTCGAATGGCTCAATCGCCAGCTCTTCTATGGTGCGTATCGCCGGCTTGACAGCTACTTCGCCAACAGCGAGCTGGCCGCGTCGGATTCACTCACGGGCATGCCCAGCGCGGGCGAACTGGCGTTGCTGGAGCCGCTTCGCAGCAAGCTCGACCCAGAGGTGTTTGGCGTGCTGCCCGCACCCCCCTCGACTGATGCTCCCAGCTCTCTGCGTGACAACCTGCGGCAGGCGCGTCGCCTGCTGGCCCAGGCAGGTTGGACATACTCCGATGGCGCGCTGCGCAACACCAAGGGCGAGCCGTTTGTCTTCGAGATGCTCGACGATGGCGGCGCCATGAGCCGCGTCATGGCGGCATATGCGCGCAACCTTGAGAAGCTCGGCATCCAGGTCAACCAGCGCATGACCGATTTCGCGCTCTACCAGAAGCGACTGGAAGAGTTTGATTTCGACATGATCTCGCTGCGCTTCCCCGATTCGCAAAGCCCGGGCAACGAGCTGAAGGACCGCTTCGGCTCCGCCGCAGCTGACGAGGCCGGCTCGGACAACGTGATCGGCCTGAAATCGCCAGCCGTGGACGCGCTGATCGACGATGTACTGCGTGCCAACAATCGCGACGAGCTGGTCACGGCTTCGCGCGCGCTCGACCGCGTGCTGATGCGCGGCTGCTATGTGATTCCGCACTGGTATTCGGCCTCGCACCGTGTGGCTTACAACAAGAACCTGATGTACCCGGATCGTTTGCCGTACTACTACTCGGCCGAAGCCTGGGTGCTGACGGCCTGGTGGCGGACGCCGGACTCCGCCCAATCGGCTGCCAAATGACCGCATCGGTGACACCATGTTCGCGTACCTGATCAAACGGTTGCTGCTTCTGATCCCGACGCTGATCGGCGTGGTCACGCTGACGTTCGTCGTGATCCAGTTCGTGCCTGGCGGCCCCATCGAACAGATGATGATGGAGATGAAGGGGCGAGGCGGCGGAGGCGAGGCCAGCGGTGGCGGCGCGTTCGACTATCGCGGGCGTCGCGGCGTAGACGCCGAGAAGATCAAGGAAATCCGCGCGTTGTATGGCTTCGACAAGAGCCCCGTCGAGCGCTACTTCCTGATGCTCGGCCGCTTTGCGCGCTTCGACTTGGGCGAGAGCTATTTCCAGCACCGCAGCGTGTGGGATCTCATCAAGTCGAAATTGCCGGTATCGATTTCGATCGGGTTGTGGACGTTCTTTCTCACGTACCTGATAGCTGTGCCGCTCGGCATTGCGAAGGCCGTGCGTGCGGGCAGTCGGTTTGATCTGGTGACGAGCATCATCGTGCTGGTGGGGTATGCCATCCCGGGCTTCGTGCTGGGCGTGCTGCTGCTGGTGCTCTTTGGTGGCGGCACGTTCTTCCAGTGGTTCCCGATCCGGGGCATCACTTCCGACAACTGGGATCAGCTCAGCCTGCTCGGCAAAATCACGGATTACCTTTGGCACATCACGCTGCCTGTCATGGCGTCGGTGGTGGGCAGCTTTGCCGTCATCACCATGCTGACGAAGAACGCGTTCCTGGAGGAAATCCGCAAACAGTATGTGCTGACCGCGCGTAGCAAGGGCTTGTCGGAGCGGCGCGTGCTGTGGAAGCACATTTTCCGCAACGCGTTGCTGCCGCTGGTGACGGGCTTCCCGTCGGCCTTCATTGGCGCATTCTTCACAGGTTCGCTGCTCATCGAGCAACTGTTCTCGCTTGATGGCATGGGCCTGCTGTCGTATGAGGCGGTGATGCGACGCGATTATCCGGTCGTGCTCGGCACGCTGTACTTGTTCACGCTGATTGGCCTGGCTGCGCGGTTGATTTCCGACGTGTGCTACGTGCTGGTTGATCCGCGTATCCATTTCGGCTCGGTTGGGCGATAGGCGGGCCGGCGACCATGACCCAGTATTCGCGTACTTCAACGCATGCACCCAACACGGCAGCGCCACATCCGGTGCGCCACTCGCCGTCGCCGCTCAAGCGCGCGTGGCGGCGCTTCAAGCAGCATCGGCTGGGCTATTGGAGCCTGCTCATCTTCGTGGTGCTGTTCGTGCTCAGTCTGGGCGCCGAGTGCATCTCCAATGATCGGCCGCTGGTGGTCAGGTACCACGGCAACTGGTATTTCCCGATCGTGAAGGCATACCCCGAGATGACCTTCGGGGGGGATTTCCCCACACCGACGGACTACCTCGATCCGTTCATCCGGGACAAGTTCAAGGAGCCGGGAAGCTTTGCGATTTACCCGCCCAATCCGTATTCGTACGAGACGCTGAACTACTTTTCGAAAGAGCCCAATCCGGCGCCCCCTTCTGCGGAAAACTGGCTCGGCACAGATGATCGCGGCCGCGACGTGTTTGCGCGGCTGCTGTATGGCTTCCGTGTCTCGGTGCTGTTCGGGCTGGCGCTTACGGTGCTTGGCGTGCTGGTCGGCACGCTGACCGGCGCTCTGATGGGCTTCTTCGGCGGGCGCTTCGATATGGTGTCGCAGCGCCTGATTGAAATCTGGAGTTCGATGCCGGAGCTGTACCTGCTGATCATCTTTGCGTCGATCTTCACCCCCAGCCTTGGGCTGCTGATCATCCTGCTGTCGCTGTTCGGCTGGATGAGCCTGTCGGATTACGTGCGCGCCGAGTTCTACCGTAACCGCTCGCTCGACTATGTGAAGGCCGCGCGAGCGATGGGCCTGTCCAGTTGGCAGATCATGTGGCGCCACATCATGCCCAACAGCCTGACACCGGTGATCACGTTCCTGCCGTTCCGCATGAGCGCGGCCATTCTTGCGCTCACGAGCCTCGATTTCCTTGGCCTTGGCGTGCCGCCATCCACCCCGAGCCTCGGTGAGCTGCTTGCCCAGGGTAAGGCCAACCTGGACGCGTGGTGGATCTCGCTGTCGACTTTCGTGGTGCTCGTGCTGACCCTCGTGCTGCTGACTTTCATGGGCGACGCGCTGCGCGATGCCTTCGACACGCGCCTGTCATTCGCGCAACTGCGCACGCGCCAGAAACCGGCGGGGGTGAAATGACCCGCGTCGATCTGCGTTCCTCAGCGCCGAAGTACGACGGCCCGCTGCTGCGCCTGGATGACCTGTGCGTGCATTTCGAATCCGAGCACGGCGAGGTGACGGAAGCCGTCAAGCATGTCTGCCTCGATTTGCACGCCGGCGAGCGGTTCGCGTTGGTGGGCGAATCCGGCTCGGGCAAGTCCGTCACCGCGCTATCGATCATGCGCTTGATGGCCGACGCGCAATACAGCGGCCGCATACTGCTCGAAGGGCGCGACCTGCTGGCCGCCAGCGAGCGCGAAATGCGCGGCCTGCGTGGCGCCGACGTCGCCATGGTGTTCCAGGAACCGATGACAGCGCTCAACCCGCTGTACACGATCGGCAACCAGATCGTCGAAACGCTGGAATTGCACGAGGGACTGGACAAGCGCGCTGCCAAGGCACGTGCGATTGCGCTGCTGGAACGCACCGGCATTGCCGAGGCGCCGCGCCGGTTTGACGCCTTCCCGCACCAACTGTCGGGTGGTCAGCGCCAGCGCGCAATGATCGCCATGGCGCTGGCGTGCTCGCCCAAGCTCCTGTTGGCCGATGAGCCGACCACCGCGCTCGACGTGACGGTGCGCATGCAGATCCTGCAGTTGCTGCGCGAACTGCAGGCCGAGTTCGGCATGGCGATCATGCTGATCACGCACGACCTGAACATGGTGCGTGCCTTCGCCGAGCGCGTCGGCGTGATGGAGCGCGGCATCCTGGTCGAAACCGGCAGCACGGCCGACGTATTTGCCGCGCCCCAACATCCGTACACCGTGCGCCTGCTTGAGAGTCGTCCGCAGCGCGACGTGCTGCCGCTAGTGCCGCTTGCGCCCGTGCTGCTCGAAGCCGACAAGCTGACGGTCATCTACGAGCGCCATCGCCCCGGGTTTGCCGGCTGGTTCAGGGCAGATCCGTTCACCGCGGTCGATGCCGTGTCGCTGCAACTGCGCGAAGGCGAGACGCTCGGCATCGTGGGTGAATCCGGCTCCGGCAAGACCACGCTCGCGCAGACGCTGCTGGGTCTGCAAGCAGCAAAGAGCGGCGACTTGCGTTTCCTTGGCAACTCGCTGCTGCACATTTCGCGCGACGAGCGCCGCGCGGTGCGTGCGCGCATGCAGGTCGTGTTTCAAGACCCGTATGGCTCGCTGTCGCCACGCATGACGATTGAGGAGATCGTCGGCGAAGGTCTGGCACTGCACCAACCGCATGTCAACGTTACAGAGCGGCGCCACCGCGTGATCGAGGCGCTGCGCGAGGTCGGCCTCGACCGCACGGCGCTGGGCCGCTATCCGCATGAGTTTTCAGGCGGGCAGCGCCAGCGCGTCGCCATTGCCCGAGTGCTTATCCTCAAGCCGCAGCTGCTGGTGCTGGATGAACCGACTTCGGCACTTGATGTGTCGATCCAGCAGCAGGTGCTCTCGCTGCTGTCTGCCCTTCAGAAAAAGTACAACCTGTCGTATCTGTTCATCAGCCACGACCTTGCTGTCATCCGCGCGATGTCACATCGCGTGGTGGTGATGAAGGATGGAAAAGTGGTGGAAGAGGGCGACACTGAAGCGGTATTGGCGTCGCCTTCGCACCCCTATACCTGCAAGCTAATGGCGGCGGCTTCGCTCATCCCCACCCGGGATAACCCGTAAAATCCACCGTTTTCGCCCTAGGGTAGTGCAGTTTAGATGCGCTGTTTTTGTAAGAATGCGCATCTAAAGTCATGTCTAAGTACATGATTTGCATGTGGATTCCGAGGAATTTGTAACGACCTTTGACAAGTCAACGTGTCACTTTTATCATCCTGCGAGATTGTTTTAACAAGATTCGGACTGTTCTCATTTGCGGCGGCATATGTGCGCCGCATCATTACAAGTTTCCGAGGGAGAACCAATGCAGCATTTCGTACTTCATTCCATGGCGCGCCTGGCGGTAGGGGTTGTGATCGGCTGCGGCGTGATGCTGTCGAATGCAGTGCATGCTGATACGGTCTTCAAAGACACGGAAGTCCGCGCCGACGTCAAGCCTGAGGCCAAACCGGGCCTCATCTCAAACGTGATGAGCAAGACCGGCGACGTCGTCATGAACGCTCTGGGCATGATCGGGCTGCGCTACCGTTTCGGCGGCAACACGCCTGAATCGGGCCTCGACTGCAGCGGCTTCGTCCGCTACGTCTTCAACGATACTTTCGGCTTCCTGCTGCCGCGTCGCGCCGTGGAAATGAGCCGCGTTGGCACCAGCGTGGACACGGCAGAACTGCGTCCGGGCGATTTGGTGTTCTTCAACACCATGCGCCACACGTTCTCGCACGTCGGCATCTATATCGGCGACAACAAATTCGTGCACGCTCCCTCCACCGGCAGCAAGATCCGCGTGGATGACATGACCGCTTCGTACTGGGTGACACGCTACAACGGCGCCCGCCGCATCGAGGGCAAGTCCGGTGCCGCAATCAAGGACGGCGCCGACAACTTTGTCGAGCAACTCAAGCGTGTCGACCCGAATGCCGCCGGCAAGCCGCTGGCAATGTACGGCGGTTGATTCGCTCTGATGCGCATCACGCAATAGAAAAAAGACCGCCGCGGCGGTCTTTTTTGTTGCCCGCTGACAGGGGTGTCAGTGCGGCGGCAACGGGGTGCCCACGATGGTCTGCGTCAGATGCAGCTTTTCCCGCAGCAGCGGCATGGCGGCCTGAGCAGCCTGCTCGCCCGCGAGAATCGCCTCGTTGCGCGCGGTAAAGTCGCTGCCCTTCACAAACGGCAGCGACGGTGTGATGACCACATCGGCCTGGGCCAGCTCGGTCTTGCTGATGCTCTGACCCATGATGGCTGTCGTCTGCAGCAGCATGCTCGCCTGTCCCGACACAGCCTGGTTGGCAGGGTCTGCCGAGATGTTCACTGCAATCACGAACGTCGCGCCCATCTGCTTGACGTAGGTAACCGGCACTGGCGCCACCAAGCCGCCGTCCACATATTGGCGACCGCTGATCGTTACCGGCTGGAACACGCCCGGGATACTGCAGGACGCACGCACCGCCTGACCGGTATTGCCGCGCCGGAACAGGATCGGCTTGCCGCTCGCCAGGTCCGTCGCAACGATGCCGAGTGGAATGCGCATCTGCTCGATCGTCTTCTGCTTGACCAGCCGGTTGATGTATTTCTCCAGCGCCTCGCCCTTGAGCCAGCCGCCGAAGCGCGTGCCGAAGGGCAGCGCCCAATCGGCGATCATGGCCTCGTCCATCTTGAGCGCCATGCGGTTCATCTCCAGCCCCGACATGCCCGACGCGTAGATCGCCGCTACCACGCTACCCGCGCTCGTGCCGGTGATGAAGTCGATCTGAATGCCTTGGGCTTCAAGCATCTTGATGACGCCGATGTGCGCAAAACCGCGCGCGGCACCTCCGCCCAGTGCCAACCCGATCCGCACGGGCTGTGTGGCTGGTTGGGCCGTGGGCGGCAGCACGGCCGTGGCGGGGGCGACGGGCGTTTCGGTTTTGCCGGACGAGAAACCCGTCACGGTGCAGGCGGAGAGCACGGAGGCGCCGGCGGCACCCAGGAAAAGGCGGCGTTGCATGAGTGAGTTGGGGCGGTTGGTATGCCGCGCAGTTGTGTTCAGTCGTGACCGAGCGCACTGCGGCCGGCCGCCATTGTGCCAAAGTTCAGCGACAGGGTCGGCCAGACACGTGCAGGACGGTTGCTATAATTTCAGTTTTGATAGAGGCCGCTCAGGATCCGCGCTCAGGGTTCGATCACGCGGCCTTATTCGTTCAGCCATTCCTATGACACAGCGCGTCCGTACTCGTTTCGCTCCCAGCCCCACCGGCTTCATCCACCTCGGCAACATCCGCTCGGCACTCTATCCGTGGGCCTTCGCACGCAAGATGAAGGGAGACTTCATCCTGCGCATCGAAGACACCGACGTGGAGCGCTCCAGCCAGGAAGCCGTCGACGTGATCCTGGAAGCGATGGATTGGCTCGACATGGACATCGACGAAGGCCCGTTCTACCAGATGCAGCGCATGGACCGGTACCGCGCCGTGGTCGCTCAGATGGTGCAGCAGGAACTCGCCTACCCGTGCTACATGAGCACCGAAGAACTCGACGCCCTGCGCGAAGCGCAACGCGAGCGCGGCGAGAAGCCCCGCTACGACGGCACCTGGCGCCCCGCACCCGGCAAGATTCTGCCGCCGCCGCCGGCCGGCGTGCAGCCTGTGATCCGCTTCAAGAACCCCATCGGCGGGAGTGTCGTGTGGGACGACGCCGTGAAGGGCCGCATCGAAATCTCCAACGATGAACTCGACGATCTCGTGATCGCGCGCCCGGACGGCACGCCTACGTATAACTTCTGTGTGGTCGTCGACGACATGGATATGCAGATCACGCATGTGATCCGCGGCGACGACCACGTCAACAACACGCCCCGGCAGATCAACATCCTGCGCGCGCTGGGCGGTACGCCGCCGGTCTACGCACACCTGCCGACTGTGCTCAACGAGCAGGGCGAGAAGATGAGCAAGCGCCACGGTGCCATGGCTGTCACGGGCTATCGTGATGCGGGCTATCTGCCAGAAGCCATCGTCAACTACCTCGCCCGTCTGGGCTGGGCGCATGGCGACGCCGAGATCTTTTCGCGCGAGCAGTTCATCGAGTGGTTCGACCTCGAGCACCTGGGCAAGTCGCCGGCGCAATACAACCCTGAGAAGCTTGCCTGGTTGAACAACCACTACATCAAGCAGGCTGACAATGTGCGCCTGGCGGGTCTGGTGAAACCGTTCATCGAGGCGCTGGGTGGCAAGGTGGATGGCGGCCCTGTGCTGGCTGACGTGATTGCGCTCGTGAAGGATCGCGCCAACACGCTGCGTGAAGTCGCCCAGACAGCGCTGCTGTTCTATCGCTCGGATCTGGCTGTCGAGCCGGAGCTCGCTGCGCAGCACCTGACCGACGACGTGCGTCCTGGCATTGCGGCGCTGGCTGAGAAGCTCGGGGCGCTGCCCGAGTGGAAGCGCGAGGCCATCGGCGCAGTCTTCAAGGAAGTTCTGGCGGCCCACGGCTGGAAGATGCCCAAGCTGGCGATGCCGGTGCGCCTGCTGGTGGCAGGGCAACTGCAAACGCCGTCGATTGATGCGGTGCTGGAGTTGTTCGGTCGCGACGTCGTTCTGCATCGCCTGGCGGCGTGACGTGTGCAGCGCAAAAATTTTTGCGAAAGGGTATTGCCAAGCGCCAAATACTTCCCCTATACTTTTGTTTTCGCTGCAACACGAAGCGAAATGCAGTAAGAAGCAAGCAGTAAAAGGCAGTACCTCGGGGCTATAGCTCAGCTGGGAGAGCGCTTGCATGGCATGCAAGAGGTCAGCGGTTCGATCCCGCTTAGCTCCACCAAAATGCCGGAAGATTCGATTCAAAAAATAAATTTGAAAAGAGGCTTCCAAAACGCAAAGAAGTTCGTTATAGTAGCGGACTTCGCAGCGTAAGACAGAAAGCGTTGCAAAACAGTTTCTGTCCCCTTCGTCTAGAGGCCTAGGACATCACCCTTTCACGGTGAGTACAGGGGTTCGAATCCCCTAGGGGACGCCAAAATAAGAGCTTAACCAGAAGCTCATTAGCAAAATCAGTCTCTAGCTGATTTTGCAACCGACACGGAGCGGTAGTTCAGTCGGTTAGAATACCGGCCTGTCACGCCGGGGGTCGCGGGTTCGAGTCCCGTCCGCTCCGCCAAATCAAAACCCGCTGCTTGCAGCGGGTTTTTTCTTTTGCGCTTTCTATTCAATTCTAGTCATTCCAGATTGACGTCGTTTTAAAGCGGCGGCGAATGGCTTTCTTTAATCGGGCGTACGGCTAACTCGATTGAAATAGCTGACCAGCAACGCGCCGGCCACCATCAAACTGAGCGCATTGGCCGCCCAGAAGCCGGCTGCGCCACGCAGAGGCGTCGCAAACTCGCCCAGTAGTCCAAATCCGAGCACGTAGCCGCCGCCCAGACCCACGCCCCACAGCGATAAGGCGTAGATGACGGTCGGGATGAGCGCGATCTTGTATGCGCGCAGGACGAACGCAGTCATGACCTGCAGCGCATCGAACATCTGATAGAAGGCGATGAAAGGCAGCAGCGGCACCGCAATCGCCAGGACAGTAGCATCGTGCGTGTAGAGGCTGACCAGCTCGCGACGCAAGAACAGCACGGCCGCGCAAACGATGATCGCGCACATCACCGCCAATTTGATGCCGTTCAGCGAGATGCGTCGGGCCGCAACGCGATCGCGCGCGCCGATCGACTGCGCAGCCAGCGTCGACGTCGCGATCGACAAGGACAGCGGCACCATGTAGGCCACTGCCCCGAGGTTGGCGGCAATCTGATGCCCTGCCAAGACCACCGTACCGAGACGCGCGATGAAGATCGCCATCAACGTGAACGATGTGATCTCGATCAGATAGGTGAAGCCCATCGGCACCCCGAGGCGCACGAGTGCCCACAGCCGCGCGCGATTGGGCGGCGAGTAGTGCGAGAAAATCGCAAGCGGCTTGTACGCTGGATTGCGCATCAGGATGGCGGCTGCAGCCACAAACCATAGCCAGCTGATGATCATCGAGGCGAGTGCGCATCCTGGGCCACCCATCGCCGGGACGCCCATGCCGCCGTACAGAAACAGTGCGTTGAGCGGAAATTTGATGGCGAGGCCGGCGAGCTGCAGCACCGTCACCATCACTGGGCGCGACAGCGCGTTGTTCAACGCAGAGTAGATCCGGAAGCCGAGCGCAGCAGGCAATGCGAGTGCTTCATACCGCAAATAGGCGGTGGCTTTTTCCGCGAGTTCGGGCGTGGCGTCTGCCAGTTGCAGTAGTGGGGCGGGGAACCACAGGATCAGCATGCCGATCGCCGCGAGCACCAGCCCGAGCCAGACAGCCTGGCGCACTTCTTCGCCGATCTCGCTGTGCCTTTGCGCGCCATACAGTTGGCCGGCGATGGGCGAGAGCGCTTGCAGCACACCCATCAGGCTGATGTACACCGTCACGTAGATCGACCCGCCGAGTCCGATGGCCGCGAGGTCTGCTGCAGAGGCGCGGCCAGCCATCGCCGTATCGAGTACGCCGAAAGCGATGACCGCCAACTGGCCGATCAGCACCGGCCAAGCCAGTGCGGTAATGCGGCGGACGTCGGCGACAAACATGTGGGTACGACCGAGAGCGTTATTGGCGCAGCTTGCGCCGGCGTGTGGTGGCCGGCGCGGGCGGCGGATGTGTGGCGGTGGCCGCCTCGGTCAGGCGGTACATGCGGAAGTGCTCGTCGCGGTCGGCGGGGCGTCGGCCTTCCCAGATCGGGCGCCACTCGTAGTTGGAGACGCTCGTCGGTGCACCGTAGTCGTACGGGTCGTGACGCAGCAGGATGTCGCAATTGTCTTCTGCATTACCAAAACGGATGTGGCCGAAGTACGCGAACGAGGCAAGCTGCGCATCGCCCATGCGGATCGGCTGCACGCACACGTAGGAACGCGGCAGCGCAAGCGCGGCTGACTGCGCGACATCGCGGTACGTCTTGGCGTAGTTGATGGTGGGCAGCCACAGCGTCATCATCAGCACCCACATCAGCGTGGTGCCGGCGGCCGAGATCACCACTGCGCGCCAGATCGCCTTGGGTGCGCGCGATGTGCGCCAGACGACGATGAACACCCACGCGGCCGTCACGAGCAGTGCGCAGACCAGTGCGGTCCAGCTGAACTCAGGCCGATAGCCCGGCACGATGCGGTAGACGTTGCGCGCAAGCTGAGGCGGAAAACCTGTCATCTTGGCGATCCACAGCAGCCATAGCGTGCCACCCAAGATGGTGAAAGCCAGCAGAGCAAACCAGTCGATTGCGCTGATCACGCCACGCCTGAGCGTTGGCAGTGCGAACGTGGCCATCACGGCCATCGGCGGAATCAGCAGCAGGAAGCCGTCGTCGCCCGGGTGAGGCTGCATGAGCAGCAACACAAATTGCGGCAGGAGGACGGCCAATGGCAACGTGATATGCGGAGCGGTACGCATGCCGCCCCAGCTTTTCCACGCCCATGCGGCCAGCGGCCAAACCGGCCAAGCAAACAGCGGCAGGTTGCGTGCGACAAAGCCAAGCGAATGCGCCGTAGGACCGGCGTATTGATGGCGATCGAAGCGCGCCCATTCGCGGACGTAGGTCACGGCGTCAGTCGGATTGTTTGCCAGCAAGTACGCTATTGCCGGCCACGAGCAGCCGAGTACGAGCGACACGGGCAGTGCTACTGTCAGCAGGGGTCGCAGCGGCAGTACGCGCGTGGCATGCGCGGCGATCAATACGGCCACCGTGATGGCCAATGGCAGGATTGGGCCGCCCGCCAGCGACAGGCAGCCGACGCCGATGCCGTAGACGAGACTGCCGTGCACCGGCTTGTCGAGCGCTCGGATCAAGCCATACACCGCGACCGCCACGAAGCACAGCGCCCCGACCAGCGGCGTCGTTTCGTGACCGCGCTGTGCCAGGCCAACGCAGGCGAGGAAGATCAGCAGTGCACCATCTGCCAGCGTACGCCCGTAGTCGCGCGTGTTTGGCTGGCCGCCGAAGACGAATTCAAACGGTTGGACTTCTGGGCGCCGACCCAGCAGATAGGCCCCGTACCAGATGCAAGCGCTGGTAACGAAGAAAAAGAGGGCGGTGGCCAGGCGAGACGCGTCCGCGGGGCCGAGCCATTGTCCGAAGAGGCGAATGAGCGCGCCACCGACCCAGAACACCAGTGGCCCAGATTGCACGACGGGGCGCCCGACGATGTTCGGCATCAGCCAGTCCTGCGCATTGCCGGTGGCCAGTGTCCACATCGCGCCGAAGCCGGCGGCGTCTTCGTTCTTCCACGGGTCGCGCGAGAACAGCCCTGATAGGCCGTAGATCACGCAGATGGCGAGCAGCAGCCAACGCGGCAACTCGCGGGTGGCGGCGGCAGTCAGGCGGATGCGCGAGACGCGGGTGGTGTTCATCGAGTGTCAGACCGGGCGAGCCCAGCCGGGATTGCACAGCGACGTGCGGATCGTAAAGAGGGCCGAATCAACGGCCTACCATGTGCCGAGAAACAAAAAAGGCAGCCGGAGCTGCCTTTTTCTGACCAATAAGACGGTCTGCACTGAGCGGGTCATGCGCTGAGCCGTCTCCGGCGCCGATATTACTTGGCAGCCTTGCCGATCTTGCTGCCGAACTTGTTGCGGAACTTCTCGACGCGGCCGGCCGTGTCCAGAACCTTTTGCTGGCCCGTGTAGAACGGGTGCGATTCGGACGAGACTTCGATCTTGGCCAGCGGATATTCCTTGCCGTCCAGCGTGATCATTTCCTTGGTCTGGATGGTCGAGCGGGTGATGAATTTGAAGTCGCTGGACATGTCCTGGAACACGACTTCGCGGTAATTCGGGTGAATGCCTTCTTTCATGATGGGCCCTGGGGTAGAGGTAGCCAATTCGCGGCGCGCTTCAGGTGCTCACATGGTAGGAGCCACCGTGCGACCAGCCCTCGAATCACTTGCCGGGTGGAGAAACGAGGATTATGCCAGAGAAACAAGGGCTTGAGCAACGCGCCTGCCGCAAAATCCGTCGTGTCGGGGCATCGAAAAGTGACTCGAAACGCTTATTTCGATCAAGGTTTGCCCAGGCGCTCGATCGTAAGCATGCCGTGACCGTCCAGATCCATGGTCTTGGTGTCGCCGACGCGCAACGAGGTGTCGAGGTTGCGTGCCCAGGTGTCGACCCGGGCAGGGGACTCGGCGTCGGGCGACGGCTGGAACCGATGCAGCGTTACGCCGATGGACAGCGTCTGGAACTCGCCCGATACGACCATCGGCCGCAGGGTGACATCGACGCCGGTCTTGGCCCAGCGGTGACGTATGAATTGGCACGTGGTGGTGTCGCAGCCCAGCGGGATCGTGTCGTCGGGCAGGCCGGCGGCGAAGCGCGCCTCCCATTCCTTGCGTGGTATCGAGCCGCCCACGTCGTACGTATGGGTGCGTTCGAGCAGTGCGACGTGCTGGCCCGTGGTGGATGTTTCGGCCGAAAGCGTGACGCGTTTGGTTTCGGATTGCCCATCGAATTGCGCGGTGACGCTGAGGATCACGGGCGTGGTTGGTTGCGCCAAGGCTGGGGCGGCGGCGAGGCAACAACCGAGCAGCATTGCACGAACCGTTTGGCGAATCGTCATGGCAGGAATCCCTCCTGGCGTTGTTCAGAGTCCAGCACGCGCCGTGCCGGATCTTGCAGGTAGAACGCTTGCAGGAGCGCGTACAACGATGGCAGCGTCTCAAGCAGGGCCAACGGTTCGACGAAGAACGCCTCTGACGCCACCGCAAAGAACTCGGCAGGATGCTGCGCGCCATAGGGATCGAGCAGCGAAAGAATCGGATCCTCGCCCCACCGGCGCTCCGGAAGCTGCTCGCAACGATTGGCAAAGGCGTCGTACTCCGCGTAGAGATCATCGGCCCATTGCTCGCGGTCAACGTTGGCATGCAAGCGCGATGAAAACGCAGGGATGCCGTCCGACTCGCCGTTGAGCATGTCGAGCTTATGCGCGAACTCATGCACCACCACGTTATACGGCTGCGCGCCCGGCTCGGCCAGTGCGCCCCCGAGTTCGATGTCCTGCCACGAGAGGATGACCGGACCGTGCTCCCATGCCTCACCGGCGGCTTCTTCGCGCACGTTGTGCACGACGCCGTCTTCATCCATGACTTCCTTGCGGATGACGAACTCGCCAGGGTAGATGACGACGCCGTGCCATCCGCTGTACCACGTGATGCCCAGCTCCAGGATCGGCACGCTGGCTTGCGCGGCAATGCTGACCACCATGTCGTCGGTGAGCGGCAAATCGTGCGCGGTGGTGAATTCCTTTTCGGCGATGAAGAGCGTGGCCGTTTCACGCAGGCGTGCGAGGTCCGTGCCGCGCCAGTCGAGCAAAAAGGGCAGTCCATCGAGCGCGCGTGACCACCGCGCGTCTGAGATGGCGTAACGCGTCAGGCGCCGCGCACGTGCGCGGCCTGAGAACCAGCGGAAAACGGACGAAAGCATGCGGCCAGTATATCGACCGTCGCGCGCGACTTCGCGACGCGCGCTTTCATTTGGGGATGGGGTCAGGCGACCGACAGCAGGCGCGCGCCGCGCTGGTTGGCGACGTACTCGGCCTCGGTACGGCTGCGTACTTTCAGGCGCCGATACAGGGTGCTGATATGCGCCTTGGCTGTCGCCTCGGAGATGTTCAGCATGCGGCTGATCGTCTTGACCGGATGCCCGCGCGAGAGCAGCACCAGAATCTCGTACTGCCGGGGCGTAATGCCGAGCAGCTTCGGATCGGTCTGAGGGTCGCCAGCGAGCGCAGGGTTGGGCGCACCGTCCAGGCGCGATTCCGGCAGCAGTGCGCTGGCCGGAATGTATTGGCCACCCACCAGCACCAGTTCCAGCGAAGCCGCGATGACTTCGCCCGGCGAATGCTTGAGCGTGTACCCGGACAATCCCATCTGCATCAGCGTACGGATGATGTCGGGCGATTCGGATTCAGCCAGCACGACCACGTGGCGCGCGTGCGGCCGGTGCATGATCTCGCCGATGGCCGACAACTCATCGAGATGTGGCAGCGGCAGGCCGATGACAAGAAGACCCGCGTCGGCATTGGTTTCGATGGCGTCGAACATCCCTTCGTCTGGCTCGACGACAGTGACGCCGGTGACGCCTTTGAGCGTCCGTAGCAGGTGCGCAATGCCTGTACGCACCAACGGATGGGCTTCGATCAAAACAGTGTTCATCGTTGTTCTCGACCTGTTACCGATCTTGCGAACATCCTTGTCGCCCAGGCGAGATACAGGCCGGAGCAGACCCCCGTTCCGAATCATTTTAGTGGCGGAAGTCAAAAATGACAGCCGCCACGGCCATGCCTCGGGACTCTCGTTGCTGCGTCCTGGCTACTGTAGCCCAGCGTTTGCCAGGGCGCGCAATTCGACCACTGGAGAGCCTGCGCCCGACCACCGCGATTTTTGATGGCGACAGCTGTTTCAGTCGCGACACAAAATCGCCTGTCATGCCGGGTTGGATGGTTCTCCGCGTTGAAAATATCCCGTTAAAACAAGGCGTTAGCCGTCATGGCATGGATGTCGCTCTATCCCCGACGGGGAGGAGCTAGCCATGCCGACAATCGCGCAGCGCTGTGCTCGACGTTTGCCGTTCGGGTGGACGGTCGAGAGGACCGGAGTGGTGGCAAACCGCGCGGCCATGATCGTCATGATGCCGGCGCTCGCAATAGACGGCGACCTCATCGTGCGGCGTGCAATCGCGCTGCTGGTCGCCCTTCGAAGCGTTCTCGCCGATACGTTGCCGGCGCGACTCGCATTCGGTCTTGTTCCCACCCGCGCATTCGATCCATCCACCGGTTCTGTCGTGTCCGCACTCACGGACGGCGAACTGAGTACGTCGCATGCGTGGCTTAACAATCCAACGGCGAGGGGGCTTGCGCAATCCCCCCAGAAGTGGGGTGTATCCGGGTGTGTGTCAGCTACCGCGCCGGATGATCGGCGCCGCGACAGTCTCTTGGCGCAGGTCGGCGCTGTTGGTGCGACTCCGCGTGCACTAAATGTGGCGCTTTCGCAACGTACGCTGCAGGAGCAGGTACGGCGGCTGTTCAACGGTTTCGTGCTCCGTCCCCCGGCGGGCACTCTTTTCTCATTAGCCATCCTCAAGCGGGATCCCGATGCAAGCCAACCTGACCGCATTTGCCGCGCTAGCGCCGCCGATTCCTTCGCATGCCAGCTGCTGGATTCAGCGCACTGAACCAAGTATTGGATGAATCGGGTGAGGAAAGCGAGAGGCTGGCCGGGGCGCCATTCCTTCGGCTTGCCCAAAAAAAAAGCGCATCCGGGGGGGCATAGCACCCACGCTATGCCCCCGCCGATCGGAATGAAAGCGATGAGCCCAGGCCTAGGCCGGGTGCAGTGGATGCTCTGCTCGAATGCCGTGCTTCTGCATCAACCGATACAGCGTGACGCGAGACACCGCCAATTCGCGCGCGGTCATGCCCATATGGAAGCCGTTGCGGGCGATGGCCGTGCGGATGGCATCGGACTCTGCACCCTCGCGCGCTTCCTCCAGTGTCTGGCCCGAGACGGATGCATAGCCTTCGAGGTGCAGGTCGGCCGCGGAGATCTTGCGGTTGTCGGTCATCACCAGCGCGCGGCGCACGCGGTTGATGAGTTCGCGCACGTTGCCCGGCCACGGGTAATGCATCATCGCGTGCAGCGCGCAGGGCGTGAACCCGCGGATCCGGTGCGACGCCTCGCTGGCATGCTGGGCCAGGATGTGTTGGGCCAGCAGCACGATGTCGCTGCCGCGCTCGCGAAGCGGTGGCACCGACAAGGTGAGCACGCACAGTCGATGAAACAGATCGGTGCGAAATCCGCCGTGGTGTTGGGCGGCTTCCAGATCCACGTGCGTTGCCGAAATGATGCGGATGTCCAGCGGAATCGCCTGGTGCCCGCCAAGCCGCGTAATCGTGCCTTGTTGCAGGAAGCGCAGCAGGCTGACTTGGCTCTCAAGCGGCAGGTCGCCGATTTCATCGAGGAACAGCGTGCCGCCGTTGGCATGCTCGACCCAGCCGATATGACGCTGATGCGCGCCGGTAAACGCGCCTTTTTCGTAGCCAAACAATTCGGACTGGATCAGGTGCGGCGGAATCGCCCCGCAATTGATGGCGATGAACGGCCCGCCTGCGCGCGAGGAAGCCTCGTGAATGGCCTGGGCAGTCAGCTCCTTGCCCGTGCCTGACTCCCCCGCGATGAAGGCTGGCGCGCTGTTCTGCGCGACCTTGCGGATGGCGCGAAACAGGCCGTGCATGGCAGGGCACTCGCCCAGCATGCGCGCATGATTGGCCTTCGGCGCTGGCGTGACTTCCTGCGCGAGCGAGGCCATGCCCCAGGCGTGACGCAGCGAATACGCAGCCTCGTCCGTGCGCAGCGGCATCTGCACGTAGTCCACGCAGTAATCGCGCACGAGCTGGCGCACGCGTTCGTGGTTCAGCATGGCCGGCGGCAGGGCCGCCACCCAGCCCACATGCGAGACTTGCATGCAGCGCTCGAGCAAATCCAACTCCGCAGCAGAGAACGCGCTGCCGAAATCGACCAAGCCCGCCTTGGGAACGCCGTCACGAATGGCACAGCCCAGTTCGCGCATCGACGCTACGCGTCGCACGTGCCAGTCCGCACCCAAAATCGTCTCGTCGATCTCCCCCATCCCCGCGCGTGACGCCACTACGACGGTTCGGCACGCGGCAGTACATTCCAGCGACTCTTCGCGCATGGTTTCCCCCGTTCGATTTTTCGTGTGGTTCGTTCTTTGCCGAGGCGGCCCGGCCAGGGCAGGCTTGCAGTATGGTTGCCGGGTTTCTCTTTTGCGATGACGTTTAAGGACGATGGTGGCAAACGCTTGCGCGCCCGGACTGTAATGCAAATGAACTAGCGAATTTCACGACTTTGACAAGAGAACACTGAGGAAAAACTTGTAGTTGACACAGCAATAAAAAAAGCGCACCACGATGGGTGCGCTTTTCGCTATGCAGGCAGGAGACTTAGCCGCCGCGTCGCATCATGTCGAAGAACTCAGCGTTGTTTTTCGTCGTCTTGAGTTTGTCGAGCAGGAATTCCATCGCCTCGACCTCATCCATGTCATGGATGAACTTACGCAGAATCCACACCTTCTGCAGGATGTCCGGCTTGATCAGCAGTTCTTCCCGGCGCGTGCCCGACTTGTTCAGGTTGATGGCGGGGTAGACGCGCTTTTCGGCCAGGCGGCGTTCCAGGTGCACTTCCATGTTGCCGGTGCCCTTGAATTCTTCATAGATCACGTCGTCCATGCGGCTGCCGGTTTCGATCAGCGCCGTACCGATGATGGTGAGCGAACCGCCTTCTTCCAGGTTACGTGCCGCACCGAAGAAACGCTTCGGGCGCTGCAGCGCATTGGCGTCGACACCGCCGGTCAGCACCTTGCCCGAGGTTGGCACCACAGTGTTGTAGGCGCGGGCCAGTCGCGTGATCGAGTCCAACACGATCACCACGTCCTTCTTCAGTTCGACCAGGCGCTTGGCCTTTTCGATGACCATTTCGGCCACCTGCACGTGACGCACGGCAGGCTCATCGAACGTCGATGCCACCACTTCACCGCGCACGGTGCGCTGCATTTCGGTCACTTCTTCCGGGCGCTCGTCGATCAGCAGTACGAACAGCTCGGCTTCCGGATGGTTGGTCGCGATGGCGTGCGCAATGTGCTGCAGCATCACGGTCTTGCCCGACTTCGGGCTTGCTACCAGCAGCGCCCGCTGGCCGCGACCGATCGGGGCGATCATGTCGATGATGCGGCCAGTGATGTTCTCTTCGGCCTTGATGTCGCGTTCGAGCGTGAGCGGCTTGTTCGGGTGCAGCGGCGTCAGGTTCTCGAACATGATGCGGTTCTTCACCGCTTCAGGAGGCTGCGTATTGACCTTGTCGACCTTCACCAGCGCGAAGTAGCGCTCGCCATCCTTGGGCGTGCGGACTTCACCTTCGATGGTGTCACCGGTGTGCAAATTGAATCGGCGGATCTGCGACGGGCTGATGTAGATATCGTCGGTACTGGCCAGATACGAGGTTTCCGGCGAGCGCAGAAAACCGAAGCCATCGGGCAGCACTTCAAGTGTGCCGTCCCCGAAAATCGTTTCCCCCTGTTTCGCCTTCTTTTTCAGGATGGCAAACATCAATTCCTGTTTGCGCATGCGCTGCGCGTTATCGATCTCCAGCTGCCCCGCCATTTCCAGCAATTGGGACACGTGCAAGGATTTCAGTTCTGTCAGATGCATAGACGAAAGATGAGGGAAGGGCCCGAACGGGCGGCGAAACGAGAAACGGGGGAGGGGGGACAGGTCGAGCGAACGCTCGGGGAAACAGATTGGCTGCAATCTTAGCACAACGCTGGCGGGCTTCCAGGCGGAAGTGCGCCAGCGTGTGTGTGGGGCAACGCGAAAGGTCGCCTATAGCCGAAAAACGGCTTACAGGTGGCTGTCCAGGAATGCAGTCAGTTGCGACTTGGACAGCGCGCCCACCTTTTGCGCGGCCACAGCGCCATTCTTGAACAGAATCAGCGTTGGGATGCCGCGAATGCCGAACTTGGCCGGCACGCCCTGGTTCTCATCGACGTTGATCTTGGCGATTTGCACCTTCTCGCCGTAGTCCTTGGAAACCTCGTCCAGGATCGGGGCGATCATTTTGCAAGGACCGCACCATTCGGCCCAGAAATCGACCAGCACGGGTTTGTCGGACTTGAGCACGTCTGCCTCGAAGGACGCGTCGCTCACATACTTGATCTGTTCGCTCATGGCGGGAACCTCTGTTATTTCGTAAAAGCTGGCGACGTGCGCCGAACCCATACATTACACGATTACACGGACCGGCGTGCATTGAGACCACTGTCGGCGCGGATGCTGCTGATATAGTACTGACGCCTCTATTTTCAACCGATTCGACTGTTGATTGTGGCTATCTCGCCGATAGCCGCAGGTCTTCGCTTCCCGGTATATCGCCATATTCCCTCGCATGCAGACGCTTGCCTTCGCGCCTGGCCCAGCATTCCTTTCCCGTGCCGCCGACGCTGCATGGCGCTTTCTGGATGCGCATGCGCAATCCCCCGGTACCGCGACGATCGTCGTGCCGACAGCCGCGCAGATTCCCGGGGTGCGCAGTGCCCTGCATGCCAATGCGCAAGCGGCCGGCACGCCGCGTTTGCTGCCGCGCATTCTGACCCTGGGGCATTGGCTGCTCGATTTGCCACCGGAAGCAGGTTCGCCCGCCGGGCGCACGCCGCTGTCGCGATTGCTTGCGGTGCAGCAGGCGCTCAAGACGCAGGCTTGGCTGCGTGAAGCGCTGGGCGCGCAGGACGATGCCGCCCTGTGGGGCGTAGCGCAGGTGCTCGTGACGGTGTCGGACGAGTTGTCGCAACGTTGGCTGACGCTTGATGCCGCACACAGTGGCGCAGATAGGCGGTCTGATGCGCTGGAGTCGGCGTTGGCGGAAGCGTTGGAGCGCACTTACGCACAATTGTCCGAACGCTTTCTCGGCACCGAATCGCGCATTGTGCTGACGTTCTGGCGGTTGCTTTCAGGCGCGGCGGACCCGATTCCAATGCGGCTGCGTGCCATGCGGCGCTTGCTGGACGAATTGCACGGCCCCATCGTCTGGATGAGCCCGTCGGACCCTGAGGCGGTCGATCTGGATTTCCTGCAGCGTGCCGCCGAGCGCGTGCCAGTGCTGAGCATCGGCTACGACTGGAATGCGCCCGAGGCCGGCACATCTGCGACGCCTTCCACGCATGCGGATTTCCGCGACTTGCTGCTGCACGCCTGGCCTGAGTGCGCGACGGCCGCACAGGCTGCGGACGATGGCGCCGATGCGCGGATGCAGGCGCCAATCCTGCGCATTGCTGGTGCTACACGCTTTGAGGACGAAGCGGCCTTCGCCGCGCATACGCTGGTCGATTGGTTGAACGCCGGGCGCCGCTCGTTGGCGTTGGTGGCGCAGGATCGCATCGTTGCGCGGCGCGTTCGCGCATTGTTGGCGCGCGTGAACGTGCCGGTGCGGGACGAGACCGGCTGGAAGCTTTCCACGACGCGCGCCGCCGCAGCGCTCATGCGCTGGGTCGACGTGGTGCAGGGCGATGGCGACACCGCTGCGCTCCTCGATCTCGTCAAAAGCCCTTTCTGTCTGCGTGACGCCGATGCCGGCACGGCCACGCCCGCATGGGTCGCAGAACTGGAGCGCCGAGTGCGCCGGCACAACGTTTCGGGTGGCTGGGGGCGGCTGCGCCGGCTGGTGGCGGATCGCCCCGCCAATGATGCCGATGCCGATGGCGAAGCGAAGGTCAGCCGCCTGGCCGATCGCCTCGGCGTGCTGGCCGACGAAGCTGCGCTGTGGCGCCGTGTCGGCAGCGCGACGCTTGACGCGTGGGTAACGCTGCTGGCAGGCACGCTCGATCGTCTGCATATGCGCACCGGCTTGCAGAACGACGACGCAGGGCGCCAATTGCTCGATTGGATCGACCGCCTGCGGGCATCCATACATGGCAGCACCGATGCGGGCGCGCGTTTTTCGCTCACGGAGTGGCGTGCACTGCTGTCGATGCTGCTCGAATCTGCGGTCTTCAGTGAGCCTTCACCGCCTGCTGATCGGCGTGTTGTCATCCTGCCGCTGAATGGTGCGCGCATGCGGCGCTTTGATGGTGTCGTGGTGGTGGGTTGCGACGATGCGCAGTTGCCGTCGGCGCAGCCGGAGTGGCTGTTTTTCTCCAACGACGTGCGCCGTGAACTGGGTTTGCCCGACCGCGCGCAGCGCTTTGCGCAGCAGGCGCGCGACTTGGCTGAAGTGTTGCTCAACCAGCCCGAGGTCGTGTTGACCTGGCAGCGCCACGGCGGACGCGGCGAGCCGCACCGCCTTTCCGGCTGGCTCGAACGCCTGCAACGCCGGTTGGCAGTGAGCGGCGTGCGTATTGATACGTCCGTCGTGTTGCCCAGCCTGCAGACCACGAGCCAACCAGCCGGCATGCCAGCGCCGGCCGCGCCTGTGCTGGTGCCGTCCACGCTGAGTGCGGCCGCGTACAACAGCCTGCGCCGCTGTCCGTACCAGTTTTTCGTTGGTCGCATGCTTCGCCTGGGCGAGCTGGAAGAGGTCTCCGACGAGCTGGAGAAACGCGACATCGGCGAAATCCTGCACGCAATCCTGCATCGCTTTCATCGGCAGTTGCTGGAAGTGCCGATGCATGACCCGGCTGATCGTCAGGCGCTCCTGCAGGCCATCACCGACGAACAGTTCGGCCCGCTGCTGGCCGAGGATGGCAACGCACTGCGCTTCTATCGGCGTTGGCTCGGTGTGATGCCGTCGTACCTGGCGTGGCAGGCCGCGCGCGAGGCTGACGGCTGGCGCTTTGAGGCTGGCGAGGTCGATGTCGATACGTCGATCACGTTGCGGGACGAGCGCCCGCTGCGCTTGCGCGGCCGTATCGACCGCATTGACGTGCACGACGAACACGGCGTGGCGGTGCTTGATTACAAGACGCAATCACAGATGGTGCTGGTGCGTCGCGCCAAGGCACCGTTTGAGGATTGCCAGCTCCCGTTTTATGGCGTGCTCGATGCGCGTGCAGTTGCGGGCGGCTGGGTTTCGCTCGACGGCGAGGCGCGCGGGGACAAGCGCGACGTTGCGTTGCCCGACTTCACGCAAGTCGTCGACTGGTTGATTGAACAGATGCAAAAGGACATGACGGCTCTCTCAGCCGGTGCGCCGCTGCCGGCCTTCGGTGATGAATCGGCGTGCCGTTACTGCGCGGCGCGCGGCCTGTGCCGCAAGGGATACTGGACCGACGGTGCTCCGCGCGAGCCGGAGAGCGCGGCATGAGCGATCACGCTTACGAATGCGACGGCGCACCCGTCTCGCCTGAAGCCTTCTCGCGCGCTGCGTGCGAACCGCAGCGCTCGGTCGTGGTGGAAGCATGCGCGGGCAGCGGCAAGACGTGGCTGCTGGTCACGCGTATGTTGCGCTTGCTGCTGGCGGGCGCCGCGCCGTCGGACATTCTCGCCATCACGTTCACGCGCAAGGCCGCCGAAGAAATGCGCCAGCGTTTGCTGGACATCCTCGCGCAACTGGCCGCCGCCGACGATGAGGGCGTCGTGCGCGAACTCGTCGCGCGCACGGTGGACGAGCGCGATGCGTCGGCGCTGATTGAAACCGCGCGAGGCTTGTATGCGCGCGTGCTGGAGTCGCCCTCGCGCATGGCGATCGATACGTTCCACGGCTGGTTCGGGTCGCTGCTGCGCGGTGCGCCGCTGTCGTCGGGGGTGCAACAGGGCGCGTCGTTGCGTGAAGATGCCGGACGGCTGCGGCGTGAAGCGTGGGCGCCTGTCTGGCGCGGCCTGCTGGCGGAAGATCACGCTGAGTTGCGCGCCGCGTATGAAACGCTTGCCGATCTGGTCGGCGATTTCCAGGCCGGTCGCCTGCTCGATGCAATGTTTCATCAGCGCAGCGATTGGTGGGCGTACAAGGCGCAGGCGGGCGGCCGTCCGCTGGCTGCGTTGGACGAACTGCTTGGCGACGATGCGACGGTCGATCCGTTGATCGAAGCGCTGCAGGATGCGGCATTGCTGGCCGACATGCTGCACGTGTCCGGCTGGCTTGGGCAGGGCGGTGCGGCCGAAGGCAAGCGCGCGGTGGCCATCGAATCGGCGGTGACTGCTGCGCGCGGAATGGATGTCTCTGATGAAGCCGCGCGCGTACGAGCATTTGATGCGCTCTTTGCGGCCTTCCACACGCAGGCCGGCAAGGCGCGTGCCTGCAAGCCGACCAAGGCACTGATCAAGGCCGTCGGCGACGAACACGCGCGAACGCTGGTGACCCTGCACACTGCGCTCTGCGAGGCGCTGACCACCATCCAGGCGCGGCGCCAGGAAGCCCGCGTGCGCGCCGCCAATGCTGCATTGTTCGCTCTGGGTGACGCACTCATCGATCGCTACCAGGCGTACAAACGTCAGACGCGCGCGATGGATTTCACCGATCTCGAATGGGAAGCGGCGCGCCTGATGCAGCAAGACGACACGGCCGCCTACCTGCAGGTGCGGCTCGACGCGCGCTACAAGCATCTGCTGCTCGACGAGTTTCAAGATACGAACCCGATGCAGTGGCGCATCCTGCAAGGCTGGCTGGCCGGTTATGCGGGCACCGGCACGCAGCCGAGCGTATTCCTGGTGGGCGATCCCAAGCAATCGATCTACCGTTTCCGTCGTGCGGATGCCCGGCTGTTCGATGCTGCGCGTGAAATGCTGGTCGCAGAATTCAACGCGACCGTGCTGCGCACCAACCGCACGCGTCGCAACGCGCCGGCGGTGCTGGAGTGGGTTAACGCCGTGTTCCTGCAGGCGCGGGCGCGCGGCGACTATCCCATCTACGCCGAGCAAAGCACGGCCGTGGATGCGCCTGTAGGCAAAGCGCTGCTGTTGCCGCTGGTGCCCGTGTTGGAAGCCGAGCGGGTCGACGAAACCACGCCACGCGACACGCTTACCGAACCGCGCGAAGAGGCCGGCGATTCGCAGCGATATGCAGAGGGCCGCCAAGTAGCCGCCTGCCTGCGCGCGTTGCACGCCAGCGAGCGCATTCGCGAAGGCGGCGTCGAGCGCTCCGTGCGCTGGAGCGATTTCCAGCTGCTCGTCCGCCGCAAGCGCTACCTCGCCGATTACGAACGTGCGCTGCGCGACGCCGGCGTGCCGTATCTGAGCCCGCGCCGTGGCGGTCTGCTGGCGACGCTCGAAGCCCTCGATCTGTGCGCGCTGCTTGATTTTCTGATGACGCCGCAGGCCGATCTGTCGCTTGCACATGTGCTGCGCAGCCCGGTGTTCGCCGCCACGGACGATCACCTCATCGCACTGGCGCAGTTTGGCGAAGGCACTCTCGCATTGACATGGTGGGAGCGGTTGACTGCCTTGGCCGGTCAGGCTGATGCGTCGGACACCTTCCACTATGCGCATCGCATGCTGTCGCGCTGGCTGGCGGTGGCGCCCACGCTGCCCGTGCACGATCTGCTCGATCACATCGTCTACACCGGCGAACTCAAGCGCCGCTATGCCGAACGCGCGCCCGCCGCCAATCGCGATCAAGTGCTCGCCAACCTGGATGCGTTTTTGAAGCTCGCCCTCGATCTGGACGGTGGCCGCTATCCGAGCCTGCCGAAGTTCATGGCGGAGCTGCGGGCCATCCGCCAGGGCGACGAGGACGAAAGTCCCGACGAAGGCATGCAGGGCGACACCGATGCGCCGGATGCCATCGATGCCGAAGTTGCCAGCGAAGGCCTCGATGCCGCACAGATACTGACCGTACATGCCTCGAAGGGGTTGGAAGCGCCGTTCGTCGTGCTGCTCGACAGCCACCATAGCGACGCGCGTGTCGATACCGCCGGCATCCTGATCGACTGGCCGCCGGGCGCGCAGGCACCTACGCATTTCTCCGCGTTTGGCAAGACGTCCGAGCGGGGCCTCGCACGCGATCCGCTCTTCAAGCAAGAACATGATCTCGCCGAGCGCGAGAACTGGAATCTGCTTTACGTGGCGATGACGCGCGCGCGACAAGCGTTGATCGTTTCCGGCGTCGCAAACAAGCGTGATGCCGCTGCAGCCCAATCTGTCGATGAGGGCGACGCGCCCGAAGTGGACGGTACGGCGAGCTGGTACACACACCTTGCCACGGCGGGCGTGGCGTCACCCGCGCCCATGGTGGATGGCGCAGCCGATTCGGCTGACAATGCGGCAGGGCCTGAGGCAGTCTCCTATCACGACTTCCGCGCGCCGCTTACGGTGACAGTGCGTGTCGGCGCCGCTGGCGCATCCGCCGAGGGCCCCGCCGATATCGTCTTCGACCAAGGCGCCGTCGCACAGGGCGAACTGCTGCATGCGGTGCTCGAGCGCCTGACGCGTCGCGGCTTGCCCGAACAGGCGCCCGACGCTGAGACGATCGCGCGCTGGTTCAGCGCCACCGGTGTCACGCAGGCCGACGCCACACGCACCGCTGACGCCGTGCGCAGAATGCTTTCAGCCGAGACGCTGATGCATGTCTTCGACCCTGCGTGTTTCGACGCCGCACATAACGAGATCGAGCTTTTCGCTCCGGACGGTGCGCTGTTGCGCATCGATCGCCTGATCGAACGCGGTAACGACATCCTCGTGGTCGACTACAAGCTGCGCCTGCTGCCCGTCGAACGCGCCGCCTATGCGGATCAGCTGCGCGGCTATGTGGCCGCCATCTCGCCGATGTACCCGGGTCGCAACGTGCGCGCGGGCGTCGCCACCGCGCAGGGCGAATGGATCGACCTGGACGCGTTACCCAAGCCGGTACAGACGTCACACGACGACAGCCAAGGCGCGCTGTTCTGATGCGGACGGCACAGACGACACAGACGAAAAAGGGGAGGGTGATGCGGGAGGGGAAAAGAGAAAGGGGACGAGCCTGACCCTCGGCACTGGCGGAAAACGGCTGTGGCTGCTTCGTTCCCGACCTGACCAGGTTGACCGCGCCACCATGCGAGGAGGCCCGTCCGACCGACATTGTAACCGACTCGCACGTCCCCACTTGAATATCCTTGCAATTCGCTCGGCGCGCATGGAGGTTGACGCCTCCAAAACCGCGTCGGAAATCCACCTCGCTTTGCTACAATCCGCCGCATGAGTTATCAAGTGCTCGCCCGCAAGTGGCGCCCTCGCGATTTCACCACGCTGGTCGGTCAGGAACACGTGGTGAAAGCGCTCACGCATGCGCTCGAACAGCAGCGCCTGCACCACGCATACCTGTTCACGGGTACGCGCGGTGTCGGCAAGACGACGCTGTCGCGCATCCTTGCCAAATCGCTCAATTGCGTCGGCGCGGACGGGCAGGGCGGCATCACTGCGCAGCCGTGCGGCGTGTGCCGCGCCTGCACTGAAATCGATGCCGGGCGCTTTGTCGATTACATCGAGATGGATGCCGCCTCCAACCGCGGCGTCGACGAGATGGCCCAGTTGCTGGACCGCGCGGTCTATGCACCCACAAGCGGCCGCTTCAAGGTCTACATGATCGACGAAGTGCACATGCTGACCAACCACGCCTTCAATGCGATGCTGAAGACGCTGGAAGAGCCGCCCGAGCACGTCAAGTTCATCCTCGCGACCACCGATCCGCAGAAGATTCCGGTGACGGTGCTGTCGCGCTGCCTGCAGTTCAACCTCAAGCAGATGCCGCCGGGGCACATCGTGTCTCACCTCGATCGCATCCTTGGCGAAGAGGGCATCGCCCACGAGCCGAACGCGCTGCGTCTGCTGGCCGCCGCCGCCCAGGGTTCGATGCGTGATGCGCTGTCGCTCACCGACCAGGCCATCGCGTACAGCGCCGGCGACGTGAGCGAAGCCGCCGTGCGCGGCATGCTCGGCGCGATTGATCAGAGCTACCTCGTGCGCCTGCTCGATGCACTGGCCGATGAGAACGGCGCCGCGCTTGTCGAGATTGCCGACGAAATGGCCGGGCGCAGTCTGAGCTTCTCGGGCGCGCTGCAGGATCTTGCATCCCTGCTGCAGAAGATTGCGCTGGCGCAGGTCGTGCCCGCCGCTGTGCAGGACGATTGGCCAGAGGCTGATGATGTACGCCGCCTTGCCGAGCGGTTCGATGCGCAGTCCGTGCAACTGTTCTACCAGTTTGCCAACCTGGGCCGCAACGAATTGGCGCTCGCGCCGGATGAGTACGCCGGCTTCACGATGACGCTGCTGCGCATGCTTGCGTTCCAGCCCGGGCAGTCGGGTGGGGACACGGCGCCGCCTTCGGGCGGTGGCGGCGGGAAGCGCGCGATGCCGTTGGCTGCAACGCCAGCCGCATCGACGCGTCCGGCGGTTACGGCGACTGCGCCTGTGGCGGCGCCGGTTGCTCAGGTGGCGCCGGTGGCGGTGCGTCCGGAGCCGGTGGTCGAGGCGCCGCGTGCGACTTATCAGGCAACACCGCCGGCGCCTGCGCCCGTTGCTGCGGTTGCGCACACGCCGGCTGCAGCGCCAGCGCGTCGCTCGCCGGCGATGGAAGCCTTGGCCGCAGCGCGCCAGGCTTCGAACCGTGGCCGTGGCGGTGCTTCCGCACCTGTCGCCTCGCCGGTAGCCGCGCCTGCGCCTGCCGCACGTCCAGCTGCGCCCGCTGTGGGTCCACGTCCGAATCCTGCTGCTGCTGCTGCTGCGCCGGCATCCGCGCCGCCGCGCCGCGAACAGCCGGCTGGCGCTGCCGCTGCGTCCGATGACGGGCCACCGCCCTGGGATGAAATGCCAGGCGAATTTGCTTCGCCGTCGCTTGACGAGATGGACGCCGCGTTTGCCGGCTGGGATTCCGCGTCGAGCATGCGCCCCGGTGCGCCTGAACCGGCAGCACGTCCAGCACAGATCGAGGCGCCGTCAGCCGCGCTTGTGCCGGTCACGACGATCGCCCCGGAGCCGGTCGCCGCTGCTACGCCGCCTGATCTGAGCGCTAGCAGTCTTACAACGTTCGACGGCAGTTGGCCGGCGCTGGCGGCCAGCCTGCCGATCCGCGGCCTAGCTCAACAGCTGGCTTACCAGAGCGAGTTGGTGGCCGTGGAAGGCGCCACGATGCGCCTGCGTGTTCCGTTGCCCCCGCTGACCGACGCCAATGTCGTCGAGCGCCTGGAGGCAGCACTCACGGAACACTTCAGCACGCCCGTTCGCGTGGCGTGTGATATCGGACCGGCGCGCGCCACCGCGGCGGCAGTGGACGCCGAGCAGCGCGCCGAGCGCCAACGCAGTGCCGAAGACGCCATCGCCGCCAACCCGTTTGTTCAGGCTCTGGTCCGGGACTTTGCTGCGCAGGTCGTCCCCGGATCGATCCAACCGCACGCGCACTGAACGGAATTTCAGGACTGAACATTGAACCCCGGCGTGCCCCGCTGAGCGGCACGCCTTGCACGACCCATTCCAAGGAGCAATGACCATGATGAAAGGCCAGATCGCCGGGCTGATGAAGCAGGCCCAGCAGATGCAGGAAAACATGAAAAAGGCGCAGGAGCAGCTCGCCCTGATCGAGGTGGAAGGCGTGTCCGGCGCGGGCCTCGTGAAGGTAGTGATGACCTGCAAAAACGACGTGAAGCGTGTGTCGATCGACCCGAGCCTGCTGGCCGAAGGCGAAGACAAGGATCTGCTGGAAGACCTGATCGCCGCCGCATTCAACGACGCCGTGCGCAAGGCCGAGGCCACCACGCAAGAGAAGATGGGTTCGCTCACTTCAGGCCTGGGCGGTATGGCCGGCATGCTGCCGCCCGGCTTCAAGCTGCCCTTCTAAGCAACGCCCGCCAGGATTGCGCCATGGTGCTGGAATCTGCACTGCTGCACGTCACGCCCGGCCAGGAAGCCGCCTTTGAGACGGCCTTCGGCGAGGCTCGCCACATCATCGGTGCGATGCAGGGCTTCGTTTCGCTGTCGCTGTCGCGCTGCATGGAGAAGACGAGCGACTATCTGTTGCTGGTGCAGTGGCAGACGCTGGAAGACCACACCATCGGCTTTCGGCAATCGCCCGAGTACCAGCGCTGGCGTGCGCTGCTGCATCACTTCTATGATCCGATGCCGGAAGTGCTGCACCACACGACTGTTCTGGAGCACGCGTGATGCGTAACGCTCCAGGCACGCCGTCGGCGCTGCAGATGCTGGTTGAAGCCTTGCGCGTGCTGCCGGGCGTGGGCCCCAAGTCTGCCCAGAGGATGGCGTATCACCTGATGCAGCATGACCGCGAGGGGGCGGCGCAGCTGGCACAGGCGCTGTCTGAGGCAACGGAATCGATCCAGCACTGCAGCCGCTGCAATACCTTTACCGAGCAGGAAGTTTGCGAGACCTGCTTGGACACGCGCCGCGATGCATCGGTCCTGTGCGTGGTGGAAACGCCCGCTGATCAGATGATGATCGAGCAGACGCTGACCTATCGCGGCCAATACTTCGTGCTGATGGGGCGGCTCTCGCCGCTGGACAACATCGGCCCGAAAGAGATCCACCTCGAACGCTTGCTGGCCCGCGCGACCGACCCTGCGCTGGGCGGGCCGTGCGCCGAGGTCATCCTCGCCACCAACTTCACCAGCGAAGGCGAGGCGACTGCCCATTACATTGGTGAGATGTTGAAGGCGCGCGGTATCAAGGCGACGCGTCTTGCGCGTGGCGTGCCGGTAGGCGGTGAGCTGGAATACGTGGACGCCGGCACCATCGCTCGCGCCGTGCTGGATCGGCGCCAACTCTGATCTTCCGCAGCTGCTTAAAATTCAGCGTGGATGCGCGCCCCGACGATCGACACCGGGCCGCGGTCCCGGTTGTACGCCGGATGGACCACATACTGGTAGTTCAGGCCCAGCGTGAGGTGTTTGATGGCCGCCCAGTTGTAGTACAGCTCGGCGATGCGTTCGGTGCCGTAGTTGAGGGCGCCATCACCAATCAGTACGCCCATGCCGCCGGCCGCAAAATATTGGCGTGCCGCGCGCGACAAGCCGTTCACCACCACGGCGGCACCGAACGTGTCGTTCGGGCGTCCCCAACGATTGCCTTTCAGGGAGAACCCGGCCGACACCGACTGGTTGATGTCGGTGAACTCGAATGTTTCCTTGCTGCCGTCGTTCATGCTGGCCCGTGCGAAGACGCCCAGGTCGGAGGTGATTTCCTGCTCCAGGTTCAAGGCAACACCGGGGCGCCAGGCGAGGCGCCGCACGAGGCCCGTGTCCGGCGTGTTGCCCGTCTGTTGGGCGAGGTTGACCGCATCGCCATAACCACCCATCCGGCCTCGCGTTGCAAAGGCGAGCAGCTTGACCTTGCCCGGGCGGCCGAACCAATCATGGCGCGCTTCAAATTCGCCCACCCACTGGTACTGCTTCCAAGTGGTGTCGATCGTGACACTGTTGGGTACTGCCGAAAGCGCGAAGAGTCCGCCGCGCAGCGACCACCACGATTGCGTCCATTCCACCGCCAGACCATGCGTGTATCCCCAGGCGTCCGCTGCATAGTCGAATGCGCCGGCATCGATCACCGCCCAGTTCAGGAAATCGCCCCGCGGGTCGTGCGCGTACGTGTTCGTGTCGAATATGTCTGCCACCGAGAACTTGCCGACGGTGATGGTGACGTTGTCTGCCGAGCGGCTGCCGGCAAGCTGGTTGGGACCTGACTCTACTGCCTGCTGCTCGCCGCCGAGATTGATGACCTGCCGCAGGAACAAGCGCGGCAGCTTGCGGTAGGGAGCATTGTTGCCGATCTTGTAGGCCTCCCCGCTTGAGAAGCCGGCCAGGCCGACCGTATTGCTTAGTCCGAAACCTTGGTCGATTTCCGGGTTCGCGTACAGCTCGGCACCCTTCCACAGGCGCAGCCCGAGGTAGAGCGTGACGTCGACCGTCTCCTTGGTGTTGTTGTCAGGCGTGAGGCTATTGGTGCCGCTGTACGGCGAGCGGAACGACGGATGCCATTGCGTCACGTTGGTGAACTGTCCATGCACGTTCCATCGCTCCGGCTCTGGGATGTCCGTGGCAGGCGTATCGGCGCCAGCCGCCAGCGCAGCGCTTTGCAGACTCAATACGAGCATGAAGGCCGCCGTGGCTTGTTGCACGGCTCCCATCAGAGTGAATGGACGGCGAGGGATGACGTGAAGAGGCAGCGAGGGCATGAGGCACGACAAATGGGGCAACCGCTAGAATTCCGGGCTGGCGCAGCCGGAATGAGGCAAAAACCCGGCCATGCTAAGCGCTACGTCATGACTTGCCGATGAAAACTGTAACGATTCGCATTGACCTGTCGCGTTTCTCCAACTCCGCCGGATTATCCGCATCATGAATCTCGCCCGCTTCGATCTCGTCACCCTCGGCCTGTTTGTGGCGGTGGCCCGGCTGGGCAGCATCTCGGCCGGGGCGCGCCAATCGCACCTGGCTGTGGCGGCGGCCAGCAAGCGGATTTCCGATCTGGAAGCGGCCGTGGGCGCGCCGTTGCTGTATCGCCATGCCGCGGGTGTAGAACTGACCGAAGCGGGGCAGGCGTGCTTCCGCCACGCTGTCGGCATCCTGCAGGACGTCGAGCGTATGGCCGGCGCGCTGTCGGACTTTGCCGCCGGCACGCGCGGGCTGGTACGCGTGTGGGCCAATACCTCGTCGATTACGCAATTCCTGGCTGACGACCTGGCCGCCTTCATGCTGGCCAATCCGGCCATCCGCATCGCGCTGGAAGAGCAGGACAGCGGCGATATCGTTGCCGCGCTGCGCGAGAACCGCGCGGACCTCGGCATCTTTGCGGCCGGTACACCGTGCGAGGGGCTGCAATCGTTCGACTATCGCGAGGACGATCTCGCCTTGGTCACGCCGCGCGGGCATCCATTGGCCGGGCGCAAGCAGGTTCACTTCGCCGACGCCGTGGATTTCGACTTCGTCAGCCTGCCGCCGGGCACGTCGCTGGCCGCGCAACTGGTCGACGAAAGCTTGCGTCTGGGCAAGCCGTTGCGCCTGCGCATCCAGGTGCGCAGCTTTGAAGCCGTTTGCCGGATGGTGGCCTCCGGCCTGGGCGTGGGCGTGTTGCCGCGCATCGCCGCACAAAGCCATGTATCGAGCCTGCCGGGCGCCGGTCTGGCGCTCGTGGCGCTCCAAGACGAATGGGCGCATCGCCGCCTGCTGGTGGGCGTGCGTGACCCCGATGCGCTGACCAGCTCAGCACGCCTGTTGATGACGCATCTGCTTGGCAACCCCGCCGCACTCTGAATTCAACGCTCTCTATACGACCATGCCGACACAGGTTTTGCAGGACATCCGCGTGCTCGAACTCGGGCAACTGATTGCCGGGCCGTTTGCCGCCAAGACGCTCGCCGACTTTGGCGCACAGGTCATCAAGATCGAGCCGCCGGGGCAGGGCGATCCGCTGCGCAAATGGCGGATGCTGCATGAGGGCACGTCAGTCTGGTGGGAAGCGCAGTCGCGCAACAAGCAGTCGGTCTGTGTCGACCTGCGTGTCCCGGAAGGACAGGAAGTCGTTCGCAAGCTGGCTGCCGAAGCCGATGTGCTGATCGAGAATTTCCGCCCCGGCACGATGGAAAAGTGGGGGCTGTCGTACGAGGCGCTGTCGACCGACAACCCGAAGCTGATCATGTTGCGCGTGTCGGGCTATGGCCAGACGGGCCCCAAACGGGATGAACCGGGCTTTGCGGCCATTGCCGAAGCCATGGCCGGCCTGCGTTATTTGACCGGTGAGCCGGGGCGCCCACCTGCCCGTGCAGGGCTGTCGCTTGGCGACACGATCGCCGGCCTGCATGGCGCGCTGGGCGTGTTGCTGGCCTTGTACGAACGCGATGCGCGCGGCGGCAAGGGGCAGGTGATCGACGTGGCGCTCTATGAATCCGTGTTCAACCTGACGGAGAGCCTGTTGCCCGAGTATTCGGTGTTCGGTGCGATCCGCCAGCCGGCGGGTGGGGCGCTGCCGGGCATCGCGCCGTCGAACGCCTACCGCTGCGCCGGCGGTGAATACGTCCTGATTGCCGCCAACGGCGACAACATCTTCCGTCGCCTGATGCAACACATGGGCCGGCATGATCTGGCCGACGATCCCGGCCTGGCCCGCAACGACGGCCGCGCGGCGCGTGCCGAGGAAATCGACGCTGCCGTCAATGCTTGGACAAGCACGCTCCCCATCGCCGATGTTCTGGCTGCGCTGCATGCGGCCGAAGTGCCCTGCGGTCCGATCTACACCGTCGCAGACATTGCTGCCGACCCGCACTATCGCGCACGCGGCGTGATCGAAACGGTGCGCGCGCAGTCGGGCATCGAGGTGGAGATGCCGGGCGTGGTGCCCAAGCTTTCCGCCACGCCGGGCGCCGTGCAGGCGAGCGCGCCGCGCCTGGGCCAGCACACGCGTGACGTACTGCGCGGCCACGGCCTGACCGATGGGCAGATCGATGCGCTGGTTTCGCAAGGCATCATTGCCGAAGTCAAAAGCTAAACAGCTAGGACGATCCCGCATGTTGTGTTGCAAATCGTTGCGGTAATATCGCCGCCGAGGCAGTGAACGCACAGAACAGGAGACAGGCATGGGGACACAAGTCATCGGGCGCTGGGCAAAGTGGATGGGCGCTGCACTGTGTGCGACGAGCCTGCTGGCTGCCAGTCCAGCCGTTCTGGCGCAGGGCAAACCTGAAAAGAGCAAGGTCACCATCGCGGTGGGCGGCAAGGCGTTGTTCTACTACCTGCCGCTGACGATTGCCGAGCGTCTGGGTTACTTCAAGGACGAAGGCCTGGACGTTGAAATCGTCGACTTTGCTGGCGGCGCAAAAGCCCTGCAGGCCGTGGTGGGCGGTAGCGCCGACGTGGTGAGCGGCGCGTACGAGCACACGCTGGTGCTGCAGGCCAAGGGGCAGATGTACCAGGAGTTCGTGCTGCAAGGGCGGGCCCCGCAGATCGTGCTGGCGGTCAACAACAAGACGCTGCCCAACTACAAGTCGATTGCCGATTTGAAAGGCAAGAAGATCGGCGTGACGGCTCCCGGTTCGTCGACCAACATCATGGTCAACTATGTGCTGGCGCGCGCCGGCATCAAGCCGAACGAAGTGTCGATCATCGGCGTGGGTCCGAGCAGCGGGGCGATTGCCGCCGTGCGTGCTGGGCAGATCGATGCCCTGGCCAACCTGGACCCGGTGATGTCGATGCTCACGCAAAAGAACGAAGTGCGCGTCGTGTCCGATACCCGCACCCTGGCCGATACCAAGGCGGTGTTCGGTGGCAACATGCCGGCCGGCTGCCTGTACGCGTCTACCGCGTTCATCCAGAAGAATCCCAACACGACGCAGGCGATGACCAACGCCATGGTGCGTGCGCTCAAGTGGCTGCAAAAGGCGGGCCCGTCGGACATCGTCAAGACGGTGCCCGAAGCCTATCTTTTGGGCGACCGTGCGCTGTATCTGGCGGCGTGGGAGAAGGTGCGTGAGGCCATCTCGCCGGATGGCACGATGCCGGCCGACGGCCCGGCTACGGCGCTGCGCACGCTGTCGGAGTTCGATGCGGAAGTGAAGGGCAAGCAGATCAAGCTCGACCAGACCTTCACCAATACCTTCGTGCAGAAGGCCAACGCCAAGTACAAGTAAGTCCCACAGGCTTTCAGCAACGCGCCCGGTTCCGCCCGGGCGCATTGCTTTTGGACCGCAGACCATGTCCCATCCCGCGCTTTCGTTCGATCAGATCACCTGCACGTTCATCTCGCCCGACACGCCGAGCCAGCGTTACACCGCTGTGCAAAACACCTCGCTGGAGGTGCATGCCGGCGAGTTTGTTTCGGTGGTGGGCCCGACGGGTTGCGGCAAATCCACGTTGCTGAATCTGGCGGCCGGCCTGTTGCAGCCGTCTTCCGGGCAGGTGCGGGTGTTTGGCGAGCCGCTGGTCGGTATCAACCGTCGCGCCGGCTACATGTTCCAGGCCGAGGCGCTGATGCCATGGCGCAGCGCGCTCGACAACGTGATGGCCGGGCTGGAGTTTCGAGGCATGCCCGACAAGGAGGCGCGTGATTTGGCGATGTCCTGGCTTGCGCGCGTGGGTTTGGCCGGCTTTGAAGACCGCTACCCGCATCAACTCTCCGGCGGCATGCGCAAGCGTGTAAGCCTGGCGCAAACGCTGGTGCTCGACCCCGACATCATCCTCATGGACGAGCCGTTTTCCGCGCTCGATATTCAGACGCGCCAGCTGATGGAAAACGAGGTGCTCGATCTCTGGGCCGCCAAGCGTAAGGCGGTGCTGTTTATCACGCACGATCTGGACGAAGCGATTGCCATGAGCGACCGCGTGGTCGTTCTGGCTGCCGGCCCCGGCACGCACCCGATTGGCGAATTCACCATCGACCTTCCGCGCCCGCGCGATGTGGCAGAGATTCGCGATCAGGCCGGCTTCGTCGACCTGCACTCGCGCATCTGGGATGTCCTGCGCGAAGAAGTGCTCAAGGGCTATGCGCAGCACCGCCGCGTGGCTTGACCTGAATCTGAACGATTGCATCCATGGCTAACCGTCCGCTTTCTCCATTTGCGCTGCGCACCTGGCAGCTTGGCCTGTTGGTCGTCACGTTGGGTGTGTGGCACTTCGCCACGCGCTCGCAGGAAGTCGCGTTCTTCTTTGGGGAACCGCTGATCGTTGCCCAGCGCATCTGGGCGTGGTTCGTGACCGAAGGCGATATCTATCAGCACCTTGGCGTGACGCTGGCCGAGACGGTGCTGGCATTTGCCATCGGCACGGCCACCGGCCTGGGTGCGGGGCTGTGGCTGGCGCTGAGCCCGGCTGTCTCGGCGGTGCTTGATCCGTACATCAAGGCCGCCAACTCGATGCCGCGCGTGATCCTGGCGCCAATCTTTGGCGTGTGGTTCGGACTGGGGATCTGGTCAAAGGTCGCGCTGGCGGTGACGCTGGTGTTCTTCATCGTCTTCTTCAACGTCTATCAGGGCGTGAAGGAAGTGAGCCCGGTCGTGCTGGCCAATGCACGCATGCTGGGCGCATCGCAGCGGCAGCTGCTGCGCTTCGTCTATCTGCCGAGCGCGACGAGCTGGGTGTTTTCATCGCTGCATACGTCAGTGGGCCTGGCCTTCGTCGGGGCGGTGGTGGGCGAGTACCTGGGCTCCGCGCGCGGTGTCGGTTACTTGATCCTGCAGGCTGAAGGTACGTTCGACATCAACACTGTCTTTGCGGGCATCGTCGTGCTGACGGTCTTTGCGCTGGTCCTGGACTGGCTCGTGGGCTTGATGGAAAAACGCCTGATGCGCTGGCAACCGAAGAGCGGCGAGACTGAAAAGCTCTGAGCGCGCTGACGACGCGAACGTCACATCGACCCTGCCAGGAGCAGGGTCATGCAGCTAGACGGTCGGTCTACTACAATGCGATCCGTCATGAGCAAGCACCCCGAACCCGTCACCGCTGAAGGCGCCGAAGCCCGGCACGACACCCGCGACCGCATCCTGGACGCTGGCGCCGAGCTGATCCTCGGGCGCGGTTTTTCGGCCGTCGGTTTGGCGGAAATCCTTGGCCGTGCGCAGGTACCCAAGGGCTCGTTTTATTACTACTTCGGGTCGAAGGAAGATTTTGGCGTCGCCATGCTGGAGCGCTATTTCCAGGACTACGACGCGGGCGTTGTCAGCCTGTTCAACGACACGCGCATCACCGCCCGTGAGCGGCTGCTGCGCTATTTCTTGGCCTGGATCGATCTGCATGAGCGCAGCGCGTGCGAAGTCACGTGCCTGGCGGTCAAGCTTTCAGGCGAGGTATCGGATTTGTCGGAGCCGATGCGCAAGGTGTTGTCGACAGGGATGACGCGCATGGTCGAGCGCATTGCCACCGCGATCGAGGCCGGTGTCGCCGACGGCTCGTTGGCGCCGGTGCAGGACGCGCACGAACTGGCCGAAGGCCTGTACGCCATGTGGATGGGTGGTGCACTGCTGGCCAAGGCGCACCGCACGGTCGACGCGTTCAAGAGCTGTGTCGCGCAAACGGAAGTGCTGCTGGCCAAGCCCAAACACTGATTCCATTCTGAAACCAATTGCCTGCGAGGCACGTTCCTCGCTTTTTCTTTGATTCCGGTTCTAGATGACCGGTCGAATAGTCCCTCTTCCAGGAGCTGATATGACTCAACAACTGCTGTCCCCGGTTCAGACCGGCCGTACGACCCTCGCCAATCGTGTCGTCATGGCGCCGCTTACGCGCTCGCGCGCCGGCCAGCCGGGTGACGTGCCGACCGAATTGAACGTGACCTATTACGCGCAGCGCGCAACCGCTGGTCTGATCGTCACGGAAGCCACGCAAATTTCCCGCCAGGGCCAGGGCTACGCCTGGACGCCGGGCATGTACACCGATGCACAGGAAGCCGGCTGGAAGACCGTGGTGGATGCTGTGCACGCCAAGGGTGGCCGCATCTCGCAACAGCTTTGGCACGTGGGCCGCATTTCCAACACGCTGCTGCAGGAAAACGGTCAGGCTCCCGTCGCGCCGTCAGCCATCGTCGCCAAGGGCGCGCAGAGCTTTGTCGTGCAGCCCGACGGCACGCCCGCCAATGTGCCGACCAGCGAGCCGCGTGCCCTGGCCACGGAAGAAATCCCCGGTGTGATCGCGCAATACCGCCAAGCCGTGCTGCGCGCGCGCCGCGCCGGTTTCGATTTCGTTGAAATCCACGCCGCCAACGGTTATCTGCTGCACCAATTCCTGTCGACCAACAGCAACCAGCGCACCGACCAGTACGGCGGCTCTCTGGAAAACCGTGCCCGACTGATTCTCGAAGTCGTTGACACTGCCATCGACGAGATTGGTGCAGATCGCGTCGGCATTCGCCTGTCGCCGCACTTCGTCGCGCATGACATTGCCGACGCACAAGCCGAAGAAAGCGCGTTGTACCTCGCCCGCGAGCTGACTAAGCGTGGCATCGCCTACCTGCACATCGCTGAGCCGGATTGGGCCGGCGGTCCCGAGTTGACCAACGATTTCCGTCGTCAACTGCGCGACGCCTTCAAGGGCACGCTCATCGTGTGCGGCCAATACACGGCGGAAGAGGGCGAGCAAATGATTGCCTCCGGTCTGGCCGATGCCGTGGCGTTCGGACGCCCGTTCATCGCCAACCCCGACCTGGTGGCGCGCTTCCGTGCCGGCGCATCGCTCAACAAGCCGGATCGCGAAACGTTCTACGGCGGCCAGGAAAAGGGCTACACCGACTATCCGACGCTGGAAGAGGCGGCCTGATAAGTCGCTGCACCAAAGAAAAAGCCGCGCAGGTTGATCGCCTGCGCGGCTTTTTTTGTCTGGCGCCTAAGTCTTTAAGGCTGGATCACCACCTTGCCCGTCACCTTGCGTGCGGCCATGTCCAGCAGCGCTTGTGTCGTCTGCTCCAGCGGATAGCGCGCCGAGATATGCGGGCGGATCTTGCCTTCCTGCATCCAGCCGAGCATCTGCATCATGTTCGCCAGGTTCGCCTTCGGCTCGCGGCGCGCGAATTCGCCCCAGAACACGCCAACCAGCGATGCGCCTTTCAGCAGTGCCAGGTTCAGCGGCATCTTGGGGATCTCGCCATTGGCAAATCCGACAACGAGGTAGCGGCCACGCCAGGCAATTGAACGGAACGCCGGTTCCGCATAGATGCCGCCGACCGGATCATAGATCACGTCCGGGCCCTTGCCGTCGGTCAATTCCTTGATGCACTCGCGCAGGTCTTCGGTCGAATAGTTGATGAGCGCATCAGCGCCGTGGTCCTTGCAGACCGCCAGCTTCTCGTCGCTCGATGCTGCGGCGATCACGCGTGCGCCGATCGCCTTGCCGATCTCGATGGCCGCCAGCCCGACGCCGCCCGCAGCGCCCAGCACCAGCATCGTCTCACCAGCCTTCAGTTGCCCGCGATCGACCACCGCGTGGTGCGACGTACCATACGTGAGCGTGAATGCCGCAGCGGTGTCGAACGCCATGCCCGGCGGCATCGGCATCACCACCTTGGCCGATGCCTTCACCTGTGAAGCAAACGCGCCCTGGCCAAGAAAGGCGATCACGTGGTCGCCGGCCTTGAGGTGCGACACGCCTTCGCCTACTGCATTGACCACGCCCGCGACTTCCGAGCCGGGGGTAAACGGCAGCTCCGGCTTGAACTGGTACTTATTCTGGATGATCAGCACGTCAGGAAAATTCACCCCCGCAGCCTTCACGTCGATCACGACTTCGCCAGCACCCGGCGAGAGGTCCGGCAGCGTTTCGATCACCAGCGACTCGGGCGGGCCCCAGGTCTTGCAGACGACGGCTTTCATCATGTGTCTCCTCAACAGTCTTGCGTTGGATTGTTCGCCATCTCGCATGCATTGCACGCGATCTCGTCTGGCAGTGTAACCGAATAAAAGCACGATCGTTCGATTTGACCGGCTGCGATGAAGCGTCCAGCCTGTCGATGCGTATTTTGTAAGCGTGTAGAACGTGTGCCCAAGCACGATTCGCGAACGTTGCTCGGTTACAATCCGCGCCATGCATATTCTCATTGCCAACGACGACGGATACCTCGCCCCCGGGCTTGCAGCGCTGCATCGCGCGCTGAGCCCCCTCGGCCGCGTGACGGTGGTCGCACCAGAACAGAACCACAGCGGCGCGTCGAACTCGCTCACGCTGCAGCGTCCGCTTTCGGTGTTTGAAGCGACCGACGGTGCCCAGAAGGGTTTTCGCTTCGTCAACGGCACGCCGACCGATTGCGTGCACATCGCGCTCACCGGCATGATCGAAGAGAAACCCGATCTTGTCGTCTCCGGTATCAACCAGGGCCAGAACATGGGTGAAGACGTGCTGTATTCCGGCACGGTCGCCGCCGCCATCGAAGGTTACCTGTTCGGTATTCCGTCGATTGCGTTTTCGCAGGCCGACAAGGGCTGGGCGCACCTTGACGCTGCCGAGCGCGTTGCCCGCGAGGTGGTCGAGCGCTATCTGTCCGATCCGCTGGACGGGCCGGTCCTGCTGAACGTCAACATCCCGAATCTGCCGTACGCCGAGCTGGCTGGTTGGCGTGCGACGCGTCTGGGCAAGCGGCATCAGTCGCAGCCGGTGATCCGCCAGGCCAATCCACGCGGCGAGCCGATCTTCTGGGTCGGTGCCGCCGGCGATGCAAAAGACGCCAGCGAGGGCACCGATTTTCACGCCGTTGCGCACGGCTTCGTCTCGCTGACACCGCTGCAGCTCGATCTGACCGATACGGCCCAACTGCGCACCGTGCGCCGCTGGCAGACGCCATGATCGCCACGGTGGCTCATGTCTGAACGCCCGCGCGACCGGCGCTTCCCGTTGACGCTCGACGCGGTGGTCGAGCGCAAGCCCGTGGAACGCCAGCGTGAGACGCGTATCTCGTCTGGGGTGAGCGCGGTGTCACGTCCCACGCCGGTGCGTGCGGCATCCGTCGAACGCGCGTCACCCGCATCCGCCCCCGCACCTGCGCCGCAACGCGTGGCGGGGGTCGACGCTGCGGTCGGCGCCGTCGCTGCGAGCGCCGTGCAGGCACGCACGGCGGCAGCGCATGCGGCGGCGGGCGGCATGGCGTCGGACCGCGCGCGTCAGGCATTGGTTGGCCGGGTGCAAGCAGGTGGCGTGAGTGACAAGCGCGTGCTGGCAGCAATCGGCACTGTGCCACGCCATCTGTTCGTCGATGCCGGCCTGGCGTCGCAGGCGTATGAGGATTCCGCATTGCCGATCGGCCATCAGCAAACGATCTCGAAGCCGTCAGTTGTCGGGCGGATGATCGAGTTGTTGTTGAGTGGACGGTCGGGCCGCACCGGCATGCCGCTGGCACGTGTGCTGGAAATTGGCACTGGCTGCGGCTACCAGGCAGCCGTTCTGGCGCAACTGGCGGACGAGGTGTACTCCATCGAGCGCGTTCGCCCGCTGCACGAAAAAGCCAAAGCGAACTTGCGGCCACTCCGCGTGCCAAACATCCGTCTGCACTATGGTGACGGCATGCTTGGGCTGCCGAAGGCCGCGCCGTTCGACGCCATCATCCTGGCGGCGGCGGGGCTGGAGGTGCCGCAGGCGCTGCTCGACCAGCTGACCGTCGGCGGCCGGCTGATCGCCCCCGTTGCCACCGACCGCAACAGCGGTCCGGCGCAGCAGCTCGTTCTCATTGAGCGTCGCAGCCGCTTCGAGTTTCACAGTACCGCGCTTGAAGGCGTTTTCTTTGTCCCGTTAAAATCAGGAACTGTTTAGCATGTTCATTTCCCGGAGCTCCATGAACCGTCCAAGCCCCGCACGCGCAGGCCGGCTCGCCGTGGCGATGGTGTCGGCCGCACTGCTGGCGGCTTGCGCATCCTCCGGCAACCAGGCCCCTGTTCTCGACCGCACCTCGCGTGCAGGCAACACTGGCACCGTGTCGCAAGAGCCGCCGCCCCCCGGCTACTATCGTGTCAAGCGTGGCGATACCTTGTACAGCATCGCATTGCGTAACGGCCAGGCGCCGCGAGACCTGGTAGCCTGGAACAATATCGCCAACCCGAACCAGATCGAAGTCGATCAGTTGTTGCGCGTTGTACCGCCGAACGCGGATGTCAGCAGCACTGGGGCCGTCGTTACGCCGGTTCGCCCGACCAATACAACTACGCAGCCAGTCGATTCCATCGCGGTCACGCCGCCGCCCACTGCGTCGTCCAGCGCTCCTGCCGGGGCAAGCGACAGTGCAATCTCGCTGGGCTGGCCGGCACGCGGCTCACTCATCAACCGTTTCGATGACAAGAGCAACAAGGGCATCGACATTGGCGGCAAACGTGGCGACGCGGTGGTTGCTGCTGACGACGGAAAAGTGATCCACGTTGGACCCTTGCGTGGGTACGGGAATCTTGTCATCATCAAACACAACGACACGTTCCTGACCGCCTACGGCAACAACGACAAGGTTCTGGTCACCGAGCAATCCACGGTCAAGAAAGGGCAGAAGATCGCCGAAATGGGCAGTACCGATGCGGATCGCGTGAAGCTTCATTTTGAAGTGCGCCGCAACGGTAAGCCGGTCGATCCGATGCGCTACTTGCCGCCTCAATAGAGGAATGCATGCCGCGCCAGAAAGCCGCCACGCCCGTCACCCCAGCCGATGACAACATCGACGCTGCTGTAGAGGGCCAGCGCACCCCAAACGGGCGCGCTGGGCGGCGTGCGCGCGGTGCGGCGCAACCTCCTGCTGAAGAGATCGAAGTCGTCGATGCGCTTGTCGACGACCTCCCTGTTGCCGATTCCGCCGATCTCAACGACACGTCCGACAGTGCCGACGAGCCGGACGAAGAAGAGGAGGAGGGCGAAGAGGCCGAGGAGGCCGCACCCGAGGAAGATTTCCGCAAGGTGCTGCAGGCCGAGCTGGCCGCCGACACTGTTCAGCACTATCTCAATCGCATCAGCATCAAGCCGCTCCTGACGCCAGCAGAAGAACTGCATTTTTCGACGCTGGCCAAGGCCGGCGAATTCGCAGCGCGCCAGGTCATGATCGAGCGCAACCTCCGCTTGGTCGTGAGCATCGCCAAAGGTTATCTGAACCGCGGTGTGCCGCTGCTCGATCTGATCGAGGAGGGCAACCTGGGTCTGATGCACGCGATCGAAAAGTTCGATCCGGAACGCGGGTTCCGCTTCTCGACGTATGCAACGTGGTGGATCCGCCAAAGCATCGAGCGCGCGATCATGAATCAGGCGCGCACCGTCCGTTTGCCGGTGCATGTGATTCGCGAGCTCAATCAGGTGCTGCGCGCTAAGCGCCATCTGGAAAAGAGCGGCGTGGATGGCCGAGACGCGAGCCTTGAAGACATCGCCCACCTGCTTGGCAAGACCACGGAAGAAGTGCAGGACGTGCTCTCGCTCAACGAGCACACGACTTCGCTGGATACGCCGTTTGATCTTGATCCGGGCACGAGCCTGCTCGACTTCCTATCGGACGAGCATGGCGCATCGCCGGATCAGGAAGTGGCCCATCGCGAGCTGTCGCAGTTGATGAAGTCGTGGCTCGCACGCTTGTCCGACAAGCATCGCTATGTGGTCGAGCGCCGCTTTGGCCTCAACTACATCGAGCCTGCAACGCTGGAAGAACTGGCCGCCGAGATGGGTTTGACGCGCGAACGCGTGCGGCAGATCCAGCAGGAGGCGCTGGTCAAGCTAAAGCGTCATTTCGCCTCTCAGGGCGTACGCAAAGACGCGGTGCTGTAAGGCGCCGCTGTCCCTCTTTCGTTCCCCTTTTTCAGTCGTTCCGCAGCGCCAGCAGCATCGGTTGATGATCCGATGCCTGTGTAGCGCTGTTGATTTCCAGGCGCAGCACACGCGGTTTCAGTGGCTCGCTAATCAGCATGAAATCGCACGCGTAGGCTGGTTCAGTCCAGTCAGCGCGGTCGTAGACACCGAAGGTCGGCGGCTGCGGCGTTGCGCCGTGCGCAATCTCCCACGCATCATGCAAAGCGGGTTCGCGAGCGAATGGCGCGGTGGCCAAGCGCTTGGGCATGGAATCCGCTTTGCAGTTGAAATCACCGCAGATGATGGTTGCCTTGGTCTGCGCGAGCGGCCGGAAAGGGCCCGCTTCGGGTTCTGCGCCAAGCGTGGCTGGTTGATTCGCACGCGCGCAACCTTCCGTGTGGATGGCTCGCAGCGCATCGATTTGCGCCACACGTTGCAGCTCCGAGTAGTACTCCAGATGGGTGGTGACGATGCGCAAGACACCAAACGGCGCCTGCACCACCGCCTCAATGGCCATTCGCGGCATGCACGGTGTGGCATCCGGCGGACAGGGCAATGCATGGCGCTGGATGTAATGCACGGGCAGGCGGGTGGCAATGGCGTTGCCGAAGCGCTGCACATGCGCGCCGTTGTGGCGCTCCAGCGCGAAGCCGCCGATGACGGTGTACTCGCTGCCAAGCGCCTCGGCGAGCTCGCTCCATTGGTCCGCGCCTGGTTGCCCCGGCAGATCACTGAAGCCGGAGGTGACTTCCTGCAGGCACAACACGTCGAATTCGGCCATCTCCCGCCCTTGCTTGAGTTGGCGCGCGAGGCTGACGTGCCCGTCGGCGCCACGGCCCCACTGGATATTCCACGTCAGGATGACGGTGCCCATGCTGGTCCTCCGGTATCTTACAATGCCGCCCTTGTCCTCATTTTGCCCAGGCTCGCTCGTGTCTCAAGCTGCACCCAACGTCACGCCTTCCTCTTCTGCTCCAGTAACGGTCGCGCCGGACACGCCGCCGGCCAAGCCTCGTGGTCGCCGCAAGCCCGAAATGCCCGTGGCGGGCCCGCTCGACATCGTCTCGCTGGATGGCGAAGCGCGCGGCATCGGCCGTTTGACCAACGAGGACGGCACGCCGGGGAAGGTTGTGTTCGTGGAAGGCGCGTTGCCGGGGGAGCGGGTCATGTACCGCAGTCACCGCGTAAAGCCGTCGTACGAGCAGGCGGGTGTCGTCAACATTCTGCGCCAGTCTGCTTCACGCGTGACGCCGCAGTGCAAGTTCTTTGGAGTGTGCGGTGGCTGCTCGATGCAGCATCTGGATTCGCGCGCACAGGTTGCGATCAAGCAGCGCGTGCTGGAAGACGACCTCTGGCATCTGGCCAAGCTGCGTCCCGACGTAGTATTCCGCCCCATTGCTGGCCCGGATTGGGGCTATCGCTATCGCGCCCGTCTGACCGTGCGCCATGTTGCGGCCAAAGGCGGCGTACTGGTGGGTTTTCACGAGCGCAAGAGCAGCTATGTGGCGGACATGACGTCGTGCGAGGTGTTGCCGCCGCACGTGTCCGCGCTGCTGGTTCCGTTGCGCGAATTGGTGGGCCGCCTGTCGATCGTACAACGTATGCCGCAGATCGAACTGGCGGTCGGCCAGGATGTAACCGCGCTGGTGTTGCGCAACCTAGAGCCGATTACCGCTGAGGATGAGGCGGAGCTGCGTGCTTTCGCCGATCATCACAACATCCAGTTCTGGCTGCAGCCGAAGGGCCCGGATACGGTCTATCCGTTCTATCCGCTCGATCGCACGCTGACGTACACGTTGCCCGAGTTCGGCATCACCATGCCGTTCAAGCCGACGGATTTCACGCAGGTCAATCACCAGATCAACCGGGTGCTGATGTCGCGCGCGCTGAAACTGCTCGACGCGCAGCCGGGCGATCGGCTGCTCGACCTGTTCTGCGGTATCGGCAATTTCACGCTGCCGATGGCCACACGTGCCCGCGAGGTTATGGGCATCGAAGGCAGTGAGGCGCTGACGACACGTGCGCTTGCCAACGCCCAGCACAATGGCCTGCACACGAAGACCTCATTCGCTTGCCGCAATCTGTTTGAGGTGTCGGCTGATGACATTGCCGCGCTGGGCAAGTTTGATCGTTGGCTGATCGATCCGCCCCGCGAAGGGGCGCTGGCCGTGTCCAAGGCGCTCGCCGAGCTGTCGCAGCGTGGCGGTGATGCGGCCGATTTGCTGCCGAAGCGCATCGTCTATGTGTCGTGCAATCCGGCGACGCTGGCGCGCGACGCAGGCTTGCTGGTGCACGAGGCAGGCTACCGACTGGCGGGTGCGGGCGTGGTGAACATGTTCCCGCACACGTCGCATGTCGAGTCGATGGCGGTGTTCGAGCGCGACTGATCTGAGCGATTCCGCGTCTCACGGACAAAGAAAAACCGGCGCACCAGGCGCCGGTTTTTTTTCGCTGCGCTGTTGCCAGCGTGCTGTGCGTGCTTAGTTACGATTGCCGCCGAAGATCCCCAGGATCGCCAGCAGGTTCGTGAAGATGTTGTAGACGTCCAGGTAGATCGCCAGGGTGGCGGTTACGTAGTTGGTCTCGCCGCCGTTCACGATGCGCTGCACGTCGAACAGGATGTAGGCGGAGAAGATCGCGATGGCCAGCACCGAAATCGTCAACATCATCGCCGGCAATTGCAGCCAGATATTGGCCACCGAGCCAACGATCAGCACCAGCACGCCCATGAACAGCCATTTACCCAGGCCCGAGAAATCGCGCTTGCTGACCGTGGCTACCGTCGCCATCACACCAAAGATGATCGCCGTGCCGCCGAACGCCGTCATGATGAGCGACGCACCGTTCGAGAAGCCCAGAATCATGCCGATCAGCCGCGACAGCATCAACCCCATGAAGAACGTGAAGCCGAGCAGCAGTGCCACGCCCAGGCTGCTGTTCTTGAAGCGCTCAATGGCGTAGAAGAAGCCAAAGGCCACTGCCATGAAGATGACGAAACCCATCAGCGGGTTACGTCCCATCAGATTGAATCCGGTGGCGACACCAATCCACGCACCGAGGATGGTGGGGATCATGGAAAGCGCGAGCAGCCAATAGGTATTGCGCAGCACGCGGTTGCGGACGGCCAACGCGCCGGCGGTGCCGGAAGCGCCAAAACCGTACGTGTTGAGTTGGTTGTCCATGCGAACTCCTTGGGTGAATGACATTGCAGACAATACGACGATACAGCGAACGTGGCATCCGAACCGGGCTTTTGCAAGCCACACCGTCCTTACTTGGAGAGTCAGCATGCCACGCGGTTCCGACCACTGGTGGGCGATCGCGCCGGAAAATGCCCTTGACGGGTGATTTTTTGTGCTCTCGATAAGGGGATGCTAAGGCGTGTTCGTCGGGCCGACGAGCCCTGTAGTGAAAAGTGACGATATCGTCTCCTGATGCGGCCGGCGTACGCGGCATCCGGTTGCACCGCTTGACATCCATCCGGTTCCCTCCCGTGTTAGAATCTCACGTTTATCTTTCACGTAACACCTTCATTTTTTGGAGTTTTTGATGGCGCTCGAACGCACTTTGTCGATTATCAAACCGGATGCCGTGGCCAAGAATGTCATCGGCCAGATCTACGCCCGCTTCGAAGGAGCCGGCCTGAAGATCGTCGCAGCCAAGATGATCCACCTGTCGCGCGCAGAAGCCGAGCAGTTCTACGCCGTGCACAAGGAGCGCCCGTTCTTCAAGGATCTGGTGGACTTCATGATCTCTGGCCCGGTGATGGTGCAGGCTCTGGAAGGCGAAAACGCAATCGCCAAGAACCGTGACCTGATGGGTGCTACCGACCCAAAGAAGGCTGAGAAGGGCACGATTCGCGCCGACTTCGCTGACAGCATCGACGCCAACGCCGTGCACGGTTCGGATGCTGCTGAAACGGCTGCCGTGGAAGTCGCCTTCTTCTTCCCGGGCCTGAACATTTACAGCCGCTAAGCGTCAACACTAGACTGGGATTGGTGGTTTCGGGTTGCAAGTCATGAGCGATGTGGTGAATCTCCTCGATTTCGACGCACAGGGTCTTCTCGCGTACTGCGAGAGCCTGGGTGAGAAGTCGTTCCGCGCCAAGCAATTGCAGCGCTGGATTCACCAGTCGGGTGCGTCCGAGTTTGGCGAGATGACGGATCTCGCCAAGTCGCTGCGCGAAAAGCTCGCGACCCGCGCCAACATCCAGGCGCCGGCGGTCATTTCCGATCACCTTTCGTCGGACGGCACACGCAAGTGGCTGGTCGACGTTGGGCAGGGCAATGCCGTCGAGACGGTCTACATCCCCGAAGAGACGCGCGGCACGCTATGTGTGTCGTCTCAGGCGGGGTGTGCCGTCAACTGCCGGTTCTGTTCGACCGGCAAGCAAGGTTTCTCGCGCAATCTCAGCACTGGCGAGATCATCGGCCAGCTCTGGATGGCCGAATTCGCCATGCGTAAGCAGCTTGGCCGTGGCCCCAAGGACGACCGCGTTATCACCAACGTGGTGATGATGGGCATGGGTGAGCCGCTGCTGAACTACGACGCTGTGGTGCCGGCTCTGGCCCTGATGCTTGACGACAACGCGTATGGCCTTTCGCGCCGGCGCGTAACGGTATCCACGTCCGGCGTGGTTCCGATGATGGACCGCCTTGCGCGGGATGTGCCGGTGGCGCTTGCTGTGTCGCTGCATGCGTCCAACGATGCGCTGCGCGACGTGCTCGTGCCGCTCAACAAGAAGTACCCGCTGGCCGAACTGATGGCTGCCTGCCGCCGCTATCTCGAGTTTGCCCCGCGTGATTTCATCACCTTTGAATACTGCATGCTCGACGGCGTCAACGACACCGTCGAGCATGCCCGTGAACTGCTGCGCGTCGTGGCCGACGTGCCGTGCAAGTTCAACCTGATCCCATTCAACCCGTTCCCGGAATCGGGCTTGAAGCGCTCGAACAATGAGCAGATCCGCCGCTTCTCGCAAGTGCTGCTGGACGCCGGCATCGTCACCACCATCCGCAAGACGCGGGGCGACGACATCGATGCGGCCTGCGGCCAGCTCGCTGGCGAGGTCAAGGACCGCACGCGCTTGTCCGAGCGCGGCAAGTTCGGCAAGATCGTCGAGATCCCCGTGGTCGGGGCCGACTCAACTCACCGCATAGGTACCGCATGAAGCGTTGGTCGACTGCTGTCAGTCTGGTCTTCACGCTGGCAGCCGCCGGGTGCGCGTTGTCGCCGCCGGTCCAGACACAGACACGAGAAGTTACAACAGTACCCGATCAAAAGGCCGACGCCGGTCGCCGGGCCGCGATCCGATTACAACTCGCGACGCAGTACCTGGAAGCCGGCCAGAATGCGACAGCGCTTGAGGAAATCAAGAACGCCATCGCGATCGATCCGAACGTGCCGAATGCATATCACATCCGCGCGCTGGCTTACATGAACCTTGGTCAACGCGAACAGGCTGACGAGAGTTTCCGCAGCGCTCTGGCCGCGACACCACGAGACGGTGACCTGCTGAACAACTACGGCTGGTTCCTGTGCTCGCAAGGCGGCAAGCCAGATCAAGGCATGGCGATGCTGCGCCAAGCCATCGAGGCGCCGGCCGCCGGCAGCCCCGCCAAACCGTGGACGAACCTGGGCGTTTGCCAGATGCGTCAGGGCGATCTGGATGGCGCCGAGAAGAGCTTGACGCGCGCTACCTACATCGATGCAAACAATTCGCTGACCAACCTGACATTGGCGCAGCTGTACTACAAACGCCGCGAATATTCGCGTGCCATGCCGTTTATCGAGCGTGTGAATGGCCGCGGCAATCCGACGGCAGAAAGCCTGTGGCTGGGCGCTCGCATCGCGCGCCGCCTCGGCGACACTTCGCAGCAGAACGCATGGAGCGCGCAATTGCAGCGCCGCTTCCCCAATGCGCCCGAAGAGGCGGCATTCGAACGAGGAGCCTGGGATGACTGACCGCGAGGTGGCAAGCGCTGCCGATTTTTCTCATGGCGCGGCGCCTGTCTCGAATCCGCCTGCCGCCCCTTCGCCGGAGCGCGACGATGCGCTGCGCGAGATTGCCGAACGTCTGCGTGCCGGCCGTGAGCGTCAACGGCTGACTGTCGACGATCTGGCCACGCGCCTGAAAGTGGCGCCGGGCAAGTTGTTGGCGGTGGAATCGGCGGATGTCAGTGCGTTGCCTGACATGACGTTTACCAAGGGCCTCATGCGCGCCTATGCGCGCGCCCTGCAGGTCGATGTCGATGACCAGCTTGCGCGTTTGAACGCGCGTGCGCCGGTCACCAACATCGGCTTGCGTCCCGAGGGCGGGCTGGGTGAATCGTTTTCGGACAAGCCGAGTTTCGCCAAGCGTCGCGGCGGCAATGGCCGCTGGCTGATTGGTGCGCTGGTTGCGGTGATTGTGGCGGCCGGTGCGCTGGCCGGTATGGACCGTCTGAAGCAATGGTTCGCCACGCAAACGGCAGCCACGCAAAATACCGAATCCACCGCGAAGGAAACGCCGGCTGCGGAGCAAACCGCGCCCGCGCAAGTGGCTCCAGCAACTGAGCAGGCTCCGTCCGAAACGCCGGCCGCTTCGATGCCGACACCGCTGACGCCTGTTACACCGGCCGCTCCAGCATCGGGTGTGGTGACTGCGCCATTGGCGCCGCCGCCTACGCTGCCACGTTCGGACAACGGTGCCGTTCCGGCGCCCGCCGTAGCGGCTGCGGGTGGCAAGCCGGCTGTCATCAACGTCGAGGCTCCGGTCGCTGCTCTGCCGACAGAAGCTGCCAAGCCGGCTGAATCGGGCGGCGGTTCGGTCTCGGTGCGCTTCTCCGGTTCGTCTTGGTACGAGATCAAGGACAAGACCGGCAAGACGCTCGCCAGTGGCATTTCCAAGGAAGGCGACGCGCGTGATCTGACCGGCACGCCGCCGTTCAAGGTCGTCTTCGGCAATGCAGGAGCCGTTGAATCGCTGGCCGTCGGTGGCGCGACCGTCGATCTGCAGAAGTACGCCCGCAATCGCGTGGCACGGGCCACGTTGCCCTGAACCGTTTTGTAATTGGCGCGGTGCCTGTAGGCAGCGCGCCCTGTCTGATCATGGAAATCTCCACGCCTCTCGATTGCGCTCCAGCCTTGGTGGGCCCGCTGCCGCGCCGGAACTCGCGCGCCGCGCAAATCCGCTGGGGTGATCGTGTCGTGCACGTCGGTGGCGACGCGCCGGTCTGCGTGCAATCGATGACGAATACCGACACGTCGGACGCCATCGGTACCGCAATCCAGGTAAAGGAGCTGGCGCGTGCTGGCTCTGAGTTGGTGCGCATCACAGTGGATACCCCGGCCGCCGCGGCCGCGGTGCCGGCCATCCGCGAGCAGCTCGACCGCATGGGTGTGGATGTGCCGCTTGTCGGCGATTTCCACTACAACGGCCACAAGCTGCTGCAGGACTATCCGGAGTGCGCGCAGGCGCTATCCAAGTACCGGATCAACCCCGGCAACGTCGGGCAGGGTGCCAAGCGTGACACGCAGTTCGCGCAGATGATCGAGATTGCTTGCCGCTATGACAAGCCGGTGCGTATCGGCGTGAACTGGGGCAGCCTCGATCAGGATCTGCTTGCGCGCATCATGGACGAGAACGCGCAACGTGCAACCCCCTGGGATGCCCGCGCCGTGATGGTCGAGGCGCTGATCACCTCCGCGATCCAGTCCGCGCAAAAGGCTGAAGAACTGGGCTTGCCAGGCAGCCAGATCATCCTGTCGTGCAAGGTGTCGGCGGTGCAGGATCTGATTGCTGTGTACCGCGAGTTGGCGCGTCGCTGCCATTACGCGCTGCACCTGGGCCTGACCGAGGCCGGCATGGGGAGCAAGGGTATCGTCGCTTCCACGGCGGCGTTGTCGGTGCTGCTGCAGGAAGGCATCGGCGACACGATCCGCATTTCGCTCACGCCGGAACCGGGTGCGCCGCGCGAGAAGGAAGTCATCGTCGCGCAAGAGATTCTGCAGACCATGGGCCTGCGCAATTTCACGCCCATGGTGATCGCGTGCCCGGGTTGCGGGCGCACGACCAGCACGGTGTTCCAGGAACTGGCGGCGCGCATCCAGTCGTATTTGCGCGAGCAGATGCCGGTGTGGAAGGAGCAGTACCCCGGCGTCGAAGAGATGAATGTGGCCGTGATGGGCTGCATCGTCAACGGCCCCGGAGAGAGCAAGCACGCCAATATCGGCATTTCGCTGCCAGGCACGGGCGAGTCGCCGGCGGCGCCGGTTTTCGTTGACGGCGTGAAGGTGAAAACACTGCGCGGCGAGCGCATCACGGAAGAATTCCAGGCGATCGTCGACGAGTACGTGCGGACGCATTACGGCGCACAGACTCCGGCGACGGTCTAAAGCGACATCAGGCTTCGGAAACCAAAGCCGAAGCACGAAACGACCGGCCGGCTCTGCATGAAGGTAGATGCGAGAAGTCGGCTTTCAACGTGACATCATGAGCGATACACAAAAACAACGCGTGCAGAAGATCGCTGGCGTCAAAGGCATGAACGACTTGCTGCCTGCTGATGCCCCGCTGTGGGAGCACTTTGATAACGCCGTGCGCAGCATGCTGCGCGCCTATGGCTACCAGCAGATCCGCACGCCGATCGTTGAGCAGACGCAACTGTTTGTGCGTGGCATCGGCGAGGTGACGGACATCGTCGAGAAGGAGATGTACACCTTCACCGATGCGTTGAACGGCGAACAACTGACCATGCGCCCCGAAGGCACCGCTGCCGCTGTGCGCGCCGTGATCGAGCACAACCTGCTGTACGACGGCCCGAAGCGCCTGTGGTACACCGGCCCGATGTTCCGCCACGAGCGTCCGCAGCGCGGCCGCTATCGCCAATTCCATCAGGTGGGTGTGGAAGCGCTGGGCTTTGCAGGCCCGGACATCGACGCTGAAGTCATCCTGATGTGCCAGCGCCTGTGGGACGACCTCGGCCTGGTCGGCCTGAAGCTGGAGCTGAACTCGCTCGGACAGGCGGAAGAGCGTGCCGCGCACCGTGCCGATCTCATCAAATATCTGGAAGGTTTCCAGGACGTTCTGGATGAGGACGGCAAACGCCGTCTGTACACCAACCCGCTGCGCGTGCTCGACACCAAGAACCCCGCGCTGCAGGACATGGCTGCCGGCGCGCCGAAGCTGCTCGACTACCTGGGCGACGAATCGCGCGCGCACTTTGAAGGCGTGCAGAAGCTGCTCAAGGCGAACAACATTCCGTTCATCATCAACCCGCGTCTGGTGCGCGGGCTGGATTACTACAACCTCACGGTCTTTGAGTGGACGACCGACAAGCTGGGCGCGCAAGGCACAGTGGCGGGGGGCGGCCGCTATGACCCGCTGATCGAGCAGATAGGCGGCAAGCCTGCCCCCGCATGCGGCTGGGCGATGGGCGTGGAGCGCATCATCGAATTGTTGCGTGAGGAAAAGCTGGAGCCTGAAGCGCAAGGCTGTGACGTCTACATCGTCCATCAGGGCGACGAGGCGCAGGTCCAGGCGCTGATCGCGGCAGAGCGACTGCGCGACGCCGGCCTCGACGTCATCCTTCACGCCTCGCCGGAGGGTCGCAACGGTAGCTTCAAGTCGCAGTTCAAGCGTGCTGACGCAAGTGGCGCATCCTATGCGGTTATCATTGGCGACGACGAAGTCACCCAAGGCGTCGCCCAGATCAAGCCGCTGCGGGGCGATCCAACCGCGGATGCCCAGCAGACCGTGCCGTCGAACCAACTGGTCGACCGCCTGATCGACGCCATGGTGGCCAATAACGACTAACAGCGGGCAGCTGACCTCGGCAGCGAACGACCGCGATTCACTCCCAATATTCAAGCTCTGCAAAGCATGGCCTACGATCTCGAAGAACAGGAACAAATTGAGAGCCTCAAGCACTGGTGGCGTGATAACGGCAACGTAGTCACATGGGTCGCCATCGTGGTGCTGCTGGCTGTGGCCGGTTGGTTTGGCTGGAAGAACTGGCAGCGCAAGCAGGCCGGCGAAGCGTCCGTGCTGTACGAGCAGGTACAGAAGGCCGTTGATGGCAAGGATGCTGAGAAGATCAAGCGCGCCGCCACTGACATGGAAGACAAGTTCGGCGGCACGGCTTACGCGCAGATGACCGCGCTGGCCGCAGCCAAGGCGCTGTACGAAGCCAACGATGTAGCCAGCGCCAAGGCGCAGCTGCAATGGACGGTTGATCATGCGCGCGACGACGAATACAAGGCGCTCGCCAAGCTGCGCCTGGCTGGCCTTCTGCTCGATGAGAAAGCCTACGATCAGGGCATCGCGCTAGTCTCCGGCGACGTTGCGCCGGCGTTCGCCGGGCTCTACGCCGATCGTCGCGGCGATCTGCTGGCCGCGCAGAACAAGAACGAAGACGCCCGCGCTGCCTACAAGCTGGCGTTGGAAAAGTTCGGTCCGGCTGACGCTTCGGCGCGCCAGATCGTGCAGTTCAAGCTGGATGCCCTGGGCGGCGCCTGATTGGCGCACCCTCGTGCAGTTCAACGCATAACAAAAGGATCCCGATTTCATGATTCACGCACTTGAGCAGGGTGGTGTCGCGCGCGGTATTGCACAGGCGGCGCGCGTGGCAGTGCTGGCACTGGCAGCGACGGCTGTCCTTGGCGGTTGCTCGCTGTTCAGCAGCAAGAACAAGCATGAGCCGGCCAAGCTGATGGAAGTTCAGCAAGTGCTGGCCGTGCGTCAGGTGTGGAGCGTCAGCGTCGGCAAGAGCGGCCGCTATGTGATGCAGCCGGCTGTGGCGGGCAACAACGTCTACGTGTCGGCCGCCGGCGGTACTGTGACCGCCCTGGATGGCGCGACCGGCCGCACGGTCTGGCAAGGCAAGGCAGACGTGGACCTGACCACTGGCCCTGGCAGCGACGGCTCGCTGACCGTCGTGGCGGGTGAGAAGGGCGCGGTCATCGCTTTCGACGAGAAGGGCACGCAGAAGTGGAAAGTCGCCGTCAACGGTGAAGTCCTGACGGCGCCGCTGGTTGGCCAGGGATTGGTGATCGTCCGCACGACGGATGGCCGCGTCCTGGGTCTGGACCCAAGCAATGGCGAACGCAAGTGGATCTATCAGCGTTCTCCCTCGGCGCTGAACCTGCGCAGCAGTCTGCCGATGATTTTTGCCGGCGATAACATCATCCTGGGTTTTGCCGGTGGCAAGCTGGGCGCGCTGTCGGCCAGCAATGGCGCGCTGCGCTGGGAAGCTGCCGTGTCGTATCCGCGTGGCGTATCGGAAATCGAGCGGCTGAACGATGTGACCGGTGCGCCGTCGGTCAACGGTTCGCAAGTCTGTGCAGCCAGTTTCCAAGGTCGCGTGGCGTGTTTTGATATGAGCACTGGCGCCCCGCGCTGGGGTCGTGATTTCTCGTCGCCGACCGGCGTGACGCAAGATGATGGCGGGTTGTTCGCCGCTGACGAGAAGTCGGTTGTCTATGGCTTTAACGCACAAAACGGTGCCGACCTCTGGAAAAACGACGCGCTGCTATGGCGCGACCTCGGTACGCCGCTGGCGTTTGGCCGTGCGGTCATCGTGGGCGATTCCGAAGGTTGGCTGCATTTCCTGTCGCGCGATGATGGCAAGTTCGTCGCGCGCGTGAAAACCGACGGCAGCGCCATTGGCGCAGCACCTGTGGTGGTCGGCCAGACACTCGTCGTCCAAACCCGCGGCGGCGGTGTCTACGGCTATCTGCCGAAGTAACATTCGCAGTCGCGGCCCGAGTGGTCTGCGGCGGCACACGCATCACATCGGGGCGGCTGCGCCGCCTTGAACTTGCGCCCGCGTACTCCGCGGGCGTCTTGCATCTGCGTCATCAGGCATTCAGCCGTGCAGATGCCAACCGCAGTTGCAGCAACCAGAATTTGCCGCGGCGCCATTCGCGTACGGCACACAAGCATGAAACCAGTCATTGCCCTTGTAGGGCGGCCGAATGTCGGCAAATCGACCCTCTTCAATCGTCTGACCCGCTCGCGTGACGCGTTGGTCGCGGATATTCCTGGCCTGACGCGCGATCGCCACTACGGCGAAGGCCGCGTGGGCGACCGTCCGTTCATCGCCATCGATACCGGCGGCTTCGAACCCGTTGCCAAGGAAGGCATCGTGGCTGAGATGGCCAAGCAGACGCGCCAGGCCGTGGTTGAAGCCGATGTCGTGATCTTCATCGTCGATGGACGCCTGGGACTGGCGCCGCAGGATCGCGTGATCGCCGATTACCTGCGCAAAACCGGGCGCCGCATCCTCCTCGCCGTCAACAAGGCCGAGGGCATGCGCTACACCGCCGTCGCCAGCGATTTCTACGAGCTTGGTCTGGGCGATCCGGCTGCCATTTCGGCCGCGCACGGCGACGGAGTCAATGATTTGGTGGCGGAGGCGCTCGACCTGGCATTTGCCGAGCGTCCCGAGCTTGCCGAGGCAGCCGACGCGCACGACCACGGTACCCGTATCGCCATCGTTGGCCGTCCGAACGTGGGCAAGTCGACGCTGGTGAACGCGCTGATCGGCGAAGAGCGCGTGATTGCGTTCGATATGCCCGGCACCACGCGCGACGCCATCTACGTGGATTTCGAACGTAACGGCAAGCCTTACACGCTTATCGATACGGCAGGCTTGCGCAAGCGCGGCAAGGTGTTTGAAGCAATCGAGAAGTTCTCGGTGGTGAAGACGCTGCAGTCGATTGCCGACGCCAACGTGGTTGTGCTGATCCTCGATGCGCAGCAGGACATTTCTGATCAGGACGCGCATATCGCCGGCTTCATCGTCGAATCCGGCCGCGCGCTGGTAATCGGTGTGAACAAGTGGGATGGCCTGACCGGGCATGCCCGCGATCGCATCAAGCACGATATGGAGCGCAAGCTGCAGTTCCTGTCGTTTGCCAACGTGCATTACATCTCCGCCAAGGAACGTACGGGCATTGGCGCGCTGATGAAGTCCGTGGACGCCGCTTATGCTGCCGCCATGGTCAAGCTGCCGACGCCCAAGCTCACGCGTGTGCTGATGGAGGCGGTCGAGTATCAGCAGCCGCGACGCGCAGGCGTTTCACGCCCTAAGCTGCGCTACGCGCACCAGGGCGGTTCCAACCCGCCGATCGTGGTGATTCACGGCAATGCATTGTCGAATATTCCTGAAACCTATCGCCGCTTCCTGGAAGGGCGTTTCCGCGAGGCCTTCCAACTGAAGGGCACACCGCTGCGGATCGAATTTCGTACGAACAAAAACCCGTACGCCCAATCGAACGATTGAGCAGCGCGCGGGCGGTGCTCGTCGGCAGGGGCGTGTGACGCGGGGGCATTCGAACGGGGGATCACCAAAAAGGCCGAGCCAATTCATATGGCGGGGTCATCGGTTTTCCGTTTGCTTTCCCTGATTTCTAAGGCTAAATTCTCGAGACATGGCGCTTGGTGTCTGCAAACCCCAGGCGCCATTGGCGTCATTTGGACGCGTCTGGCCGACTCTTTTGACGAACTTTTTTTGCGTCGCCTGCTTGAACCCGGGCTTCCTAGCCCCATAACCCATCACTAAACCTATAAATCTGGAGTGTGCCATGAGCAACAAAGGGCAATTGCTACAAGACCCGTTTCTGAATGCGCTGCGTAAGGAGCATGTGCCGGTGTCGATCTACCTCGTCAACGGTATCAAGCTGCAAGGCAACATCGAGTCGTTCGACCAGTACGTCGTGCTCCTGCGTAATACCGTGACGCAGATGGTGTACAAGCACGCAATCTCCACCGTGGTGCCGGCCCGTGCCGTGAATTTCCGTGTGGACGAAGCGCCTGACGCCTGATTCTGCCTCGCTCCCGCCGCCGTCCGCGCGGCGGGACGCACCCACCCCGTTTCTCCCTTCTCCATTCCCCGTTTGGCATCCCATCCCACCTCCAGCTCGGAGCCGACACGCGCTATTTTGGTCGCAGTCGATTTCGGCAAACATGATTTCCAGGAAAGTCTGAGTGAACTGGCGCTACTGGCCTCGACCGCCGGCTCTGAACCGGTGCGCGCGGTTACCGGTAAGCGCACCAGGCCCGATGCGGCGCTGTTTATCGGTGCTGGCAAGGCGGAAGAGGTGAAGATCGCCGCAGACGAGGAGGATGCGGAGATCGTCATCTTCAACCACGCGCTGAGTCCCGCTCAGCAGCGTAACCTCGAGCGCTTTTTCGGGCGCCACGTAGTCGACCGGACTGGCCTCATCCTTGACATCTTCAGCCAGCGCGCGCAGAGCCACGTGGGCAAGGTGCAGGTAGAACTTGCTCGCGTGCGGTACCAGGCGGCCCGTCTGGTCCGGGCGTGGAGCCACTTGGAACGCCAGAAGGGCGGCGTCGGCCTGCGCGGCGGCCCGGGCGAGCGTCAGCTCGAACTGGACCGCCGGATGCTGGACGAACGCGCCAAGCGTCTGTCGTCCGAGTTGGACAAACTCCAGCGTCAGCACGACACCCAGCGCCGTTCACGCAGCCGCAACGACGCGTTTTCCGTCTCCCTGGTCGGCTATACCAACGCCGGCAAATCGACGCTGTTCAATGCGCTGACCAAGGCACGCGCGTACGCTGCCAACCAGTTGTTCGCCACGCTGGATACGACCTCTCGCCGTTTGTACCTGGAAGGGCTGGGCAATGTGGTGCTGTCGGACACGGTCGGTTTCATCCGCGATTTGCCGACGCAACTGGTGGCCGCATTCCGTGCCACGCTGGAAGAGACCGTGCACGCCGACGTGCTGCTGCATGTGGTGGACGCCGCCAGCACAGTCAAGCACGAGCAGATGGAGCAGGTCGATCGCGTGCTGGACGAAATCAATGCCAGCGGCATCCCCCAAATTCTGGTGATGAACAAGATCGACGCGGCTGAGGAGCTGCGCGCGGCTGGCCCGCGCATCGAGCGAGACGAAACCGGCGCTGTGCGGCGCGTGTTCGTTTCCGCCATAGAAGGGACCGGGCTCGATCTGTTGCGCGAAGCGCTGGTCGAGACTGCGATCCGCCTGCGTGAGCACCCCGCGTCGCATGGCGGCGATTTCGATCCGCGCTTCGACACCCGACGTGATTCGCCGCCGGCCCACCGTGACGAACTGTCGCAAAGCTTGCCGAGCAGCGGTTCTTCCGCCAAAGGTGACGAAGAGGGCTGATAGAATGGCCCGCTACTTCTTCGCAGTCAGACAATCAGGACAAGCCCGACCGCTCATGCCCGAGATTTCGACCCAGTCTTCTTCCATGGCCTCGCCGCGTCCGGCGCGAGGTTTGTGGCACCGCTTGCGTGTGCTGCTTTCGCTGAACGATCCGCGCTGGGGTCGCGGCGATGACAACAACAACGCCGAGCGCGAAGGCAACAAAGACGAACCAAAGCGTCAAAGCAAGCCGCCTCAGGATGGCCCCCCCGACCTTGACGAGTTGTGGCGCGACTTCAATCGCCGCCTGAACAACCTGTTCGGCCGCAAGGACAGCGGTAACGGTAGCGACGGCCCCACGCCGCTGCGTCCCGGTAACGGCCGTGGCGGCTCGGGCCTGGGCATCGGCGTGCTGCTGGCGGTGCTCGTTGGCCTGTGGCTAGCCAGCGGTTTCTTTATCGTGCAGGAAGGCCAGACGGGCGTGATCCTGCAGTTCGGCCGTTTCAAGTACCTGGCAACGCCGGGTATTAACTGGCGTCTGCCGTATCCGGTCGAATCGCACGAAATCGTGAACCTGTCGGGTGTGCGCACGCTTGAAATCGGTCGGACTACCCAGATCAAGGACACGAACCTGAAAGATTCCTCGATGCTCACGCAGGACGAGAACATCGTCGACGTGCGCTTCTCGGTCCAGTACAACATTGCCAATCCCGTCGACTACCTGTTCTACAACCGTACGGACCGTGGCGGCGATGAAGAACTGGTGACGCAGGCGGCCGAGACGTCGGTGCGCGAGATCGTCGGTCGCAACAAGATGGATGCGGTTCTGTACGAAGGTCGTGATGCTGTGGGCCGTAATCTCGCGGAATCGATTCAACGCATCTTGTCGGCGTACAAGACCGGGATTCGAATCCTCAGCGTGAACGTGCAGAGCGTGCAGCCGCCCGAGCAGGTGCAGGCCGCGTTCGATGACGTGACCAAGGCTGGCCAGGACCGCGAGCGTGCCATTTCTGAAGGTCAGGCTTACGCCAATGACGTGGTGCCGCGCGCCAAGGGCACGGCCGCGCGTCTGGGCGAAGAGGCCCAAGGCTACAAGGCACGCGTCACTGCGCGTGCGGAAGGTGATGCGGCGCGCTTTGCGTCGGTGCAACGTGAGTACGCGAAAGCGCCGCAGGTCACGCGCGACCGTATCTATCTGGAAACCATGCAAGACATTTACGCCAATTCGACGAAAGTCTTGGTCGACCAGAGCAATGGCAGTCTTTTATATTTGCCGCTCGACAAGCTGATCGCGCAAACGCAGGGCGACACGTCGCGTCCGGCAGTCGCGCCTGGTGCCTCTGCGCAGGACAGTGGTGCTGCGCAGGGCGTGCCCACTCCCTCCAATCCGTCACCGGCCAATGACGCAGATTCGCGCTCGCGCGAAGCACTGCGCAACCGTGACCGCGATTCGCGCTAACAGGAGGGCACTATGAATCGTCTGATTTCTGCCTTCGTGGCGCTGGTCATTGCCCTGGCGGTGTTCTCGTCGGTGGTGTTCGTGGTGGATCAGCGGCAGTACGCCGTGGTATTCGCCTTTGGGGAGATCAAGCAGGTCATCAAGGAGCCGGGGCTGCATTTCAAGCTTCCGCCCCCGCTGCAGAACGTGGTGTTCATGGATAAGCGCCTGCAGACCATCGATGTGGCCGGCGCCGATCGTTTCATTACGGCAGAGAAAAAGAACCTGCTGGTCGACTGGTTCGTGAAGTGGCGCGTGTCCGATCCGCGTCTGTTCTACGTGAGCTTCAAGGGCGATAGCCGCCTTGCGCAGGACAGCATGACGCAGAAGATCAACTCCATCGCCCGGGATGAGTTTGCGCGCCGCACGGTTTCCGACGTGGTATCGACGGATCGCGAAGCCGTGATGCAGAGCATCCTCAAGGGCGTACAGGAGTACGGCAAGTCGGTCGGCGTGGACATCATCGACGTGCGCCTGAAGCGGGTGGATCTGCTGGCCAGCGTGACCGAATCGGTCTACCGTCGCATGGAAGCCGAGCGCAAGCGCGTGGCCAACGAGCTGCGTTCGACGGGGGCTGCGGAGGGCGAAAAAATCCGCGCCGATGCCGACCGTCAGCGCGAAGTCGTCCTGGCCGATGCCTACCGAGATGCGCAGAAGATCAAGGGTGAAGGCGATGCCCGCGCTGCTGACATTTATGCCGATGCGTTTGGCCGTGATCCGCAGTTCGCCGCATTCTGGCGCTCCATGGAGGCGTATCGCGCATCGTTCCGAGATCGGAAGGACGTGATGGTGCTGCAGCCGAACAACGACTTCTTCAAATACATGCGCAGCCCGAACGGCGGCAGCTCGTCAGCAGCACCGGCTGCCCAGACGGGGCGACATCGCTAGTACAATGCCTCGCTGATTATTTGAGGCGGATAGACCCCGGCTTGCCGGGGTTTTGTTCGTTTGCCAACCGCATCCCATGGAAGAGTCACTCCCCAACGTTTTGCTCGCAGCGTGCGCGCTGGTGCTCGTATTCGAGGGCATCTTGCCGTTCGTGGCGCCCCACGCCTGGCGACGCGCGTTCCAGACGCTGACTGATCTGCCCGACGAAAAGCTTCGCATGGTCGGCCTTGTGTCGATGGCGATCGGGCTGATCCTCCTGCGGTTGCTGCATCGCTAGCGCACTTTCTGCCTTTTTACGAATTTCTGCCGTACCAAGACTCCAGAGCGAGACCGCCATGCCGACCAATTGGTTGCTGCCTGAATCCATTGCTGACGTGCTGCCTTCCGAGGCACGCAAGATTGAAGAGTTGCGTCGCCGCATGCTCGACCTGTTCCGCACCTACGGCTACGAACTGGTCATGCCGCCGATGCTGGAATACATCGAGTCGCTGCTCTCGGGCACCGGCCATGATCTGGACCTGAAGACATTCAAGCTGGTCGATCAGCTCTCGGGCCGCACCATCGGCCTGCGCGCGGACATTACGCCGCAAGTCGCCCGCATCGACGCCCACTTGCTGAATCGTGCTGGCGTGACGCGTCTGTGCTACGCGGGTTCGGTGTTGCATACGCGCCCAAGCGGATTCCACGTCACGCGCGAGCCGCTGCAGATCGGTGCCGAAATCTATGGCCATGCCGGTCTGGAGGCCGATCTGGAAATCCAGGAGCTGATGCTCGCCGCGCTGTCGGCCGCTGGTTTGGCAGATGTGCGCCTGGACCTCTGCCACGTTGGCGTGGTGGCGGCGCTGCTGGAGCAATCGCCGATCGCCGCCCGCATTCAGGACGACCTCTTCACAGCGCTCGCCGCCAAGGATGTGCCCGCTCTGCGCGCCATCACGGTCGATCTGCCGCCGGCGCAGCGCGATGCCATCAATCTGCTGCCGGCACTGTACGGCGGTGTGGATGTGCTCGCTCGTGCGCGTAAGCAGTTGCCCGCGCTACCCTCCGTCGGCCGTGCGCTCGACGACTTGGCTACGCTGGCAGAGCGTGCAGGCGGTGCGACCGTTAACATCGACCTCGCCGATTTGCGTGGCTACCATTACCACAGTGGTGTGATGTTTTCTGCCTATGTGGCCGGCGTACCGAATGCCGTGGCGCGTGGCGGCCGGTATGACAAGGTCGGAGAGGCTTTCGGCCGCGCGCGTCCTGCGACCGGTTTTTCGCTGGACCTGCGTGAGGTCGCCGGGATTTCGCCGGTGGAAGCGCGGGCCGCTGCCATTCACGCGCCCTGGTCGGGGGACGCCAAACTGCGCGAGGCGATTGCCGTGCTGCGCGCTGCGGGCGAAATCGTGATCCAGTCGCTGCCGGGCCACCCGGAAGACCTGGAGGAATTCGCCTACGACCGGCAACTCGTCGAAGAGAGCGGCCGCTGGATCGTCAAGCCGCGCAACGCTTCGATCTGAGGCTGTTGCATAACGTTGTGTAAATACCCCGTAATTTCAGGGAAGCCCCTGGCAACAAGGGTAGAATACGTTTTTAATCCATCTGCAAATTCAACATGTCCGCACCAGCAGTGAGCCAAGGACGCAATGTCGTCGTCATCGGCACCCAATGGGGTGACGAAGGTAAAGGGAAAATCGTCGATTGGCTGACCGATCATGCGCAAGGCGTGGTTCGTTTCCAGGGCGGACATAACGCAGGCCATACCCTCATCATCGGCGGTAAGAAGACGATTCTGCGTCTGATCCCGTCGGGCATCATGCGTGACGGCGTCGCGTGTTACATCGGCAACGGTGTTGTGCTGTCGCCTGAGGCGCTGTTCAAGGAAATTGACGAGCTTGAATCCGCCGGTGTGCAGGTGCAGAACCGACTGCGCATTTCGGAAGCGACCAACCTGATCCTGCCGTACCACGTGGCCATCGACAAGGCGCGCGAAGCCAAGCGCGGCGCCGCCAAGATCGGCACCACCGGTCGCGGTATCGGCCCGGCGTACGAAGACAAGGTGGCCCGCCGCGGGCTGCGCGTGCAGGACCTGTTCGACCCGGCTTACTTTGCCGAGCGTCTGCGCGAGAACCTGGATTTCCACAACTTTGTTCTGACGCAGTACCTGAATCATCCGGCGCTGGACTTCCAGCAAACGCTGGACGAGATGCTGTCCTACGCCGGCCGCCTCGCCCCGATGGTGACGGACGTGTCGGCTGAACTGTTCGCTGCCAACGCCGCCGGTAAGAACCTGATGTTCGAGGGCGCGCAAGGTACGCTGCTCGATATCGACCACGGCACCTATCCGTTCGTCACGTCGAGCAACTGCGTGGCGGGTAATGCCGCCGCGGGCGCGGGTGTCGGCCCGGGCCAACTGCATTACATCCTTGGCATCACCAAGGCGTATTGCACGCGCGTGGGTTCCGGCCCGTTCCCGAGCGAACTGTATGACGCGGACAACCCGGCGCGCCAAGATCCGATCGGCGTGCGTCTGGCCAATGTCGGCAAGGAATTCGGCTCGGTCACCGGCCGGCCGCGCCGCACGGGCTGGTTGGATGCTGCCGCGCTGCGCCGAGCGATCCAGATCAACGGTGTGTCGGGCCTGTGCATGACCAAGCTCGATGTGCTGGATGGCCTGGAAACCCTCAAGCTGTGCGTTGGCTACATGCTCGATGGCAAGCAAATTGACATCTTGCCGCGTGGCTCCGATGCCGTGGCGCGTTGCCAGCCGATCTACGAAGAATTCCCGGGTTGGAACACCTCGACCTTCGGTTTGAAGGAGTGGGATGCGCTGCCCCAGACCGCTCAGGCTTACCTGAAGCGCGTCGAAGAAGTGGCCGGTATTCCGATCGCCATGATTTCGACCGGTCCTGACCGGGACGAGACCATCCTGCTGCGTCATCCCTACAAGGACTGACGCGCAGCTCCCAGATTCGCCCGGTGATTTGCCGGGCGAATTTGCATGGAGCCCGTTTTCAACAGAACACGATAGCGGCAACTCACGCCGTATTGACGATACGAAGAGGTACACCATGAACCAGCCGATCAACGACGACTCGCACCTGTGGGTGTCCTGGGACGACTACCACGGCCTGATCGAGCGCTTGGCGCTCGTCGTGCACGAGTCGGGCTGGAAGTTCGACAAGATTCTGTGCCTGGCGCGCGGCGGCTTGCGTGTTGGCGATCAGCTTTCGCGCATCTACGATCTGCCGTTGGCCATCCTGGCGACCAGCAGCTATCGCGAAGCCGCCGGCACGCAGCAAGGCGATCTCGACATCGCGCAATACATCACGATGACGCGTGGCGAGCTGTCGGGCCGCGTGCTGCTGGTGGACGATCTGGTGGATTCGGGGGTCACGCTGGAGCGTGTCGGGCGTCACCTGAAAGAGCGTTATCCGGCCGTGACCGACGTGCGTACCGCTGTGCTGTGGCACAAGGGGTGCTCGAAGATCAAGCCCGACTATGCCGTTCAGTTTCTGCCGACCAACCCCTGGATCCATCAACCATTCGAGGAATACGATACGCTGCGTCCCCACAATCTGGCGGCTTGGATCAAGCGCGGCAAGTCGCGCCCGGCTGGCAACGGTGAGGCGCCGGGGGTTTGAGGCGTTGGTCGATTGCGTCGAGGCGCGATGGAGTGGCGTGTGCGGCTTGCGTCGTGCGTGCCACTTCGGTAACCTGATGTCACGGGCGCAGCGTTGGCCCGAAACCCGCGTACGGATTGGCTTTGCAGGAGTTGTCCAGTGCGAGCTGCGCGGTTGATCGAAGCGTGGTGTGTCTTTTGTGGACGCATTGGCTTCGAGCCCACCCAGCGTTGGGGCAGGTGAGGCCAGTGATCCTGGTTCGGCCCTGGCGCGATAGCCAAGACACAATGCACGTCGCCCTTAGCGGAATGTCGCGTCAGCTACTGAACAACAACAATCCGGCCGCGGAAAAGAAAAACGGCGCAACTTGCGTTGCGCCGTTCCTAAACTCTGGTGCCCAGGAGAGGACTCGAACCTCCACGGAGTTACCCGCTAGTACCTGAAACTAGTGCGTCTACCAATTCCGCCACCTGGGCAGGTGTGCGTGTACCGAAGCTGTAATTATTACGGGATCCTGCGATCCTGTCAACACTCTAGAAGAAAAAATTGAATCAACCGACTTATCCGATCCCGAGCCGCGAGGAAATCCTCGGTGTGCTGCGCACGTCGGGGTCTCCGCTGTCTGCCACCGATATTGCCAAGGCGCTGTCGGTCACGCGCAAGGAGCATGACGGCTTTATCAAGCGTCTGACCGCCATGGAGCGGGATGGTCAGATCGAACTCAACCGCAAGGGGCACTACGAACTGGCGCACCAGCCCAATTTCATCGAAGGCCGGGTAATTGGCCATCGCGATGGCTTCGGCTTTTTCGTACGCGATGACGGCGAGCCCGATATCTTCCTGCCCGAACGAGAGATGCAGAAGGCCATGCACGGCGACCGCGCCCTGGTGCGCACCGTCGGCTACGATCGACGCGGGCGTTCGGAAGGGCAGATCGTCGAGATCCTGCAGCGGGCCAACAAGCGCGTCATCGGCCGGTTGCTTTCTGAAAGCGGCACGCTGGTCGTGGCGCCCGAAGACAAGCGGCTCGGCCGCGACATCCTGATCGCGCCCAAGGGCCAGGGCAAGGCCAAGGTCGGTCAGGTGGTGAGCGTTGAGATCCTGGAGTATCCGGATCGCTACGTGCAGCCGATTGGCCGCGTGGTCGAAGTGCTGGGTGAGATTGATGACCCTGGCATGGAGATCGAAATTGCCGTGCGCAAGTACGGCGTGCCGCACGAGTTTTCTGAGCCGACGCAACGCGAGGCGGAAGCGCTGTCCGACGTGGTGCGCGATGCCGATCTGGCTGGCCGCATAGACTTGCGCGATGTGTCGCTCGTCACCATCGACGGAGAAGATGCGCGCGACTTCGATGATGCTGTCTATGCAGAGCCGGTCAAGATCGGTCGCACCAAGGGCTGGCGCCTGATTGTGGCGATTGCCGACGTGTCGCATTACGTGCGGCCGGGGCATCCGCTGGATGCAGACGCCATTGATCGCGCGACTTCAGTCTATTTCCCGCGCCGCGTGATCCCGATGCTGCCGGAGAAGCTCTCCAACGGCTTGTGCTCTCTGAATCCGGAGGTGGACCGCCTGTGCATGGTCTGCGATGCGGTGATCACGGCCAAGGGCGAGATCAAGGCCTATCAGTTCTATCCGGCGGTGATGCACTCGAAGGCGCGCCTGACCTACAACGAGGTCTGGGCCATCCTGTCGAACGTAAAGGGTCCGGAAGCGGCCAAGCGGGCGCCGCTGGTGCCGCATCTGCAAGACCTGTACGAGCTGTATCAGACGCTGCTCAAGGCACGCCGCGAGCGTGGCGCGATCGACTTCGACACCACCGAGACGTACATCGTCTGCAACGCCCAGGGCAAGATCGAGCAGATCCTGCCGCGCACCCGAAACGATGCACACAGGCTGATCGAGGAGTGCATGCTGACGGCCAACGTCTGCGCGGCCGAGATGCTGGAGAAGTACAAGCACCCGGCGCTGTACCGTGTCCATGCAGGTCCGACTGAGGAAAAGCTGCAGGCTCTGCGCGCCTTCCTGAAAACCAGCGGCTTGACGCTGGGCGGTGGCGACAAGCCGCAGGCCGCCGATTACGCCGAACTCATGGAAAAGGTGGCCGCCCGTCCTGACGCACCGATGCTGCAGACCATGTTGCTGCGCTCGATGCAGCAGGCGGTCTACAGCCCGGACAACATCGGTCACTTTGGCCTGGCGTATCCGGCGTATGCGCACTTCACGAGCCCGATCCGCCGCTATCCGGACCTGCTGGTGCATCGCTCCATCAAGGCGATCCTGCATCGCACGCGTTATGTGCCGGCGCTGGCACCGGGCGTGCAGTTGAACAGCGCGCTATCGCCCAAGGCGCGTCGTCTGCAGGCTGAAGCCGAGAAAGGCGTGCCGGCAGCGGTTGTCAACAAGGCGAAGGTCGAAGCGATCTGGCATGAGCTGGGCGTGCATTGCTCGGCCAACGAGCGTCGCGCCGACGAAGCCTCGCGCGACGTCGAGGCGTGGCTCAAGTGCTACTTCATGCGCGACAAGCTCGGCAACGAGTTCTCGGGCACCGTCAGCGCCGTCACCTCGTTCGGCATCTTCGTGCAGCTCGACGAGTTGTACGTGGAAGGTCTGGTACACGTGACTGAGCTGGGCAGCGATTACTTCCAATACGACGAAGCGCGCAACGAGCTGCGCGGCGAGCGCACGGGCATCCGTTATCGCCTGACCGACCGCGTGCGCGTGCAGTTGCTGCGCGTCGATCTGGATGCCCGGAAGATGGATTTCCGCCTGATCCAGGAGCCGTCGACCAAGACGCTGCGCCCGGCCAAGGTGACCGGAGCGCCTGAAGCCTCGGTGGCGCGTCAGCCTGCCGGGGCGACGCCGGCGCCGCCGGTTGGCCGCAAGAAGCCGCGCCAGTTGGCCGCATTGTTGGGCGGTACGGCCAAGCCGGAGGAGTCGTTCGACGAGACGCTCGATCGCGTCATCGAAGAGCAGCCGGTGTTCGAGCCGGGTAGCCGTGCACTGCCCCCGGGCCATGCCCACGCAAAGCCTGCGCGCAAGAAGCAGACGGCGCGTGGCACCAAGCCCAAGGGTGGCGCCAAGACCGCTGCGCCGCGCAAGGTGGCAGGCAAGGCCCCGCGCAAGACCAAGGGGCGTTAAAGCGGCCGGGGAGCGAGGGCGGACGGGTACAATCGCGCCATGTCTAAATCCAAGCTCCTCATCGGCTTTCATGCCGTTACCGCCCGACTGCGCCACGGCGCCAAGTCGATCGACGAAATCTACTTCGAGGCCAACCGCCGCGACCGCCGCATGCAGGATTTCCTGAAAGCGGCGGAAGCAGCGGGCGTGCGCCTCATTCCCGCTGACGCCGACCGTCTGCGCGGCATTGCCGGTACCGACCGCCACCAGGGCGTGGTTGCCAAGGCAGAGTCGCTGTCGTTGGCGCTCAATCTTGATGAACTGCTCGACGGCATCGAAGGCACGCCGCTGCTGCTGGTGCTCGACGGTGTGACGGACCCGCACAACCTCGGCGCTTGCCTGCGCGTGGCCGATGCTGCCGGCGCGCATGCCGTGATCGCGCCGAAGGACCGCAGCGTTGGGATCAACACGACGGTCGCCAAGGTCGCCAGCGGCGCGGCTGAAACCGTCCCGTATATCACCGTGACCAACCTGGCGCGCACGCTGCGTGAATTGCAGGAGCGCGGCGTGTGGGTGATCGGCACGGCTGACGAGGCCGAACAGGATCTCTACCAGGCAGACTTCAAGGGCCCCACCGCCATCGTGATGGGCGCCGAAGGCGAAGGCATGCGCCGCCTCACGCGTGAAACGTGCGACGCGCTGGTCAGCATTCCGATGGCCGGCAGCGTGGAAAGCCTGAACGTGTCGGTAGCCAGCGGCGTTTGCCTGTTTGAGGCTGTGCGCCAACGCGCGGCGGCACCTGCCAGGAAGTAATGAGCATCGAACCCTCGGTCGCATCCGATGCGGCCGCATTGGCCCAGGCCCGCGCCTGGGTCGAGGCCGCCCAGCACGTCATGGTGCTCACGGGCGCGGGCGTCTCGGCCGAATCCGGTGTCCCTACGTTTCGTGATGCCCTGACTGGCTTGTGGTCGCGCTTCAACCCGGAAGACATGGCGACCGAGGCCGCGTACCGCAAGCACCCCCGCATGGTGTGGGACTGGTATCAGGAGCGCCGCGAGCGTGTGCTGCAGGTGCAGCCGAATCCGGCCCATCTTGCGATTGCCGCGCTAGCCAAGCGCAAGGCGGTGACGCTCGTCACGCAGAACGTCGACGGTTTGCATCAGCGCGCCGGCAGCGAAGGGGTGATCGAGCTGCACGGCAACCTGTTTGCCAACAAGTGGTTGGGTGGCTGCGGCAAATGCGATATCGCCACCGCCGAGCCGGGCAGGCCGCCGCGTTGTGCGACGTGTGGCGCGATGCTGCGCCCGGGCGTGGTGTGGTTTGGCGAGCAACTGCCGCTGGTTGCGAACTACCGTGCTGAAGAGGCGGCCAATACGTGCGACGTTTGTGTGGTAGTTGGCACATCCGGCATGGTATATCCGGCCGCTGGCTTGCCGGGGCTGGCGAAGGACCATGGCGCCAAGGTGATCGTCGTGAATCCGGAGCCAAGCGCCCTGGATGCAACGGCGGACCTCGTGATCCACCAGCCGGCGGGCGTGTGCCTGCCCGCCATGCTGGGATAAGACCCGGCTTTCTTCTTACGCCGCTGCGCGCAACGGCTCAATCAACGCTTCCAACTTGATCGCGTCCGCTGCAAACAGGCGGATGCCTTCGGCCAGCTTTTCGGTGGCCATGGCGTCCGCGTTCATGTGCCAGCGGAACGATTTCTCGTCAGCCGGCAGGCGCACGATATTGGCCGCGTTGGCGTTGTCCGGAGACAGCTTGCGCTCGACCGGCGCGTCGGACTGCTGCAGTTGGGCGAGCAGATCCGGGCTGATGGTCAGGAGGTCGCAGCCAGCCAGTTCGACGATCTGCGAGATATTGCGGAAGCTCGCGCCCATCACTTCGGTCGGGTAGTCGAACTTCTTGTAGTAGTTGTAGATGCGCAGAACGGACTGCACGCCGGGGTCGTTCGGGCCGCCTTGGGCGATCGGGTCCCAGTTGGCGCCGGCATCCTTTTTGTACCAGTCGTAGATGCGGCCGACGAAGGGCGAGATGAGCTGCACGCCCGCTTCCGCGCACGCCACGGCCTGGGCCAGCGAGAACAGCAGCGTCATGTTGCAGCGGATGCCTTCGGCACGAAGCTGATCTGCTGCGCGGATGCCTTCCCACGTCGACGCAATCTTGATCAGCACGCGCTCGCGCGCCACGCCGCGCGCTTCGTACAGCGCAATCAGATGCTTCGCCTTGGCGACTGTCGCCTCGGTGTCAAACGACAGGCGAGCATCGACTTCGGTGGACACTCGGCCCGGGATGATCGACAGGATCTCGCAGCCGAATGCCACGAGCACGGCATCGATGATGTCTTCCACGCTGTCGCTGCGAGCGTCGCGCACGGCCTGTTCGAGCAGCGGGCGGTATTCGGCTTTCTGCACAGCCTTGAGGATCAGCGACGGATTGGTCGTTGCATCGTGCGGCGCGTAGGCGCGCATGGCCTGGAAATCGCCCGTGTCGGCGACGACGGTGGTGAACTGCTTGAGTTGATCGAGCTGAGTCATGAAGCGAGTCCGAAGTACGTTCCTGCGTTGCGCTGGAGGTGGAAGGATGAATCGATTGTACTCCGCAGGTCTCGCTCCGCCAGACGGCCGAGAGCTGTCGTGTTGATCCGGTACACTAGCGGGCTTTCCGATCCGACCGAGTGTTTGCGATGACGCAGGATGAACTGAAGGCGCTGGTGGCACAAGCCGCCGCAGACTACGTATTGGCCAACGTGCCCGAGGGCGCCGTGCTGGGTGTCGGCACCGGCTCGACGGCCAACCTGTTCATCGACGCGATGGCGCCGCACAAGGCACGCTTCGCCGGCGCGGTGTCCAGCTCCGAGGCTTCGACGCGCCGCCTACAGGGCCACGGCTTTACGGTGCTCGATCTGAACGAAGTCGACGCCATCCCCGTCTACGTGGACGGCGCTGACGAGATCGACGCCTCGGGCGCCATGATCAAGGGCGGCGGCGGTGCGCTCACGCGCGAAAAGATCGTTGCCTCGGTCGCCAGCGTGTTTGTCTGCATCGCCGATGGAAGCAAGCTTGTCGAGACGATGGGTGCCTTCCCGCTGCCGGTGGAAGTGGTGCCCATGGCACGTGCGGCCGTGGCGCGCCAACTGGCTGCGCTGGGCGGTCAGCCGCGCCTGCGCATGACCAAGGAAGGCCAGATCTACAAGACCGATAACGGCAACGTGATCATCGATGTGGTGGGCCTGCGCATTGCCGATCCGAAGGGCCTGGAATCGGTGGTCAACGAGATTCCGGGCGTGGTGACGGTCGGCCTGTTTGCCAAGCGCGGCGCCAATGTGCTGCTGCTGGGGACCGAAGCGGGCGTGCAGCGTCGCGATTTCTGATCGCTGTTTGCGCATTGTCGAAAAGCTGCTCATGCAAATGGGCAGTTTTTTTTGCGCCCGTTGCGGCACGTTCAATGGCGTTGCCCAAACAAAAAGCCGTTCAGTTTGCGCTGAACGGCTTTGTTGTTGATGGCGGCAGATCAGGCCGAGGGCGGCGGCACGTAGCCGGCGGCTTCATCTGCACCATCGCCAAAGAAGTACTTCTCGGTCTGCTTGAGCAGGTACTGGCGTGCGCGCGAATCGGCCATGTTCAGGCGGTTTTCGTTGATCAGCATGGTCTGGTGCTTGAGCCAGCCGGCCCATGCTTCCTTCGAGACGCTTTGCCAGAGTTTCTTGCCCAGTTCGCCGGGCAGGGGCGGGAAGTCGAGACCTTCGGCTTCCTTGTTGAGCTTGACGCAGTGGACCATGCGGGCCATGGGGGTTCCTCTTGTGTGGCGGAAGCGCCGCTCAAGCGCGACGCAGGTGCCGCTATTGTAAAGGTCGCGCGCCGCCGGGCTTGGATTCCACGACGCACGCCAAGGGTTTAGAGCTTCTTCATCAGCACCATCGAGCGCCGCTGCCAGTTGTACAGCTTGCGGCGGTCTTCCGGCAGATCGTCCACGCTGGCACGTACGAAGCCGCGCTTGAGGAACCAGTGTTCCGTCCGCGTGGTGAGCACAAACAGGCGCTTGAGGCCCAGCGCTCGGGCGCGCACTTCGGTGTGCTTGAGCAGGCGTTCGCCGTCGCCGGTGCCTTGGCTGTCGGGGGAGACGATCAGGCAAGCCATTTCGGCCATGCCGTCCTTCGGGTACGGATACAGCGCCACGCAGCCAAAGATGATGCCGTCGTGCTCGATGACCGAGAAGTTGGCGATGTCGCGCTCCAGCAGCCGGCGTTCGCGCGGCACCAGCGTGCCGTCAGCTTCGAGCGGTTCGATGAGCGAGACGATGCCGCCCACGTCATCCAGCGTGGCATCGCGCAGGTATTCCAGATCGGTGTGCGACACCATGGTGCCCACGCCGTCGTGCAGGAACAGCTCCAGCAGGATGCTGCCGTCCAGCGCGAACGGAATGACATGTGCACGGCGCACGCCACCACGCATCGCCTTGACGATGTGCTGCAGGTAGTACGCCGTGTCGTGCGACAGGCTGCCGTCGCGCAGGCGTTCGATGGCCGTTTCCATCGACAGATCCTGTTGCAGCTTGCCCACGCGGTCCATGATGCCGGGCAGCTCCGTGATGAAGATGAGCTTGTCGGCCTTGAGCGCCGTGGCGGTGTTGGCGGCCACGTCTTCCATCGAAAGGTTGAACGCTTGGCCCGTGGGCGAGAAGCCCAGCGGCGAGAGCAGCACGATCTTGCGGTTGGACAGTGAGTGCTGGATCGATTCCGCGTCGATCTTGCGCACCAGCCCCGTGTGCTGGAAGTCCACGCCGTTGACGATGCCCACCGGCCGCGCCGTTACGAAGTTGCCGGATACGACCGACATGCGCGCGCCTGCCATCGGCGTGTTGGGCAGGCCCTGGCTGAAGGCGGCTTCGATATCCAGGCGCAGTTCGCCGGAGGCTTCCTTGGCGGATTCCAGCGCAGCGCCGTCCGTCACGCGTACGCCATCCACGAACGTGGTTTTCACGTTGCGCAGGGCGAGCTGTTCTTCCACCTGCGGGCGCGAGCCATGCACCAGCACGATGCGCATGCCCATGGCGTGCAACAGGGCGACATCGTTGACGAGCGCGCCCAGCATGCCGGCCTGGACCAATTCGCCGCCAAAGCCGATCACGAAGGTTTTGTCGCGGAAGGAATGGATGTACGGCGCCACCTCGCGCAGCCAGTCCACGAACTGCTGCTGTTCGGGCGTGGGCGGGATCGGAGCGATATCGACGGGGGCGGGCGTGTGCGCCACCAGGGAAACGCCGGGGGCAGGGGCGGAGGAACGAGCGGTCACGGGCGGAGGAGGAAAAGCGGCACGGGGCGCGGGCCGGCGCGGGAAAGATGCGCGGATTATAATCCCGCCCGATGTCAGATTCCCACGCCCAGCCGCCCCGGCCACGCCCGCCGGCGCCCTCTCAGAAACCGCCGAAAGACACGCCGCCGCCCGAGCGCAAGCCCGGCGGCAATGCGCGTCCGCAGCGCCGCCAAAAGCCCACGCCAGAAGAACTCGCCGCGGCGCTCGAGGCGCGCCGCGCACGTGCGAACCGCGTCCCGCCGATCACGTTTCCCGAAGCGCTGCCTGTGTCGGCCAGGCGCGACGAGATCGCCCAGGCCATTGCCGCGAACCAGGTGGTGATCGTCTCGGGCGAGACCGGCTCGGGCAAGACCACGCAGTTGCCGAAGATCTGCTTGTCGATCGGGCGAGGCATCGGCGCGGGCGGTACCGGGCTGATCGGTCATACGCAGCCGCGCCGGATTGCCGCGACGTCTACCGCCAAGCGCATCGCGCAGGAAATCGGCACGCCGGTGGGCGAGCACGTGGGCTTCCAGGTGCGCTTCAATGATACGCTGTCGGCGGGCGCGTCGGTCAAGCTGATGACCGACGGCATCTTGCTGGCCGAGACGCAGAACGATTCGTTGCTGCGCGCCTACGACACGATCATCATTGACGAGGCGCACGAACGCAGCCTCAACATCGACTTCCTGATCGGCTATCTCAAGCAGCTTCTGCCGCGCCGCCCGGATCTGAAGCTGATCATCACCTCCGCAACCATCGACGCACAGCGGTTTGCCGAGCACTTTGCCGGCCCAAAGGGGCCGGCGCCGGTCATCGAAGTCAGCGGGCGGTTGTATCCGGTCGAGGTGCGCTACCGCCCGATCCAGCGCGACGAGAAAGACAAGGAGCGCGATCTTTACGAAGCGCTCGTCGATGCGGTCGATGAACTCGCCCGCGAAGGCCCGGGCGACGTGCTCATCTTCCTGCCCGGCGAGCGCGAGATTCGCGAGGCGGCCGAGGCGCTGCGCAAGCACCATCCGGCGCATACCGAGATCCTGCCGCTCTTTGCGCGCTTGTCCGTGCAGGAGCAGGAACGTGTGTTCCGGCCGTCCAACGCACGCCGCATCGTGCTGGCGACCAACGTGGCCGAGACCTCGCTCACGGTGCCGGGTATTCGCTACGTGGTCGATACGGGGCTGGCGCGCGTCAAGCGCTATTCCTATCGCAACAAGGTCGAGCAACTGCAGATCGAGCCGGTGTCGCAGGCTGCGGCCAACCAGCGTGCCGGTCGTTGCGGCCGGGTGGCCGATGGCGTCTGCATTCGCCTGTATGACGAGGCGGATTTCATTGCGCGGCCGCGTTTCACCGATCCGGAAATTTTGCGGTCGTCGCTGGCGGCAGTCATCCTGCGCATGAAGGCACTGCGGCTGACGGACGTCGAGCAGTTCCCCTTCATCGAGCCGCCGCTGGGCCGTGCGATTGCCGATGGCTATCAGCTCTTGCAAGAACTCGGTGCCGTCGACGATGAGAATGCGCTGACCCCGCTGGGCAAGCAGGTCGCTCGCTTGCCGCTGGACCCACGCGTGGCGCGGATGATTCTGGCCGGCCGCGACCACCAGTGCCTGCGTGAGATGCTGATCATCGCAAGCGCCTTGTCCGTGCAAGACCCACGGGAGCGCCCGCAAGAACTGCAGCAGCAGGCGGATCAAGCGCACCGCCAGTTTGCCGACGAGAAATCGGAGTTTCTCGGCTGGGTGAAGCTCTGGAAGTGGTTTGAAGAGGCCGTCGCGCACAAGAAGTCGAACAAGCAGCTGCAGGAGCAGTGCCGTTCGCACTTCCTGTCGCATGTGCGGCTGCGGGAATGGCGCGACGTGCATTCGCAGTTGCACACCACGGTGGCGGAGCAGGGCTGGAAGCTCAACGAATCCGATCCGACGTATGAACAGTTGCATCTGGCGCTGCTGACGGGCCTCCTTGGCAACATCGGTGTGCGCATCGAGGAGGCGGATGGGAAAGGCCGTGAATACCTCGGCGCGCGCGGCATCAAGTTCTTCCTGTGGCCGGGGTCGGTCATTGCGCGCAAGGCGGGCAAGTGGGTCGTAGGCGGCGAACTGATCGAGACCAGCCGCCTGTTCGGTCGCACGCTGGCACGCATCGAGCCGGAATGGGTAGAGAAGGTCGGCGCGCATCTGCTGAAGGTGTCGTGGAGCGATCCGCATTGGGAAAAGAAGGCCGGCCAGGTGATGGCCTTCGAGCGCGGCACGCTGTACGGCCTGCCGATCTATCAACAGCGCCGCGTGCACTTTGGGCCGATGCAGCCGAAGGAAGCGCGCGAGATGTTCATCCGCCGCGCGCTGGTCGATGGCGAGTTCGAGACGCGCCTGCCGTTCTTCACGCACAACCAGCGCCTGGTGCGCGAGATCGAAAACCTCGAACACAAGTCACGCCGGCAAGACGTGCTGGTGGACGACGAGTTGATCTACGCGTTCTACGACAGCCAGATTCCGGCGGACATCTACAACACCGTGTCGTTCGAGCGCTGGTATGCCGAGGCCGCCAGCGCGGGCGGCAAAAGCGGCCAGAAGCTGCTGTACCTGAATCGCGATGACCTCATGCGGCATGAGGCGGCCGGCATCACGACCGACCTGTTCCCGAAGGTGCTGCCGATTGCCGGTATCGACATGGGCCTGACGTACCACTTCGAGCCCGGCAGCCCGCGCGATGGCGTGACCCTCACCGTGCCGCTGTATGCGCTTAACCAGGTCCCTGCGCAGCGCACCGAATGGCTGGTCCCGGGCATGCTCAAGGAGAAGGTGCATCTGCTGCTGAAGAGTCTGCCGCAGAAGCTGCGCCGCCATTGCGTGCCGTTGCCGGACTACGCCGCCGGCTTCGTGTCGCGCGTGCGGCTGGGGGATGGCGATCTGCTCGACCGCTTGATCGCCGACGTGCGCGAGCAGACCGGCATCGCGCTCAAGCGCGCCGACTTTAAGCTCGAGACGCTGCCCGCGCATCACTTCATGAACTTCAAGGTGATCGACGAGCACGGCCGGCAGCTCGACATGGGCCGCAATCTGGCCCAGTTGCGCGCGGAACTGGGCGGACGCGCGCAGCAGACCTTTCAGTCGATCGCCGCGCAGGATGCTGCCGTGGCTGGCACCCCGAGCGAGGGCACCAAGGCAGGCCAAGCCGGCAAGAGTGGCAAGGCGGAAGCCCCGGCCAACGCCGCGCTGTACTCGGGGCTGACCACCTGGAATTTCGGCGAGTTGCCGGAACTGCTGGAAGTCCGCAAAGGCAGCCAGACGCTGTTCGGCTATCCGGCACTCGTCGATGCCGGCGATCACTGCGACGTGGAAGTTTTCGACGACCCGGCGCAAGCCACGCGCATCCATCGCCTGGGCTTGCGCCGGTTGTTTGCGATCCAGCTGCGCGAGCCGTTGAAGTACCTGGAAAAGAACATCCCGGGCCTGTCGCAGATGGCGATCAAGTTCATGAACCTGGGCACGCAGGACGATCTGCGTGACCAGATCCTGGATGCCACGCTGGAGCGTGCCTGCCTGCAAGACCCGCTGCCCATCGATGACGCCAGTTTCGGTGCCCGCAAGGACGAAAGCCGCGCGCGCCTGACGTTGCTGGCGCAGGAAATTGCACGGCTGGTCGGCGCCATCCTGGCCGAATATGCGCAACTGCCGCGCAAGCTGCAGATCGCCAAGCCGTTTGCTGCAGCCACCGCCGACATCGACGCACAGCTCAAGACGCTGATGCACAAGCGTTTTATCGAGGCGACGCCGTATGCGCAGTTGACGCACTTTCCGCGTTATCTGAAGGGCATCGCGCTGCGCATCGATAAACTCAAGGCGGACCCGGCCCGCGATACGCAACGCATGCAGGAGATGGCGCCGCTCATCCAGCAATACCAACGCGCGGAAAAGGCGCTGCGCGTGCAAGGGCAGGGCGGCAACGACCCGCGCATGGAGGAATTCCGCTGGATGCTTGAGGAGCTGCGTATCGCTCTGTTTGCACAGGAATTACGCACGCCGGTGCCGATGTCGGTCAAGCGGCTGCAGAAGGTGTGGGAATCGATGCAGCGATAGCTGCACGATGCTTTCTTGCTGGCGGGGAAAGTTCCCCTTTTCTTTTTTTGATTTGTGTCAGCGGCGGCATAAATCCCAGCGTTAAAATGGTTAGCTAAGTTGCTGAATCTTCTCGTTATGTCTGCCTTGCGCGCCTCGTTTGCCTCCCGTTGGTTCTCCACGCTAGTCCTGTCGGCCGCTACTCTGATGGCCGCGCATGCGGCGCGTGCTGAAGTCGTCACCGTGCTCAATTCGGGCGACGCAAGCGTCTCTTTGATCGACAAGGACACCCGCAAGGTGCTCGAGACGTTCCCGATCGGCAAAGAGCCGCATCACCTGATCGCCACGCCCGACGAAAAGTCGTTGATCGTCGCGAACGCCGTCGGCAACGATCTGGTGTTCCTCGACCCTGTCACGGGCAAGATCCAGCAGCGCGTGCCGCACATTGACGATCCGTATCAGATTGGCTTTTCGCCTGACCAGAAGTGGTTTCTGACCACGGGCAACCGTCTAGACCGCATCGATATTTATCGCTGGGACGGCCACGCCCTGACCATCGCCAAACAGATTCCGGCGGCCAAGACGCCCAGCCACATTGCGTTTACCGCCGACAGCAAGATCGCGTTCGTCACCGTGCAGGATTCCAACGAGGTGATGGCCATCGACCTGCCCACGCAGAACGTGATGTGGCGCATGACCATTGGCTCCGCGCCGGCCGGCGTGTGGGTGACGACTGACCAGAAATACCTGTTGGTGGGCATGACCGGCGCCGATTACGTCGAAGTGATCGACTGGCACAACCGCACCAGCGTCAAGCGCATCCCGACTGGCAAGGGCGCGCACAACTTCCGCGCGCTGGGCGACAAGCGCCACCTGTTCCTCTCGAACCGCGTGTCAGGCACCATCAGCATCATCGATCAGCAAACGCTGACCAAGGTGGGCGACATCACAGGCCTGCCGCCCGGCCCCGACGACATGGAACTGACCGCCGACGGCAAGCAACTCTGGGTGACCTGCCGCTGGGCCAAGCGCGTGGCGATCGTCGACGTTGCAAGCCGCAAGGTCGTGGAAGAGATCAAGGTCGGGCGCTCGCCGCACGGCATTTACTTCCGCACGCGCGCTCCACTGAATTGAGCGTCACGACCATGAAGCCCGGCCTGTCGATGTTGCGCACGGCCGCTGCTGCCACAGCGGCGCTGGGCCTGTGCGCGTTGGCCGCGGCTGCACCCGGTGGTGTGAACGCCGGTGCATGCAAAGGCACCGTTTACCTCACTTTCGACACCGGCAGCATGAGCCAGGCGCAGTTGATTGCCGATACGCTGCGTCGCCATCGCATCCACGCCACGTTCTTTCTCGCCAACGAAAAGACCATCCACGGCGACAGCACGCTGGATGACGGCTGGGCCCCGTATTGGAAATCGCTAGCCGCCGACGGCCACGCCTTCGGTACGCACACCTTCGATCACGTCTACTACAAGGGCGAGGCAGGTGCGGGCAAGGTCCGCTTCCGCCCGCAGTTTGGCGAGGAGGGTGGCCGCAATGTCGTGTGGAGTGAGCCCGAATTCTGTGCGGAGCTCAAACGCAGCGCCGAGCGCTTCAAGGCCATGACCGGTCAGCCGATGGACCCGCTGTGGCGTGCGCCGGGTGGTCACCTTTCGGCGACGACAGAGGCTTGGGCGAAGCAATGCGGGTTCGCCCACGTGGCCTGGGCGCCCGCCGGTTTCCTGGGCGACGAGTTGCCGTCCGAGCGTTATCCGAACGACGCGTTGCTGCAGAAGGCGCTGTCCAGCCTGCGCGATGGCGACATCGCCATGGCGCACCTGGGCATCTGGTCGCGTAGGGATCCGTGGGCGCCGGCTGACCTTGAGCCGCTGATCACCGGCCTGGAACGCAAGGGTTTCTGCTTCGCCACGCTGCGCGATCATCCGCAGTACCAAGCCTGGTTGGGTGCCCACCCGGCTCACACTGCGGCCCGCTGACATGTTTGACTGGATCGCCGACACCTTCACGCAAGCGCAGGATGTGCTCTTCCAGCACGTCGTGATGCCGATCACCTATGCCATCGGCCTAGGTGGTTACGTTGAAGATGCCTACCCCGGCACGGAATGGCTGCTGATGGGGCTGGTGCAGATCGCGGTGCTGCTGCTGATCTTCCGCCCGCTGGAGCGCTGGCGCCCGGTAGAACCGGTGCAAGATCGCAAGGCCGTGCGTGCCGACATCTTCTACACGCTGTTCCACCGTCTGGGTTTCTTTCCGCTGTTGCTGTTCTTCACGCTGCACCCGCTGATCGACGCTCTCGACGGCAGGTTGCGCTTCTGGGGCTGGGCGCATCTGAACGTGGAAGATTGGTGGCCGGGCGTGACGTCGGTTGCCATCGTCAGCTTTCTGATCTATCTGGTGTTGTTCGACTTGCTCGACTACTGGTATCACCGTCTGTCGCACAAATTCCATTGGTGGTGGAACCTGCATTCGCTGCATCACAGTCAGCAGCAGATGACGCTGTGGTCTGATGACCGCAACCACATCCTCGACGATGTGCTGCGTGGTGCGGTGTTTGCCACTGCGGCGCTGGTTGTTGGGGTGGAACCCTCGCAGTACGTGCTGCTGGTGGCCATTTCGCAGTTGCTGCAAAGCTTGCAGCACGCCAACGTGCGGCTGCATTTCGGCTGGCTGGGCGATCGGCTGCTGATCTCGCCGCGCTTCCATCGGCTGCATCACGCCATTGGACTGGGGCATGAGGTGCCGGGCAAGCCTGGTGTGCTCGGCGGCTGCAATTTTGGCGTGCTGTTCCCATGGTGGGACATGCTGTTCGGCACCGCCATCTTCTCGCCCGAGTACCACGCTACCGGTATCCGCGATCAACTTCCCTCCCCGCAAGGGCGCTCGCGCGACTACGGGCGCGGCGTGCTGCGTCAGCAGTGGCTTGGCCTCAAGCGCCTGTTCGGCCGCGCGTAAAGCCCGGGCGGGACGGCGCGCGCGTGATTTCTGCACGCTATGCTAGGCTGTTCGCTCTCTGATTCCCCCATTTCTGCATGAACGACCTGATTCGCTCATTTGGCCGCGCGCTGCTTTCGCAACTGCATCCGCGCATGCTGTTCCTGACGGTACTGCCTTTCGCCGTGGCCGTGGTGGTCTGGGGCGGGGTACTGTATTTCGGCTGGGACGCCATGAACGGCATGGCCCGCAACGCCGTGGAAGGCTGGGCCTTCATGGGCTGGATCAAGAGCGGCCTGAACGCGATTGGTATGGCGGGGTTGTGGTCCGCGATCGCGCCGCTGTTGGTGATCACTTTGCTCGTGCCGGTGATTGTCGTGTCGATCCTCGTGCTGGTGAGCGTGGCGTCGGTGCCGGTGGTCATGCGCTATCTTGATCGCAGCTATCCGCAGCTTGAGCGTCGCAAGGGTGGCTCGGTGCTGGGCAGCCTGACGCATGCGCTGCTATGCACGTTGGTGGTCATTCTCGTGGCCATCGTCACGCTGCCGTTGTGGCTTATTCCTCCGTTTTTCGCGCTGATTCCGCCGCTGCTGTGGGGTTGGCTCACGTACCGCTTGATGACGTACGATGCGCTGGCTGATCACGCGACTGCAGAAGAGCGCCGCGCGATCATGCAGCGCTACCGGGTACCGCTGCTAGGCATCGGCGTCGCCGTTGGCATGCTGGGCTCGGCGCCGACGCTGCTGTGGGTGTCGTCGGTGGTGACGATTGTGCTGTTCCCGATCATCGCCATCGCCGTGATCTGGCTGTATGTGCTGATCTTTATTTTCTCGGCGCTGTGGTTTGGCCACTTCTGCTTGCGTGCGCTCACGCGTCTGCGTGCTGAAGCGCCGCCTGCGCGCATGGTCGAGGCCAGCGTGATAGAAGTTACTACCATTGAACTGCCTCGCGAATAATCAGAAACCATCGGAACTGACATGGCTTTCGGCATGATCATCATCGGCGACGAGATCCTCTCCGGCCGCCGCGAAGACAAACACCTGCGCAAGCTGATCGAAGTGCTCGGCGAGCGCGGCCTGACATTGGAGTGGGCCGAGTACGTCGGCGACCAGCCCGCGCGCATTACAAACGTACTCAAGCGTACGTTCGCCAGCGAGGACGTGGTGTTCTGCACTGGCGGCATTGGCGCCACGCCCGATGATCACACGCGCCAATGCGCGGCCGCTGCGCTGGGCGTACCGTTGGAGCTGCATCCGGAAGCGCGCGAGCAGATCACGCTGCGCATCGCCGAGTCGGCCAACGGTGACCCGGTCAAGGCGGATGTCTCAACGCCCGAAAACCAGCACCGCTTCAAGATGGGTGAGTTTCCCCAGGGCGCGCGCATCATCCCGAATAGCTATAACCGCATCCCCGGGTTCTCGGTGGCGCATCACCATTTCATGCCGGGTTTTCCGGTGATGGCATGGCCGATGATGGAGTGGGTGCTCGACACCTATTACGCTGATCAATTCCACCGCGCGCCGCGCGAGGAGCGCTCGTTCCTGGTGTTTGGCCTGCCGGAGTCGCGGCTTACACCGCTGATGGAGCGCATCGAAGCGGAGTTCGATGGCGTGAAGGTCTTCAGTCTGCCCAGCGTGGGGGATGCAGCGCGCGGTGAGCGCTATGCCCGCTCGCACATCGACCTGGGCGTCAAGGGCTCACCGGAAGCCGTGGCGCGCGCCTATGCGATGCTGCGAGAGGGTGCGGTGGCGCTGGGTGGTGAGATTTTCGAGGCGGACGCCAGCGCGGCGTCCTGACGCTCACCGGCGCGCCTCAGGCACCGTGCCAGGGCAGGCCTCGGAAACACCAGCCCTCCACGGTCTTGCGGTGGCCTTCGGTGTCTTTTGCACCCTCAAAACCTTCCAGCACATCCATTGCTGCCGCGTAACCGGCCTGTGCGGCGGCCGTTGCTGCATGCTTGGAGCGCGCTGCGCTGCGGCACAGGAACAGCACTGGCGCATCTTTTGGCACGGCAGCCTCGAGCGCGCTCAGGAAGTTGGCGTTGCGCGCGCCGCCCGGATACTGATTCCACTCCACGTGGACAAACTGGCCCGGCGAAATGTCGGGCGTGCCAACCCAGTCGAGTTCAGCGCGCGTGCGCACGTCCACCAGCCGCGCCTGCGGGTCGGCGGCCAACAACGCGGCAGCCTCTTGCGGCGACAGCGCGCCGAAGTACGGCAGTTGGTCTGCCTCACGGCGGGCGGCGGCAGCCTCTAGGAGGGACTCGCGGGTAAGCGTGGTGGCAGTCATGGTGATCAGGGGCGGGTGAAAGAGGAAGCAGCCATTCTAGCGCCGCCGTCACATAGCGCGGGTAAAAATCCCCGCGATGGTGCGTGCTCGATCTACTTGCACAAAAGAGGTGCTTATAGCATTTTCATGCACCGTTTATGTGCGTTGGCTATGCTGCTTGAACAGCCTTAGCCCTATCAGCGGGAATTCGGCGGGAGGCGGTTCGGCCGGATTGCAGGGCGTGCGCACCGTGTCAGGCATGGGCTGGCGCAGTGCTGCACTGTTTGCGGGAGAGCTTGCCTGTTGTTGGGCCGGAATTGGCATAGTTTCTGCTAAGATTCCCGCGGTCTTTTTCAGGGGCGTCCGTCCGTGTCGGACGACCTTGCTGGAAAGAAGATGTTTCGGAGTGAGGGCGGGTTGCGGCCGATTGCGCAGCGATCCGTCACACAACCGGCTCACAATACTTGCGTTATTGCGCTACCAGGAGAATGGCATGTCCCAAAGCATTGCAGACGTGATGAAGCTCGTGAAGGAAAACGACGTCAAATTCGTCGATTTCCGCTTCACCGATACCAAGGGTAAGGAGCAGCACGTCTCGGTCCCCGTTTCGCATTTCGACGAAGACAAGTTCGAAAGCGGTCACGCATTCGACGGCTCGTCGATCGCCGGCTGGAAAGGCATCGAAGCGTCGGACATGCTGCTGGTGCCGGATGCAAATACCGCGCACATCGACCCGTTTTACGAAGAGCCGACCCTGGTCCTGACCTGCGACGTGGTCGAGCCGTCGGACGGCAAGGGCTACGACCGCGACCCGCGCTCGATCGCCAAGCGCGCTGAAGCCTACCTGAAGAGCACCGGCCTGGGCGACACCGCCTACTTTGGTCCGGAACCCGAATTCTTCATCTTCGACGGCGTGACCTGGAACATCGACATGCAGGGTTGCTTCGTGAAGATCAATTCCGAAGAAGCTCCGTGGTCGTCGGGCAAGGAGTTCGAACACGGCAACTCGGGCCACCGTCCGGGCAAGAAGGGCGGCTACTTCCCGGTTGCCCCGATCGACACGTTCCAAGACATGCGCTCGGAAATGTGCCTGATTCTGGAATCGCTGGGTATTCCCGTTGAAGTGCACCACCACGAAGTGGCAGGCCAAGGTCAGAACGAAATCGGCACGAAGTTCAGCACGCTGGTGCAACGCGCCGACTGGACCCAGCTGCAAAAGTACGTGATCCAGAACGTCGCGCACACCTATGGCAAGACGGCGACGTTCATGCCGAAGCCGGTCGTGGGCGACAACGGTTCGGGCATGCATGTTCACCAATCGGTGTGGAAAGATGGCCAGAACTTGTTCGCAGGCAATGGTTACGCTGGCCTGTCGGAATTCGCGCTGTATTACATCGGCGGCATCATCAAGCACGCCCGCGCGCTGAATGCCCTCACCAACCCGGGTACGAACTCGTACAAGCGTCTGGTGCCGGGCTTCGAGGCTCCGGTCAAGCTGGCTTACTCGGCACGTAACCGTTCGGCTTCGATCCGCATTCCGTACGTTGCGAACCCGAAGGGCCGTCGTATCGAGACCCGCTTCCCGGATCCGCTGATGAACCCGTACCTGGGCTTCTCGGCGCTGCTGATGGCCGGTCTGGATGGCGTGCAGAACAAGATCCACCCGGGCGAAGCTGCCGACAAGAACCTGTACGACCTGCCGCCGGAAGAAGACGCAAAGATCCCGACCGTGTGCTCGAGCCTGGATCAGGCCCTCGAGTACCTGGACAAGGACCGCGAATTCCTGACCCGCGGTGGTGTGTTCTCCAACGCCATGCTCGACGCCTACATCGAGTTGAAGATGGAAGAAGTCACGCGCTTCCGCATGACGACGCACCCGCTCGAGTTCGAGATGTACTACTCGCTGTAATGTGCGAGCGCTCCGACCGATGTGTCGGGGCGAAGAGACGGTTGTGAGAGGAGGGGCGGCGCAGGTCGCCCTTCCTTTTTATGAAGCGGAGTTTTGTGGCTAGAATGAGCGTCCGCCGGACTCCGGCGCCCGATCGACGTATCCGCCAGGTTCCATTCATGTTCCGTCCTTCCCCACGCATCGCATCCGGGCTGCTTGCCGCCGCTGCGGCGGTGTTTGCCACGCTGTCCGTGCAGGCTCCCGCGTACGCCGATGACGTCTATCTGTGCACCGGTCCGAACGGCGTGCCGGAGTACCGCAACAGCGGCAACGTGAAGGGCTGCAAGAAGTTGACGCTGCCCGATGTGGTGACCGTGCCCGGCACGCGAAGCCCGCGCAGTGCGGGTGCTGCACCCGCACCGGCGCAAAACAATGCAGGCGGTGGCTTCCCCCGCGTGGACAACGCCACGCAGAAGGCGCGTGACGGCGAACGCCGCCAGGTGCTGGAAGCCGAGCTGGCAGACGAGGAGCGCAAGCTCCAGGCGTTGAAGACCGAATACAACAACGGTCAGCCCGAGCGCCAGGGCAACGAACGTAACTATCAAAAGTATCTGGACCGCACCGCGCAGTTGAAGGGCGACATCGAGCGCAGCCAGGCCAATGTCGATTCCATCCGCCGGGAGCTGGGCAATCTCAAGGACTAGATGAACCATGCGTCGACTGATCCGCAAAGCGGCACGCCGCGATGAACAGGAACAGACGACGCCATCCGCGCCGTCACCCTCCGCCGCCGGTGTGGAGGTCTCCGTAGGCGAGCCCATCGACGGGCCGCCGCCGATTCCGTTTTCACATGGTGCACCGCCATCATTCCCTGGGCTCGACGCGGTGCCCAATCCCATCCTCTTCGTCCGCCATCCAGCGCTGACGGTCTTCTACGCCAACCCCGCCGCGGAAGCCGCGTTGGCCGTGTCTCGCCGCCAGCTGGTGGAGATGTCGCTGTACGAGCTGTTTGCCGACCCGTCGGAGCTGGGCGAGATGATCGCCACCGTGGCGGCTCGCCAGTTCGATGCCAAGCGGCGCGACGTGTCACTTGAGCGCGTCGGCCATGAGCCGCTGCACGCGCACGCCGTCGTGGGCGCGCTCGACTTTGTGCCCGGATCGGTGCTGCTTGAGCTGCTGCCCAACGAGCAGAAGATCCGTAGCGAGCGCGAGGAGCGTCTGCTCGACCTGACTTCCGCCAACAAAGAGCTGATCCGCAACCTTGCGCACGAGATCAAGAATCCGTTGGGCGGTATTCGCGGCGCGGCGCAGTTGCTGGAGTTCGAACTGCCGGAGCGCTCGCTGCGCGAGTACACGCAGGTCATCATCAAGGAATCCGACCGGCTGCAGACGCTGGTCGACCGCCTGCTGGAACCGCACCGGCATCCACATATCGTTGGCGATGTGAACATCCACGAGGTGCTGGAGCGTGTGCGCTCGGTGGTGCTGGCGGAGTTTCCGCAGGGCTTGCGGATCGTGCGTGACTACGACGCGAGCCTGCCGGAGTTTCGCGGCGACAAGGAGCAGCTCATCCAGGCCGTGCTCAACATCGTTCACAACGCAGCGCATGCGCTGGGCCCTCGCATTGCGCAGGGCGATGGCGAGATCATTCTGCGCACACGCGTCGCACGCAAAGTTACGATTGCAAAACGTCTTTACAAGCTGGCATTGGACTTGCATGTAGTGGACAACGGTCCTGGTATCCCGGACGACATCCGCGAGCGAATCTTCTTCCCGCTGGTGTCCGGCAGGGAGGGGGGAAGTGGGCTGGGCCTGACACTCGCGCAGACGTTCGTGCAGCAGCACGATGGTCTGATCGAATGCGAGAGCAGGCCAGGCCAGACGGATTTCCGCATTCTCGTGCCGCTGCACTGAAGCGCCTCAGCTTCAATAACGCAGCGCGAGGCGGCCCAGGCGAGACGAAGTCAAGCAGACGAACCAACACATGAAGCCAATCTGGATAGTCGACGACGATCAATCCATCCGCTGGGTCCTTGAGAAGGCGCTGGCGCGTGAGAGCCTGCTCTCGCGCAGCTTTACCAACGTGCGCGATGCGCTCAACGCGCTCGACGAAGAAACACCGCAAGTTCTGATCTCGGACGTCCGTATGCCGGGCGGCTCGGGGCTGGATCTGCTGCAGGCCATCAAGGCCAAACACCCCGGACTGCCGGTCATCATCATGACCGCATATTCGGACCTGGACAGCGCCGTGGCGGCGTTCCAGGGCGGCGCGTTTGAATACCTGGCCAAGCCGTTCGACGTGGATCGTGCGGTCGAACTGATCCGCCGCGCGCTGGAAGAGAGCCTGCGCGAGGAGGAAATCGACGATCGCCTGAGCGATGCGCCTGAGATTCTCGGGCAGGCGCCGGCCATGCAGGACGTGTTCCGCGCGATCGGGCGGCTGTCGCAGTCCAACGTGACAGTGCTGATCACCGGCGAATCCGGCACGGGTAAGGAGCTGGTGGCACGGGCGCTGCATAAGCACAGCCCGCGTGCGAGCGGCCCCTTTATCGCACTGAACACCGCGGCGATTCCGAAAGACTTGCTGGAATCCGAGCTGTTTGGCCATGAGCGCGGCGCCTTTACTGGCGCGCAGACCATGCGCCGCGGCCGCTTTGAGCAAGCCGAGGGCGGCACGCTGTTCCTCGATGAAATCGGCGACATGCCGTTCGATCTGCAGACGCGCTTACTGCGCGTGCTGTCGGACGGCCACTTCTATCGCGTGGGCGGCCACAACCCGCTCAAGGCCAACGTGCGCGTCATCGCGGCCACGCACCAGAATCTTGAAACCCGCGTCAAGGACGGTCTGTTCCGCGAGGACTTGTTTCACCGCCTGAACGTGATCCGTCTGCGCTTGCCGGCGCTGCGCGAACGCCCGGAAGACATCACGCTGCTGGCGCGCCATTTCTTGCAGAAGAGTGCCAAGGAGCTGGGCGTGGAGCCCAAGCGCATGTCGGACGATGCGCTGGCGCATATCGCCACGCTGCCGTTCCCCGGCAACGTGCGGCAACTGGAAAACCTCTGCAACTGGCTCACTGTGATGGCGCCGGCGCAGACCATTGAAAGCAAGGATCTGCCCGCCGACCTGGTGCGAGGCAACGCGCAGATGCTACCGGTCATGGGCGAGGCCGCGGCTCGCCCAGCCTTCATCGGCGAGCCGTCGCATGGTGGCGAACCGTATGGTGTTACGCCGTCGGTCGATACGTTGCTCTCAAGCTCTGCAGCGGGGGCATCCATCGCAGCAGGTTGGGAGCGCGCGCTCGCGGGCGAGGCCAAGGCCATGCTCGAAGCGGGCCAGCCCGACGTCATGGACGCACTTACGCGACGCTTCGAGAAGGCGATTCTTGAGGCTGCGCTGGGTGTCACGCGCGGGCGCCGTGTTGAAGCGGCAACGCGTCTGGGCATCGGCCGCAACACCATCACGCGCAAATTGCAGGAGCTTGGCTTCGACTGACGTGCCGTCAGCGGGGCCAGTCCACTGGATATCGTCGAGCTTGGCGATTGGGATTGGGCGGATTTCCGATAAGGGAATCCGCCCTTTTTTTGGCGGCCGAGAATGCGTGCTGCGCTTAGTGCAGCTTGTGCTTGAGCTGCGACAGCTCTTCATGCGCGCGCATCACGGCAGATTCCACGGAATGGTCCACCTTGCCGCTGGCGTTCTGGCAGGCCATTTTTGCGCGGTCGGAACAGGCTTCGAGCTTGTCGATGGCTTCTACGAAAGTCAGCTGGTCTTCAGCGCCTTCCAGGCGCGAGTGGCATTGGCGGGCTTGGTCGTCCAGTTGCTGGATCGATTGCTTCAGCGCGTCAGGCACGTCCTTGTGCGAGGCGCAGGTCCGGGCCAGTTCGGCGATGGTGCTTTCCGCATGTTCAAAACGCTGGCGCAGTTTCTCTGGTTGCATGGGGGGCTCCTGTCGGTTGCGTTAAAAAGGCGTTGGCGCCGCATGCACCGTTATGAGGCCGTCACATGGTGCAAAGCGGTGCAACGCCCAATTTCGGCGCAAGCGGCATGCCGCGTGCGGCAAGCGACGCTGGGTCTCCAGCGCGTGTTGCGGTGCAGGAATGCCGTGTCAGTCGCGCGGCGCGGGGAGGGCTAGGGAACGCGCTTCCAGGATGCGCTCGGCGACTTCGGCAAAACCGCCGCCGCCTTCGGCCTCGGTGAGGTACGCGGGGGGCACGGGCAGCGTATCGATCACGTCCAGCACATTGGCCACACCCACCGAGAGCGGGAAGAACTCGAACATTGCCGCATCGTTGGCGGAGTCTCCCACGAACACCCAGCGTTCGCGCTCGGCATGCAGGTCGAGACCGAATGCGCGGCGCGCGAGCGACACGCTGGCGCTCAGCTTGTCGTGCTTGCCGAACCAGCCGTTGACGTGAATCGAACTGACGGTGGCGTGCATCCCGTGCGTACGCATGATGTCGACGATGTGCCGCACGGCGTGCTGCGGCAGCGGCGGGACTTGTTCGGCATGGTCGACGGCCAGATCCGCCGCGTGCCAGGCTTGATCCGTCGCCAGCGCTGAACCCGGCACGGCACGCCGGATCTCTGCACCCACTTCACGGATGCGCTCGAGGTTGCGTGCGCGCGTTTGCGCGTCGTCCACGAAATCGGTGGCCAGATGCCCGCGCGAATCGACGCGCATGGCAAACGCGCCGTTCTCGCCGATCACCGCATCGACGGGCCACAACCGCGCAATGACTTCGCACCAGGCAATCGACCGGCCGGTGACGGGCACGACCTTGATGCCGGCGCGATGCAAGCGCTCCAGCGCCGAGTACGTGTGCGCGGGCAGCTTGCCCTTCGTCGTGAGGGTTCCATCCACGTCGGTGAAGATGCCGGTGATATTGCGCAGTGCATCATCCGAGAGCTGATGCAGGGCCAGCGGAACACGCCGGTCGGCAACGAGGGGCGCGGTTCCAGGCGAGTCTGGAGCGGCAGGAGTGGTGGGTGGAGCGAGCATGCTGCGAGTGCAATAGAGAGTGTTTTCAGCCCATTCTAACGGCCGTTGCAAGCCAAACCTTGGAGGGATTTCCCGATTTCTTTGTGACAGAAAGCCAAGTAACATCCCGCTGTCATAAAAATGACCGACCGTGCATATACAGTCGGCGCGCCGTGGACGGTGCGAGGGAGCCCGCCGGGTCGAAACAAGGAGAAATGATGTCGATCAAGAAGATTGCGGGTGCGGCGGCAGTACTGGCCGCGTGTACGTTTGCGCAGGGCGCGTACGCAGTGACGGAAATCCAATGGTGGCATTCGATGGAAGGCGCCTTGAACGACAAGGTGAACGAGATCGCCACCAAGTTCAATGCCAGCCAGTCCGATTACAAGATCGTGCCGGTCTACAAGGGCCAATACGATGAATCGCTGGCTGCGGGCATTGCGGCGTTCCGCGCCGGCAATGCACCGGCCATCCTGCAAGTGTTCGAGGTTGGTACCGCAACGATGATGAACGCCAAGGGCGCCATTGTGCCGGTGGCCAAGATCATGAAGGACGCCGGCGAGAAGTTCGACCCGAAGGCCTATGTGCCGGCCGTGGCGGGCTACTACACGTCGAACAAGGGCGAGATGCTGTCGTTCCCGTTCAACAGTTCGACGACGATCATGTATTACAACAAGGACGCCTTCAAGAAGGCTGGCCTTGACCCGAACAAGCCGCCCGCAACGTGGCAGGAAGTGGCTGTCGATGCGGCCAAGCTGAAGTCAGCTGGTGTGCCCTGCGGTTACACGACCGACTGGCAGTCATGGGTGCATCTGGAGAGCTTCTCGGCGTGGCACAACGTGTCGTTCGCGACCGAGAACAACGGCTTTGGTGGCGCCAAGGCCCGCTTGAACTTCAACGGTCCGGTGCAGATCAAGCACATCGAGAACCTGCTCGACATGCAGAAGAAGGGCTACTTCACCTACGCCGGCCGCAAGGACGAGCCGAAGGCGAAGTTCATCGCGGGTGAGTGCGCCATGCACACGGGTTCGTCGGCAGCGCTGGCGAACATCCGCAAGAACGCCAAGTTCAACTTCAGCCCGGCACCGCTGCCGTATGAAGCCGGCGTGCCGGGTGCCCCGCAGAACACGATCATCGGCGGCGCTTCGCTGTGGGTGATGGGCGGCCACAAGGCTGAAGAGTACAAGGGCGTGGCGAAGTTCTTCACGTTCCTGTCGCGTCCGGAAATGCAGGCCGACTGGCACCAGTCGACGGGTTATCTGCCCGTGACGCTGGAAGCGTATGAGCTGACAAAGAAGTCCGGCTTCTATGAGAAGAACCCGGGCGCCGACGTGGCCGTCAAGCAGATGATCGTCAAGACGACCGACAAGTCGCGCGGCATTCGTCTGGGCAACTTCCCGCAGATCCGTCAGGTGATCGACGAAGAGCTGGAATCCGTCTGGGCGGGCAAGAAGACGCCGAAGGAAGCGCTGGACACGGCAGTGTCACGCGGCAACGAGCTGCTCGTCCGCTTCGAGAAGACCGTCAAGGAATAAGCGCCGATTCGGCGCTCGTCTAAACCGCCGGCCTCGTGCGCTCGCACCGGCCGGCGGTGCGTTTTTGGAATGTCGCATGGAAAAACGCGTCGTTTTCCGATCGCGCTGGCTGCCGTATGTGCTGGTCGCCCCGCAGATCGTCGTCACTCTGGTGTTCTTCTTCTGGCCCGCGGGGCAGGCGCTGTATCAGTCGCTGCTGCGCCAGGATGCCTTCGGCATCAACCTCGAATTCGTGGGGCTGGAGAACTTTCACGACCTGTTTGCCGATCCGACCTATCTCGGTTCGTTCAAGACCACGGCCGTATTCGCCATTGGCGTCGCGCTGGTCGGTCTCGGCACCTCGCTGGCGCTCGCGTACTTTGCTGATCGCGCGTTGCGTGGCGCCACGTTCTACAAGACCCTGCTGATCTGGCCGTATGCGATTGCACCGGCTGTGGCGGGTGTGCTGTGGAGCTTCCTCTTCAACCCGTCACTGGGCATCGTGTCGTTCATGATCCGCAGGATGGGCGTGGACTGGAACTTCGTGCTCAACGGCGGGCAGGCACTGACGCTGGTGGTCATCATCGCGGCGTGGAAGCAGATCAGCTACAACTTCCTCTTCTTCCTCGCGGGGCTGCAGAGCATTCCGAAGTCGCTGATCGAAGCGGCCGCCATTGACGGTGCCGGGCCGTGGAGGCGCTTCTGGTCGATCGTCTTTCCGCTGCTGTCGCCCACCACGTTCTTCCTGATGGTGGTGAACGTTGTGTATGCGTTCTTCGACACCTTCGCCATCATCGATTCGGTCACGCAGGGCGGCCCGTTCAAGGCGACGGAGACGCTGGTGTTCAAGGTCTACCAAGACGGCGTGCGCGGTCTGGATATCGGTGGATCGGCTGCACAGTCGGTGATCCTCATGGGCCTGGTGATCGTGCTGACGATCGTCCAGTTCCGTTACGTTGAACGCAAAGTCCAATACTGAAAGGAGGGCAGACGCACCATGATTGAACGCCGTCCGTTCCTGGACTTCCTCACCCACGTCGTGCTGATTCTCGGTGTGATCGTCGTGGCGTTTCCGGTGTACGTCGTATTCGTCGCGTCGTCGTTGACGGCCGAAGACGTGCTGCAGGCGCCCATGACGCTGATCCCCGGTCCGCATCTCATCGAAAACTACCGCACGGTGCTCACGTCGGGCATGGGCAACTCGGCCACGCCGGTCGGCACCATGCTCATGAACAGCCTGATCATGGCGTTGGGCATCTCGCTCGGGAAGATCGCGATCTCGATCATCTCGGCGTTTGCGATCGTCTATTTCAAGTTCCCGCTGCGCAAGACGTTCTTCTGGCTCATCTTCGTCACGCTGATGCTTCCGGTGGAAGTGCGGATCCTGCCCACGTACAAGGTGGTGTCGGATCTCGGCATGCTGAACAGCTACGCGGGCCTGACGATCCCGATCATCGCGTCGGCCACCGCCACGTTCCTGTTCCGGCAGTTCTTCCTGACGATTCCCGATGAATTGGCGGAAGCTGCGCGCATCGATGGCGCCGGCCCGCTCAAGTTCTTCTGGGATGTGGTGCTGCCGCTTTCGCGTACCAGCATCGCGGCACTGTTCGTGATCCAGTTCATCTACGGCTGGAACCAGTACCTGTGGCCGCTCCTGATCACGACGGAAAAGAGCATGACCCCCATCGTGCTGGGCGTGACGCAAATGATCTCCCGCTCCGGCGATTCCGCCACCGACTGGAACCTGCTGATGGCCACCGTGATGCTGGCCATGTTGCCGCCCGCGGCAATCGTGATCGGCATGCAGCGGTGGTTCGTGAAGGGCCTCGTCGAAACCGAAAAGTAAAAGAAGCAAGATGGCAAAACTTTCGCTACGCAACGTCCAGAAGCACTATGCCAACCTCCAGGTCGTGCACGGCATCGACATGGAAATCGGCGACGGGGAGTTCATCGTCATCGTCGGGCCCTCGGGCTGCGGCAAATCCACGCTGCTGCGCATGGTGGCGGGCCTGGAGCCCATCACCGGCGGCGAGGTATGGATTGGCGACCGCGTCGTCAACGAACTCGAGCCGGCCGAGCGCGATATCGCGATGGTGTTCCAGAACTACGCGCTGTATCCGCACATGAGCGTGTTCGACAACATGGCCTACGGGCTGAAGATCCGCGGCTTGCCCAAGAGCGATATCCAGGCGCGCGTGGAGCAGGCGGCGGGCATTCTTGAACTCGGCAAGCTCTTGGATCGAAAGCCGCGCCAGCTCTCGGGCGGCCAACGCCAGCGTGTGGCCATGGGCCGCGCGATCGTGCGTGAGCCGGCAGTGTTCCTGTTCGACGAGCCGCTCTCCAACCTGGACGCCAAGCTGCGCGTGCAGATGCGCCTGGAGCTGAAAGATCTGCATCGCCGCTTGCGCACGACGAGTCTGTACGTCACGCACGATCAGGTTGAGGCGATGACGCTGGCCGATCGAATGATGGTGCTCAACGGTGGCCGGGTCGAACAGATCGGCACACCGCTGGAGGTGTACTCGCGTCCGGCCAGCACGTTCGTGGCGGGCTTCATCGGCTCTCCGCCGATGAACCTCGTGCCCGTGTCGCGCAATGCGGGTGGTGGCACGCAGATTCGGGTGGACGGAGCGAAGGAGATCGATGCCGCCGCCACGCTCGGCCACTTGCCGATGGGCCTTCATCTGCCCGAGCGCGCGCTCATGGGTTTGCGTCCCGAACATATCGAGCCGTGCTCGGCTGACGAGGCCATCGCCTTCATCGACGTGCGCGTGGTGGAGGCCCTCGGCGCGGATGCATTCGCGTACGGCGCCCTGGCCGGCCATCCGGTCGTGGTCCGCCTTGAGCCGCACGCCAGCGTAAAGGCGGGCGACAAGCTACCCATCACCGCGTCGGCCGAGCATCTGCATTGGTTCGACCCCCAAACCACGCGCCGCATCGAGGCCCTGGCATGACCGGCGCGCGCGCATTGCCGGCGTGGCCGTATCCGCGTGCCATTGCTCACCGTGGGGCAGGGAAGCTGGCGCCGGAGAACACGCTGGCGGCCTTCCGCCACGGCGCCTCGTTCGGCTACCGCATGTTCGAATTCGACGTGAAGCTCTCTGGCGACAGCGCATCGGTCCTGTTGCATGACGCCACGCTGGATCGGACCACGAACGGCGCCGGCCGCCTCGATGCGCTCACGCTCGGGCAGATCGCGCAACTGGATGCGGGCAGCTGGCACAGCCCAGCCTACGCTGGCGAGCCAGTGCCCACGCTGGCCGCCATCGCGCGCTACCTGCGCGCCAACGGATTCCTCGCCAATATCGAGATTAAGCCGGTGCCGGGCGTCGAGTGGCGCACGGGCGCTGCTGTCGCGCTCGACGCCCGCACGTTGTGGGCCGGCGCCGAGGTGCCGCCGCTGCTGTCGTCGTTTTCCGAAGATGCGCTGGCTGCGGCGCGCGAAGCTGTGCCGGAATTGCCTCGCGCTTTGCTGCTCGACAAGCTCCCGGCCGATTGGCTCGATCGCCTGCGCGCATTGGATTGTGTTGCGCTCGACGCCAACCATCGCGAACTGACGCCCGAGATCATTGACCAGGCACACGCCGCAGGCTTTCGCGTCTGCTGCTATACCGTCAACGACCTGGATCGCGCGCACCTGCTTTGGAGCGCGGGGCTGGACGGTTTGATCACCGATTGGGTAGATCGTATTTCGCCCGCCTGAATGTGACGGAAGCATGGTTTTGATGTGGCATAACAAGGATCGTTTGTCACGTCAAAGAATCAGAATATTGCTTATAAACATGCTATGCTTCTGCCTCGTGAAGACTTAGGTCCTTCCCGCACAACTTGTCTGTAAAAGCTGTCTCGGTACCCCCTTTCTGCCATGCGCGATCCGGTCCGACCAGGTGATTTCAGGCGATTTAGTTTGCGATCCGCTAACCGGTCAAGCCGTGTCGCGGAAGGTTGATGAACCCGCTGAACTCCGGCAGACCCGGAGAAAAGTGAGCGCCCCATGACAGAGCTGTATAAGCAGTACCTGGACACTTCGTACCTGTCCGGCGGTAACGCCGCCTACGTTGAAGATCAGTACGAAGCGTACCTTCAAGATCCCACGTCCGTTAGCGAGGCACTGCGCGCGTACTTCGATGCGCTGCAGAACGTCCCCGCCGTCGACGGTTCCAACGCCCGGGATATCCCCCACGCCCCCATCGTCACATCGTTCGCAGAGCGCGCCAAGCATGGCCCGATCCGCACGATTGTCGCGTCTGCCGATTCCGATATGGGTCGCAAGCGCGTGGCGGCGACGCAGCTGGTGGCTGCCTACCGCAATGTGGGCCTGCGTTGGGCCGATCTTGACCCGCTCAAGCGTCAGGAGCGCCCCCCGGTTCCGGATCTGGACCCGGCTTTCTACGGTTTCACCGAAGCCGACCAGGACATCGTTTTCAACGCCAGCAATACGTATTTCGGCAAGGAATCGATGAGCCTGCGCGAGCTGGTCAACAACCTGCGCGAAACGTACTGCGGCTCGATCGGCGCTGAGTTCATGTACATCAGCGACCAGGCGCAAAAGCGCTGGTGGCAGGAGCGTCTGGAAACCATCCGCTCCAAGCCGACGTTCTCGGCTGAAAAGAAGAAGCACATCCTGGAACGCCTGACGGCCGCTGAAGGCCTCGAGCGTTTCCTGCATACGAAGTACGTCGGTCAGAAGCGCTTCTCGCTGGAAGGCGGCGAGAGCTTTATCGCGGCGATGGACGAACTGATCCAGCATTCCGGCGCCAAGGGCGTCCAGGAAATCGTGATCGGCATGGCCCACCGCGGCCGTCTGAACGTGCTGGTCAACACGCTGGGCAAGATGCCGGCCGACCTGTTTGCCGAATTCGAAGGCAAGCACGTGGACGACCTGCCGGCCGGTGACGTGAAGTACCACAAGGGCTTCTCGAGCGACGTGACCACCCCTGGCGGCCCCGTCCACCTGTCGCTGGCGTTCAACCCGTCGCACCTGGAAATCGTCAACCCGGTCGTGGAAGGGTCGGTCAAGGCGCGCCAGGAGCGCCGCGACGACAAGCACGGCGCGCAAGTGCTGGCTGTGCAAGTGCACGGTGACGCGGCCTTCGCCGGCCAGGGCGTTGTGATGGAAACGCTGAACCTTGCGCAAACGCGTGGTTACGGCACGGGCGGCACGATCCACATCGTCATCAACAACCAGATCGGTTTCACGACGTCGGACCCGCGCGACTCGCGCTCGACGCTGTACTGTACCGATGTGGTCAAGATGATTGAAGCGCCGGTGCTGCACGTCAACGGCGACGATCCGGAAGCGGTCGTGCTGGCCATGCAACTGGCCGTGGACTTCCGTACGGAGTTCCAGAAGGACATCGCGGTCGACATCATCTGCTTCCGCAAGCTCGGCCACAACGAGCAAGACACGCCGGCAATGACGCAGCCGCTGATGTACAAGAAGATCGGCACGCACCCTGGCACGCGCAAGCTCTACGCAGACAAGCTTGTCACGCAGAACACGCTGAAGGCAGAAGAGCCGGACGCCCTGGTGCAGGAATTCCGCGCCGCCATGGACGCGGGCAAGCACACGGTTGATCCGGTGCTGTCGAACTTCAAGAACAAGTTCGCAGTGGATTGGCTGCCGTTCCTGAACCGCAAGTGGACGGATGCAGCCGATACCGCCGTGCCGATGGCCGAACTCAAGCGTCTGGCCGAGCGCATCACCGCCATCCCCGATCACTTCAAGCTGCACCCGCTGGTTGAGAACGTCGTCAACAACCGCGCCAAGATGGGCAAGGGCGAGCAGGCGCTGGACTGGGGCATGGGCGAGCACCTGGCTTTCGCATCCCTGGTGGCGTCGGGCTACCCCGTGCGCATCACTGGTCAGGACGCTGGTCGCGGTACGTTCACGCACCGCCACGCCGTGCTGCACGATCAGAACCGCGAGCGTTGGGACGCCGGCAGCTACATCCCGCTGCAGAACGTGTCGGAAAGTCAGGCTCCCTTCACGGTGATCGACTCGGTGCTGTCGGAAGAGGCGGTGATGGGCTTCGAGTACGGCTATTCGTCGGCTGAGCCGAACACCCTGGTGATCTGGGAAGCCCAGTTCGGTGACTTCGCCAACGGCGCACAGGTGGTGATCGACCAGTTCATCTCGTCGGGTGAAGTGAAGTGGGGCCGCGCCTCGGGTCTGACGCTGATGCTGCCGCACGGCTACGAAGGCCAAGGTCCGGAGCACAGCTCGGCACGCCTGGAGCGCTACCTGCAGCTCTGCGCAGACCACAACATGCAAGTGGTGCAGCCGACCACGCCGGCGCAGATCTTCCACCTGCTGCGTCGCCAGATGATCCGGATGTTCCGCAAGCCGCTGATCATCCTGACGCCGAAGTCGCTGCTGCGCAGCAAGGACGCTGTGTCGCCGTTGTCCGACCTGGCCAAGGGCCATTTCGAGACGGTGATCGCCGATACGGCCGAAGATCTGAACGCCGCCAAGGTCAAGCGCGTCGTGGCCTGCTCGGGCAAGGTCTACTACGACTTGGTCAACGCCCGTAAGGAACGCGGTCTGACCGACACGGCCATCATCCGCGTGGAACAGCTCTATCCGTTCCCGCACAAGGCGTTCGCAGCCGAGCTGAAGAAGTATCCGAACCTCGCTGAAGTGGTGTGGTGCCAGGACGAGCCGCAGAACCAGGGCGCCTGGTTCTTCGTGCAGCACTACATCCTCGAGAACATGACCGAGGGTCAGAAGCTGGGCTACGCAGGCCGCCCGGCATCGGCATCGCCGGCCGTGGGCTACTACGCCAAACACAACGAGCAGCAAAAGGCGCTGATCGATGCCGCGTTTGGCAAGCTCAAGGGCTTCGTGCTGAACAAGTAAGCGACATCTGCACCAAGGCGGCAGCTTCGGCTGTCGCCTTGACGCATCTTCGCTCCCGAATTCCACCGTCTATCGAATTAGCGCGGCTCCCGAACGAGAGGAGCACGTGCACATGAATCCAAGGAAGCACCGAAATGGCTATCGTTGAAGTCAAGGTCCCGCAGTTTTCCGAGTCCGTTGAAGAAGGCACGCTGATCTCCTGGAAGAAGAAGCCGGGCGAAGCCGTGGCCCAGGATGAAATCCTGATCGAAGTCGAGACCGACAAGGTCGTGCTGGAAGTGCCGGCCCCGTCGGCCGGCGTGCTGGCTGAAGTGCTGGTGGCGGACGGCGCAACCGTGACGTCGGAGCAGCTGCTGGCCAAGATCGACACCGAAGGCAAGGCAGGCGCTGCTGCTCCGGCTCCCGCAGCCGCTGCACCGGCACCGGCACCGGCTGCCGCTCCGGCCGCTGCCGCTGCGGGTGGCGTGGCCATGCCGTCGGCTGCCAAGCTGATGGCTGAGAACAACCTGTCGGCTGGCCAGGTGGCCGGCACGGGCCGCGATGGCCGCATCACCAAGGGCGACGTGCTGGGTGCCGTAGCCGGTGGCGCCAAGCCGGCTGCTGCTGCCGCTCCGCAGGCTGCACGTCCGGCGCTGCAGCAAGTGGCTGCACCGGTGGACTTCGCCGCCCTGGGCGACCGTCCGGAAGAGCGCGTGCCGATGAGCCGCCTGCGTGCCCGTATTGCCGAGCGCCTGGTGCAGTCGCAATCGACCAACGCCATCCTCACCACCTTCAACGAAGTCAACATGAAGCCGGTGATGGACTTGCGCGCCAAGTTCAAGGACCAGTTCGAGAAGACTCACGGCGTGAAGCTGGGCTTCATGTCGTTCTTCGTGAAGGCGGCTGTCCACGCGCTGAAGAAGTACCCCGTGATCAACGCATCGGTTGACGGCAACGACATCGTCTACCACGGCTACTTCGACATCGGTATCGCTGTTGGCTCGCCGCGCGGCCTGGTGGTGCCCATCCTGCGCAATGCCGACCAGATGAGCCTGGCCGATATCGAGAAGAAGATCGCTGAATTCGGCCAGAAGGCCAAGGACGGCAAGCTGACGCTGGACGACCTGACCGGCGGTACGTTCTCGATCTCGAACGGCGGCACGTTCGGCTCGATGCTGTCGACCCCGATCATCAACCCGCCGCAATCGGCCATCCTGGGCGTACACGCCACCAAGGACCGTGCCGTGGTGGAGAACGGCCAGGTCGTGGTTCGCCCGATGAACTACCTGGCCATGTCCTACGACCACCGCATCATCGACGGCCGCGAAGCCGTTCTGGGCCTGGTGGCGATGAAGGAAGCGCTGGAAGACCCGGCCCGCCTGCTGCTGGATCTCTAATCGACCGCGTTGATGACACGAGACGCCGCCCACGCTGTGCGGCGGCGTCCGAATCGAGGATTTCTCCATGAGCAAAGAATTTGACGTGCTGGTGATCGGCGCCGGCCCCGGCGGTTACATCGCCGCCATCCGCGCTGGCCAGCTGGGCCTGAACGTGGCCTGCTGCGAAGACAACCCCTACGACGATCCGAAGGGCGAGCCGCGCCTGGGTGGTACCTGCCTGAACGTCGGCTGCATTCCTTCGAAGGCGCTGCTGGCCTCGTCCGAAGAGTTCGAGAACGTGAACCACCACCTGGCCGACCACGGCATCACGGTGGATGGCGTCAAGGTCGACGTGGCCAAGATGCTCAAGCGCAAGGACGACATCGTCGGCAAGATGACGAAGGGCATCGAGTTCCTGTTCCGCAAGAACAAGGTGACGCTGCTCAAGGGCCATGGCAAGTTCGTCGGCAAGACTGACGCCGGCTATCAGGTCGAAATCGCAGGCAAGGCCGGCACGGAAGTCGTGACCGCCAAGCACGTGATCATCGCCACGGGCTCGAAGGCTCGCCATCTGCCGGGCGTGAAGGTCGACAACGTGACCATTGCCGACAACGAAGGCGCACTGAAGTTTGGCGAAGTGCCGAAGAAGCTGGGCGTGATTGGCGCTGGCGTGATCGGCCTGGAACTGGGCTCGGTGTGGCGCCGTCTGGGTGCCGAAGTGACGATTCTCGAAGCGCTGCCGAGCTTCCTCGGTGCGGCGGACGAATCCGTTGCCAAGGAAGCCAACAAGCTGCTGACCAAGCAGGGCCTGAAGATCAACGTCGGCGTGAAGGTTGGCGAGATCGAATCTTCGGCCAAGGGCGTGAAGGTCAACTACACCGACGCTGCCGGCGCTGCGCAAGTGCTGGAGTGCGACAAGCTGATCGTGTCGATCGGCCGCGTGCCGAACACCGACAACCTGGGCCTGGAAGCGATCGGCTTGGCGGCGGATCAGCGTGGCTTTATCGAAGTGGACGACCACTGCGCGACCAAGCTGCCGAACCTGTGGGCGATCGGCGACGTGGTGCGTGGCCCGATGCTGGCGCACAAGGCAGAAGACGAAGGCGTGGCTGTGGCCGAGCGCATCGTCGGCCAAAAACCGCACATCGACTACAACTGCATTCCGTGGGTCATCTACACGTACCCGGAAATTGCATGGGTGGGCAAGACGGAGCAGCAGCTCAAGGCCGAAGGCCGTGAGACCAAGGCCGGCCAGTTCCCGTTCATGGCGAATGGCCGTGCGCTGGGCATGGGCGCATCCGACGGTTTCGTGAAGGTCATCGCCGATGCGAAGACCGATGAAATCCTGGGCGTGCACATCGTCGCAGCCAACGCCTCGGACCTGGTTGCCGAAGCCGTGGTAGCGATGGAGTTCAAGGCTGCGGCCGAAGACATCGGCCGTATCTGCCATCCGCACCCGTCGATGTCGGAAGTGATGCGCGAAGCTGCGCTGGCTGTCGACAAGCGTCAGCTCAATATGTAAATCGCAAGCCGCAAGGCAAGCACGATGCCCGGTGAATCCACAAGATTGCCGGGCATCGGTCCATTTGGGCCCGCAAATGGTGCCCCAAGCAGATTAAGCAGATGAACGTCCAGGAAACCTACCTACAGGAACTGAAGGCGCGCGGCTATCGACCAGATGAAGCGCAACAACGCGCCGTCGACCGCCTGCAGCGGTGTTACGACGAATGGGTTGCCTACAAGGCCCGTCGTTCGAATGCGCTGCGCAAGATGCTCGTGCGGCCCGATTTGCCGCGTGGCGTCTACATGTGGGGCGGGGTGGGGCGCGGCAAGTCGTTCTTGATGGATGCGTTCTATAGCTGCGTGCCGTTGGTGCGCAAGACGCGACTGCACTTTCACGAGTTCATGCGCGAAGTGCATCGCCAACTGGAAGAGCTGCGCGGTCGCGCCGATCCCCTGGACGAACTGGCCCGCCGCATCGCCAAGCGCTACCGCCTGATCTGCTTTGACGAATTCCACGTCAGCGACGTTGCCGACGCAATGATCCTGCATCGCTTGCTGGATCAGCTGTTTGCCAACGGCGTGCAGTTTGTGATGACGTCCAACTATCGGCCCGACTTGCTGTATCCGGACGGCCTGCATCGCGACCGCGTGCTGCCGGCCATTGCGCTGCTGCAGGAGAAGCTCGACGTCCTCAACGTCGACGCAGGCGTCGACTACCGCAAGCGGGCGATGGAGCAGGTGCAGGCGTACTACACGCCATTGGGCGCCAAGGCCAACTCGGCGTTGCGCGATGCGTTTGCGGCGGTGGCGGGAGTGCCGGACGAGTCGCCGGTGCTGCGCATCGAGCATCGTGAGATTCGCGCGGCACGCAAGGCCGGCGGCGTGGTGTGGTTCGATTTCGCCACGCTGTGCGGTGGTCCGCGCTCGCAAAACGATTACCTGGAAATCGCCTCGCGCTTTCACACCGTCATCCTGGCCGATGTGCCCAAGATGACGCCGCGCATGGCCTCCGAGGCGCGCCGTTTCACGTGGCTGATTGATGTCTTTTATGACCACAAGGTCAAGCTGCTGATGTCGGCGGAGGTGCCGGCAGACGAGCTGTACACCGAAGGCCAGATGGCCAACGAATTCCAGCGTACCGTGTCGCGCATCGTCGAGATGCAGTCGCGCGAATACCTCGAGGCACCTCGCCGCGAGGTGGACACGTCACTGACCTGATTTCGCCTGGTGCCGAGCCCCAGAGGCTTAGTGTGTCGTCGGCGGCGGGTTGCGGTGCGACGGCGGGGCCTGCGAGGGCCGCAGGCTTGCGCCAAAGAAGTCCTGCGGCAGGCGCTCGGTCTTGCGGTTGACGTTGCGGAACGCGCCTTCCACCAGCATGGGGGCGACGTTGCTCACATCGGTTTGCGAGGCCATGGTCACGTCTTCGGTAAAGCCGCGTTCGCACAGCTCGCGGCCCGATACCGAATCAAGCAGCCACGCTTTCATCATGCCGGTCTGCGACGCCTCGCGATAGATCGCGCGGGCCGCGAGCGCTTCCGGCGACAGCGCTTGCGGCAGGAACCCCGCCACCGTTTCCGACAGGTGGTGCACGATCGCACCGGCGGCCAGCCAGTCTTCCAGGGCTGGGCGCAGGCTGCCGTCGGCCCAGCGCTCTCCTGATGCCACCACGGCCACGCGTCGGCCCAGCCGCGAGGCCGCTTCAGCTACCGCACGCGCGTTGCGCAGGCAGCCAGCAAACGTCGGCGTCGATCCGGTGGCGAGTGCCAGCGTTGCCCCATTAGGCGAGGGCAGGACGAGGCTGCTGCCCATTGGCAATTCACGCAGCGACGCTGGCGAGAGCGTATAGCCCGCCTGGCTTCGGTTGTAGCCCGCCAGCATGGCACCTGCGCGGCGCGCGAAGGTTTCAGCGCTGGCGTCGCGCCATGGGTACGGATAGATCCGTGCCCCGCGCGCCACGGCCACGTCCACACAGGTGCAGAAGGACAGCACGTCCACGACGATGACGGCGTCGCAATGTGGCGCCAGCGCGGATGCTCCGTGCTCGCCCCATTCACAGTGGATGTTGTACAGGCTGAATTCGGTTGCCATGTCGCGCCCTCCTGTTTGCCTGGTTCAGCTATCCACTATAGGCGGCGATAATTTTTATGGGAAGGTAGGGTGGTTGGAGTGCCTTGAGAATCGCATTTTTCGCTGATTGTTATTGCGCCGTGCTTGATGCGCATCAAGGGCGTGCCGGGGGAAGCTGGCTAGCATCGTCCTCATAATGACGTCGACATTCGCCCCCATCCATCCAACCGCGCCGGTTGACGGCAAAGGCTCGCCTATTGGCCCGAGCAGGGCAGGCGCGTCGCACATCACCTGCTATCACTGCGCGTCGCCTCTGGAGGGCGCCACCGCTCTCCATGCCGACATCGGCGGCAAGTCCCGGGAATTTTGCTGTGCCGGCTGCCAGGCTGTCGCGCAAACGCTGCACGCCGCGGGCATGGGCCACGTCTATGACGGCCCGATCGCCTTCGCCAAGCCCATCGAAGGGGACCGCCGCACAGAAGCCGAAGCGGTTTGGGCGACCTACGATCTGCCGATCATGCGTGAGCGCTTCGTGCGCACACGCGCTGACGGTGCGGAAGAACTTTCCCTCGCCATCAGCGGCATGCGTTGCGCCGCATGCGTCTGGCTGATCGAGCGCGCGCTCTCGCGAGTGACAGGGGTGCGCGAGGTCACCGTCAATTACGCCACGGAACGTGCACGCATCGTCGGAGAAGCAGGGGTGATGCGGTTGTCCGCGGTGTTTGCCGCCATTGCCGACGTCGGATATGAAGCGTGGCCCGACCGGCCATCCGCCCGCCGCACTGCCGAGGCGCGTGAACGCCGCAGCCTGCTGATCCGGTTGGGGTTGGCAATGCTCGGCATGATGCAAGTCATGATGTACGCGTGGCCGGTGTACCTGCATGGCGGCGACATCCCCGTGAACCAGACCCGCCTGATGCAGTGGGCCAGCCTGGTGCTGACGGTGCCAGTGGTGTTGATTTCTGCGCGGCCCATTTTCATCAACGCGTGGCGGCAAGTGAGGCACGCGCACGTCGGCATGGACGCGCCCGTGGCGCTGGGGATCGGTGCCGCCTTCATTGCCAGCGTATTCGCCACGTTGCGCGGCCATGGCGAAACGTATTTCGATTCGGTGACGATGTTCGTCGCTTTCCTGTTGGCCGCGCGTTATCTCGAACTGCGTGCGCGGCAGAGCGCAGCTTCGGGCGCCGAGGCATTGGTCCGTCAGTTGCCGGCTACCTGCCGGCGCTTCAACGCCGTAAGCGGCGCCCTCGAAACGATCCCCGTTGCTACCTTGCAGCAAGGCGACTGCGTGGAAGTGCGCGCCGGCGAGGTCCTACCCGCAGACGGAACCATTGAACACGGCACCACCGAGATCGACGAATCGCTTCTCTCGGGTGAAAGCGTGCCGCGTCCGCGCGACGTGGGCGCGACCGTGCTGGCAGGCAGCTACAACGTGGTCAGCGCCATTCGCGTGCGTGTGAACCGCGTGGGCACCCAGACGCGCCTTGCCGCCATCGTCGATCTGCTTGAACGCGCCTTGACCGACAAGCCCCGCATGACTGAACTCGCCGATCGTGTCGCCGGGCGCTTTGTGGCAGTGCTGCTCGGCTGGGCGCTGCTCACCGCGATCGCGTGGTGGTGGATCGATCCGACACGCGTGTTTGCGGTCACTGTGGCGGTGCTGGTGGTGAGCTGCCCATGCGCGCTGTCGCTCGCCACGCCGTCTGCGCTGGCGGCGGCCAGCGGTGCGCTGGCACGGCGGGGTGTGCTGGTCACGCGGGGCCACGCCATCGAGAGCCTGGCAGCCGTGACGGATGTGCTGCTCGACAAGACCGGAACGCTCACCGAGGGGCGTTTGCGCTTGCTGAGCATCGAGACCTTCGCCGATGTGGATGCCGAGCACTGTCTTGCATTGGCATGCGCGATGGAGCAATCCGAGAACCATCCGATCGCCCAGTCGTTACGCGCCGGCACCTCGAATGCAATGCCGCTGCCCACGTTGGGGCGCGTGACAAACGTGCCGGGGCAGGGCGTGTATGCCATGGCGGAGAACCGCTTGATGCGTCTGGGCACGCAGTCGTTTGCGGCCACGCACTACGCAAACCAGCCGGTTGCCACCATCCGTTACGGCGCGGAAGCACCAATGGAGGAGGTGCCGCCGGCGGCCGCATGCACGTCGGTCTGGCTCGGCCGCGATGGCCAACCGCTCGCGCGCTTCACGCTGGCCGATACGCCACGCGCCGACGCGCCTGCATGCCTGGGCGCGTTGCGTGCACAAGGATTGCGCTTGCATCTCGTTTCCGGCGATGCGCCTGAAACCGTGCACTGGTGGGCCAACCGCCTGGGCATCGACCACGCCGTGGGCGGGTCCAGCCCCGAAGACAAGCGCGCCTACGTGCATAAGCTGCAGGCAGACGGCGCCCGCGTGCTGGCCGTCGGCGATGGCATCAACGATGCGCCGTTGCTCGCACAGGCGCAGGTCTCCATCGCCATTGGATCAGGTGCGCCGTTGGCTCAGGCCGGTGCCGATGCCATCCTGACCGAACCGCGTCTGATTGCCATCAGCGAGGCCGTGTCGATTGGCCGCCGCACGTTGCGCGTGGTGCGCCAGAACCTCGGCTGGGCCTTTGCCTACAACGCGATCAGCATTCCGATGGCCACGCTCGGGTGGCTCTCGCCGCTGGCCGCTGGCATCGGCATGTCGGTGTCATCGCTGCTGGTGGCGCTCAATGCGTGGCGCCTGTCGCGCGCGGTCTAGGAGGGCTGCCATGGAAACCCTGTTCCTGCTGATTCCGTTGTCGCTGATGCTCGTCGTGGCGATCGTCGGTGCGCTTTGGTGGGCCGTCGGCTCAGGGCAGTACGACGATCTGAGAGCGCCTGCTGAATCGATTCTGCTGGACCCCGATACCCCTGCACGCGACGCAGTGTCGCGGGACGGAACTGCCTGACCACATTGCCGGGGTTGCCTTGATGCACGTCAAGACTCTTTGGCGGCCCGGTTCTTAACATGACCACATCACACCAATTATCGTGGGGAGCAAGCATGGAATCGTCCAGCGCGTTGCAGCACACCCAGACCTTCAACTATCGCGTGGTACGCCAGTTCTCGATCATGACGATCGTCTGGGGCATCGTCGGTATGGCGGTCGGTGCGCTGATCGCGGCCCAGTTGATCTGGCCGCAACTGAATTTCGGGGTGCCCTGGCTGTCCTACGGCCGGCTGCGTCCTCTGCACACGAATGCCGTCATCTTTGCGTTTGGCGGCAGCGCGCTGTTTGCAACGTCCTACTACATCGTGCAGCGTACCTGCCAGGTGCGCCTGCTTTCCGACAAGCTTGCCGCCTTCACGTTCTGGGGCTGGCAGGCAGTGATCGTGGCTGCCGCCATCACCCTGCCGCTGGGCTACACAAGCTCGAAGGAATACGCTGAGCTGGAATGGCCGATCGACATCCTGATCACCGTGGTGTGGGTGGTCTACGCGATCGTCTTCTTCGGCACCATCATCAAGCGCAAGACCCGGCACATCTACGTGGCCAACTGGTTCTTCGGCGCTTACATCATCACGATCGCGCTGCTGCATATCGTCAACAACGCTGAGTTGCCCGTGTCGATGTGGAAGTCATACTCGGCTTATGCCGGCGTGCAGGATGCGATGGTGCAATGGTGGTATGGCCACAATGCAGTGGGCTTCTTCCTGACCACCAGCTTCCTGGGCATGATGTATTACTTCGTGCCGAAGCAGGCCGAGCGCCCGATCTATTCGTATCGCCTGTCGATCGTGCACTTCTGGGCGCTGAACTTCACCTACATGTGGGCGGGTCCGCACCACCTGCAGTACACGGCGCTGCCCGACTGGGCCCAGTCGCTCGGCATGGTGTTTTCGCTGATCCTGCTGGCGCCGTCGTGGGGCGGCATGATCAACGGGATCATGACCCTGTCGGGTGCCTGGCACAAGCTGCGCACCGATCCGATCCTGAAGTTCCTGGTCGTGGCGCTGTCGTTCTATGGCATGGCGACGTTCGAGGGCTCGATGATGTCCATCAAGACCGTGAATGCGCTGTCGCACTACACCGACTGGACAATCGGCCACGTGCACTCCGGCGCCCTGGGCTGGGTGGCGATGATCACTATCGGTTCGATGTACTACATGATCCCGCGCCTGTTCGGCCAGCAGAAGATGTACAGCACGCGACTGATCGAGGTGCACTTCTGGGTGGCGACCATCGGCGTTGTCCTCTATATCGCCGCCATGTGGGTCGCCGGCGTGATGCAGGGCCTGATGTGGCGCGCCACCGAGGCTGACGGCACGCTGACCTACAGCTTTGTCGAGGCGGTCAAGGCAACGTACCCGTTCTACCTGATTCGCTTGGCTGGTGGCCTGTGCTTCCTGGGCGGCATGCTGCTGATGGCATTCAACGTGTTCAAGACCATCCAGGGCAGCAAGGCGATCGATGCACAGATTCCTCAATCGGCCCAGACCCCGATGGTCGCGGCTCAGTGAGGAGGGGAACATGAGCAACCAATCCAACAAGTTTTTCTCGCACGAGACGCTGGAAAAGAACATCGGCTTGCTGATTGTGATGACGCTCGTCGTCGTCAGCATTGCGGGCCTGGTGCAGATTTTGCCGCTCTTCTTCCAGCATTCGACCACTGAACCGGTCAAGGGCGTCGCCCCGTATTCGCCGCTGCGGCTGGCGGGGCGCGACATCTACATTCGCGAAGGCTGTGTCGGCTGCCACTCGCAGCAAGTGCGTACGCTGCGCGCCGAGACCGAGCGCTATGGCCACTACTCGCTGGCCGGCGAGTCGGTGTTCGATCACCCGTTCCTGTGGGGTTCCAAGCGTACGGGCCCGGATCTGGCGCGCGTGGGACAACGCTACTCCGATGACTGGCATCGCATCCACTTGCGCGATCCGCGTGAGGTGGTGCCCGAGTCGAACATGCCGTCGTATGCGTGGCTCTCGAAGACGCCGCTGGACAACAGCGACATCGAAAAGAAGATGCACGTCCTGCGTCAGCTGGGTGTGCCTTACACGGATGCCCAGATCGCTGGTGCGCGCGAGCAACTCGCAGGCAAAACGGAAGAAGACGCCGTGGTCGCTTATCTGCAAGGCCTTGGCGTTGAGTTGCGTAACGTCCGGGACGTGGCTGTCGCTCCGCCTGCTCCGCCTGCTCCGCCTGCTGCGCCTGCCACTGTTGCTGCCAAGGAGTAAGCCATGGCCATGCTGAGTGCAATTGCGACTGCCGTCTTTCTCGTGCTGTTCGTCTGCATTACCTGGTGGGCATTCTCCGCGCATCGCCGCGCTGCAAATACGGAATCGGCCATGCTGCCGTTCCTGCTGCCCGATGAGGCCGAGGTCGCCGGTGCGCGCGCAGACGCGTCGCGCCCGCATCAATAAGGACACAGAATCATGAGCGACTTCATTTCGGAGTTCTGGGGGTATTACATCGCTGCGATCGCCCTTGTCGGCATCGTGTGGTGTGTCTGGTTGCTGTTTTCGCAGCGGCGCATTCAGATTGCGCCCGGTCATAGCGCGGGCGAGGACACCGGCCATGTGTGGGACGGCGACCTGCGCGAACTGAACAACCCGCTGCCACGCTGGTGGATGTGGATGTTCCTGCTGTCGTGCATCTTTGCGTTGGGGTACCTGATCCTCTACCCCGGGTTGGGTTCATACGGTGGCGTGCTCGGTTTCTCGACACGCGGCGAATTGGCCTCGCAGCGTGCTGCGGCCGATGCACAGGTTCGCCCGGTCTATGAACGCTATGCCGGCATGGATATCAAGCAAATCGCCGCAGATCCTCAGGCCCATGAGATCGGCCAGCGCCTGTTCCTGAACAACTGCGCGCAGTGCCACGGCTCTGACGCGGGCGGCTCAAAGGGCTTCCCGAACCTGACCGACAACGACTGGCTGTACGGCGGCGAGCCTGAGACGATCCTGACCACGATCACCAAGGGGCGTCACGGAGTCATGCCATCGCTGGTAGCGGTGGTGGACGGCAATCAGGCTGTCAACGTGGCCAACTACGTGCGCTCGCTGTCGGGCCTGGCTTACGACCCGATCAAGGCAGCGCGCGGTGAACCGACGTTCAAGTCGGTTTGCGCGGCCTGCCACATGGCAACCGGCAAGGGCAATCAGGCGCTCGGCGCCCCCAACCTGACCGACCGCGTCTGGCTGTACGGCAGTTCGGAAGCGACCATCGTCGAGACCATCCTCAAAGGCCGTGACAACACGATGCCGGCACACGAGAACCTGCTCTCGCCGGAGAAAATCCGCATGCTGGCGGCCTATGTCTGGGGTCTGTCGAACAGCAACACGAGTCACGCGCAATGAGCGACAAAGAACCAGCCTGGCGCCCGATGACGCCCGCCACTGCGGCGGCGGGCGCCGAGGACGCACCGACCGAGCAGATGCTCTATGAGGTCCGGCGCAAGATCTATCCGCGCGCCGTAACAGGCGCCTTTGCGCGTTGGCGCGTCTGGCTGGTGTTGGCCACGCAAGCCATCTTTTATGGCTTGCCGTGGTTTCAGTGGAATGGTCGCCAAGCAGTGCTGTTCGACCTGGGCGCTCGCAAGTTCTACCTCTTTGGCCTCGTGTTGTGGCCGCAGGATGTCATCTATCTGGCAGTGCTGCTGGTGCTATCGGCGCTGGCGCTGTTCCTGTTCACGGCGGTGGCGGGCCGGCTCTTTTGCGGCTATGCCTGCCCGCAGACGGTCTACACCGAAATCTTCATGTGGATCGAGCGCCATGTCGAAGGCGACCGCTTTGCCCGCATCCGGCTCGACGGTGAGCGTTGGAGCCTGCGCAAGCTGCGTCTCAAGGTCACCAAGCATTCGGCCTGGGTGCTGATCGCGTTGTGGACGGGCTTCACCTTCGTGGGCTTCTTCACGCCGATCCGCGATCTGGGCATGGAGACCTGGACGCTGTCGCTCGGCCCTTGGCAGACTTTCTGGATGCTCTTCTACGCATTCGCGACATGGGGCAACGCTGGTTTCATGCGCGAGCAGGTGTGCCGCTACATGTGTCCCTACGCTCGTTTCCAGAGCGTGATGGTCGATCCCGATACCTACGTCGTGACTTATGACACCCTGCGCGGCGAGCCGCGCGGCAGTCGTTCGCGCAACGCCGATTTCGAAGCGCAAGGTCTGGGTTCCTGCGTCGACTGCAGCATCTGTGTACAGGTGTGCCCGACCGGCATCGACATCCGCCAAGGGCTGCAATACGAATGCATTGGTTGCGGCGCCTGCATTGATGCCTGCGATCAGGTCATGGACAAGATGCGCTACCCGCGCGGTCTGATCCGCTATACGTCCGAACGCGCAATGCGCGATCGGCTCAGCCCGAAGGACGCCCGGCGACATCTGCTGCGTCCGCGCGTGCTGATCTATACCGGGATCATGCTTGTGCTCATCACCGGCTTCATCGTGGCATTGGCCATGCGTCAGCCGCTCAAGGTTGACGTGATTCGTGATCGTGGTGCACTGGCGCGTGAAGTGGACGGGGGCAAGATCGAGAACGTTTACCGCCTGCAGTTGATGAACGCGTCCGAGCTCCCCATGCGCGTGACCATCACAGCAGAGGGCATGCCGGAACTGGATGTGCAGGGCGGTCGTGGCGAGTCGACCACACTGGAGCTGCCACCGGCGGCCAACCGACTGCTGCCAGTGCGCGTACGCCGGCCGGCCGATGATGCCGCCCCCGGCTCGCACAAAATCCGTTTCGTCATCCACGCAGACAGCGGTAGCGCCAGCCTCGTACTGCGCGAACCGTCGAGCTTCATCGTGCCGCGCTGATGCGGCATCCCCAACAGGAGGCAACGATGCACGCAACGCAATCTTCCGCGCAGGCCCGTCCCTGGTGGCGCGAGCCTTGGCCGTGGCTCCTGATGGCTGGGCCGTTTGTTGCCATGATCGGCTGCGGCGTCACCATCTGGCTGGCGATGACGCATCCCGACGCCGTTATTCACGACAACGTCGTGCGCCACGGTTTGGTCGTTGAAAAGACGGCCGTCGCGCCGGCACATGGTATTCACGCGGAGGCCCGATGAAGCGTCGACTGCTGATGTGGATTCTGTGGCCGGCATTTCTGTCGGCCGCGTTGGCTGAACTGGTGGTCTTTGCAGTGGTGGACCCCGCCGACCTGCGTTTCTTCGGCGAACAGATCACCGTGTCGGCCCAGGCGGTCTACACGGTATCGTTCTTTGTGTTCTGGTTGCTGTGCGGATTGTCGAGCGCGCTGACGCTCTACGTGTCCCCGGGCATCGGCAAACTGGAAGCGCATGAACACCCGCTCGTGTGAGCGGGCGCCATGGAAGGAGCCTCAAGCGGCTTGACCGCTCATGACCTGGCGCAGGCCGGCCAGGTCGATTAGTTTGACGTGGCGTTGGCGGATCTGGATGAGACCCGCTTCGGCAAAGCGCGAGAACAGGCGGCTGACGGTTTCGAGCTTGAGGCCCAGATAGCTGCCGAGTTCTTCGCGGCTCATGCGCAGCACAAATTCGGTTGACGAATAACCCCGCTGGGCTGAACGCTTCGAGAGGTTGAGCAGGAACGCTGCCAGACGCTCCTCCGCACGCATGGAACCGAGCGTGAGCAGCATCAGATGATCCTGCGAGATCTCCTTGCTCATGATGCGCAGGAACTGATGCTGCAGCGAAGGCAGCCGACGCGAAAGGTGTTGCAACTCGTCGTAGCGCACCACGCAGACTTCGGTATCTTCGAGCGCGGTGGCATCCGACACATGGCGCATATCGCCAATGCCATCGAGCCCGACGATTTCGCCTGGCAGGTGAAACCCCGTGATCTGGTGCCGGCCGTCTTCGAGCGTCAGATGGGTTTTGAGCGTACCGAAACGAATGCCGTAAACCGCTTCCAGCGGCTCCCCGAGCGAATAGAGCGATTGCCCCTTCTTAATGCGGATGCGCTCGCCGACCAAATCGTCCATCTTGCGCACGTCGTCCGAGTTCATTCCCACCGGCAGGCAGATTTGCCCGAGTACACAGGTGGAGCAACGCGAGGCTTGGTCGGTAAGTGCGATTCGAGTGAGCACGGGCGGGGGCGAGTTTCGGGAAAGTGAAATGAGTAATTCTTGTGGTGCAGCTCAGCTTATTATAACGGCGACCTTCTTGTCCTCGGACATTTCCGATGCGGCAAAACGCGTCAATTACGCTTAGTTCGCAACAGTAAAACAAAAACCTTGGTCCATATCAAAAGAGCGTCAGAAAGATGAGTGCTGCAGCGCTTCTGAGCGTTTTCCTCATCGCATTGCTCGGCGGTGTGCATTGTCTGGCGATGTGCAGCGGGATCGCACTTGCAGCCGAACGTGGAACTGTGGCGGTACGGGTCGTGTCGCGTCGCCGACTATGGTTCGAGCAGGTCGTCATGCATGCCGGCCGGCTGACCACCTACGCGCTGCTTGGCGCAATCATGGGTGCGATGGGCGCGACCTTCTGGCGCCAGCAATGGCTGCCGATTCAACGCGGCTTGTTTGCCTTCGCCAGTGTATTGCTACTCACCTATGGGATTTTGCTGCTCGTGCGCTCCGCCGGAGATGCGTGGCGCAGTGTGTGGCTTGAGCGCTTGCTCGGCCGCGTCGCTGGCCGCCTGTCTCGGGGGGCTGCCACACTGGGCGGCACGCTGCAACGTCAGCCGCCGTTGCTACGCCGCTATATCACGGGTATGGCCTGGGGACTGGTGCCGTGCGGCATGGTCTACGGCGCATTGGCTGTGGCGTTGCTGGCAGGCAACGCTGCCTCCGGGGCTGTGGTCATGCTCGCCTTTGGTGCGGGTACGCTGCCCAACCTGTTGATGATGTCTGGCTTCGCTGGGTGGCTGCGCGGCTTGTCGCGCCGCCGGTGGGTGCGTGGCGCGGCCGGCATCGCCATTGCGGGGTTCGGGATATGGGGGCTGGTGCACGCGATCTGGCTGCCAGAGATGCTCAACGCACACGGATTCTGTCTGGTGCTGTAGGCGTTTAAAGCACGCGTAAATCGCCATCCGGCCTTGGATGGGAGGCTAGATCATCTTCCCGGTTGCGGCGCCGCTGGAAATTGCCCTACAATCGATAGCAATTCGATTCGCCACCCGCGTAAATCAACAATCCCAAGCGCGGCGCCAAGCGATGCCTTCCAGCGGTAGTGTCACCCTGGACAGTCGATTCGGGCGGACTGCCGTTCTTCTTGGTAGTCGTCCGGTGCAGTATCCGTCCACATGGCGGCGGAAGAAATTGCCCTTGTGGTGCCTGACCGGCACCGGATCAACTCGCTCCTCCGGCCCTTACTTTGCGGGCATAGCCACTGCGTTTCGGTGCAGGGCCCAATTGAATCAATTGGCCTTCGCGCGCCGGGCCCGGGCGGGCAATAGCAATCAGAAATGCCGCGAGCGTCGCGGCGGGACGACAAACCTCAAGCGTGACGGCGACTGGCCGCGCGCGAGCAATGACGAGCCGCTCAACCCGATGAATACCCAAGAGGCGAAGATCGTCCTCGAAACCGCGCTGATCTGCGCGCAGGACCCGTTGCGAGTCAATGACTTGCGCAAGCTGTTCGACGAAGATGTTTCCGCAGACACCATTCGTGTGCTGCTCGAAGAGCTGCGCCAGGACTGGCTGAATCGCGGTGTCGAACTGGTTGCACTGGCCTCCGGCTGGCGCCTGCAGAGCCGCCCCGAGATGCGTGTGTATCTCGACCGCCTGCACCCGGAAAAACCACCCAAGTACTCGCGCGCGGTGATGGAGACACTTGCGATCATCGCTTACCGCCAGCCGGTCACGCGCGGCGATATCGAAGACATTCGCGGTGTTACGGTCAACACGCAGGTCATCAAGCAGATTGAAGACCGCGGCTGGATCGAAGTCATCGGTCATCGCGACGTGCCTGGTCGCCCTGCGCTGTATGCGACGACCAAGCAGTTTCTCGATGACCTTGGCTTGCGCTCGCTGGACGAGCTGCCGCCGCTCGAGGATGCCCGCGCCCAGGCGCAGGCGAGCCTGCTGGAGCAGGGCGCCATTGAGTTCGAGGGCGGCGCAATTGCGGTGGAAGAGCTGACAGCGTTGGTCAACGACGCGCCGGAGGGCGCGGAAAGCGCAGCGGCTTCGGTGGAGGAACCGGCCGGATCGCCGGTTGCCGAGGCTTCCGTTGTGGTCGCCGGTGAAACGCCGGCGCAGCCTGAGATCGCGCCGCGCGAGGAACCGGCCCTGGAAACCGAGGCGCAAGCGGTGAGTGCGACCGAGGTTGCGTCAGGGCCTGAACACAAAACACCGGTCGAGTTGCCAGCAGCTCCCGCCAATGAACATTCGTAACGCCATGCCCGCCGTGCAGTCGGCGGATGGCTTGAACCCCTAGATTTGAAAGACGTTGTGAGCACCCAGCCAGATTCCATGGATACACGTATGCCGGCCGACGCCGACGCTCAGCCGCCGCGACAAGACGGCGGTGATGGGACTGAGGCCACCCCTCGCCGCAAGGGTTTGCGCCGAGGCTTGCGCAACCTCGTGGCTTCGCGCCGCCAGCAGCAGGATGGTCGCCCTGAGGGCGAAGCCGCAGATGCGGGTGGTGCAGACGCCGGCCAGCCTGCGCAACCGCGCAAGACCCGCGCGCCACGGGCGCGCAAGCCGAAAGAGGCGGCTGGTGAGCCGGTGGTAGTTGCTGCAGAAGGTGCTGCGACGGCCGAACAGGCGCCAGCAGAAAACCAGGGCGAGAGACGTGGCCCGCGCGGCCGTTTCGGCAAGAACCGCCGCCGTCAAGGCGAAGGTCAGCCGCTGGAGCGCGCCGAGCGCAACGACCGTGTGGAAGGTGCTGGCGGTAAGAACACCGGGGGTCGTGGCAAGTCGCAGAACCGCAACGGCAAACCGCAAGGCAAGGCAGGCGGCGCGAACCAGAATCGCGGGGGCAAGGGGCTGAAGGGAGGCAAGGGCTCTGAAGACGTCTTCCAATACGTGATTTCCGGGGCGTACGACTCCGAGGCTGACACCGGCGGTGCATCGCAGCCTCCCAAGGCGCGCGAACTGACCTCCGAAGACGACGCTCCCAAACTGCACAAAATCCTGGCTGATGCCGGGCTTGGCTCTCGCCGCGACATGGAAGACCTGATCCTGCAAGGGCGCGTCTCCGTGAATGGCCTGCCGGCTCATATCGGTCAACGCATTCTCGCGACCGACCAGGTGCGCGTGAACGGCAAGCTGATCCAGCGCAAGTTGCCGAACAAGCCGCCGCGCGTGCTGCTGTATCACAAGCCGTCGGGTGAAATCGTCAGCCAGTCCGATCCGGAAGGTCGTCCGACGGTGTTCGACGCGTTGCCGCGCATGAAGACCGGCAAGTGGGTCGCCGTCGGCCGCCTCGACTTCAATACCGAGGGCCTGCTGATTTTCACGACCTCCGGCGATATCGCCAACCGGTTCATGCACCCGCGCTATGGTGTTGAGCGTGAATACGCGGTGCGTACGCTGGGCGAGCTGGCCGAAACTGACCGTCAGAAGCTGTTGCACGGTATCTCGCTCCAGGACGGCGAAGCCAACTTCCTGCGCTGCGTCGATGGCGGCGGCGAAGGTGTCAACCACTGGTACCACGTCGCCCTGACCGAGGGGCGGAACCGCGAAGTGCGGCGCATGTTTGAGGCGGTCAACCTGACCGTGTCGCGGCTGATCCGGACGCGCTATGGCAGCTTCGTACTGCCGCGCGGCCTTAAGCGGGGCCGTTGGCAGGAGGTGTCGGCCGAGGATGTGCGTACGCTGATGGGCACGCTGGGCATGAAGGTGCCGACGGCGAGTTCTGGCGGTGGGCAAGACCGCCAGGGCAATCGTCGCCGTGGTCCGGCGCCGGTGCTGATGGGGCCGATGTCCTCTGGTTTTGCGGGGGAAGCCAACTTCCAGTCACGTGGTATGGGCGTTGAAAACGGTAATCGCGCGCAACCCGCGCAGCGCCGTCCGTCCAGCCCGCGTCAGCCGGATCCGATGCAGACGTCCATGGGCTACATCAATGTGGGAGGCCCGACCACGCTCACAGCGCGAACTCGTATGGGCGATCGTGCGAACGGCCGTGGCGGTGCGGGGGCGGGTGGTGGCGTGCGTGATGGCAATCGCGCACCCGGCAACAAGCGCCCCGGAAAGAGCGCTGGCGGCATGCCGAACGGCAACAAGGCGCCACGCGGTGGTGGCAAACGCGGCGGTAAGCGTTAAAAATGCGGGCGTTGTGTGCGGCATTCGTCGCAACGCCCCATTTTGTGGCGGCTTCGGGGCAATTTTTGCCTTTTGCCTCGAAGCGTATTACAATGTGAGTCTAATCAAAAGTCATCCTGCAGAAGATGGGCGAATGATATGGGCGTTGCGCCCATTTTTTTTTGCTTCAGCAGGTTGGCCATACCGGGAAATTCTTCAGGAAAAACGTGCATCTGACTGATCTGATTGAGAAAACCCTCACCGCCATGGGGTACGAGCTGGTGGAAGTGGAGCGCGCGCCTGCCGGGCTGCTGCGCGTGTATATCGATCAGGCAGAGAACGGCGTCGTCATTGAAGATTGCGAAAAAGTGAGTCATCAACTCACGCGCGTGTTCGAAGTTGAAAACGTCAACTACGAACGGCTGGAAGTGTCGTCGCCTGGGCTGGACCGCCCGCTACGCACGCTGGCCGACTTCACGCGCTTCGCCGGCCTTGAGGCCAAGGTGACGCTGCGCTTGCCGGTGGATGGACAGAAGAATTTCACGGGAATCATTCAGGCTCCGACGGGCGAGCCAGGCCAGGAACGGATCGGCCTTGAGTTTGAGGGCAAGGAAGGCCCTGCGCTGCTGGGATTCACGCTGTCGGAACTCGACCGCGCCCGGCTGGTGCCCGTGCTGGACTTCAAAGGAAATCGAAACAAAGGGAACAAGCAATGAGCCGCGAAGTTCTGTTGCTCGTCGATGCGCTTGCGCGCGAAAAAAACGTCGACAAGGATGTGGTGTTCGGGGCGCTGGAGGCCGCATTGGCTTCGGCGACCAAGAAGCGCTTTGAAGAAGACGTGGATGTGCGCGTGGCGATCGACCGTGAGTCGGGCGAACACGAAACCTTCCGTCGCTGGCTCGTCGTTCCCGACGATGCAGGCCTGCAGGAGCCGGACAAGCAGATTCTGCTGTTTGAAGCCAAGGAGCAGGACGCTGACATCGAGGTCGACGATTTCGTCGAAGAGCAGATCGAATCGGTCGAGTTTGGCCGCATCGGCGCGCAGGCTGCCAAGCAGGTGATCCTGCAGCGCATCCGCGATGCCGAGCGCGAGCAGATCCTGAACGACTACCTGGATCGTGGCGAGAAGGTCATGACCGGCACGATCAAGCGCGCCGACAAGAAGGGCCTGATCGTAGAAACCGGTCGCGTCGAGGCGCTGCTGGCCCGCGACCAGATGATCCCGAAGGAAAATCTGCGCACGGGCGACCGTGTCCGCGCGTACATCCTGAATGTCGACCGTACCGCACGTGGCCCGCAGATCGAGCTTTCGCGCACCTGCCCCGAGTTCCTGATCAAGCTCTTCGAAAACGAAGTGCCGGAAATGGAACAGGGCCTGCTGGAGATCAAGGCCGCCGCGCGCGATCCGGGCGTGCGTGCGAAAATCGCGGTCGTTGCACATGACAAGCGCATCGACCCGATTGGCACTTGCGTCGGCGTGCGCGGCACCCGTGTGACCGCCGTGCGTAACGAAGTTGGTGGCGAAGCTGTAGACATCGTGCTGTGGTCGGAAGACCCGGCGCAGTTTGTGATTGGTGCGCTGGCGCCGGCACAAGTGCAGTCCATCGTCGTGGACGAGGAAAAGCACAGCATGGACGTGGTGGTCGACGAGGAAAATCTCGCCGTGGCCATCGGCCGTAGCGGCCAGAACGTTCGCCTGGCGTCGGAATTGACCGGCTGGCAGATCAACATCATGACGCCGGCAGAGTCTGCGCAAAAGCAGGCGGAAGAAAGCTCCGTCGTTCGCCAGTTGTTCATGGCGAAGCTGGACGTGGACGAAGAGGTTGCCGACATCCTGATCGAGGAGGGCTTCAGCTCGCTCGAGGAAGTGGCCTACGTGCCGCTGCAGGAAATGCTGGAAATCGAAGCGTTCGACGAAGACACCGTCAATGAGCTGCGTAACCGCGCTCGAGACGTGTTGTTGACGATGGAGCTGGCGAAGGAAGAAAGGGTCGAGAAGGTGTCGCAAGACCTGCGCGACCTCGAGGGGCTGACCCCGGAGCTGATCGGCAAGCTGGCCGAGGGGAACATCCAGACGCGCGACGACTTGGCCGAGCTGGCCGTGGACGAATTGGTCGAGATGACCGGCGTCGACGAAGAACAAGCCAAGGCGCTGATCATGAAGGCGCGTGAACACTGGTTTTCGTGAGTCGCATAAACGTTGATCGTTTATCGCAATCCTCACTGAAACCAAGCATCGAAAGGGTTTGAATGGCAAGCACAACAGTTGCCCAGCTCGCTGGCGAATTGAACCGTAGTGCATCAGCACTGCTGGAACAATTGCAGGCCGCGGGCGTGCAAAAGGCGACGCCGGAAGACGTCATCACCGAATCGGACAAGACCCGTTTGCTCGACTATCTCAAGCGAGCACACGGCAGCGCCGAGGATGGCGCGCGCAAGAAGATCACGATCACCAAGCGCGAAACCAGCGAAATCCGCCAGGCGGATGCCACGGGTAAGACGCGTACCGTGCAAGTGGAAGTCAAGAAGAAGCGCGTGCTGGTCAAGCGTGATGAGCCGAACGCGGCACTGGCTGAATCGGAAGCGGCTGAGGCTGCGCCGGTGGTCGATGCCGAGGAAGTCGCGCGTCGCGAGGAAGAACATCGTCGCCAGGCCGAATTGCTGGCCCATCAGGAAGCCGAGCTCAAGGCGCGCCAGGAGGCGATGGAGCGCGAGGAAGCTGAGAGGCGCGCCCGTCAGGAGGCCGCCGAGGCCGAGCAGAAGCGTCAGGCTGAACTCGCTGCCAAGAAGGCGGAAGAGGAGGCCGTTGCTGCCCGCGCTGCTGCTGAAGCGTCGGACGAAGCCCCGCGCCGCAAGGCCGAGGAAGACGCCGCGCGTCTGGCAACCGAGCGCGAAGCGGCGCAGAAGGCTGCCGACGAGGCGCGCGTCGCTGCCGACAAGATCAAGGCTGAGGAAGACGCCGCGCGTAAGCGCCGCGAAGCTGCCGAAGCAGAAGCCCGCGCGATCCGCGAGATGATGAGCGCCCCGGCTCGCGTGCTGAAGACGCCCGCCGAGCGCAAGGCTGAAGAGGTCAAGAAGGCCGAGCAATCGGGCACGCTGCACAAGCCGGTCAAGCCGGCTGGCGAAGCACGTCCGGCAGCAGCCAAGAAGCCGGCAGCTCCGGCACCGGCTGCTGCACCGGCACCGGGCTCGCCGGCTGGTGACAAGAAGGGCGGCCGTGGCAAGTCAGGCTGGCAGGACGACAACCGTGGTGGCAAGCGTGGTGGTCTGAAGACTCGCGGCGATACCGGCGGTGGCGCAGACGGCTGGCGCTCCGGCTCCAAGGGCGGCCGCAACCGTCATGGCGACGATAACCGCAATGCCTTCCAGGCACCGACCGAGCCGGTCGTGCGTGAAGTGCACGTGCCGGAAACGATCTCCGTTGCCGATCTGGCACACAAGATGTCGGTCAAGGCCGCCGAAGTCATCAAGCAGATGATGAAGCTCGGCCAGATGGTTACGATCAACCAGGTGCTGGACCAAGAGACCGCGATGATCGTGGTCGAAGAAATGGGTCACCAGGCGGTCGCAGCCAAGCTGGACGATCCGGAAGCGATGCTGGTTGGGGACGTGCAGGAGCAAACCAACGCGGAAGCCGAAACCCGTCCGCCGGTCGTGACCGTGATGGGCCACGTCGACCACGGCAAGACCTCGCTGCTGGACTACATCCGTCGCGCCAAGGTTGCGGCGGGCGAAGCCGGCGGCATTACGCAGCATATCGGCGCGTATCACGTCGAGACCGATCGCGGCGTTATTACGTTCCTGGACACCCCGGGTCACGAGGCCTTTACGGCCATGCGTGCACGCGGCGCCAAGGCGACCGACATCGTGATTCTGGTAGTGGCGGCCGACGATGGCGTCATGCCGCAGACGAAGGAAGCCATCGCGCACGCGAAGGCCGCCGGCGTGCCCATCGTGGTGGCGATCACCAAGGTCGACAAGCCCGAAGCCAACCCCGACCGCGTCAAGCAGGAGCTGGTGGCTGAGAGCGTGATTCCGGAAGAGTACGGCGGCGATGTGCCGTTCGTGCCGGTGTCCGCCAAGACTGGCGAAGGTATCGACAGCCTGCTGGAAAACGTGCTGCTGCAAGCCGAAGTGCTGGAACTGAAGGCGCCGGTCAACGCGCCGGCCAAGGGTCTGGTGGTGGAAGCGCAGTTGGACAAGGGCAAGGGTCCGATCGCTACGGTGCTGGTGCAGAGCGGTACGCTCAAGCGCGGCGACGTGGTGCTCGCGGGCACGGCCTATGGCCGCGTGCGCGCCATGCTGGACGAAAACGGCAAGCCGGCCAAGGATGCTGGTCCGTCGATCCCGGTGGAAATCCAGGGTCTGTCGGAAGTGCCGGGTGCCGGTGAAGAAGTGCTGGTGCTGCCGGACGAGCGCAAGGCACGCGAAATCGCGCTGTTCCGCCAAGGCAAGTTCCGCGATGTGAAGCTGGCACGCCAGCAGGCTGCCAAGCTGGAAAACATGCTGGAACAGATGAGCGAAGGCGACGTGAAGTCGCTGCCGCTGATTATCAAGGCCGACGTGCAGGGCTCGCAGGAAGCGCTGGTGCATTCGCTCAAGAAGCTGTCGACAGACGAAGTGCGTGTGCAGATTGTGCACGCCGCAGTGGGCGGTATCACCGAGTCGGACGTCAACCTGGCAACCGCGTCGAAGGCCGTCATCATCGGCTTCAACACGCGGGCCGATGCCGGTGCGCGCAAGCTGGCAGAGAACCACGGCATCGACATCCGCTACTACAACATCATCTATGACGCTGTGGATGAGGTGAAGGCGGCGATGTCGGGCATGCTGTCGCCTGAAAAGCGCGAAGAGACGACAGGTCTTGTCGAGGTGCGCCAGGTCTTCCACGTGCCGAAGGTTGGCGCAGTCGCCGGCTGTATGGTGCTGGACGGTTTCGTCAAGCGCAATTCGCTGGTGCGGGTGCTGCGTGCGAACGTGGTCATCTTCTCGGGCGAACTCGATTCGCTCAAGCGCTTCAAGGACGACGTGAAGGAAGTGAAGCAAGGCTTCGAGTGCGGCCTGTCGATCAAGAACTTCAACGACGTTCAGGAAGGCGATCAGCTCGAGGTCTACGAGATCACTGAGGTGGCGCGTACGCTGTAATACGTTGGCCGGGCGCTGCGGTGTCCGGCTCGACTTTGCGACGGTGGCCCGGGCGCGTCCCGCGCCACCGTTTTGTCTTTTTGGGCCAGCCGGCGCGTGCTGTCGGCGCCCATGTGAGGAATACTCTATGCCGAAGAAATCGGGATCGGCCGCTGGCCGCAACGTGCGCATCGCCGATCAGATCCAGCGCGATCTGGCCGAGTTGATCCAGCGCGAAATCAAGAACCCGGCAATGGGCCTGGTGACGCTGCAATCCGTGACGCTCACGCCAGACTACGCGCACGCCAAGATCTACTTCACGGTGCTGGGTGCCGAGCCGGAAGTCGCCGGCGCCATCCTGAACGAGAAGGCGGGCTACCTGCATTCGCTGTTGTTCAAGCGCCTGCACATCCATACGGTGCCGACACTGCATTTCCACTTCGACGGTTCGGTCGAGCGCGGTATCGAGATGTCGCGCCTGATCGATGAGGCCAACGCCACGCGTGCCAAAGACGATTGAGATGGCTGAGCACCAAGTGCCCAGGCCCCAAAAGCCGCCGCGTCGTGATGTGCATGGCGTGCTGCTCCTAGACAAGCCGATCGGCTGGTCGAGCAACGATGCGCTGATCCGCGCCAAACGCCTGCTGTGGGCCAAGAAGGCGGGGCATACCGGCACGCTCGATCCGCTTGCTACGGGACTGTTGCCCCTGTGTTTTGGCGAGGCGACCAAGTTTTCGCAGGATCTGCTCGATGCGGACAAGACGTACGAAACCGTCGTGCGCCTCGGGATCAGGACGAGTACCGCAGACGCGGAAGGCGAGGTGCTGAGCGAGCGCCCGGTATCGGTCACGCCCGAGCAACTGCAGGCAGCCATCGCGCGCTTCGTCGGCGAGATCGACCAGGTGCCGCCGATGCACTCGGCGCTGAAGAAGGACGGCAAGCCGCTGTACGAGTACGCCCGTGCGGGGCAAACGGTGGAACGTGCTGCGCGTCGGGTAACGATCTACGCGATTGATGTGCTGGCAACCGACCTGCAATCGGCTGAACCGACGGTCACGTTGCGCGTGTCATGCAGTAAAGGAACATACATCCGCACGTTGGGTGAAGACATTGGCGAAGCGCTGGGCTGCGGTGGGCATCTGGTTGCGCTGCGTCGCACCCAGGTGGGCAACCTCACGCTGGACGGCGCCGTGACACTCGAAGCGTTGGACGCTGCTGCTGAAGATGCACGTGGTGCATTGCTGGCGCCGGTCGATGCGCTGTTGCAGACGCTGCCGCGCGTGGAGCTGGATGCGCAAGAGAGCCGTCGCTTCCTGCATGGCCAGCGCTTGCCGTTGCAATTGGCGTTGCCGAATGCAGACCAGGTGCGCGTCTACGGCGTGCGTGACGCGATCGCGGCGGATGCCACTGCGTCGCTGCTCGGAGTGGCTGCCTGGCAAGGCGGTGTGCTCCGGCCGGAGCGGCTCGTGCATCTTTAAGCCGATCGGCTGACCAAAAAAGCCACGCAGCTACGCGTGGCTTTTTTTTGTTCGCGCGATCTTGGATCAGTGCGCGCCGGCTGCAGCTTCTGCGCCGGCGGCCGACTTCGCCGGCTTGGTCAGCCAGATGAAGACGATCAGCACGATAAACAGTACGGCCGAAATCCAGAAGATATCGTTGGCGCCCAGCATTGCGGCCTGCTGCGAGATCACACGTTCGATCACGCCATGGGCCTGCAGGTTGGGCATGCCCAATTGCGTGTACTGGTTGATCGACGACGCATAGGCCGGGTTGTACGGATTCACGTGTTCAACCAGTTGCGCATGGTGCAGGGCGGAGCGGTTGTCCCACACCGTGGTCGAGATCGATGCACCGATACCGCCGAACATGATCCGCACAAAGTTCGATAGCCCGGAGGCGGCCGGAATCCGCTCGGGCGACAGACCCGACAGGATGATCGACGTGAGCGGGATGAAGAACATCGCCATGGCCGCGCCCTGGATCAGCGTCGGGATCATCAGCGTCCACGTATCTACCTGTACGGTAAAGCGCGAGCGCATCCAGAACACCAGCGCGAAGGTCATAAACGCCGTTGTCGCGACCCAGCGTGCATCCATCTTCGGCAGGTTCTTGCCGATCACGGGCGAGAGAATGATGGCGAAGATGCCCACCGGTGCCATGATCAGGCCCGCATCGGTGGCGGTGTAGCCGACGATGGTCTGCAGCCATAGCGGCAGGATCACGAGGTTGCCGAAGAACAGGCCGTACGCCACGGAGATGGCGACGACACCCGCGCTGAAGTTGCGGCCCTTGAACAGCGTCAGATCGACCACGGGGTGATCTTCGGTCAGCTCCCATATGAGGAAGAACGCGAAGCCCACGATGGCGACGACCGTCAGCACCACGACTTCGGTCGAGTTGAACCAGTCGAGTTCCTTGCCGCGATCGAGCATCAACTGAAGCGAGCCGACCCACAGGATCAACAGCGCCAGGCCGATCTTGTCGATGGGCAGCGAACGTGTCGGCGATTCACGGTCCTTGTAGATGACCCACGTCGCATAGGCAGCCAGGATGCCCACCGGGATGTTGATGTAGAAGATCCAGGGCCAGCTCATGTTGTCGGAGATCCAGCCGCCGAAGATCGGGCCCATGATTGGCGCGACCAGCGTCGTCATACCCCACAGCGCCAACGCCATTGAGCTTTTGGCGGGCGGATAGGTCGACAGCAGCAACGATTGCGACAGCGGAATCATTGGGCCCGCCACAGCGCCCTGGATGATCCGGGCGGCGATCAGCATGCCCATATTGGGCGCCAGCCCGCACGCCCAAGACGACAACACGAACAGCAGGATCGACGTGACGAACAAGCGCACTTGCCCGAAACGCTGCGTCAACCACCCCGTGAGCGGCACCGAGATGGCGTTGGCCACCGCAAACGAGGTGATGACCCACGTGCCCTGGTTCGGGGCCACGCCCAGGTCGCCCGAAATGGCCGGGATCGACACGTTGGCGATGGACGAGTCCAGCACGTTCATGAAGGTGGCCAGCGACAACGCGACGGTACCGATCGCCAGCTTGGCGCCGGTCAGTGGCTGTAGCGGCTTGGGCGCGGCGGTTGCCATGCGTCAGACCTTGGGTGCGGGTTGCGAAGTGCGCGGAGCCGATGCGGCCGGCACGTTGGCGGCGGCCGGTGCCGTGGCGCCGCCTCGGCCGGCGTTGGCGGCGATGATGCTGGCGATGACCTGATCTGCGTCCTTGCCGGCCTGATCGTAGACGGTGGTTTGCAACGGCGATGCAGCCGGTGCGGTGGCCAGGCTCTGGCCGCCTTCATCATGGATGTCGACCTTGGCTTCCATCGACAGACCCACGCGTAGCGGATGGTCCTTCAATTCCTTTGGATCGAGCGACACGCGCACCGGCAGGCGCTGCACGACCTTGATCCAGTTGCCGGTGGCGTTCTGTGCCGGCAACAGCGAGAACGCCGAGCCCGTACCCGCCGAGAAACCGACCACCTTGCCGTGGTACGTCACGCTGCTGCCATACACGTCGGCCACCAGTTCAACCGGCTGGCCCACGCGCATGTGGCGCACCTGGACTTCCTTGAAGTTGGCGTCCACCCAGAGCTGATCCAGCGGCACGATGGCCATCAGCGGCGTGCCAGGAGCGACGCGCTGGCCGACCTGCACCGAACGCTTGGCCACATAGCCCGTGACCGATGCCGGCAGGCTAGTACGCGCATAGGCCAGGTAAGCCTCGCGGACCTTGGCGGCAGCCTGCAGCACGTTCGGATGACGCTCCAGCGTGGTCTGTTCCGTCAGCACACGGTTGCCTTGCAGCTGTTCCTTGGCGGCTTCCAGCGCGGACTGCGCAGCCTGCACGGCGGTTTGTGCGTGCGAGATTTCTTCCTGCGACACGGCGCCCGTACCGGCGATCTGCTTGCGGCGGGCCAAGTCATCCTTGGCCTTGGCGAGATCGCTTTCACGCATGGCCATCGTGGCGGTGAACGCGCTGGTGTTCGAGTACAGCGTGCGCACCTGGCGCACCGTTTGTGCGAGCGCGGCTTCGGCCTGCTCCAGCGCGACGCGTGCATCGGCCCGGTCCAGTTCGATCACGGGCTGGCCAGAGGTGACGAGTTGCGTGTCATCGGCGCGAATGGCGACCACGGTACCAGCCACTTGCGGTGTCACCTGGACCACGTTGCCTTGCACGTATGCATCGTCGGTCGACTCGAACCAGCGGCCGTACAGGCCCCAGTAGAGGCCGTAGCCGACGCCGGCAACCACCAGTGCGGCGGCCAGCGTGGTCAGCATGCGCTTGCGCTTGCCGTTGCCGGTAGGCGTTGCCGCGGGGGCTGCGGGCGCGGGAGCAGCGGACGGTGCGGCTTGGGGCTTGTTGTCACTCATGATGTTGGCTCGAAAGAATGCGTTGGAACGGTCGGTTCAGTTCAATTCAGTACAGGTCAGCCATGCGAGGCGGCGGCCTCAGGCTTGGCGCCCGGCAGGTCTTCTGCCGTATAGCCGCCGCCGAGGGCCTTGATGAGGGCCATCTGTGCGTCGAGTCGGCGTGCCTGCAGGTCGGTCGCGAGCTTGCGTTGCTGCAGCACGGTCGTCTCGGCGTTCAGCACGACCAGTTGCGTGCCGAGGCCGGCGCTGTAGCGTGTGCGGGCCAGGCTGTAGGCACGCTCAGCTTCGCTTAGGGCCGTGCGCTGGATCGTGATCTGCGAATCGATGCTGTGCAGCGTGGTGATCTGGTCAGCGGTATCGTGCAGGGCTTCGGTCAGCGTCTGGTTGTAGCTGGCGACGGCGGCGTCATAGTTGGCGTACTTGCCCCGCAGGTTGGCGCGCAGCTTGCCGCCCTCGAAGATCGGCAGCTTGAGCGCCGGACCGATGCCGAGCTGACGCGATGCGCCGAGCAGCAGGTTTTCCGGCGCGATCGAAGCCAGCCCCAGGAATGCAGTCAGGCTGATATCCGGCAGGAACTGTGCCTTGGCCACGTCGATGTCCTTCGACGCTGCTTCCACTCGCCAGCGTGCAGCCACGAGATCCGGGCGGCGGCCGATCAGATCGATGGTCAGATTGTTCGGCAGCTTGGGCGTGGCTTGTGCGAGCAGCGTCGGGCGCGCAATCGTCAAGCCGCGGTCCGGGCCCTTGCCCAGTAGCGCAGCCAGCTGGTTGCGTGCCAGCGTGATCTGCTCGTCAACCTGCTCCAGTTCCGTCTGCGCGGCAGCCACGTTGGCGCGCGCCTGCGTGGTCTCGACTTGCGTATCCAGGCCGGCACGCAAGCGTTGTCCGGCAAGGTTGGTCAAATCCTTGCGCTGCGCGATGGACCGTTCGGCCACGTCGCGCTGCGCATAGAGTGCAGCCAGCTTGGCGTAGGTGCGTGCCACCGTGGTCGACAGCATCAGTCGCGAAGCCTGGCTTTCCGCTTCGATCGACTTGTCGTCGGACAGCGCCGCTTCCAATGCGGAGCGATTCTTGCCCCAGAAATCCAGGTCGTAGCTCACGCCTAGCTGGATCTTCGATTCTGTGAACCAGCGGCCGGCCAGCGGCGTGCCTTCAAACATGTCGTATTCCGATAGACGCTGGCGCGTCATGTCGGCATCGAGCCCGACGCTCGGATACAGATTGCCGCGCACGACATCGGCCATCGCACGCGAAGCTCGGACGCGGGCAAAGGCGACTTGCAGGTTCGGGTTGTCCTTGATGGCCTCATCCACCAGCGCGCGCAATTGCGGATCGTTGAACTGATCGACCCAGTTCTGCGAAGGCCACTGGCCGCCTTCTGAGGGCAACGATTGCGCGCTCGCCAGCTGCCCCGGTGTTGTCAGCGTCTGCGTGCTATGCGAATTGCCGAGGTTCGCGCAACCAGCCAGCACGGCCAGCGTCACGGCGGAAAGCGCCACGCCCAGGCGTGCCGGCCATTGCGCGCGCGTGTTGCCAGCGCGGCTTAGGGGCGAAGGTGCCTGAGGGGCGGAGTTCAAGGCGTTCATGTTGTTCGTTGTATCAAGCGGTCGGGGAGAGCAAGAAGCGTTTGGTGCTGCGTGTCCATTTCGGACAAGGTGGCGTCAGTGTCAGTGATCGGCGGGGCGCATGCGGTGGCCCTCCGTGGCGGCACCGTTGTCGAGAATGCGCTTGAGAAGTCCGCGCAGCGTATCGACGTCGCCCGGCGTGAAGCCGGCAAAGAAACGATTCAGCACGTGCGTATAGATGGCCGGCATGCGGTCGGCCAAGTCCCGGCCGGCTTCGGTCACCTCCAGATGCACGACGCGGCGGTCGGATTCGCTGCGCACGCGCTCGATCAAGCCGCGCTTTTCCATGCGGCTGAGCATGCGTGTAAGCGAACCGATGTCGGTGTTCAGTTCGCGGCCGAGGTCGGTCGCGGTCTGGCATCGGCCGTTAGCGAGCAGCACCAGGCAACTGGCCTGGGAATGGGTGACGTCCATCGCGGCAACTTCCTGCTCGATGGCCATGGACAGCGCTGTCTTGGCGCGCCCGACGAGGTAGCCAACGCTTTCGCACATGCGGTAGTCCTCCACCCGGAAGAGCGTTCCGGCAGCAACTTCGGTGGCGGGTCTTGTCTGTTCGGACATCTTATGTATGCACAATCATTGTCCGGACAAATATACGAATTGACGCAGCAAACAGCAAGGTACTGAATGTGTGATTCCATTTTTAGAAATAATGAGTGATCTTATATTCACCCGATCCACGTTCCTTCACCGATTCATCAACGAGTGTCATGTATTGCGCATCGCAGCATGCTAGAATGTCAGGTTATTCCGCGAGCTGAATTTGGGTGCTGTCCCGGGCTCGTGTCACGTCTTTTCGAGTTCACATTCCATGCGCGCGCTTCGCAACATCGCCATCATTGCCCACGTTGACCACGGCAAAACCACACTGGTCGACCAGCTCCTTCGCCAAGCCGGCACGTTCCGCGAGAACGAACAGATCGCCGAGCGCGTGATGGATTCGAACGACATCGAAAAAGAGCGCGGCATCACGATCCTGGCCAAGAACTGCGCGGTCGAATACAACGGCACGCACATCAACATCGTCGACACGCCGGGGCACGCGGACTTCGGTGGTGAAGTGGAGCGTGTGCTCTCGATGGTCGATGGTGTGCTGCTGCTGGTGGATGCCGTGGAAGGCCCGATGCCGCAAACGCGTTTTGTGACGCGCAAGGCGCTGGCCCTGGGCCTGAAGCCGATCGTCGTGATCAACAAGGTGGACCGCCCGGGCGCGCGTCCGGAGTGGGTGATCAACCAGACCTTCGACCTGTTCGACAAGCTGGGCGCCAACGATGACCAGCTCGATTTCCCGGTGGTGTATGCCTCGGGCCTGAACGGCTACGCCGGCCTGACCGACGACGTGCGCGAAGGCGACATGAAGCCGCTGTTCGAGACCATTCTCGACAAGGTGCCGCAGCGTAACGACGACCCGAACGGTCCGTTCCAACTGCAGATCATCTCGCTGGACTACTCGAGCTACGTCGGCAAGATCGGCGTTGGCCGCATTACGCGCGGCCGCGTGCGTCCGCTGCAGGACGTGGTGGTCAAGTTCGGCCCGGAAGGCAACCCGATCAAGGGTCGTATCAACCAGGTGCTGAAGTTCCGTGGCCTGGAGCGCGAACTGGTGCAGGAAGCTGAAGCCGGCGACATCGTGCTGATCAACGGTATTGAAGAACTGGGCATCGGCTGCACCGTGTGCGCGCCCGACGCCCAGGAAGCCCTGCCGATGCTGAAGGTGGACGAGCCGACGCTGACGATGAACTTCTGCGTCAACACCTCGCCGCTGGCAGGACGTGAAGGCAAGTTCGTGACGAGCCGCCAGCTGCGCGACCGTCTGGACCGCGAGCTGAAGTCCAACGTGGCTCTGCGCGTGAAGGACACCGGCGACGACACGATCTTCGAAGTGTCGGGCCGTGGCGAACTGCACCTGACGATTCTGGTGGAAAACATGCGTCGTGAAGGCTACGAGCTGGCCGTGTCGCGCCCGCGCGTGGTGTTCAAGGAAATCGACGGTGTGAAGTGCGAGCCGTTCGAGCGCCTGACCGTGGACGTGGAAGACGGCCACCAGGGCGGCGTGATGGAAGAGCTGGGCCGCCGCAAGGGCGAACTGCTCGACATGGCGTCGGATGGCAAGGGCCGCACGCGTCTGGAATACCGCATTCCGGCCCGTGGCCTGATCGGCTTCCAGGGCGAATTCCTGACGCTCACGCGCGGCACGGGCCTAATCAGCCACATCTTCGACGACTACTCCCCGGTCAAGGAAGGTGATCTGGGCGAGCGTCACAACGGCGTGTTGATCTCGCAGGACGACGGCGCTGCCGTGGCCTACGCGCTGTGGAAGCTGCAGGATCGCGGCCGCATGTTCGTGTCGCCTGGCGACGCGCTGTACGAAGGCATGATCATCGGCATCCACAGCCGCGACAATGACCTGGTCGTGAACCCCATCAAGGGCAAGCAGCTGACCAACGTGCGCGCGTCGGGTACCGACGAAGCCGTGCGCCTGGTGCCGCCGATCCAGATGTCGCTGGAGTACGCGGTGGAATTCATCGCCGACGACGAGCTGGTGGAAGTCACGCCGAAGAGCATCCGCCTGCGCAAGCGCCACCTGAAGGAGCACGAGCGCAAGCGCGCATCGCGTGAAGAAGCGGTCTGATCGCCAGTCGATCTGCCAGGAAGAACGCCCCGAGGTTTCGGGGCGTTTTTTTTGCTCGGCGATGCCGCTAGTGCTATGCCTGAACGCTTGTGCCGGATCTTCGATCAGGTCTTGCGCATCTTCCAATCCGATGTGCAGGCGCACGATCGGGCTGGGCCAGCTGCAGACTGATCCGTGCAAGTGCGCGTGCCCGCCACATTACTGAACGTTGCTAGGCTCTCGAACCCGCCCCACGAGGTGCCAATACCGAACAGCGCCAGCGCATCTACGAAGCGCGCAGCGGCGACATGGTGCGTGGGTCTCAACGGTAGAGCGTCATGACTGCGCGCCACCCGCACCGACGCGAAAGGCGCCGAGTTCCTGCGCGTCGAGCTGAGCGAGCAGGCCGGTTTCCCAGGCCAGGTATTGCCTTGCCGCAGCCTTATTATCGTCATGCCGATCATGCACGAAGAAGAGATAGTCGATGCAATCGGCGTCAGGCGGTGCGCTGTCGGAACCTTCGGTGGCGTAGCCGGCGGCAGTCCACGCGGTGATGCCACCGGCCAGCAACTTGAGACGCGATGCGGCTTGCGGCGCGTGTGCTGCCCAATCTGCCGCGGCGAGCTGAGCGATGCGCGGGTCGTCGGCGATCAGGACGGTATCGCGGTCGTCGGCCAGGGCCGGCAAGCGTGGACGAATGGCCCATGTCGCGCCAGGCACATGGGCGCGGCGGAAGCTCATGCTGGGGCGCAGGTCGATCACATGTGCCGTGCCGGCCGCGAGCACAGTGGCGAGTGCTTGCGCGCTAACCTCGGGCAACGGTTGCGGCAACGCTGTTGTGGCCACCGGCAGGCTCGCGCGGCTGTCCAGGCCGTCGCGCAGCACATAGGCATCGTGACCAAGTTGCCGCAGCCAGCTGGCAACGATTGGCGCGCGGACGCCGTCGGCATCGAACAGCACGAGCCGCGCGTGGCGCACGCCGACGTACTGATCAGTTGCCTGGATCAACTGACCGCCCGGCGCATGCTGCGCGCCTTGTAGGCTGCCAGAGGCGAATTCCTCAGGTGTGCGGACATCGCACAGGTAGAGGCTGTGTTCGCCTTGTGCGACCCAGCGTGCGAGCGTTGCCGCATCCACCTCGGGAACGGCAGAGCGCGCGGCAAGTTGCTGACTGGCCTCGCGCATGTCCTTGACGTTAGCGGGCGCAATGACATCGGGATAGCGGCGGGTGCTGCCGTGTTCCAGTGGAAGGTCTTCCAGATACCAGCCTTGCGTGCCGTTCTCCAGCGCCATCACGGGGTTCGGGATGCCGAGGTTGATCAGCGTCTGCGCACCGATGATGCTGCGCGTGCGGCCCGCGCAGTTGACGACGATTGGCGTGGTTGCATCGGGGACAAGCTCGCGGATGCGCAGCCCCAGTTCGCCGTTCGGGCAGCAGATCGACGACGGGATCGTCATCTTCAGATATTCGCTGACGGGGCGGCCATCGACGATGACGACGTCGTCGCCGCGTTCACGCATGGCCGCAAGTTCACGCGCGGTGACGCGCGGCGTGTGGTACGCCCTCTCGACGAGTTCTCCGAAAGTTTTGGACGGCACGTTAACGCCGGCAAACAGCGTAAAGCCTGCCTGCGCCCACGCTTGTGCGCCGCCTTGCAGTACGTGCACGTTGGTGTAGCCCATGGTGTTCAGGCGATCGGCCGCGCGATCGGCAACGCCATCGTTGTCGTCATAAACGACCATGCGAACCGCGCGGCGTGGCGCAAGGCGCGGGGCATCGATCTCAAGTCGGCTGTACGGCAGCGGGATGGCGTAGAAGGGATGGGCTTCGCCATACTGGCCGTGCTCGCGCACGTCGAACAGCGCGATCTCGGCGCCGTCGTGCAGCCACGCTTTCAGGGCCTGGGCGGTAACGAACGATGTCATATCGACGCGAAACGAATCAAAAAGGGTTAGTGACGCCCCTCCGCGCACGCAGCGCGGATTGCAGGCAACGCGATTCGGGTTGAGGCTGAAACCGATTCAGTGTCGGAGCGCGATTTCTCTGCGGCTGGGGTGTCTGCCTGAACAGAGTGTTTGTTCAGTTTTATTTGTGTGTCTGACAGGTTATCGGCCAGAATTACGCAGAACAATTTAATTTTTAGCGGGAATCAATTAGAAAATCTGAAGTATCGGGATCGGGATGCGAAATCTGGACATCGATCTGCTGCGCACCTTCGTGGCGATCGCACAGTACGAAACATTTGCCGCGGCAGCGGCGCGGGTGGGACGCACGCAGTCTGCGGTTACGCAGCAGATGCAGCGGTTGGAGGAGGAAATGGGCTGCGCGCTGTTCGAAAAGCGCGGCCGCCACAAGATGATGACGCCCGATGGCGTGCGGCTCGTCGCCTATGCGCACAAGATCCTGGCGCTCAACGACCAGGCCGTGCAGGTGATCCAAACTGGTGGGCCGATCGAGAAAATCCGCATCGGCTCACCGCACGATGTGGCCGATTCGATCCTGCCGAATCTGCTGCGGCGGTTGTCCAAGCTGTCGCCGGAATTGCAGATGGAAATCAACGTGGGCCGCAGCCCGTTCCTGATGGACGCGTTGCGCGACAAGACGCTCGATCTGGCGATCTCGACACGCTATGACGATGCCTTTCCCGGCATCAAGCTGCGCACGTCGCCGATGGTGTGGATCTGCGCGGAAGACTTCATCTTCAATCCCGCCGCGCCGGTGCCACTGGTCATGGCCGACGAGCTGAGCCTGTTCCGCCAATTGTCGATCGAATGCCTGGATGCCCACCACATTCCGTGGCGCACGAGCTATCTGTCGCCCACGCTGACGGGCATCAAGGCCGCGATCAGCGCGGGGCTCGGCGTGACCGCGCGCACGACCGAATTGCTCGATGCCAACATGCGTGTGCTGACCGAGGCCGATGGTCTGCCGCGTCTGCCCGAGGTAGCGTTCTACCTGTACGTGCAGCCGACGTGCACGAGTGCCGTGCTGCGCGATCTGTTCGATTCCACCGATCGCGTCGCCACGCGCTTCGGGCCGCCGTTCATGTGAGCGGCATCGCCTCGGCCGTGACCGCCGCGCGCGGGCTGCGCCACTCGGGCGGTTTCCACAAGTAGCGAATGTCCCGATCGCGGAACACATCAGCCCGCATGTCGCGCCATTCGTGGAAGGTGAGGGTGATCGGGTTGTGCGTGTGAACCTGCCGCGTGATGCCGAAAACGGGGGCGTCCTCCTCCGGCACGAAGCTGCCGAACATGCGATCCCAGATGGTCAGCACGCCGGCGTAGTTGCGGTCGATGTACTGCGGGTTCTTGGCGTGGTGCACGCGATGCACCGACGGCGTATTCACGTATTGCCCCAGCCAGCGCCAGAAGCCGGCGTAGCGCGAATCCAGCGCCCCCAGGCGTGTATGGACGAAAAACTGGAACGCGAGATTCAAGCCCACGGCGAGGATCACCCAGTCCGGCGTAAAGCCGATCCATGCAAGCGGAATCCAGAACAGCCACATGCCGGAAATCGGATAGGTCAGGCTCTGGCGGAATGCCGTGGAAAAATTCATGCCTTCGGACGAGTGGTGCGTCACATGCGAGGCCCACATCCAGCGCACGCGATGGCTGGCGCGGTGGAAGAAGTAGTACAGAAAATCCTGCAACAGCAGGAGCAGCACGAATGACCACCACGTCTCGGGCACTGTGCGCAGGCCGTGGCTGTACGTCCACGAATACACCGTCTTGATCATCAGCCACAGGAAGAACGCATCCGACGCCTGGTGCATGAGCGCGAGGCAGGCGTTTGAAACGGTGTCTTTGAAGCTGTAGACGGACGGGTCGCGCTTGCGCCAGTACCACGCCTCGGCGCCGATGGTCAGCAGGAAGACCGGCGCGAAGGCCAGAAGGATCAGGCCGGGGTCGAAACTCGACGCGCCCGGGGCGGCGTTGGCAGGGGTCATTGGATTGTTGTGATGTGTGTCGTCTCCAACTGGCAGGTATACGCCCAACACCCGCGCTGCGAAAGGGGGCAGGCTAGAGCCCTTCCTCGCTTCAATACGCTGTCGTGTACAGTGCGAGCCGTTATTCCCACAACAACATTCGAGACATGCAATCCACCGCTTCCCCCGCGCCCCAGGCTGAAGTTCAACCCAACGTGATCGCCGAAGTACGCGGCGGCATCGGCTGGCTGACGCTGAACCGGCCGCAGGCGCTCAACGCGCTGTCGCTGGAGATGATTCGCGCCATGTCGCATGCGCTGCTGGCGTGGCAGCACGATCCGGAAGTCCACGCTGTCATCCTGCGTGGCGAGGGCGGCAAAGCCCTGTGCGCGGGCGGCGATATCCGTTTCTTCCACCGCGCGGCCACGGCAGGCGACCCGCAGCTCATCACCTTTTTCACCGAGGAGTACCGCCTCAACCACCTCATCTTCAGCTATGCCAAGCCCTACATCGCGCTGATGGACGGCGTCGTCATGGGCGGTGGCATGGGCATCTCGCAAGGCGCATCGCTGCGCGTGGTGACCGAACGCACGAAGATGGCCATGCCCGAAACCAACATCGGCCTGTTTCCGGACGTGGGCGGCGGGTGGTTCCTGGCGCGCGTGCCGGGTCATGTGGGCGAATACCTGGGCGTGACCGGCCAGACGATCGAAGCGGCGGATGCGTTGTCGGTCGGCCTTGCCGATTGCCATGTCACCACCGCGGCGCTGGCGTCCATCTTCCAGCGCCTGCGCGACGGCAACTGGGGCAGCGCCGAGCAGATCACCGCCTGCTTTACCGAAGCCGCATCGGCGCCCGATGATGCCGAGGCCATCATCGCGCCTCACCGCGAGACCATTGATGCCTGCTTCAGCCAAAGCAGCGTGCAAGGCATCTTCGCGGATCTGGCCGGCAGCACGGATACCGAATGGGCCGCTCAGACCGCCGCGCACATGGCCAAGCGCTCGCCGTTGATGATGGCGGTGACGCTTGAGTTGATCCGCCGCGGCCGCCACACCACGTTGGCCGATGAGCTGCGCCGCGAACTGGACATGATGACGCACGTGTTTGCCGAAGGCGATGGCATCGAAGGCATTCGCGCCCTCGCGGTCGACAAGGATCATGCGCCCAAGTGGAAGCACGCCAGCATCGACGCCGTGCGTGACGACGAAGTGGCCGCCTTCTTTGTTTCGCCTTGGCGCCATGAGCAGCATCCGCTGCTGGGGCTGTTGGACTAGAACCGGTAAATTGCGCGCCTGGATTTTGAACCGTTGACTTGCTGTGACCGGTGAACGCCCCTCGCCGAACCCTCGCCGCTTGTCGCTTGCGCCCATGAGGATCAGCCTTGTGATCACACATGACGAACTGATTTTCTGCGTGCGGCAGAAGTACCCCAATCTTGTTCACGGCGTCGATTTCTGGGTTGGCCAGAACATATGCCGCGACACCGGCAAGCAGCTCGAAGCAGCACGGCTGCACGTGCTGGGCCAGCGCGCCAGCGAGGAGCGCGATCGTCGGCTCATGGCAGCCGACGCCATGTTCTACAAGGCCATGGATTCCGGCGACGCGAGCAAAGCGCCGCAGGTCGGCCAGTACCGCCAAGCGCTGCGCGAAGTGCCCGAGCAACCCGGTTTTCCCGCCAATTTCACTGGGCCGGACACCCCGGGTGCGCTGTTAGATTAGGCGCCATCGAACGACCAAAGCACCAAGACCCAGACCACCGACACATGACGCAAGCCCCATAGGAAACGGATTCACTGCTCCCTACCGTAGCAAGAGTCATCGGCGCGCATGTCACGCACATGCGTGCATGACGACCCATTCAACGCTCATCAACCGTGGAGCCATCATGACAAAAGTCATCGTCAATCTGGTAGGGGAAAAAGAGAATCTGAAAACGCCGGCCGTCACAATCGACAAGGCGCGGTGGGGGCACAACGGATATACGGAGTTCGGCAAGGAGCAGGAAGTCCCTGCCAAAACATACACCGCGACGATCTACAGCGATGGGAAGGTCTATCGGACCAAAGAGGTCACTGTGCCGGCAAATGGCCCTGTGACGTTAAACATCAGCGTCGACTAGCACTGAAGACAGCGCCTGGACGCCCCCAGCGCCACACCCCGCAGCAAGCAAGCCCCGCCACCGCGCGGGGCGTTTTTTTTCTTCTTCCCGTCGAGGAGCCGCATGGCATCTTCATTCTTCCACGGCATCACCACCACGATCATCGATAGCGGTCCACGGCCAATTGCCGTGCCCTCGTCGTCCATCATCGACCTGATAGACACCTACACCCCCGGTGCGGATCTCGTGCAGCCCGATGTGCCGGTGCAGATCACCAACCCGCGCGAGGCCGCGCAGGCCTTCGGCCAGAACAGCGCCATCACCCGCGCCATCAATGCCATCTACGCCCGCACCTCCGCTGTCATCGTCGCGACCGGCGTGACGGAGTCGAAAGACACCAACGCGCTCACGTCCGGCATCATCGGTGGCGTCACGGCGGGCGGCGTGCGCACCGGCCTGCAGTCGATGCTCGATGCGAAATCGTGTTTCAACGTGCAGCCACGCTTGCTGATCGCACCGGGGTTCTCCGCGCGCCAGCCGGTCGCGACGGCCATGGATGGGCTTGCCGACAAGCTGCGCGCCGTCAGCATCATCGACGGCCCGGGCGTGCGCACGTGGGACACCACCGCCAATGCAGAAGTAGATGCACTGCATCCGCTTTCGCTGCAGGCCTGTTTGCGTACACCGATGCGCAATACGGCTACTGGGCGTCGCCGTCCAACAAGGAAGTCGTCGGCATCACCGGCTCCGGCCGGCCCATCGAGTATCTCGACAACGATCCGACCTGCCGCGCGAACCCGCTCAACTAGGCCCGCATCGCCACCATCATTCGCGATGGTGGCTACCGCCTGTGGGGCAATCGCACGTTGTCGACCGATTCGAAACGGTCGTTCGTCACGCGCGTGCGTACGCTCGACCTCCTTATGGATGCAGCGCAGGCCGGTCACAAATGGGCCGTCGACCGTGGCATTACGAAGACCTACGTGCACACGTCACCGAAGGCCTGCACGTATTCATGCGCAACGAGCGCAACGCGGGCGCGCTGATCGACTTCGAGGTCTACGCAGACCCGGTGCTCAACACCGCCAGCCGGATCGAGCAGGGCAGCGCCGTGTGGAACGTGCGCTTTACCGACGTCTTCCCGGCAGAAAACCCGATCTTCCGCTTCGAGGTCACCAACGAGTGGCTGACCCACATCATCAGACAAGGCAAAGCCAATGAACTTCGCAATCGTCCGACTCCTGACAGTGGCAGCGGTGGCTGCAGCAGCTGTGTGTGGCTGGCTGGCCAACCGGTACGAGACGACCATCGCGCAGATCCAGCGCGACCACGCCAGCGAGCGCCAGGCTGCCGTCGATACCGTCGTGACCGCGCTGCAGGCAGCAATCGGCAAGCACCGGCAGCTTACCGACCAGCTCGACGCGCTCGACCGTACCCATTTCTCGGAGATGCAACGTGCCACCGCTGAAAACACGCGTCTGCAGCGCGCTCTTGCTGCTGGTGATAAACGGATGTCAGTGCGCGCCCGTTGCCAGCCCGACGCCGGTGCCGGCGCAGGTGAAGATCAGCCCAGCACCGGCCTGGGCGATGGAGCCGCCGGCCGATGTGAGCTATCTGGAGAGGATGCGGCAGATCTTGTCGATCTCTTCGCCGGGGCAGAGCGGGATGCGGAGAAACTGAGGTATTTGCAGGGGAGGGAGCGGGCGCTTGAGGTGGCTGGTGTTTGCGTCCAACCATAAAGGGGGCGTCAGCAAGTTGCGGTGGCGATTGGCGGCAATCGGCCATGAGCCGACAACCGATTCAATACTGTCGCCCGTGCCTGACACCCCTCCTCGAGCTGCTAGGTATGGCCGCGAGTCAGTGATACGTTTCCGACAATGATCCGATACTGACCGGTGTTCCCTCGAAGATGGCGATGGAGATGGATCTGCTGCGAAAACAAGGCAACAAATTTTCTTCATGACCCTTAAGCACACTGATCATCGGCAGCCTCAAATGCACAAGTGGTTTCCACTCATCGCGCTGCTGCTCTTGGTGCTCGCTAGTCCGGTGTGGGCCGACTATACCGTTGATTTCGTGCGCATTTCATGCGTCCCGGATGCGCAATTCTTAGACGTCGAGTATCGAGGGATACACAACCCGGCGATCACCGCGTTGACTGAACACGGCACGGTTCGTCCCGACGTGTTGGCTCGCCATGGATTTTTTTCGCCAAGCAAACTCTCCTACGAATGCTCATTGCCCGACTCGAAGTACACGATCATCGCTACTCAAACTGGCTGGAGTGAACGGGGAATGTGTGGGGCTGCACCAGAGATCTTCCTGAGTCTCCAGAGAAACGGTGAGCCGTTGCTTGAGCGCGTGGTATTTGGGTCAAGTTGCTTCGGTAATCCGTCAATCACGCGCATCACGATCGAGGATGGAAAGCAGGGTTGGTATTCTCGCGAAGCCGAGGTATGCATTGCGCGTGGTACCAATGAAACGGCTGATAAATGTGTATGGTTCTTTGAAGACTACGGCGACTTCAAGAAATTTCCCATACGGCAAGGCGACATTCAACGTCTGCTGCAGTAAGCACAATACCGGCTAAGCTTTCGCTCTCGAGAAGTTCGATTGGCTGGTTTGGGTCGGTAGTTGCTTCTGGCGCCGGCTAGCCCACGCACCAAGCGGAGGGCCGAGACCGGCCAATAACGGCCAGCCCCAAGGGCCCGCACCGCCGCCCGCAACCCGCCCAGCGATGCGAGCCCCATCCCGCCCCCTACACCCCCGCCTCAATCAAATCCGAGATCTGCACCGACGCCCGCGCAAAGTCAGTCAGCGCGCGGGCGCGCTTGTACCGATAGCTGCCGGCGGAGATGACGACGGGTCTTTGGCGTCATCGTGCTGCAGGACGATGAGCATGCCGGTGTGGCGGTCTGCCTGGTAGATGTGTTTGTTGAGCAGTTGCAGCGCGCGCTCGACGTCGGCGGGTACGCGAGCGGCGGCGGGCGCGGCGTCGATGCGTTGTGGTGCTGTGAACTGGCCGCTTAGATCCAACAAACTAGAAGTTGCTCAGCGCCCTCCATGGTGCCGGCACATTCCCGAGGTCTTACGCCTATTGCTTCGCACCGTCAGGCCAGCTTCTGTAAGCCGTCTCCCGTCAGTAAGTAGGCAGGCGCAACCTCCGAAGCTCGAGTACTGGCTAGGCCGACTATTGCATGGCCGGCAGTCTCGGGCGTGACGAGTGCTCCGAAGGAGCGCTGAAACGTCTGGAGGAATTCATCGACGTCGACCCGGGCATGCTCGGCGTAAGCGCGAACCGCAGGTGCACCAACGCCAGTTGTTGGCGCGAAACGCGGCATCACTGTCGAGATTGCAATGTCCAATCCGGCTCGCAATGCCTCATCCTGCGCATACTGTGCGATGAAGCGCTGAGTTGCCTTGGCGCCGGCGTAGCCCCCGCTTAGCGGTGAGCCGGAGATCGCTGCGCCGCTGCTGATCACGACTACGCGCGCTCCTGGCTTTAGCGGCTTCGACAGGACTGCCTGCAACCAATGGAAAGCCATTTTCACATCGGTGTCCCAGTTGAGAGAGAACGTCTCCCAAGACTGCTCCCGGATTGTCCTCATAACTGGAGTGGCACCGGCGGCTAGGACCAGGATATCGGGATCATGCTTTGTCAGCAGCGTGGCGGCAGTTGTATCAGTGCGGGCATCAGCAATCTCAGCATGTGTAGCGCCATCTTCCAGCTCACCTGCAGGCACTGGGGTGCGGGACACAACCACTACCTTGCTACCCGCGTCGGCAAACGCTTTGGCGATGCCTTTGCCCAAGCCGCGGCTTGCTCCAACAATCATCGCGACCTTTCCGTGCAAACCGCTGCTCGTCGCAGTTGCAGGCACAGGCGTATTTGGTGAGTTCATGGAGTCCTCTTTGACCAGAAGTATTAAGGCGTCACGCGTCGATCAGACCTTGAGCGCGCATTGCTGCAGCGACTGCAGGACGCGCGGCGACACGCCCTTGGAAGCTTTGCAGGTGGCCGAACTGGGAAATATCCAACTGAATGAGCTTCGTCCAACGCGTCAAGGTAAAGAGATACGCGTCTGCGACGCTGAATTGGTGGCCGAGAAGAAACTGCGTGCGTGAAAGCTGAGTGTCGAGTACTGCATAGTGGCGCCGGAGGCTGGACTGTCGCTCTTCGCGGGTCTGAGCCGGCGTCTCGCGGCGAAATAGTGGGCTGTAGCCGCGGTGAATGTCGGTGCCCAGGTAATGCAGCATCTCGTGCAGGCGGGAGCGTTCGAACGTGCCGTTGGGAGGCGCCAATCCGACTGCGGGCGCCTGGTCGGCTAGAAATTGCAGGATCGCAGCGTTCTCCGTTAGAACCTGGCCATCAGACAGTTCAAGAGCCGGAACGAAGCCCTTTGGATTGATAGTCAGATAGTCGATACCGGTATCGGTTTTAAGCGTGGGAATGTCGACAGAGACAGCCGTGATCGGGATACCAGCTTCGGCAGCGACGATGTGCGGTGCGAGAGCGCAGCTTTGGGGCGCGTAGTAGAGCTTCATGATTGATCCATGAGTGGATGGGGCAATCGCCCCTGTCATCTACTCTGGGGCTTACTGATATGACTGGGCATGCGATCGATATTCATCGGTGCGCCAGCAAAATTTCGCTCATCGTCAGGGCGACCGATGAGAAGGGCGGGGCAGATCAGTCTTGTTCAGCAGGGGATCCCAATATCGGTCCCCACTGGCCCCTCGACTGACCACCCGGAGATACAAATATGCTGTTGCTGACTGGCGCTACAGGGCGCACCGGCTCATATATTGCAAAGGAGTTTATCGAGCACGGTGTCCCTGTGCGGCTCCTTGTGCGAGACAAACAGAAGGCGGATTGGTACCGGGGTATCCCCACAATCGAAGTTGTAGAAGGGGTCATGTCCGTGCCCCTAACGCTTGGCAATGCGCTGCGCGGGGTCACTCGAGCGCTGATGATTTCGTCGCCAGGATTTGACATGTTCCGTACGCAAGTGACTTTCATCGACGCCTGTAGAGCGGCTGGTGTTCATCACCTGATCAAGCTATCCGGACTGAACGCAGGACGAGAAACGACGTTTGTGTTCAGCAACATGCACAAGCGGATCGAAGAGCACCTGCGAGGTAGTGGCATGGCGTGGACGAGCCTGAGACCCACGGGTTTCATGCAGGAGTACATTTTTGAAGCACCGAGCATCGTTAACGATGGCTCGCTGTATCTGGCGCTCGACAACGTCAAGCTGAGTCCGGTTGATTTGATGGACGTTGGAAAAGTTGGATTCCAGTTGCTTCGTGATGGCGGCTACCATGGGGAGGTGCTGCCCATGACGGGCCCCGACCTTTTGAGCATGGCTGACGTCGCCCAGCATTTGTCGACAGCAACGGGTCGCAAGGTACGGTATGTGCCCATCAGTCCGCTCGAGCGTTGGCGCGCCCTGGTTGCGGCTGGTATTCCTACGGAGGTGGCCGACGCGCTGGACAAGCAAGTCCACGAGCGGCTCCAGGGCGGGTCTGAGTCGACCATTGAACTATCGACGCACAAGCGCTTCAACGTGTTGCCGACGACTTTTAGCCAATTTGCCGAACGGCATGCCATGGACTTTGGCGCAGGCCAGTAAAGCGGGAACAAAGCATGAAGCCTCAGGACAGCAGGCTGGGAGTTGACCCCGGCAGCGATGAATCAGGTGGCAGGGATATCAATGAACTTCTCGGCGCGGCGCGACGGGAAATCAAGGTGCACTGTTACCGCATGCTGGGGTCACTGCATGAGGCTGATGACGCCGTTCAGGATGCGTTCGTTCGTGCATGGCGAAGCTACGGCACGTTCGATGGCCGCGGTTCGTTTCGAGCGTGGCTCTATCGGATCGCGACAAACGTCTGTCTTGATGCGCTCAGCAAACGGAAAAATCTAGCGCGCCGCCTCCCAGATCAGCTCGACGGCCCCACCACCGCCATGCCGGACGGACAACCTGCGCCTGATGTTGCTTGGCTGGAGCCTTACCCCCAATCGGAACTGGACGCCGTCACCGACCCAGGCCCAACTCCTGAGGCGCGCATCAGCATGAGGGAAGCTACGGGCCTGGCGTTCATGGCGGCTATCCAGCAACTCGCCCCACGACAACGGGCTGCGCTTTTGCTGTGTGATGTACTGGGGTGGTCGGTAGCGGAGACGGCAGGTTTGCTGGGAGGGTCTGTCGCCTCAATCAATAGCGCTTTGCAACGCGCCCGCTCGAAGTTGGCCACTGGTTACAGTTCCGGAGAGACCACCAACGTAAGCGAGACAACGCCAAGCGAAAGGAGTCTTCTTCGCGGCTACGTACAAGCGTGGGAAGAGCGCGATGCCGATCGGTTGGCCACACTGCTCAAGCACGACGCGATCTATACGATGCCACCGCTCGCGCAGTGGTATGCCGGACGAGAATCGATACGAGCCTTCTTCGCATGGGCGTGGCCGGCATATTCGGACATACGGATGAAAGAAATCCGCGCAAATGGCGAACCTGGATTTGCTGCGTATTTCCGTTCGCGCTCCTCACCAATGGCGCCGCTGGCAGCGCACTCACTGCATGTCGTTTCGGTTGATGCAGACGGAATCTCACGGATGACCCTCTTTGTGGGCGGGAATGTGACGCGCCTTTTTGATGCGTTCGGCTTGCCCACGACTATCACTGACGCTGCTTCTCCGACTCTTTCTTGATCTCAAGGGATCTCCCGGAGGAGCCGCATGACGGTTTCGTTGTCGCGGTGCTCTTCGGCCTGCGATTTGGCCAATCAAGCCGCGATTGACAGCCGGTTGCGCCCGGCGCGTTTCGCATCGTAAAGAGCCGAGTCAGCACGTGCGATGAGCTCATCGATCGCCTCGTCTGGGGCCAGCGTCGCGAGCCCGAGCGAGAGGGTCAGCGCGGGGACTTCCCCATCTTCATGGGCGTTGACGCGATCGAGAATGCGCTTGGCAAGGTCGACGGTATCCGTCTGTGAGCATTCGTCGAGCACGATCATGAATTCTTCGCCACCCCAGCGAATGACAGCGTCGCGGCTGCGGACCGCTTGCCGGAGCATGTCGGCCACCTCGGCCAGTACGCGGTCTCCGGTGGGATGACCGAACTCGTCATTGATTCTCTTGAAGTGGTCGATGTCGCACATGACGAGGGTAAGGGGGCGCTGCAGCGTCCTGGCGGTCCTGTACCGCTCCGCAAGGAGTTGCTCGCCATGGTGACGATTGTGCAGACCGGTGAGCTTGTCTTTGGTGGCTGCACGTAACAGTGCCTGTTCCCGCTCTACGCGTTTGGTAATGTCTTTGCTCACACTAACGTAGTGGCTTATACGCCCTTTCTCTCCGAATATCGGCGAGATGCTTTGTTCTGCATGGTAGAGCGAGCCGTCACGGCGCCGATTGATGAAGGTGGCGCGAAAATTTTGTCCGCTGGCAAGCGAGCGGCGCATAGCCGCATAAAAAGCCTCGTCATGTTTGCCTGACTTGAACATGGCGGGCGTGCTGCCTTGGATTTCGTCGACCGTGTAGCCCGTGGACTTGGCGAAGGCAGCATTCGCGAAGATGATCCGAGCTTTTGCATCCGTAAGCATGACCGGGTCACTTGTTGCATCAAGCGCGCGTGCGAGCAGTCTGTTTGTCTGCTCTGCCTGTTCGTAGTCGGAAATATCCTGTTGCACCGAGACAAAATTGGTGACCAACCCGCTGTCGTCGCGAACTGGTGAAATGCTCCAGCGGACGGTGTAGCTTGAGCCGTCCTTTCGATAGTTCGTTGCGGTGCCCTCGAAGAGTCGCGCCTCTTTCAGGCAGATGCGAAGTTCATCAATCAATGCCGGATCGGTGTCCGGACCTTGAAGAATCCTAAGGGAGTGGCCGCGTAGCTCGTCCAGAGAATAGCCCGTCATGGCTGTGAACGCTGGATTGGCAAATTGCACTCGGCAACCGACAGCGATGTCGGCATCGGTGATCACGATGGCATTCCATGCCTGCGTGATGGCCGCCTCGAATAGTTTTAGCAGTGGTGTGCTCATAGGTTACCGGGCTCGGTTGTCCAATCGAACGGGGTTGATGGGAATCAGCCGTCCGCCAGCTCGGACGGATCGGCCCGAAGCTGGATAGCCGGTGTGCCCGCGGCCGGTCTGGCTAAAGTCCGTATGACGCTCAGCGAGTGTTTGATATCGGTGGCATTGCTCTGAACGCAGGCTTTGCGAACAGATAGCCTTGCATGAGCGTGATACCCGCGGCAGCCAGGAAGTCGCGTTCCGGCGCCGTTTCAACGCCTTCGGCAATGACCCGGATCCCGAGGTCGTTGCAGATGCTGAGCACGCCGCAAACAATGCGTTGACGCACCAGATCTGAATCGATTCCTCGGATAAGTGCCATATCCAACTTGATCAGGTCCGGCTGGAAATCGGCGAGTAGGGTGAGCCCCGAGTGGCCGGCACCGAAATCATCAATCGCGGTTTGGAAGCCGAACGACTGATACGCCCGAAAGATTTCGAGGAGGTGGGGGCGGTCGATGATGTCTTCGCCTTCGATGGTTTCGAAGATGATCCGATTGATGGGAAAGCCGAATTTTTCGGCCGCCTCAAACGTCGTGCGGATACATGCGGCAGGCTGATACACCGCGTTCGGCATGAAATTGATGGATAGGAAGGTGTCCATCCCGATCCCGGCCGCCTGCTCAATTGCGGTGGTGCGGCACCGTTGGTCAAACCGGTAACGGCTTGCTTCGTCCACTTGCGTCAGCACCGATGCGGCAGGCTCTCCGTTGGGTCCGCGTACGAGCGCTTCGTGTGCGTAGGCGTCGCCCGTGCGCAGATCAACGATCGGCTGAAATGCGAAGGCCATCTCGATAGAGGTGCCATTATCGGAGTTGCATCCGGAGCAGCGCTTGTTGGGTGCCGATGGTTGGCTTGCGTTATGGATCTGAATCATCTTGGCAAAACGAGTAAAGGATTTTGGGCAACGGCTTCACGCCTGGTCGGGGCGTGGTCGTTGAACACTGCACGCTCCTGCCAAGCAGACTTGTGCGACGTTGACTTCACTCGAAGTGCAGTACAGCGCCAGTAGGGGATCGACGCGAGCTAACTTCGCTCACGTGACAGGGAAGGGGAAGTTGGATGATAGATCAATTGCCCATCCCGCGCAGTGCACTCTTAGTCGGCAAAGAGGGGGGCGGGGGATGACCGATCACCGCTGCCGGCGGATCCAGCTCGCCAATGCCGGTAGTACGCACAGGCCAGCCAGCCACAGCGGCAAACGTGTAAGTCCGAAGATCGCCGCTCGGTAGCTCGGGAGTGAGGCGTACCACTCTGCTGGTTCGGGCTGGGCAGACAGCGCGTACGTCAAAAAATGAGCGGTGACGGCGACAAGCCAAGCGCCAACAACTACCCGCGTGCGAGCCATAGCTTGACCGCGTTATTTACTTCGGTGGCGATCTCAGGTGCCGCCAACCGGTCCTTGTAAATTGTTTGGTGCGCCTGAGCGGCTGGACAGACTCGCAGATGTACCGATCGATGACCTCCGAGAGCAGCGGATCTTCCTGCTTGGCGGTCTTCAGGGCGCCTGGCTGGTCGAGCTCCTTTTCGCGCTTCACGAGCCAGGCCCGCGCCGCCGGCGCACGGTCGAACGTCTTGGCCTCCGTATATACGACCACGCCGCCTTCCTTCCGGCGGATTTGGGCCGTGTACCCTTATACTCCCGTCCCTGCGTTTTCGCTCGCTGATCGTGCCCATTTTTGCCTCGGTGCTACACGCTAAATTTCGGTGCCACGCCGTAGCATTGGGCCGAAAAAATGAGCGGAAACCGCCACAAATCTCATGAAATCGCGCAGAAAACAGTAGGGTGTAAGCGCTTGAATTCAAACCGTATTCCAATGAAATCAACGCCTAGGCGGCTGAGCGTGGCCCCGATGATGGATTGGACTGACAGACATTGCCGGTTCTTCCATCGCCAGATCTCGCGCCACACGTGGCTCTACACCGAAATGGTGACCACGGGCGCGCTGCTGCACGGCGACGTCCCGCGCCACCTCGATTTTGACGAGTTCGAGCATCCCGTGGCGCTCCAGCTCGGCGGCAGTGAACCGGACGATCTGGCCCAGGCCGCGCGCCTCGGCCAGCAATGGGGCTACAAAGAAATCAACCTCAACTGCGGCTGCCCGTCGGAGCGCGTGCAGCGCGGTGCGTTCGGCGCCTGCCTGATGGCTGAGCCCAAGCTCGTCGCGCAGGGTGTCACGGCGATGCGCGATGCGGTGTCGATTCCGGTCACGGTCAAGCACCGCATCGGCATTGATGCAATCGAGACCTACGATTTCGTGCGCGATTTCGTCGGCACCATCGCCGAGGCGGGTTGCGAGACGTTCATCGTGCACGCGCGCAATGCCATCCTGAAAGGCCTGAGCCCAAAGGAAAACCGTGAGATTCCGCCGCTGCGCTACGAAGTCGTCTACCAACTCAAGCGCGATTTCCCGCATCTGGAGATTCTGCTCAACGGTGGGGTGCAGACGCTCGAGCAGATCGACGCGCACCTGGCGCACGTTGATGGCGTCATGATCGGCCGTGAGGCGTATCACCATCCGCATCTGATGGCAGCGTTCGATGCGCGCTACTACGGCGCAGGCACCGAGGCCCCCACGCGCGCCGAGGTGGAAGACGCGATGATCGGCTACGTCGGCCGCTGGGTAGAGCGGGGCGGCTACGCAGGTGCGGCGGTGCGGCACATGCTGGGGCTGTATCGCGGTGTGGCGGGCGCGCGGGGCTGGCGGCGCGTGCTGTCGGGCTCCAAGGCGCTGGGCCGCGTCAAGACGCTGGCCGACGCCCATGCACTGTTCGACGAGGCGCGTGCCCACCTGCGGCGTGGCGAAGAATCGAATGAGGAGGCGGTAGCGGTTTGATGCGGGAAAGGGGCGTTGCCCCGATCGCTGAATGCAAAAAAGCCCGCGAATGCGGGCTTTTTCTTGAAACTTGGGGTGACTGATGGGATTCGAACCCACGACAACCAGAATCACAATCTGGGACTCTACCAACTGAGCTACAGCCACCGTTGTTGCCTGACCGGCGTGTCGCCGTTCAAGGAAACAGCGATTATACAAACATTCTTTCGCCTTGCCTAGAGGGTTTCGCAACGGAGTTCAACGACTCTCCGCCACGATGGTCCCCTGGTGGTACATGACCTTCCAGCCATCCAGCGTCCGCCGCCACAACGTCGCCCGCCGCGTCGTCCGGTTCGACTGCACCAGCGTGTACGTCAGCAGGTAGTTGTCCGGCGCAATCTCTTGGCAGCGGAAATCGCGCGTTTGCCAGAAATCCTCGCCGATGTGGCCGTGCCGGGCATCGAGAACGCCAAGCACATAGCTGCGGCTGTAGCGCTGACCCGAGGCACCGGTTTCCCAGAAGTCTTCCGTGGTCATGCGCTCGAAGTCTTCGCGGCGCGTGCCGAACTCGGGGCGATGGAAGATGGGTTCGCGCCGGCGCAGTTCTTCCAGCACGCTCAACAGACCGGGGGCGGTGTCCAGAGACGGTTCCATGCGGCAAGCCTCCTGGGAAAGCTCCAAGCATACCGCCCAGCGGGCGTGCCTTAGCGTTTTCGCGCTGCACAATGCGTGGCTTGCGCTTCGCCCCTATGATGGCGCCTTCGCCTTTTTCGGAAACCACTTCGATGCAACGCACTGCCCGTATTGGCCTGTCTTCGCTGACGATCGCACTGTCGCTGGCTTGCGGCACCGGCGCCTTTGCCGCCACGATTCAGAAACCGCAACTCGACGCGCTGCTCGCCGCCGAACAATCCAAGGCATCGGCCGATCTGAACAGCTTTCTTGCGGCAGCCGCGAAGGCCGATCCGCAAGTCGCGGGCAGTGTCGCCGCGTACCAGAAGAAGGCTCCGGTGGCCGGCGATGACCTCGTCAACATCGGGCGCCTGCTGGGTCTGTACAACCGCCTGCACAACCAGCAGGCCGTGATTGGTTCGATCGAAAAGATGGTCGCGCTGCCCACGGTGCGCGACGACAAGATTCCGCAGTACGAAAACCCCGCCATCGTCGCGTTTGGCAAGCTGATCGAGGGCATGGCGCGCGATTTCGGCTTGAAATACCGCAACATCGACAACCGCGTCTTTGAAGTTACGCTGCCCGGCACCGGCTCGGACGAGTTCGGCATCCTGACGCACGCCGACGTCGTACCCGCCAAGGCCGAGGAGTGGGTGCTCGGCGACGGCACCAAGCTCGATCCGTTCAAGGTCACGCGCGTCGGCAATCTGCTGTACGGCCGTGGCACGATTGACGACAAGGGCTCGATTGCCGCCGCGATGTACGCCATGAAAACGGTCAAGGACAGTGGCGTGCCGCTCGCGCGCACCATCCGCCTGATGATCGAAACCACCGAAGAAACCGGTGGCGATGGCATGAAGTACTACCGTGAGCACACGCAATTGCCTGCGTACAACATCGTGCTCGACAGCAAGTACCCGGCCGTGGTTGCAGAGAAAGGCACGGGCGCATTGAAGGTGTTCTTCCCTGCGCAAGCTGGCGATGCTTCGCATACGGCCATCGTTTCGATGACGGGCGCGGCGTCGGCAAGCTCCATCCCACAAACGGCCACCGCCACGCTCAAGGGCGGTGATCTGGGCCTGGCCGCCGCCGCGCTCGAAGCCAAGCGCGATGGGTTCGTGAACAGCTTGGCAGGGCAGGGCAAGTTCTCGATCGACATCGCGCGCACGGGCGACAGCATCGTCGTGAAGGTGACTGGCGCCTCCGCACACGGCTCGCGTCCGGAAGAGGGCGTCAACCCGCTGCCGCGCCTCGCGCTGTTCCTGCGTGCAGCCGATCTCGGCTTGGCAGACAACGCCTACGCTCATGCCGCGCGCTACCTCACCGACCTTTACGGCACCGACTACCTCGGCACTACCATGGGCGTCGCCTACAAGGACGACTTCATGGGGCCGCTCACCATTTCGCCTACGGTGATCGGCGACAAGAATGGCCGCGTGGAGGTGATCGCCAACGTGCGCATGCCGCGCGGCAAAACGCCTGATGCGCTGCGCGGTGAAATCGCCGGCAAGATCAACGCATGGGCCAAGGCCAACCATGTCGCCCTCGAGATCAACCACGATCAAGGCAACTGGATGGCGCGCGATCCGAAGGGCGCGTGGCTGTCGACGCTGCTCAACATTTATGGTGACACCACTGGCCTCGACGCCAAGCCCGTGCCGACGGCCGGCAGCACGACGGCCAAGCTGATGCCGAACGCCATCAATTTCGGCCCGGCCATGCCGGGCAAGAAGTACACGGCGCACAACGCCAACGAGTACAAGGAAGTGCAGGACCTCGACCTCGATATGCAGATGTTCACCGAGATGTTGGTGCGCATCGGCAACCTGCAGTCAATGTAATAACCGACGCACGATCGCCATGAACATCATCCGCGCCAAGTCGTTCACCGCCGAGCGTGCCTGGGGCGCGCTCGATATTGCCAATATGAGTGGCATTACCACGCGCCTGCATTGGACGGACCAGCCTTACCGCTGGCATGTGAACGACGGTGAGGAGGTGTTCGTGGTGCTCGACGGTACGGTCGACATGCATTACCGCGAAGCCGGCGAGGAGAAAGTCGCGACGCTGGAACCCGGCGATATCTTCTTCGCCGGTATCGGCTGCGAGCATGTGGCGCACCCGCGGGGCGAGGCGCGAATCCTCGTCGTCGAGAAAGCGGGGAGCGTTTAGCGGCTCGCCTGTCGGTCGCGGCGCAAAAAAAAGCCCGCAATGTGCGGGCTTCGAATTCAGCGATCTCATTGCCCCTGAGGGCATTAGCAATACTACTGTCACGTACGCCAAACAACATCGGGGTAAACGTCCGTTTCACCGACGGAACATCGTTAAATGTGCCGTTGCAGCAACTTACGAGCAGAAAAAAACAGCCCGCTCAAACGGCGGGCCGAAAATCAGTTGAAGAAAGCCCTGTCCTCAGGGCACGGCAAGTGTATGAAATCAGTTGCGGCGGCAGCATTGGGGTATGCCCTGATCGGCCGCTGCAGCGCGCTTCACAGCCCTCATCGGCCTTCTCTTTCCCTCAGCAGCTTTCGGCGCCAGCAGTGCGCGAGGCCGCTGGAATCGCATCCAGCATGCGGCAGATGGCGGCCATGCTGCCGACCATCGTACGGCGCTGCTCCCCTTGATAGATGCGCACGCCCTGGGTTTGGCGGAAGGGGACCGGCTGTACCGGGCGGCGGCGGGAAGACATCGATCCGAGTCGCATGGCAGACCTCGTGAGTTCGGGTGGAAAAGCGAGTGGCAAGACTCCGCCCCGGCGAGCCGCTGGCTCACCTTCAAGTGGAATCAAACAGCGAAGGTTTGGCGCTGAGATGCGCCGGAGACTTACGGAGCAGCAGGCCGGATCAGACCGACGACCAAGCCCTCCAGGTGAAACTCATCGCGATCCAGATCAACGTGGATCGGTTCGAAATCGGGGTTCTCGGCAATCAGCTCGACATGCCGGCCCTTGCGCTGGAAGCGCTTGACCGTGACGTCGTCGCCCAGTCGAGCCACGACGATCTTGCCGTTGGTGGCTTCACTGGCGCGCTGCACGGCGAGCAGATCGCCATCGAGAATGCCGGCGTCGCGCATGCTCATACCACGCACCTTCAGCAGAAAATCGGGCTGCGCAGAAAACAGCGATGGATCAACCTGATACTGGCGATCAATGTGCTCCGCAGCCAGGATCGGACTACCGGCGGCCACGCGGCCCACCAGCGGCAGTGTCAACTGCATCAATCCCATCGACGGCAGCGAGAACTGATGCTGCGCCGTGTCGCCCGCCGCCCGCAGCCGAATGCCACGCGAGGCGCCCGGCGTCAGTTCAATCACGCCCTTGCGTGCCAGCGCGCGCAGGTGTTCCTCAGCCGCATTGGGCGACGAGAAGCCAAACTCCGCGGCAATCTCGGCGCGCGTCGGCGGAAAGCCCGTGCGCTGGATCGTCTGGCGGATGAGGTCATAAATCTGCTGCTGGCGGGGGGTGAGGGTGGCCATCGGCGTACTGTATATTTGAACAGGTGCTGTGATTTTATACAGTGACGCAGGAAGCGCAAGTGATTTTGTTGTGACCTGTTGCGCAGGCGCCCAGTCCTTATGACCGGCGTCAAAACCCATGCGACTGGTTAGAAGCTTATGCGCAATCCATGCAGGCGCGGCCGCGGCGAATCGCATAAAATCAAGGCCTTGACCGATTTTTGCATCGCCACATAACCCGATTGAGCTTCATTGGGTTGGCCCGAATGTCACCATGTCCGCCTTTAATCAAGAGACCGTTCTGAGCGTCCATCACTGGAATGACTCGCTGTTCAGCTTCAAGACCACCCGCGACCAGGCGCTGCGCTTCCATAACGGCCACTTCGTCATGATCGGGCTGGAGGTCGAAGGCAAGCCGCTGATGCGCGCCTACAGCATCGCGAGCCCGAACTACGAAGAGCACCTCGAGTTCTTCAGCATCAAGGTGCAGAACGGCCCCCTGACGTCGCGACTGCAGCATCTGAAGGTGGGCGACAAGCTGCTGGTGAGCAAGAAGCCGGTCGGCACGCTCGTACTGGATGACCTGCTACCCGGTAAGAACCTGTATTTGTTCGGCACCGGCACCGGCCTCGCGCCGTTCATGAGCATCATCCAGGACCCGGACACCTATGAGCGCTTCGAGAAGGTCGTGCTGCTGCACGGCGTGCGCCAAGTGAGCGAGTTGGCTTATGCCGACTTCATCACCCGGGAATTGCCGAACAACGAGTTCTTCGGCGATCAGGTGCGCGAAAAGCTGATCTATTACCCCACGGTTACGCGTGAGCCGTTCCGCAACATGGGCCGCCTGACGGACCTCGTCGACAGCGGCAAGCTGTCTGTCGATATCGGCTTGCCCCCGATGGATCCGGCAGTCGACCGCGCCATGATCTGTGGCAGCCCGGCCATGCTGGAAGACACCTGCAAGCTGCTCGACGCCCGCGGTTTCAAGATCTCGCCGCGCATGGGCGAAGCGGGTGACTACGTGATCGAGCGCGCCTTCGTCGAGAAATAATCGATACGGCTTCTGTTGCAAACGCCGGCCTGGGTGCCGGCGTTTTGTTTTTGCCGGCGCCCCGGGCAATCCCGCGTCGGCAAAGGCGATGCGGGCGGATACAATGCGCGCCTTGCCCACCACGCATGTCTGCAACGATGTCCTTGCCTACCATCGCCATCCTCGCCACCGGCGGCACGATCGCCGGCTCTGCTGACGACGCTGGCTCCGCCGCACGCTATCGCGCTGGCGCCGTCCCCATCGATCAACTGCTCGCGGCCAGCAAGCTTGGTTTGGAGCGCCTCGCCAACGTGCGCGCTGAACAGGTCGCACAGATCGATAGCAAGGATCTGACCTTCGACGTATGGGAAAAGCTGGTGGCGCGTATCCGTCACTGGATCGACGTCGAGCGTGTGGATGGCGTGGTCATCACGCACGGCACTGACACGCTGGAAGAGACCGCGATGCTACTGCACCTGACGCAGCAGACCGATACACCGATCGTCCTGACTGCGGCGATGCGGCCGTCGACGTCGCTGTCGGCGGATGGCCCGCTGAATCTGCTGAATGCGGTGCGGCTGGCGGCCAGTCCGTCTGCGCGCGGGCGAGGCGTGCTGGTGGCGCTCAACCAGCGCGTGCATGCCGCCCGCGATGTCCAGAAGGGTCACACTTACGCGGTTGAGGCGTTTGTTTCGCCGGACACCGGCGCGCTGGGTTTCGTGCTCGACACGCAGGTGCAGTTTCAGCGGGTAGGGCAACGTGTGGCCGCAGCCGACGTGCTGCCGATGCCGCCTGCGGGCCAGTGGCCCTGGGTTGAGGTTGTGGCGAGCTATGCCCAGCCCGATGCTCGCGTGGTGGATGCGCTGGTTGCCGCGGGCGTGAAGGGGCTGGTGATTGCCGCAACCGGTGCGGGTTCCATCCATGCCAATCTTGAAGCGGCGCTGAACCGGGCGAGTCAGCAGGGGGTTTTCGTACTGCGCTCCACGCGTACCGGTGCTGGCGTGGTGCCTGCGCTGCCTAGTGCGGACCGCTGGGCGTCGAGCGGTACGCTCAACCCATATAAGGCGCGTGTGCTTCTGACGTTGCTTTTAGCCTCTGGTCGCGCCCAGGCAGAAGTTGCCTCGCTTCAGCAAGTCATTGATCGATATTGAAAAAGTCGCAAAAGCCTGCGTATAATGGCAGGCTAACCAACCTTGCTGCACCGGAGTGTGACGCCCGGGCGGCTTAATCCACAAGGAGCGTCAATGCGTCATTACGAAATCGTATTCATCGTCCATCCGGACCAGAGCGAGCAAGTGCCCGCGATGATCGAGCGCTACAAGAGCACGGTCACCTCGCAAGGCGGCCAAGTGCACCGCGTCGAGGACTGGGGCCGTCGTCAACTGGCCTACATGATCCAGAAGCTCGCGAAGGCTCACTACGTGTGCCTGAACATCGAGTGCGGCAAGGAAACCCTGGCTGAGCTTGAGCACGCCTTCAAGTTCAACGACGCCGTGCTGCGTCACCTCATCGTTCAGACCAAGAAGGCTGAAACGGCGCCGTCGCCGATGATGAAGGAAGTCGCACGCGAAGAGGCCAAGAAGGCCGCCGCTCAGACCGAACAGGCCGCCTGATGCCGCGCGGTGCTGCGCAAGCCTGATCGCGCATCACCAGCATGAACGAAACCCTCGGGGACAACGCCATCAACCGCCTGCAGCTCGTCGCCACTCTGGTCGAGCGCGAGGTGATGCGATACACCCCAGCCGGCGTGCCGATCGTCAATTGTCTGCTGGCATACAGCGGGCAGGCGGTCGAAGCGCAGACAGTGCGGCAGATCGAGTTTTCGATGGAGGCACTGGCAGCCGGCAAGATGGCTTCCGTTCTGGATCGCATCGCTCCGGGCACCGTCCTGGATTGCGTGGGATTCCTGGCTCGCAAGCACCGCAGCAGTAAGGCACTGGTCTTTCACATCTCCGGATGTAACGTATTCGTAAAGGATTGAATCATGGCATTCATGAACAAGAAGCAGCGCGACGCGAAGAACAAGAAGCGCTTCCAGCAGCAAAACCCGTTGTTCAAGCGCAAGAAGTTCTGCCGCTTCACCGTGGCTGGCGTTGAGCAGATCGACTACAAGGATCTGGACACGCTCAAGGACTTCATCGGCGAGAACGGCAAGATCACGCCGGCCCGCCTGACCGGCACGCGCGCGATCTATCAGCGCCAGCTGGACACGGCCATCAAGCGCGCACGTTTCCTCGCGCTGATGCCGTACACCGATCAGCACAAGCACTAATCAGCGGGATAAGGAGAACTGACAATGCAAATTATTCTGCTCGAGAAGGTCGTCAACCTGGGTAACCTGGGCGACGTGGTGCGCGTGAAGGACGGTTACGCTCGTAACTTCCTGATCCCGAACAAGCAAGCTCGCCGCGCTACGGATTCCGCCATCAAGGAATTCGAAGCCCGTCGTGCTGAGCTGGAAAAGCTGGCTGCTGAAAAGCTGGCAGCTGCACAAGCCGAAGGCGAGAAGCTGAACGGCCTGACGCTGCAACTGTCGCAAAAGGCTGGTGTGGATGGCCGTCTGTTCGGCTCCGTCACCAATCACGACATCGCCGACGCACTGGTTGCACAAGGCTTCAAGGTCGAGAAGGCGCAAGTGCGTATGCCGAATGGCCCGCTGAAGACCGTTGGCGATCACCCGGTCGTCGTGTCGCTGCACACCGATGTGGCAGTCGACGTGACGGTGTTGGTGCAGGGCGACGCAGTCTAAGCACGCAAGCTGCACCTCGCGGCGCCTGGGCAGCCGGCCGGCGCGAGTCAAGAAGGCAGGGACGAAAGTCTCTGCCTTTTTTGTTGTCCTTTGTGTCAGGGGTTCAAATTGAAGACTGAGCAGCGCCGTTATAATCCCGCCATGAACGCGCCCTCCGATCCCCAGCTCGATTCCCTCAAGGTGCCCCCGCATTCCATCGAGGCCGAACAGTCGGTGCTCGGCGGGTTGCTGTTGGATAACGCCGCCTGGGATCGCATTGCCGATTTCATCAACGAGCACGATTTCTACCGCTACGACCACCGGCTGATCTTCCACAATATCGGCAAGTTGATCTCGCAGGCCAAGCCGGCTGACGTGATCACGGTATACGAGCAACTGCAGGCCGCTGGCAAGGCGGAAGAGGTGGGTGGCCTGGCGTACCTGAACGCGCTGGCCCAAAACACGCCGAGCGCCGCCAATATCCGTCGTTATGCGGAGATCGTTCGCGACCGCGGCGTGCTGCGCCAACTCGTGACGATCGCCGACGAGATTTCCGCTGGTGCCTTCAACCCGCAGGGGCGCGACGTGCGCCAACTGCTGGACGAGGCCGAATCCAAGGTGTTCGCGATTGCCGAAGAGGGCTCGCGCGGGCAGAAGGGCTTCCTGGAAATCCAGCCGCTGCTGACGCAGGTGGTCGAGCGCATTGATGAGCTGTACCACCGCGATAACCAGAGCGACATTACCGGTGTGCCGACGGGTTTCGTTGACCTCGATCGCATGACCAGCGGTATGCAGGGCGGCGACCTGATCATCGTGGCCGGTCGCCCATCGATGGGTAAGACGGCATTCTCCCTGAACATCGGCGAACACGTGGCGGTGGAGCAGGGCCTGCCGGTGGCTGTGTTCTCAATGGAAATGGCGGGTACGCAGCTCGCCATGCGTATGCTGGGTTCGGTCGGTCGATTGGATCAGCACCGCCTGCGCACCGGCCGACTGCTCGACGAGGATTGGCCGCGCCTGACGCATGCCATCCAGAAGATGAACGACGCGCAGCTCTTCATCGACGAAACCCCTGCGTTGAACCCGATGGAGTTGCGTGCACGTTCGCGCCGGCTTGCACGCCAGTGTGGACAGCTCGGCCTGATCGTCATCGACTACCTGCAGCTGATGTCGGGCTCGGGCAGCGGTGAGAACCGTGCGACCGAAATTTCGGAAATCTCGCGATCGCTCAAGGGTCTGGCGAAGGAACTCAACTGCCCCGTGATCGCATTGTCGCAGTTGAACCGAAGCTTGGAGCAGCGCCCGAACAAGCGTCCTGTGATGTCGGACTTGCGCGAATCCGGTGCTATCGAACAGGACGCCGACGTGATCCTGTTCATCTATCGCGATCAGGTCTACAACCCCGATTCTCCGGACAAGGGTACGGCCGAAATCATCATTGGTAAGCAGCGTAACGGCCCGATTGGGACCGTTCGCCTTACGTTCCTGGGTGAATACACGAAGTTCGACAACTTCACCGGGGGCAATGCCTTCTTTGACAACGACACGTAACGTGTAATTCGTGTCGGCCTGCCACAACGTGCCACGCATGTCGCGAGGCTGGTTCCGGTAAAATATTGCGTTTTAATGACAGCGCCGGCGGTGATCCCGTCCGGCGTTGTTTTTACGACTCCTGCTTTTTTCCGTTCCCAAGGATCATCATGTTCGGTCGCTTCATGCCCACCGAAGGCAAGTTTTTTGAGTACTTCAACCAGCACGCCGAGTGCGCCGTCAAGGCGGCCCACGCGCTGAAGGAGCTGGTCAACGATTTGCCCAATGCCGAAATGCATGCACGCAACGTGCAGAATTTTGAAAAGAAGGCCGATCGCATCACGCATGACACGATCGAACTGCTGCACAAGACTTTCATCACCCCGCTTGATCGCGACGAGATCCACAAGTTGATCACGACGATGGACGACATCCTCGACCTGATGGAAGACGTGTCGCTCACCATCTCGTTGTACGACGTGACCAACGTGACGGACGAGGCGCGCCAGCTCGCGACCATCTGCGTGGCTTGCTGCGAGGAAGTCCGCAAGGCCGTGGCGCTGCTCAGCGACATGAACAACGGCCGCCAGATCCTCACCATTGCCCACGAAATCGACCGTCTTGAGTCGGATGCCGATCGCGTGATGCGCGCTGCCATGGCCAAGCTGTTTCGCACCGAGAACGACATCAAGCTGCTGATCAAGCTCAAGGCGATCTACGAACAACTGGAGAGCATCACCGACCGTTGCGAGGATGTCGCCAACATCATCGAAGGCATCGTGCTCGAAAACGCCTGACGAGACGACGCCTCATGCATACGCTTCAGATCAGTCTCTGGGTGGTCGTTCTGCTGGTGGCGCTGGCCATTGTGTTCGACTTCATGAATGGCTTTCACGACGCGGCCAACTCCATTGCGACGGTGGTGTCGACCGGCGTGCTCAAGCCGCAGCAGGCAGTGGCCATGGCCGCTGCCTGCAACGTGATCGCCATTTTCATCTTCCACCTCAAGGTGGCAACCACGGTGGGACGGGACACGATTGATCCGTCCATCGTCGATCATTACGTCATCTTCGGGGCGTTGGTCGGCGCCATCGCGTGGAACATCATCACGTGGTACTACGGCATTCCGTCCAGCTCGTCGCACGCGCTCATCGGTGGCTTGGTAGGCGCGGCTGTGGCCAAGTCCGGCACGGGCTCGCTGGTGGCCAGTGGCTTGCTCAAGACCGTGGCGTTCATCCTGATTTCGCCGTTGCTGGGTTTTATCCTCGGCTCGCTCTTGATGGTGGCGGTGTCCTGGCTGTTCTTCCGAACGCCGCCATCCAAGGTGGACCGATGGTTCCGGCGCTTGCAACTGCTCTCCGCTTCGCTGTACAGCCTGGGCCATGGCGGCAACGATGCGCAGAAGACCATCGGCATCATCTGGATGCTGCTGATTGCGGGCGGCTACGCGTCGGCCACGGCAACCGAACCGCCGATCTGGGTCATCGTCTGCTGCTATGTGGCGATCGGCTTGGGTACGCTGCTGGGTGGCTGGCGGATCGTGCGCACGATGGGTCAGAAGATCACCAAGCTCAAGCCGGTCGGCGGTTTCTGCGCGGAAACCGGTGGCGCCATGACGCTGTTCTTCGCTTCGGCGTTGGGCGTGCCAGTGTCGACGACGCACACCATTACAGGCGCCATTGTCGGTGTGGGCGCGGCGCAGAAAGCTTCTGCCGTGCGCTGGGGGGTGGCAGGCAACATCGTCTGGGCGTGGGTGTTGACGATTCCCGCGTCGGCGTTCATGGCGGCCATCGCCTGGTGGATCGGTCGACACGTGCTGTAAGCAAAGCCGGCCGCGGATTCACTTCGCAAAAACGAAACGCCCACCAAACCGGTGGGCGTTTTGCATTGGGGCGAGCGATGCGCTACTGCGTGGCAAAGCGCGCGATGGGGTCGTCATCCGCAGGCGGCGTCGCAGCCGCCGGCACGCGTGTCGACATCAGGCTGTCGGCCTGAGCATCGCGTGTGCGGGCGAGGGTACCGAGCGGATCATCGTCGATTGGGCTGGCAGGGCTGACGGGCGCCGGCGTGATGGGGGCGATGGTCGGCGCCGGTGCATCGGGCAGGTTGCTCACGGCCACGACACGGCGTGCGCCCCCGTAGCGGCTGGCCCAATAAGACTTGGTCATGTCTTCAAGGCGCACCGTGCCGCCTGTGGCCGGTGCGTGGACAAACCGGTTCTGCCCGACATAGATGCCCACGTGCGAGTTCGGCTGGCCGGTCGTGTTGAAGAAGACGAGGTCGCCCGATGCAACATCGCGGCGATCCAGTGAGGTGCCGCGGCGGCCCATTTCGGCGGCGGTACGCGGCAGGTTGACAGACGCAGCGCGTTGCACGACGTAGCGCACGAGCCCGCTGCAATCGAAGCCGCTGTCGGGTGTATTGCCGCCGTAGCGGTAGGGCGTGCCGACCAGCGCCATGGCTTCGATGGAGATTTCTTCCAGACCGGCGCTCGGATCCTGGATCGGGGCGCCGCGCGTGCGCAGGCCAGTATCGCGCGAGGCGGTGGAGCGGGTCGGGGTCGAGGAGCATGCGGACAGCAGGCACACCAGCGCCAGCAGGGCGGCGCCTGCCAGTCGCATGTTGCCGTGGGGAAAGCTGTGCCGCGTGAGCATTGGCCATCAGGAGAGTCCGGATAGCGAGCATGCTATGCGCGCCGCGTCAGAAAGCCAAACTGCGTGTTGGCGAGGCGCAACGCCAAGCAGGGCGCGGGTCTGCGAATTTTGCCCTGATGGCGTCGCGCTTTGCGGGCAGGTTTACCAGCGTAGTTGGACGTTGCGCGTGCTGCCCGTCTGCACCGTCGCCCGCTTGGTGGTGCCTTGGTATGTGGCGATGACGTTGTAGCTGGCCGGCGGTGCCTTGATCAGACAGCGCGGGCCGTCGGCGCGGAAGCTTGCGACCTCCTTGCCGTGTCGCGTGAGCTGGACGTCGACGTCGGCCAGATACTCGCCGCGCGCGCCTTGCGTAAACAGCAGAGAGAGGTTGTAGTTGCGGGCTTCACTGTTCAGCGCCTGCTGCTCGTCCTGCGCAACGCCGCCGCAGACGTAGCTGATCTGGCCGGCGGTCTTTGGCGTGAGGTTGTCGGCGAGCGCAATGGACGCGCCGGCGGACAGCATCATCGCCAGCGCGGCCGACGTCAGGGTCAAGCGCGATCGGGTCTGCAGGTTTTGCTGCATGGGCATCATTGGCCTCCATCAGGGAAGAAAAGAGAGGTGCCGAACATGCAGCAAAAAAAAGGCCACGCAATCGCGAGGCCCGATGGCACAACGGTTTGCGGCTGATGACGTTGCCGCGATGTGATTTCTAAAGCACGTCTGAGGCGTGATCTGCGAGTCGCGAACGCTCACCGCGCGCCAGCGTGATATGCCCGCTGTGGCTCCATCCCTTGAAGCGATCCACCACGTAAGTCAGGCCCGACGAGCCTTCCGTCAGATAGGGCGTGTCGATCTGCGCGATGTTCCCCAGGCAGACGATCTTGGTGCCGGGGCCCGCGCGCGTGACCAGCGTCTTCATCTGCTTGGGCGTCAGGTTTTGCGCCTCGTCGATGATCAGGAACTTGTTGACGAAGGTGCGGCCGCGCATGAAGTTCATGCTCTTGACCTTGATGCGCGAGCGGATCAACTCCTGCGTGGCGGCACGGCCCCACTCGCCGGCATTGTCGTCGGACTTTTGCAGGACCTCGAGGTTGTCGTCGAAGGCGCCCATCCACGGCTGCATCTTTTCTTCTTCCGTGCCGGGCAGGAAGCCGATGTCTTCACCCACAGGCACCGTGGCGCGCGTGATGATGATCTCGTTGTAGAGCTTCTGATCCAGCACCTGCTCCAGGCCTGCCGCCAGTGCCAGCAGCGTCTTGCCCGTGCCAGCCTGGCCAAGCAGCGAAACGAAGTCGACTTCCGGATGCATCAGCAGGTTCAGCGCGAAGTTCTGCTCACGGTTGCGCGCGGTCACGCCCCAGACGTTGTTCTTCTGGTGCGTGTAGTCCTTGAGCGTCTGCAGCACGGCGGTTTTGCCGTTCAGCTCCTTGACTTGCGCATACAGCGGCAGACTGCCGTCATTCGGTTCAAGGAAGACAAACTGGTTGACCAGGAACGATGGCACCAGCGGGCCGGACAAGCGGTAGAACGTCGTACCCGTCTTGGGGTCCTGCCAGCTCTCGATGTTTTTGCCGTGCTTCTGCCAGAAGTCCGCCGGCAGGGCCATGATGCCGCTGTAGAGCAGGTCGGTGTCTTCCAGCACGCGGTCGTTGAAGTAGTCCTCCGCCGGCAGGCCGAGGGCGCGCGCCTTGATCCGCATGTTGATGTCCTTGGACACCAGCACGACGGATCGATCCGGACGCTGCTGCTGCAACGCGGCCACCACGCCGAGGATCTGATTGTCTGCCTTGCCCTGCGGCAGCCCATCGGGCAGCTTGATGTCGTTCAGGCGCGTCTGGAAGAACAGGCGCCCCTGCGCATCGCGGTTGCCGAGCTTGGCGAGCGGCAGGCCGTCGTCCATGACGCCATCGGTGCCCGCCACAAGCTGGTCGAGCGTGCGACTGACCGTACGGGCATTGCGCGCGACTTCGCTCATGCCCTTCTTGTGGTTGTCCAGCTCTTCCAACGTCATCATCGGCAGATAGACGTCGTGCTCTTCAAAACGGAAGAGCGATGTCGGATCGTGCATCAGCACGTTGGTGTCGAGCACGAACAGCTTGGTCGGGCCTTCATCGCGGCGAGCGCGGCGGCGGGCAGCGGTTTCGGTCGATTTGCCGGCTGCGCTCACCTTGTCAACCGCCTTGGCGACGATGCCGGCGTGTTCGCGTGGGCCCTCTTTCGCCATGGGGGAAGCTTCGCCCGAGCGGGCGCGGGCCGGGCTGGCTGCATTGCGTTTAGGTTGCGCACGGCCGGTTTCTGATAACGCCTCGCGCTCGAGCGCTGGCACCGGTTTTCGAGGTTCCTGACCCGCCTTCGGCTTTCCGGCTTTGCCGAAAGGCTTGAATTCAGCCGGGTCAAGCAATTGGGCTGGCTGGGTGGGCATGGTCGGCAGCGGCATGCTTCGATTACCTCTCTGGGTGGAACAACGACGAAACACCGCCCGCGCACGTGGCGAGGCGGTGCTGGCGGAAAACGCGGGAAAACGGATGGGCGCGTCGCGACGTTTGACGCGCAGACGACGGCCACAAAAAAGCCGCCATGACCTGCGAGAGGTGAGGCGGCCTGGATGAACGCCACGACAAGCTGCACGATTCGGACGTTCTGCCCAGCCTGCTTGCCGGGAAAAACGCAGAAGCGATATCAGGCCAACTTGGCCGCCGGTACCGTCGTGGGCTATCGGAATGGCATCCGGATTTCGTACTCATCGGTTCCGACTGTATCGGAAGCTTTTGTGATTTGCAATCTGTCACATGTGACGTGTGGTGCGGCGCAAACTGATCACGACGGACGATGCGAAATCGACGGAAAAGCAAACGCCAGAAGCCGTACGGGCGCTTTTCCGACGGGTGGCTACCTTGCTGTTACAGCGCGCGTACCGCCGTCAGAACATCATCCACATGGTTGGGCACTTTCACGCCACGCCATTCCTTGCGCAGCACGCCCTTGTTGTCGATCAGGAATGTGCTGCGCTCGATGCCGCGCACGTCCTTGCCGTACATCTTCTTCATCTTGATCGTGTCAAAGATGTTGCAGACGGCTTCGTCGGCGTCGGAAATCAGCTCGAACGGCATCTCCAGTTTCGCCTTGAAGTTTTCGTGCGATTTCAGGCTGTCGCGCGAGATGCCGAACACCACGGCGCCGGCGGCTTCAAAGGCGTCGTACTGGTCACGGAAGTTCATCGCCTCGGTGGTGCAGCCGGGGGTGTTGTCCTTCGGATAGAAATACAGCACGACGATCTTGCCGCGCTGTGACGCCGGCGAGAACGTGATGCCACTGGTGGCCGGTGCGGAGAAATCGGGAAGAGGCTGGTCGAGCGTGACAGGCATGGTGTGTTCCGGAAAACCGCGGGGAAGAGACGGAAAGCTCGTGGACGGGCAATGCTCAGGCGCTGCGCCTGCCGCCCGACTGGAGATCGTGAGGATCAGGCCGGTTGAACGATCAGGCTGCCGCTGCGGCCGGCAACTTCGCCCCACGTGACGGGCTGCACGGGCAGGGTACTGCGATCGAGCGTTGCGTAGTAATCGCCCATCGACCCAAGCCGATGGCCTTGCGCGCGCCAGCCTCGCAGCAACTCGCTGAAGATCGGGGCGAGTTTCTGCCCTTCAAGTTCCGCATGCAAGGTAAATACCTGGTCGCGGTCGGACTCGGTCATCTTCAGGATGTGCCGGGCGACGTTGTCGAGGGTGATGTCTTTCACGCCAATCAGTTCGTCCAGCGTAGGCAGCGTGGTCGGCAATTGCACGTGGTTCAGCGCTTTGCCGTCAACGCTCGGGATGTACGGATGCGTGCCCCGGCCGTCGGAGGCGTAGGCCATGCCCCAGTTGTCGATCTGGCGGAAGGCGTGGTCGTTCATCTGCCAGCCCGCAGCGCCGTGCGTCACGGGAGGCTTGCCGAATACCTGGGTGAAACGCGCGTGAGCCGCGGTCATTTGGCGCGCGGTCCAGCCGGCATCGCGCTGGCGCACGTTGTCCTGCCAGAGAACGTGGTCCCACGTGTGGATGCCAGTCTCGAAACCTGCTTCGCCGATGGCGCGCATTTCGGCAGCGGCTTTGCGGCCGATGTCTGGTCCGGGCAGCAGCACGCCGTACATCAGCGTACGAAAGCCGTAATGCTCGACGACTGACGTGCGGGAGACTTTTTTCAGGAAACCGGGGCGGAAGGCCCGGCGAAGCGCCCAGCCGGTGTGATCCGGGCCGAGACTGAAGAGGAAGGTTGCGCCAGCTTCGTGCTCGCGCAGCATGCGCGCGAGGTTGGGCACGCCTTCGCGGGTGCCGCGCAGGGTGTCGACGTCAATCTTGAGGACGATGAGGGCCATGAACCTGCGCGGAAGGTGCGACTGAGATGCGGCTTTTACTTGTTGCCGTTGCCGTCTTCGACCAGGCTGCGGGCTTCAGCCACGTGCGTGCGATACGCTTCGAAGATGTTCGCCAGCGCGTCCTTCATCACGGTGGTCGGCTTCCAGCCGAGGTCTTCCATGGTGTTGGCGATCTTCGGCACGCGGTTCTGCACGTCCTGGTAGCCGGTGCCGTAGTAGGCGCCGGAGGTCGTTTCCACCAGTTGGACCTGCTTGGCGGTGTCCTTGTACTCGTCGATCTTGGCGGCTTGTTCCAGCATCATGTTGGCCAGCTCGCGCACCGAGTAGTTGTTTGACGGGTTGCCAATGTTATAGATCTTGCCCGAGGCCACGCCGTCCTTGTTGGCGATGATGCGTACCAGTGCGTCGATGCCGTCATCGATATACGTGAAGGCGCGTTTCTGGCTGCCGCCGTCGACGAGCTTGATGTTCTCGCCGCGCACGATGTGACCGAGGAATTGCGTCACAACGCGCGACGAACCTTCCTTCGGGGTGTAGATCGAGTCGAGGCCCGGGCCGATCCAGTTGAACGGACGGAACAGCGTGAAGTTCAGGCCTTCCATGCCGTAACCCCAGATCACGCGGTCCATCAACTGCTTGGAGCAGGCGTAGATCCAGCGCGGCTTGTTGATCGGGCCGTAGACCAGCGGCGAGGCTTCTGGATCGAATTCCGAATCGCTGCACATGCCGTAGACCTCGGAGGTCGACGGGAAGACCAGGTGCTTGCCGTACTTGGCAGCCGAGCGAACGATCGGCAGGTTGGCTTCAAAGTCCAGTTCAAACACGCGCAGCGGGTCTTTGACGTAGGTCGACGGCGTGGCGATTGCCACCAGCGGCAGGATCACGTCGCACTTCTTCACGTGATACTCGACCCACTCCTTGTTGATGGTGATGTCGCCCTCGAAGAAATGCATGCGGGGGTGGTTGACCAGGTCGCCCAGACGCTCGGTCTGCATGTCCATGCCATAGACCTCCCAATCGGTGGTCTCCAGGATGCGCTTGGACAGGTGGTGGCCGATGAAGCCGTTGACGCCGAGGATCAATACTTTTTTCATGAAGGCAAACTCAAGATCAGGAGAGGGCGAGCTGGCTGGCGAGCTGCTGCGCAGTCACGACAGACGTTCCGCTGGCAGCTTGGGGCTCGACGCGCCAGAGCTCGTGAATGGCAATGGCTCCCCCATCGCCGCACACGCCGAACATCGCATTATCCACGACGTGCAGGCCCGGCGGCAAATTCGTAAAGGTTTGATGCGCCACACGGGCTCGAGCGACAACGTAGCGCTCGCTGCTGGCGTCCGTAAAGGCGCCAGGGTAGGGCGGCGCCACGGCACGGATCAGGTTGTAGACCTGCTGGGCCGGTTTGGACCAGTCGATCCGGCCGTCTTCGGGTTTGCGGCCGCCGAAATAGCTGCCGTTGGCCAACACGTTCGGGTGCCGCGGAATGTGCCCGGCAATCATCGCGGGAAGCGCACGCCACAGGGTTTGCTCGGCCGCCACCGTGGCCTTCTCGAACACTTCGTGCGAGGTGTCGTCCGGCAGGATCGGCACGATGGTCTGGTCGACGATGTAACCGGCATCGGGCTTTTCGACCATCTCGTGCAGGGTGGCGCCGGTCTCGGTCTCGCCGTGCAGAACCGCCCAGTTGATGGGCACGCGGCCACGGTACTTGGGCAGCAGCGAACCGTGCATGTTGAACGCGCCGAATTTGGCAAGGCTCAACAGGCGCATCGGGATCATGTGGCGGTAATAGAATGAAAAGATAAAGTCCGGCGCGATGGCGGCGATCCGGGCGTGCAGGTCTTCACCGTTTGCATTGTCTGGCGTGATGTAGGGGATACCCAGTTCTTGTGCGGTCGCGCGCACGCTGCCGAACCAGATGTTCTCGGTGGCATTGTCTTCATGCGTGACAACGAGTTCGACCTGGATGCCGCGGGCGGCCAGCACGCGCAGGCAGCGTACCCCGACGTTGTGATACGCAAAAACGACGGCGCGCCGCTTGATGTCGGAACTCATGCAACACCTCGCTGCGAGCCCGTCTTCAGATCGGCAGCGCCTGCTTCATGCAAATGTGAGGTTTCCTCCAGCACGCCCTGCACCAGATAGCGCGGGCGCTCACGCACCTGTTGATAGATGCGGCCGATGTATTCGCCCAGCAAGCCGATACCAAACAGCAGTACGCCCATCAGGAAGAACGTGATGGCGAACAGCGTGAACACGCCCTGGACTTCAGCGCCCAGGACGAACCGCCGTACCACCAGCAGGATGAACAGGACCGCCGAGGCGAACGACAGCAGCATCCCGATCGCCGAGAACCATTGCAGCGGTACCACCGAGAAGCCCGTCACCAGGTCGAAATTCAAGCGTACGAGCTTGTACAGCGAGTACTTCGACTCGCCCGCGAAGCGCTCTTCGTGGTCGACTTCGATTTCGGTGGGGTTCTTGCTGAAGGTGTAGGCCAGCGCCGGGATGAAGGTGTTGACTTCGCGGCAGCGGTTGATGGTGTCGACGATGGTGCGGTTGTAGGCGCGCAGCATGCAGCCCTGGTCGGTCATCTTGATGTGCGTGATGCGCTCGCGAAGCGAGTTCATCGCACGCGACGCGGTGCGGCGGAACCAGCTGTCCTGGCGCACGCGCCGGATGGTGCCGACGTAGTCGTAGCCTTCGTCGAGCTTTTCGACCAGGCGGCCGATTTCTTCCGGTGGGTTCTGCAGGTCGGCATCGAGCGTGACGACGCGTTCGCCGCGCGCATGTTCGAAGCCGGCCAGGATGGCCATGTGCTGGCCGTAGTTGCCGTTGAATAGCACGACACGTGTGCTGTCCGGACGCGCGCGGAACTGTTCGGCCAGCATGGCGGCGGAGCGGTCGCGGCTGCCGTCGTTGACGAACACGACTTCGTACGAAATGCCGAGTGCATCGAGTGCGGGATACAAGCGCGCAAACAGCGCGGCGAGCCCGTCTTCTTCGTTGTAAACAGGAATGACGACCGAGAGAGCGGGTGTCTTCATTATTGGATTATTGGTACTGGGCGCAAAGTTGGCGGACCGCGCTGACCACGCGATCCACATCGGAATCTTCCATGCCGGCAAACATCGGCAGCGTAACGATGGCACGGCCAATGCGTTCGGCCACCGGGAACATGCCCGGCTTCCAGCCGAGTTCGCGATAGAGCTTGAACAGGTGGATCGGCGGATAGTGCACGCCCGCGCCGATGCCCAGCGCCTTCAGGCCAGCCATGAACCCGGCGCGATCGACCTTCAGTCGGTCCAGCGGCAGCACGATCTGGAACATGTGCCAGTTGGTATTCGTAAAGTTCTCCACCGGCAGCTCGACGCCGAACGACTCGATGTCGGCTGCGCGCATGCCGGCAAAGTAGCGGCGGGCTAGCGCAGCGCGGCGTGCAGTGACGGCTTCCAACTGAGCGAACTGGCCCAGGCCGATGGCGGCATTCACGTCCGTCAGGTTGAACTTGCCGCCCACCAGATCGACTTCCATGCCGTCAAAGCCGGTGCGCACGACGCCTTGCAGGCGATACTTTTCGGCCAGCACGGCTTCTTCGGGCGTGTTGAGCACCAGCGCACCGCCTTCGATGGTGGTGATGTTCTTGTTGGCCTGGAAGCTGAAGCTGACCAGGTCGCCGATCTGTCCGATGCGCTTGTCGCCCCAGCGCGAACCAATGGCCTGTGCAGCGTCTTCCACCACGCGCAGCTTATGGCGGCGCGCGATGTCGTACAGACGATCCATATCCACGGGCAGCCCAGACAGATACACCGGAATGATCGCCTTGGTACGCGGCGTGATGGCGGCCTCGACCTTGTCCAAGTCGATGTTGCGCGTCACGGGGTCGATGTCGACGAAGACGGGCTTGGCACCGACCGTCAGCACCACGTTGGACGTGGCGACCCACGAGATCGGCGTGGTAATTACCTCGTCGCCGGGGCCGATGCCCGCGATGCGCAGCGCGACTTCCATCGTGGCCGTGCCATTGGCGAATGTGCGCACGATGCGGCCGCCGAAGTATTCCGACAGCGCGGCTTCGAATGCGGCAACCTTGGGGCCCGAGGTGATCCAGCCCGAGCGCAGCACATCGGCCACGGCGGCGATGGTCGCCTCGTCAATGGTCGGGCGTACAAAGGGCAGGAACGGCAGCTCGGCAGTGGCGGTGGTTTGCGTCATGACTTGAGTAGGGTTGGGTGCTGGGCGCGCGCAGATCGGCTCACGAGCGAGCCAGCACAAGCACGCCGACGAGGATGATTGCGATGCCGATCAGGCGCTGCACCGACAGCACTTCGCCAAACAGATACCACGCCAGGAAGGCGTTGACTACGTAGCCCAGCGAGAGCATCGGATACGCGATGGTCACATCCACGCGCGACAGCCCGAGAATCCACACCACCACCGAGATGACGTAGCACGACAGGCCGCCAATGATGGGCCACTGCGTTGCAAGCTTGATGCCGATCGGCAGGATGTTGTCGGCCGAAAACGCAAAGCGGCCGATATTGTTGACGCCCGCCTTGAGTAGCAGTTGAGCGCAGGCATTGAGCATGACGCCTGTCAGGATCAGCCCGAAAGTGACCAGATTCATGTGTTCTTTTGATGTTTTGCAGACTGCGGCGGTTTCCCCGTGCGGATGTTCTCAATCCCGCCGTCGGGGCGCATGTTACGACAATTCCGCTTGCGCGCCCCTTTCGAGAATCCGTGGCGGTAAAACCTAGTTGCGCCGGACAATCACGCGGCGGGCATCGCGGGCGATCACGATCATCGGTACGCTCTGGGCTGTCAGCCGGTCATAGGTGCCCGGTCCCATCATGGCGACAGCCTGGCCGCCGGCTTTCCAGCGGGCCACGAACGCTTCGGTGGTCGGAACCCATTTGGCCGGCTCCTGTTCGACGCCAAAGGCCAATTCGTCGGGTTCCTGCACCATGATGGTGGCCCTGCCGAGGTAAAACGGCATTGTATGGTCCAGACGCTCCACCGCATAGAACGGAACGTCTGGCTTGAGCCACGCCTTGACGGCCGGCACGAGATCGATACCCGACATGGAGCGCCCAAATGCCTCGTGACCGAGCATCGCCGCTGTAAAGGTAAGGAACCAAGCGCACGCAAATGCAGCCACGCTTTCAAAGCGCCTGTCCGCCAGGCGAAGCGCGAGCCACGTCAACCCGGCTCCCGCCACGAACGCCACAACCAGGAACATCGCAAACCTAGAAAACACTGCGTTCGGGTACATCTCCGACGACATGGTTGCCACGTAACCGCTGGCCGCAAGGCCAACCAGTGCCAGCGCCAGGAAGGCCTTGAGTTGCCAGCGCCATGCGGGCTCGCTGGTGTGCTCGAGCACCAAGGCCGCCAGAATCGCCAGCGCGGGAATGATCGGGAAGATGTAACCCGGCAGCTTCGAGTCCGAAATGCTGAAAAACGCGAAGATCAGGACGGCCCACAGGCCGAGCACCAGCGTCGGGCGGAAGCCGTTACTCGCGGTTTCGGCGCGCGCCATGGTCAGGCGCGCGGCGCCGGGCAATTGTGCCAGCCAAGGCAGGAAACCGGCGACCAGCAGAGGAACGAAATACCAGAGCGGCGCGTTGCGGTTGTGCACGGTCGACGTGAAGCGCTGGAAGTGCTCGTGCACGAAGAAGAACCAGGCGAATTCGGGGTTGCGCATCGAGATCAACACAAACCACGGCGCGCCCACGGCAAAGAAGACGATCAGTCCGGTCAGAAGATGCAATCGTTTCCACAGGGCCCAGTCGCGCGCGATCAGCGTGTAGACCACGAGCACAAAGCCTGGCAGCACCACGCCGATCAGGCCCTTGCTCAGCACCGCGAGCGCCATCGACGCCCAGCAGGCCCACATCCAGCCGCGTTGTTGAGCGCGTGTGGCATCCGGATGCTGGGCGAGCAGCAGCGCACCCAGCGCCATCGTCATGCAGCCGGCCACGCCCATGTCGAGCGAATTGAAGTGCGAACCGACGTTCCACAGGGGCGCGCTCACGAGCACCAGCCCGCTGATGATCGCCGTCCGCTTGCCCCACCAGCGCGCCGCCGCCAGCATCGTGAACACAATACCGACGATGCCGGAAAGCGCGGTGAACAGGCGCGCCTGCCAGTCGCCGATGCCGAACAGCGTATAGGCGAGTGCGGTGCCCCACATCTGCAGCGGCGGCTTTTCGAAATACTTCAGGGCGTTGTAGCGGATGGTTACCCAGTCGCCGGAGACGAACATCTCGCGCGCGATTTCGGCGTAGCGGCCTTCGTCGGTGGGAATCAGGTGCCGATAGCCCAGCGTACCGAGCCAGACAGCGAGCAACGCAGCAGCCAGCAGCCACAGGGAGGCATTGCGCCAGGGTAGGGAGGGCGCTTGAGCGGTGCGGTCGATCGGCATGCGGTCAGGCACGCTCGATCAGCAGGGCGGCGGCCACCTTGCGGCCTTCCAGCATCAGGATGTTGTACGTGCGACCGGCCGCCTGCAGGTCCATGGCGTCTACGCCGATGCGCTTTTCGGTGAGCGGCACCGTCAGCCGCGGGTGCGGGAAGCGCAGCTTGTTGCCAGTTCCGAAGATCACCACTTCGGCGCCCAGTTCGAGCAGGCGGGCGAAATGCTCGGACGTCAGGTCTTCAAATCGCGACACATCCCACGGCACCACGGCGCCTTCAGGCATTACCAGCACGGAGTGCTCGTAGCGCATCTTGTTGATTTCGATATAGCCGTCGCCATAGCCGGTAACGGTATTGAGAATGGTCGACGAATCGGATGAATGGAGCTTCAAGGCGGGAATCCTATCGGGCGCGATGACCGCGGCACACAAGGCAGCATGCGGACAAAGGCGCTAGGTTTCAGACTTCCGGGCCGCTTTCGCTGCGTTGCAAAAATGCGCGCCTAAGTCTGTCATAATGGGCTAAATTATATCTTTTTCTCTCCTTCGCCCGCCGCGCCATAAGCGATGTCCGGCAAGGAACAAGCGCAGCGGCGCCTGCCGCTGTGTGGCGTTACCGTCGCCGCTTTGCTGCGCCACAGAATGCCCCGTAGTTCAAGCCCGTTCAACGTCGCCAATCGCCGCCTTGCCCGTGAAAACGATCCAGAAATCCGCCAAGCTCAACAACGTCTGCTATGACATTCGCGGCCCAGTGCTCGAGAAGGCCAAGCAGATGGAAGAAGACGGCCACAAGATCATCAAGCTGAATATCGGCAACCTTGCCCCATTCGGTTTCGATGCCCCGGAAGAGATCCAGCTGGATATGATCCGTAACCTGCCCAATTCGGCCGGCTATTCGGATTCCAAGGGCATCTTCGCGGCGCGCAAGGCGGTGATGCACTACACGCAGGAACAGGGCATCAAGAACGTCACGCTGGACGACATCTATCTGGGCAATGGCGCGTCCGAGCTGATTTCGCTGGCCACCAACGCGCTGCTCGATGCCGGCGACGAGCTGCTGCTGCCGGCTCCCGACTACCCGCTGTGGACCGCCGTAACCAGCCTCTCGGGCGGCACGCCGGTGCACTACACGTGCGACGAAGCCAACGGCTGGATGCCGGACCTGGACGACATCCGCGCCAAGATCACGCCCAACACCAAGGGCATCGTCGTCATCAACCCGAACAACCCGACCGGCGCATTGTATTCAGACGAGCTGCTGCTGGGCATCGTCGCCATTGCGCGGGAGCACGGCCTGGTGATCTTCGCCGATGAGGTGTACGACAAGGTTCTGTTCGACGACAACAAGCACACCGCGATCGGTTCGCTGTCGGAAGACGTGCTGACGGTGACGTTCAACAGCCTCTCGAAGAGCTACCGCTCGTGCGGTTACCGCGCAGGCTGGATGGTCGTGTCCGGCGACAAGCGCCCCGCCAAGGACTACATCGAGGGCCTGAACATGCTGTCGTCCATGCGCCTGTGCGCCAACGTGCCGGGGCAGTGGGCCATTCAGACTGCGTTGGGCGGCTATCAAAGCATTAAAGACCTGGTAGCACCGGGCGGCCGCATGCGCCGTCAGCGCGACCTGGCGCACGAACTGATCACGGCGATCCCGGGCGTGACCTGCGTGAAGCCCAAGGCTGCGCTGTATATGTTCCCGCGCCTGGACCCGGCGGTGTACCCGATCGAAGACGATCAGACCTTCATCCGCCAACTGCTGGAAGAAGAACGTGTGCTGCTGGTGCAGGGCACAGGCTTCAACTGGCACTCGCCGGATCACTTCCGCATCGTCTTCCTGCCCCACGAAGACGACCTTCGCGAAGCGATCGGCCGAATTTCGCGCTTCCTGGAGCGGTACCGTCAGCGTCACGGTACTGGCATCCGGGCCGCATAACATCGGTCTTCCGCCAGATCAGTAATTGCGGGGCAGACCGAGGTGTCTGCCCTGTGTTTTTTTGCCTTTCGCTTTTTCGTTTCTTTACGACACGTCTCATGAATCCCATCAAGATCGGCCTGCTCGGGCTCGGTACCGTCGGTGGCGGTACCCTCAAGGTTCTGCAACGGAACCAGGAAGAAATCCGCCGTCGCGCGGGTCGCGGCATTGAAGTCGCCATGATTGCCGTGCGCAATCTCGACCGGGCCCGTGCCATCGTGCAGGAAGCCGGTGCGACCGTGCCGGTGGTGAACGACCCGTTTGCGATTGTGGATTCGCCCGAGATCGATATCGTCGTGGAGCTGATCGGCGGCTATGACCTGACGCGCGAGCTGGTGCTGCGCGCCATCGCCAACGGCAAGCACGTTGTCACCGCCAACAAGGCGCTGCTGGCCGTGCATGGCAACGAAATCTTCAAGGCCGCGCAGGACAAGGGCGTGATGGTGGCATTCGAAGCCGCCGTGGCCGGTGGCATCCCCATCATCAAGGCGCTGCGCGAAGGTCTGACGGCCAACCGCATCGAGTGGATCGCGGGCATCATCAACGGCACCACGAATTTCATCCTGTCCGAGATGCGTGACAAGGGTCTGGATTTCGATACGGTGCTCAAGGAAGCCCAGCGCCTGGGCTACGCTGAAGCCGATCCGACGTTCGACATCGAAGGTTTTGACGCCGCGCACAAGCTCACGCTCATGAGCGCCATCGCCTTTGGCGTGCCGGTGCAGTTCGAGCGCGCATATGTGGAAGGCATCACCAAGCTGGAAGCCGTCGACATCCGCTACGCCGAAGAACTGGGCTACCGCATCAAGCTGCTGGGCATCACGCGCCGTGTCGAGGCGGGCATCGAGCTGCGCGTGCATCCGACGCTGGTGCCGACCAAGCGCCTGATCGCCAACGTCGAAGGCGCGATGAATGCCGTGGTCGTCAACGGCGATGCCGTGGGCCCGACGCTGTACTACGGCAAGGGTGCCGGTGCTGAGCCGACCGCTTCGGCCGTGGTCGCCGATCTGGTGGACGTGACGCGCCTGCATACGGCTGACCCCGAGCACCGCGTGCCGCATCTGGCGTTCCAGCCGGACGCGCTGTCCGACACGCCGGTACTGCCGATCGACGAAGTGCGTTCGAGTTACTACCTGCGCATGCGCGTGGCGGATGAAACCGGCGTGCTGGCCGACATCACGCGCATCCTGGCCGAGGGCGGCATCTCCATCGACGCGATGCTGCAGAAGGAATCGCGCGAAGGCGAGCCGCAGACCGACATCATCATGCTGTCGCATGTGACGGTGGAAAAACGCGTGAACGCCGCCATCGCCGCCATCGAAGCGTTGCCGACCGTGCTGTCGAAGGTCACGCGCATCCGCATGGAAGAACTGAACTAAGCGCAGGACATGAGCATGCAATACCGATCGACCCGCGGCCACGCAGAGCCGCAAAGCTTCTCCCGCATCCTGCTGGGCGGCCTGGCGCCGGACGGTGGCCTGTACCTGCCTGAGCAATACCCGCAAGTCAGCGTTGATGAACTGACCCGCTGGCGCGACCTGCCGTACGCCGACCTCGCGTTCGAAATCCTGCGCAAGTTCGCCACCGACATTCCCGAGGATGACCTGCGCGCACTCACCCGCCGCACCTACACGCCTGAGGTCTACAGCAACGCGCGCGCCGGCGACAATACCGCCGACATCACGCCGCTGCACAAGCTGGGCGAGGAGGGCGGCACGTCGCTGTCGCTGCTGTGCCTGTCCAACGGCCCGACGCTGGCCTTCAAGGACATGGCGATGCAGCTGCTGGGCAACCTGTTCGAATACGCGCTCGACCGTGAACACGCCGAGCTGAACATCCTCGGCGCCACCTCCGGCGATACGGGCAGCGCAGCCGAATACGCGATGCGCGGCAAGCGCGGCGTGCGCGTGTTCATGCTGAGCCCGCACCGCAAGATGAGCGCGTTCCAGACCGCGCAGATGTTCAGCCTGCAAGACAAGAACATCTTCAATATCGCCATCGAAGGCGTGTTCGACGACGCGCAGGACATCGTCAAGGCGGTGTCGAACGATCTCGAATACAAGGCACGCCAGAAGATCGGCACGGTCAACTCGATCAACTGGGCGCGCGTCGTCGCCCAGGTCGTCTACTACTTCAAGGGCTACCTGCTGGCTGCCCCCAAGATTGGCGATAAGGTCTCGTTCTGCGTGCCGTCGGGCAATTTCGGCAATGTTTGCGCGGGCCACATCGCACGCATGATGGGTTTGCCGATCGACAAGCTGGTTGTGGCCACCAACGAGAACGACGTGCTCGACGAATTCTTCCGCACCGGCACGTACCGCGTGCGTTCGGCTGCCCAGACGTACCACACGTCCAGCCCCAGCATGGACATCAGCAAGGCGTCGAACTTCGAGCGCTTCGTGTTCGACCTGTTGGATCGTGATCCGGCGCGCCTCGCGCAACTCTTCCGCGACGTGGACGAAAAGGGCGGCTTTTCGATGACGGGCAAGCCGGAGTTCGACCGCATCGCCGAGTTCGGCTTTGTCTCGGGCCGCAGCTCGCACGAAGACCGCGTCGATACGATCCGCGATGTGTTTGCCACCTACGGCACCATGATCGACACCCACACTGCCGATGGCGTGAAAGTGGCGCGCGAGAACCTGACGCCGGGCGTGCCGATGGTGGTGCTGGAAACGGCGCTGCCGGCCAAATTTGGCGACACCATTCGCGAAGCGCTGGACCGCGAGCCGGAACGTCCGGCTGGCTACGCCGATATCGAATCGCTGCCGCAGCGCTTCGAAGTCATGCCGGCAGACGCTGACCGCATCAAGGTCTATATCGCCCAGCACACCGGTCTTTAAAGCGATGAAAGCAGTGCCGGATGACGTGGCCGGAGCAGCGTTCGCGCGCTGCCTGCACGACATCCGCGCCTGCCGCGAGTGCAAGGGCGCATTGGCGCACGAGCCTCGCCCGGTGGTCGTGGCGGACCGCCGCGCCCGTGTCCTGATCATCGGACAGGCGCCCGGCCGCATCGTCCACGAAACCGGTATTCCCTGGAACGACCGTTCTGGGGACCGCCTGCGCCAGTGGCTGCAGATCTCATACGACGATTTTTATGCCGACCGGCGCATCGCCGTGGTGCCGATGGGTTTTTGCTTCCCGGGCACCGGTGCGAATGGCGACTTGCCGCCCCGCCCGGAATGTGCACCCAGATGGCACCGGCCCCTGCTGACGGCGATGCCCGACGTGAAACTCGCGCTGCTGGTGGGCACGTATGCCCAGCGCAACTACCTCGACGTGCCGCGCGACTGGTCGCTGACCGACGTGGTGCGCAACGGCCCCGTGCAGGACGCCGACGGGCGTGTGCTGTTCCCACTGCCGCATCCGAGCCCGCGCAATCTGGCCTGGTTCAAACACAATCCGTGGTTTGATGCGCACATCGTGCCGGCACTGCGGGCCGCGCTGGCCGACGCATTCGCTTGATACGCCTGGGCTGATGCATGGCATCGGCCTGGAACCGATACAATCGAAACCTCCCTTTCGATTCCGCTTTCCGATTCCCGCATGTCCGCCAACGATGCTCCCGCCGTCAAACCGTCCTTGTTGACGCTCGATGCGGCGCTGTCGCAACTGCTTGCCGCAGTGCGCGCTTTGCACGAGACCGAAACCGTGTCGACGTTGCACGCCAACGGGCGCGTGCTCGCGCAGGCCGTGCGCAGCAGCTTGAACGTGCCGCCTGCCGACAACACGCAGATGGACGGTTACGCCGTGCGCGCCGCCGACATCACCGCGCCGGGTGCCCGCCTGAAGGTGGCGCAGCGCATTCCCGCGGGCCACGTCGGCCAACGGCTGAATCCGGGCGAGGCGGCGCGTATCTTTACCGGCGCGCTGATCCCGCCAGGCGCCGACGCGGTCGTCATGCAGGAGCAATGCAAGGCTGACCCCGAAACGGGCACCGTGGTCATCGACCACGTGCCAGAAGCCGGCGAATGGATCCGCCGCGCCGGCGAGGACATCGCCGACGGCGCCGAGATCCTGCCGCGCGGCACGCGCCTTGGCCCGCAGCAACTTGGCCTGGCGGCTTCGGTCGGCTGCGCCAACCTGCACGTGGTACGCCGTCCGCGTGTGGCCGTGTTCTTTACCGGCGACGAACTTGCCATGCCCGGCGAGCCGCTCAAGCCCGGCGCCATCTACAACTCCAATCGCTTCACGCTGCGCGCGCTGCTGGAAAACCTCGGCTGCGACATCACCGATTTCGGCATCGTGCCCGACACGCTGCAGGCCACGCGCGACACGCTGCGCGAAGCGGCCGAGGAGCACGACCTCATCATCACCTCCGGGGGCGTGTCGGTGGGCGAAGAAGACCACATCAAGCCCGCCGTGGAAGCTGAAGGGCGCCTGAACCTATGGCAGATCGCCATCAAGCCGGGCAAGCCGCTGGCCTTTGGCGAGGTGCGCCGCCCCGAAGGCATGGTGGGCGGCCCCACCGCATTTTTCATTGGGCTGCCGGGCAACCCGGTGTCGAGCTTCGTCACCTTCCTGCTGTTCGTGCGGCCGTTCATCCTGCGCCTGCAGGGCGTGGCCGATGTGGCCACGAAACGCATCCCGATGCGCGCCGACTTTGCGCTGCCCAAGGGCGATCGCCGCAACGAGTTCCTGCGTGCGCGCATCAACGCCAACGGTGGGCTGGACCTGTTCCCGAATCAAAGCTCGGGCGTGCTGACCTCCACCGTGTGGGGTGATGGCCTGATCGACAACCCGCCCAACCAGCCGATCGCGCAGGGCGATGTTGTCAGCTTCCTGCCGTTTGCAGCCCTGGTGTAAGGAGCGATGGCCATGCAGATCGAGCTTCGTTTCTTTGCCAGCGTGCGTGAACAGCTGGGAACCTCGCAGGAGCGGGTGGTTGTGCCGGAAGCGGTGCGCACCGTGGGCGATGTGCGCCGCTGGCTCGCGCAGCGGGGTCCGGTCTGGGGCGAAACGCTGGCCGAAGGCCGTGCGCTGCGCATGGCGGTGGACCACCAGATCGTACCGGCCGATACCGCCGTGCACGACGGCTGCGAAGTCGCCTTCTTCCCGCCCGTGACCGGCGGCTGAGCGCAGGAGACCGACCATGTCCGTCCGCGTGCAGGAAGCCGACTTTGACCTCGGCGCCGAGATTGCAGCGCTCCGTGCCGGCCGCCCGAACATTGGCGCGGTGGCCAGCTTCATCGGCACGGTGCGAGATATCAACGACGGCACAGGTGTGTCGGAGATGGAGCTGGAGCACTATCCCGGCATGACCGAAAAGGCGCTCGCCGATATTGTGAGCGCGGCCATGCAGCGCTGGGAGCTGATCGACGCGCTTGTCATCCACCGCGTTGGCAAGCTCAAGCCGCAAGACCAGATCGTGCTGGTGGCGGTCGCGTCCAAGCACCGCGGCGAGTCCTTTGCCGCGTGCGAATTCATCATGGATTACCTCAAGAGCGAGGCGCCGTTCTGGAAGAAGGAACAGACGCCCGAAGGCGCGCGCTGGGTTGATGCGCGTGTCACCGACGACAAGGCGCTCGCCCGCTGGGGCATTGCCACCTCCAACGGCGCGGCGAGCACGGCCAATCAGCCCGGCGCATCGGCGCAACCCAACGACTACGAATAACAAGGACGCGACCGCATGAGCGGAATGGGCTTTCTGGCAGTTGGGGTGGGTGCTGCGCTGGGAGCCTGGTTGCGCTGGGCGCTCGCCATCTTGTTGAACGCCGTCAATCCGGCCTTGCCGTATGGCACGCTGGCAGCCAATCTGGTGGGGGGCTACCTGATCGGCGTTGCGGTGGGTTTTTTCGATACGCATGCTGGGCTGCCACCGGAATGGCGTTTGCTGGTCATCACCGGTTTTCTGGGCGGGCTCACCACCTTCTCGACGTTTTCCGGCGAGGTTGTCGCCAACATCCTGGCCGGCGACCACGTGATGGGCGTGCTGCACATCGTGGCGCATCTGGGCGGCTCGCTGTTTCTCACCATGCTGGGTTTCTGGACGGTGCGCACGTTCAGTTGATGGCAAGGCCGATCGCGCGAGTTGAGTTGTAAATGAGAAGTTTGATTCACATACTGGTAGTGCCTGCGGTGGCGTAGGGACGTGCAGTATCGAGGGCCGCCGTGGGTTGCTTTGTGTTGTTCCATCCATAACGAGAAGGAGACGCAATGAAACCAACCCGAACGGCGCGCCTGCGAAGGCACGTCTCGCCAAGCAACCTCATCGCTCTCGGAGCCGTGCTGCTGGCCGGCTGCGGCGTGTTGAGCGCCTGCGGCGGCAGCAATGACGGCAACAACGTGCCGGGCAATACCAAGCCCGCCTTTGCCGGCAAGGTGACTATCAACCGGTACGACGGCATATCAGACGACCTGCTGACCGCCGGCCTGGGCGCAAGCGGCCTGGCTTCGGCCACTGCGCCCGCCATCGCCAACCCAGCGGCGCCCACCGCCGCCGAACTGCGCCGCCTGGCCATCTATGCCAACTACCGCGCGCTGGTCGACACGGCAGGCAAGGGCGGCTACGGCACGCTCTACGGCCCGAACCTCGATGCCAGCGGCAACGTCACGCAGGGCTCCGGCATGATCGCCGGCACCGAATACGTGACGTACTCCGACGACGGCACTGGCCAGCAGAATGTCGTGCTGCTCGTGCAGATTCCCGACAGCTTCGACGTCAACAACCCCTGCATCATCACCGCCACCTCGTCGGGCTCGCGCGGCATCTATGGCGCGATTTCCACCGGCGAGTGGGGCCTCAAGCGCAAGTGCGCCGTTGCTTATACCGACAAGGGCACCGGCGCCGGGCCGCACGACCTGGCTACGGACACCGTCGCCCTGCAGGACGGCACGCGCACCACGCGCAGCGCAGCCGGGTCGAACGCGCACTTTGCTGCGCCGCTCACCAGCAGCCAGTTGGCTGCCTTCAATGCGGCCACGCCGAACCGGCTGGCGTTCAAGCATGCGCATTCGCAGCGCAACCCAGAGAAGGATTGGGGCTTGTTCACGCTGCAGGCCGTGCAGTTCGCGTTCTGGGCGATCAACGACAAGATCGCTGGGACGAGCGGTGCGCTGGTCGGCAGCGCACTGCCGGTCCGTCCGGACAACACCATCGTCATCGCGTCGAGCATCTCCAACGGCGGCGGGGCGGCCATCGCGGCGGCAGAGCAGGACACCGGCGGGTGGATCGACGGGGTGGCCGTCGGCGAGCCCGGCCTGAACCTGCCGCCCAACACCGGTGTGCAGGTCGTGCGCGGCGGCACCACGCTGCCGACGACTGGCAAACCGCTGTTCGACTACGTGAGCTATGCCAATGTATTCCGGCTGTGCGCGGCGTCGTCTGCGAGCGTTGCCACCGCACCCGCGCAGGCGTTCTTTACGAGCCTCACGACGTTCCCGGCAGGCGTGCAGGCCAATCGCTGCGCCGCGCTCAAGGCGGCTGGGCTGCTGACGTCCACCACGGCGGCTGCCCAGGCCGACGAAGCGCTGCAGAAGATGCGCACCTACGGCTGGGAACCGGAGTCGGACCTGGTGCATGCGTCGATGTCGTTCTACGAGATCGACCCATCGGTGTCGACCACATTTGGCAACGCGCTTTCTCGCGCCAGCGTGACCGACAACCTGTGCGGGCTGAGTTTCGCGGCAACCGACGCGTCGTTCCATCCGACGGCGGTGAACGCCACGGCGCTCGCGCAGATGGCGGCGGTTGGCAACGGCATTCCGCCCACCTCCGGCGTGCAACTCGTCAACAACAACGCCCAGGGCGGCCCGACGCGCAGCAACCAATCGGTCGACTCCACCGGCACGCAGGCCGCCAACCTCGATGGCGCGCTGTGCCTGCGCAACCTGTTGACGGGCGCCGATGCCGCTTCGCAATCGCTGCAGACCGGCATCAGCCAGACGCTGCGCACCGGCAACCTGCAGGGCAAGCCGGCGTTGATCGTGCAGGGCCGCAACGACGCGCTGCTGCCGGTCAACCATGGTTCGCGGCCGTACCTGGGGCTGAACGCCAGGGTGGAGGGCGGCTCGAGCAAGCTGTCGTATATCGAGGTGATGAACGCGCAGCATTTCGATGGCTTCATCGACCTCGTGCCTGGTTACGACACGCTCTTCGTGCCGCTGGTGCTGTATGAGCAGCGCGCGCTGGACGCCATGTACGCCAACCTGAAGAATGGCACGCCGCTGCCGCCTTCACAGGTGGTGCGCACCACTGCGCGCGGTGGTACGCCCGGTGCTGCACCGGCCATCAACGCGGCCAACGTGCCGAACTTCACGAGCACACCGGCCGCGGGCGACCGCATCTCGGTGACTGTGTCGGGCGGCGTTGCGACGGTATCGGTGCCCAACTGATGCGATAGCCAGGACGGTATTGACGCACTTGGGACGGCGGCGTGGCCTGCAGGCGCGCCGCCGTTTGTTCTGGCGCAAATCTGCGTCAAAACTCGCGTTTCCATGCTTGAAATGCCACCGAAGCTCCCTATCTTTCGGAGCAGTGAAACATTTTCCGCAAGGGGTTTTTAATGCGTTTGGACAAATTGACCACCCGCTTCCAGGAAGCGCTGGCCGACGCGCAGAGCCTGGCGCTGGGCAACGACAATCCGTACATCGAACCCGTCCACCTGTTGCTGGCCATGCTGCGCCAGCCGGATGGGGCCACCAAGAACCTGCTGGCCCGTGCGGGCGTCAATACCGGCGCCCTCGACACGGCGCTGGACCGTGCCATCAAGCATCTGCCGCAGGTGCAGGGTGGCGAACAGGTGCAGGTCGGCCGTGATCTGGGCAACCTGCTGCAGCAAACCGAGAAGGAAGGCATCAAGCGCGGCGACCAGTTCATCGCCAGCGAGCTGTTCCTGCTGGCCGCCGCTGACGACAAGGGCGAGGCCGGCCGCATTGCGCGCGAGCACGGCCTGTCGCGCAAGCCGCTCGAAGCCGCCATCGACGCCGTGCGCGGCGGCCAGACCGTCGGCAGCGCCGAGGCCGAAAGCCAGCGCGAAGCGCTCAAGAAGTACACCATCGACCTGACCGAAATGGCCCGGATCGGCAAGCTGGACCCCGTCATCGGCCGCGATGATGAGATCCGCCGTGCCATCCAGATCCTGCAGCGCCGCACCAAGAACAACCCGGTGCTGATCGGCGAGCCGGGCGTGGGCAAGACGGCCATCGTCGAAGGCCTGGCGCAGCGCATCATCAACGGCGAGGTGCCTGAAAGCCTGAAGAACAAGCGCGTGCTGGTGCTTGACATGGCAGGCCTGCTGGCCGGTGCCAAGTACCGCGGCGAGTTCGAGGAACGCCTGAAGGCGGTGCTCAACGACATCGCCAAGGAAGAGGGCCAGACCATTCTCTTCATCGACGAAATCCACACCATGGTGGGCGCGGGCAAGGCCGAAGGCGCGATGGATGCCGGCAACATGCTCAAGCCGGCGCTTGCGCGCGGCGAGCTGCATTGCATCGGCGCGACCACGCTGGATGAATACCGCAAGTACATCGAGAAAGACGCCGCGCTGGAGCGCCGCTTCCAGAAGGTGCTCGTGGGCGAGCCGAGCGTGGAGGCCACCATCGCCATCCTGCGCGGCCTGCAGGAGAAGTACGAACTGCACCACGGCGTGGAGATCACCGACCCGGCGATCGTGGCCGCGGCTGAACTCAGCCACCGCTACATCACCGACCGCTTCCTGCCGGACAAGGCCATCGACCTGATCGACGAAGCTGCGGCGCGCATCAAGATGGAAATCGACTCGAAACCCGAGGCGATGGACAAGCTCGACCGCCGCCTGATCCAGCTCAAGATCGAGCGCGAAGCCGTCAAGAAGGAAACCGACGAAGCCTCGCAGAAGCGCCTGGAGCTGATCGAGCAGGAGATCGAGCGCCTGCAGAAGGAATACGCCGATCTGGACGAAATCTGGAAGGCCGAGAAGGGTGCCGCGCAAGGTGCGGCTGCGCTCAAGGAAGAGATCGAGAAGATCAAGCTGGAGATCACCAAGCTGCAGCGCGAAGGCAAGCTGGAGAAGGTGGCCGAACTGCAATACGGCAAGCTGCCCGAGCTGGAAGGCAAGCTGAAGGCCGCCACCGCCGCCGAGTCTGCCGGCCAGAAGCAGCCGAACAAGCTGCTGCGCACGCAGGTGGGTGCCGAAGAGATTGCCGAAGTCGTCAGCCGCGCCACGGGCATCCCCGTGGCAAAGATGATGACCGGCGAGCGCGAGAAGCTGCTGAAGATGGAAGACCGCCTGCACGAGCGCGTGGTCGGCCAGGACGAGGCCGTGCGTTTGGTGTCGGATGCCATCCGCCGTTCACGCGCCGGCATTGCGGACGAGAACAAGCCCTATGGCTCGTTCCTGTTCCTGGGTCCGACGGGCGTCGGCAAGACCGAGCTGTGCAAGGCGCTGGCCGGCTTCCTGTTCGATTCGGAAGAGCACCTCATCCGCATCGACATGAGCGAGTTCATGGAGAAGCATTCCGTGAGCCGCCTGATTGGCGCGCCGCCGGGCTATGTCGGCTACGAGGAAGGTGGTTACCTGACCGAAGCCGTGCGTCGCAAGCCGTACAGCGTGGTGCTGCTCGATGAAGTGGAGAAGGCGCACCCGGACGTCTTCAACGTGCTGCTGCAAGTGCTGGACGATGGTCGCCTGACCGACGGCCAGGGCCGCACGGTGGACTTCAAGAACACGGTGATCGTGATGACGTCGAACCTCGGCTCGCAGCTCATCCAGCAGATGGCGACCGAACCGGCGGACGTGATCAAGGGTGCCGTGTGGCAGGAAGTGAAGACGCATTTCCGCCCCGAGTTCCTGAACCGGATCGACGAGGTGGTGGTGTTCCACGCGCTGGACCAACGCAACATCGAATCGATCGCGCGGATCCAGCTCAAGCGCTTGTCGGCACGCCTGGCGCACATGGACCTGGCGCTGGAAATCAGCGACGAAGCGGTGGCCAAGCTGGCCTCTGCGGGTTACGACCCGGTGTTTGGGGCACGGCCGTTGAAGCGGGCGATCCAGCAGCAGATTGAGAATCCGGTGGCGCGGATGATCCTGGAGGGCAAGTTCGCGCCTAAGGATGTGGTGCCGGTGGATTATCGGGACGGGCAGTTCTCGTTTGAGAGGGTTGTGCATTAAGGCTGTTGCTGGGCTTCAAAGAACCGCTCTGGTTTTTCCAGAGCGGTTTTTTTTTGTTCTGTTTTTTTGTTGGTGGTGCATCTCTTGTTTCACCCCCTGCCGGGCCCGGAGGGTACGAGACAAGGGATGGACCATCATAGTTTTCCTTCAGCCACGAGCCTCACCGACCTATATGCAAAAAACGATGAACATTCCCTGAAACCGTTCGTTCCCCGTACAAGACCCGCTCGGTAGTCTTGCTCCTATTCCAAATCCATCAGAGATCAGAAACGGAGCTGCAAGATGATTCGCAAGTTTGTTTTCAACACGCTTGTACGTGCTACAGCGGCTGCCATCGTGGCGGGGGGAACCGTGGGTGCGCATGCGGCGACGACACTGCTGAATGTGTCGTACGACCCGACGCGCGAGTTGTATAAGGAAATCAACACCGAATTCGCCAAGAAGTGGAAGGCCGAAACGGGTGAGGACATCACCCTGCGCGCTTCGCATGGCGGTTCGGGCAAGCAGGCGCGCTCCGTGATCGACGGGCTGGATGCCGATGTGGTGACGCTGGCGCTCGGCTATGACATCGACGCGATCGCCGAGAAAGGCCTGACCGGCAAGGACTGGCAGAAGCGCCTGCCGCACAACGCCTCGCCGTACACGTCGACCATCGTTTTCCTGGTGCGCAAGGGCAACCCGAAGGGCATCAAGGACTGGAATGACCTGGTCAAGCCGGGCATCGCCGTCATCACGCCCAACCCGAAGACCTCCGGTGGCGCACGCTGGAATTACCTGGCCGCCTGGGCCTATGCGCTGAAGCAGCCGGGCGGTTCGGATGCCACCGCCAAGGACTTTGTGCAGAAGCTCTACAAGAACGTGCCGGTGCTCGATTCGGGCGCGCGCGGTGCGACCACCACCTTTACCGAGCGTGGTATCGGCGATGTGCTGATCGCGTGGGAAGACGAGGCGCTGCTGGCGGCGCGCGTGGAAGGCAAGGACAAGTTTGACGTGGTGGTGCCGTCGATTTCCATCCTGGCCGAGCCGCCGGTGGCGGTGGTCGACAAGGTGGCCGACAAGAAGGGCACGCGCAAGGCCGCGGAGGCGTATCTCAAGTTCCTCTACACGCCGCAAGGGCAGGAGATCGGTGCGAAGAACTTCTATCGCCCGACCGATCCGGCCGTGGCCAAGAAGCACGAGAGCGAATTCCCGAAGGTGAAGCTCGTGACCATCGACGACACGTTCGGCGGCTGGCAGAAGGCGCAGAAGACGCACTTTGCCGACGGCGGGCAGTTTGACCAGCTCTATCAACCGGGCAAGTAAGCCCCACACGACGTAACGACATCGGGTGATCCGCATCATGCAAATCCTGACGATTTCCGGCAGCCCTTCGGCGCAATCGCGATCTGCGCGCCTGCTGGGCCACGTGCGTGCGCAGCTCGAACGCGCCGGCGAGCAGGCGGACCACCTGGACCTGCGCAGCCTTCCAGCCGACGCGCTGCTCGGCGCGCAGGTGTCCGACCCCGCCATCGCCGATGCGGTGGCGCGGGTGGAAGCGGCGGGCGTGGTGATTCTTGCCACGCCGGTCTACAAGGCGGCCTACAGCGGGCTGCTCAAGACGTTTCTCGATCTGCTGCCGCAGAGCGGGCTGCGCGACAAGGTCGTGCTGCCGATTGCCACTGGCGGCAGCCTGGCCCATACGCTGGCGATCGATTACGCGCTGCGCCCCGTGCTGACGGCGCTGGCGGCGCGCTCGATCCTGCCCGGCATCTTTGCAGTCGACTCGCAGATCGTCGTGGCGGATGACGGCGTGACCGTCGACCCATCGCTGCAGCAGCGCCTGGATGACGGCGTGGAGCGCGTGCATCAGGCACTGGCGCTGGCACGGCATCCGGCCGTGGCGCAGGTCATCGTTTCGAGCCGCAGCGCGGTGCGTGCCACGTTCCAGGCCGCCGACGAAGAACGAATGCGATGTCTGGCGTGATGCGCTGAACGCGCCGCCGTATACACACGCTCTCTGGATTTTTCCGTTGTTGTCACGCCGCGCGGCCGCTGCGCGCGGATCGTGCCGTCCATACACCCCGCATCGACCGGACTTGCCATGAAAACCCACTCGCCCCTGCGCAGGACTTTGACCATTGCCGCCACGCTGCTCGCCACGCTCGGCGCGCCCGCCGCATTTGCCAACAGCGATGCGCCGCCCCCGACCGCTGCCAAGCAACTGCGCATCGGCTATCAGAAATACGGCACGCTGACGGTGCTCAAGGCACGCGGCACGTTGGAAAAGCGCCTTGCTACCCAGGGCATCGAAGTGAAGTGGACCGAGTTTCCGGCTGGCCCGCAGTTGCTGGAAGGCCTGAACGTGGGCGCCATCGATTTCGGCACCACGGGTGAAGCACCGACAATCTTCGCGCTGGCTGCCGGGGCGCACCTCGTCTATGTCGGCAACCAGCCGCCCGCGCCAGCCGGCGAGGCGATCATCGTGCCGAAGACTTCGCCGCTCAAGAGCGTGGCCGATCTCAAGGGCAAGCGCGTCGCCTTCAACAAGGGCTCCAACGTGCATTACCTGCTGGTGAAGCTGCTGGAAAAGGCCAACGTGCCTTACAGCGATATCCAGCCCGTTTACCTGACGCCCGCCGATGCGCGTGCCGCCTTCGAGCGCGGCGCCATCGATGCCTGGGTGATCTGGGATCCGCTCTTTGCCGCGGCCGAACAGCAGCTGGGCGCGCGCGTGCTGGCCGATGGCACGGGCGTGGTCAACAACTCGCAGTACTTCCTGGCATCGAAGGGCTATGCAGGCGCGCGGCCCGATGTGCTGAACATCGTGCTCGATGAGCTGAAGAAGACCGACACCTGGGCCGCTGCCAACCCGAAGGATGTGACAAACATTCTTGGCCCGCAGCTCGGCCTGGAGCCGGCCGTGGTGGCGCGTTCGGTGTCGCGCATTGCCTATGGCATCCAGCCCGTCGGGCCCGAGGCCCTGGCTGACCAGCAGCGCATTGCCGATACGTTCCACGCGCTCAAGCTGATCCCGCGTCCCGTCAAGGTGGCCGACTCTGCGTGGCAGCCGACGACGCAGCAAGCCGCGCGCTGATCGCCATGATCGTCAACATCCAACGCCGCCGCTTGCTGAGCGCCACCGTGGCGGGCGCATCGCTGGCCACGCTCGGGCCGGTCGCACACGCCGCCAATGCCGCAACCGCCACCCCCGCGGCTGCCGGTCTGCCCAAGGTGACGCCGCCGGCGCAGCTGCGCATTGGTTTCCAGAAGAGCGCAGTCAACCTCGTCATCGTCAAAGAGAACCGGGCGCTGGAGCAGCGCTTTCCGGGTACCAAGATCAGTTGGCTGGAGTTTCCGGCCGGGCCGCAGCAGCTCGAAGCGTTGTCCGCGGGCAGTCTCGACCTCGCCATCACGGGCGATACGCCGCCGGTGTTCGCCCAGGCTGCCGGCAAGGACCTGCGCTACGTGGGCGTGGAGCCGCCCAAGCCGGATAGCTCGGCCATCCTCGTGCAGCAGGATTCGACGCTCAAGACGCTGGCCGACCTGAAGGGCAAGCGCGTGGCCCTGCAGAAGGGTTCGAGCGCGCATTTCCTGATCGTGCGGGGCCTGCAGAAGGGCGGACTGAGCTTTGCCGACATCCAGCCCGTGTACCTGACGCCGGCCGATGCGCGCGCCGCCTTCGAGCGCGGCAGCGTCGACGCCTGGGGCATCTGGGATCCGTATTACGCCGCAACGGAACTCGCGATCAAACCGCGCGTGCTGGCCACCGGGCGCACGCTATCGTCCAACAACTCGTTCTATTTCGCGCCGACGGTCTTTACGGAAAAACACGGCGACACCATCGCCGCAATCTTTGCGGAGCTCTCGCGCGCCGACCGCCTCGTGCAGGAAAACCGCAAGGAAGCCGCGCAGCGCATTGCAGATTTCTCCGGCCTGTCGCTGGCGACGGTGCATCTGTTCCTGTCGCGCCGGCCGCCTTCGCCCGTGCGGCCGGTCACGCCGGAAGCGGTTGCCGAGCAGCAGCGCGTGGCCGATGCATTTCACGGGTTGGGGCTGATTCCGCGCCCGGTCAAGCCGATCGAACTGGTCTGGCACCCGACCCCGGCGCAACTGGCCATTGCCCGCGCTTGAGTTGTTGCATTGATCTGAGAACAACACAGTCCAAGGAGCTGTCATGCAAGTTTTCTGGTTCATCCCGACGCACGGCGACAGCCGCTATCTCGGCACCGCCGAGGGCGCACGCCAAGTCGATCACACCTATCTGCAGCAGGTGGCCGTGGCCGCCGATACGCTCGGCTACGAGGGCGTGCTGATTCCCACCGGCCGCTCGTGCGAAGACCCGTGGGTCGTGGCCGCGAGCCTGATTCCGGTCACGAAGCGCCTGCGTTTCCTGGTGGCGGTGCGCCCCGGGTTGATGGCGCCGACGCTGGCCGCGCGCATGGCTGCCACGTACGACCGTTTGTCGAATGGCCGCTTGCTGGTGAACCTTGTCACGGGTGGCGATCCTGCAGAGCTGGCCGGCGATGGCCTGTTCCTGGATCACGCACAACGCTACGAGGCCTCGGAAGAGTTCATCCGCATCTGGCGCGAAACGCTCGCCGCAAGCCACGAAGGCGCCGCGCTGGATTACACCGGCAAGCACCTCAGCGTGAAGGGCGCGAAGGTACTGTATCCGCCCGTGCAGCGGCCGCATCCGCCCGTGTATTTCGGTGGGTCGTCGGAAGCGGCGCACGAGCTGGCTGCGGAACAGGTCGACACGTATCTCACCTGGGGCGAACCGCCTGCCGCCGTGGCCGAAAAGATTGCCGACGTGCGTGCGCGCGCTGCCAAGCATGGCCGCACCGTGCGCTTCGGTATCCGCCTGCACGTGATCGTGCGCGAGACGGAAGACGAAGCCTGGGCGGCTGCAGACAAGCTCATCAGCAAGCTCGACGACGACACCGTGGCCCGTGCGCAAGAGGCTTTCCGCAAGATGGATTCGGCCGGCCAGCAACGCATGGCCGCGCTGCATGCCAACGGCGTCAAGCGCACGCGCGCCGATCTGGAGATCAGCCCGAACCTGTGGGCCGGCGTGGGTCTGGTGCGCGGTGGTGCCGGCACGGCGCTGGTGGGCGATCCGCAAACCGTGGCCGCGCGCATGAAGGAATACGCCGATCTGGGGATCGATACGTTCGTGCTGTCCGGCTATCCGCATCTGGAAGAGGCCTATCGCTTTGCCGAACTGGTGTTCCCGCTGCTGCCGCGCTCGGTGCGCGACAAGCTGCCGGGCAACGTGCTGAACGGCCCGTTTGGCGAAGTGATCGCCACCGGTATCGTGCCGCGCGTGGCGGCAAGCTGAGCCGAGGGGAGCAGGGCAATGGCATCCGAGTCGAATTCCAAATCGAAACCGAAGGCAAACACCTTCCTGCGTACCGCCCGGCAACGATTGGCGCCGTGGATCGTGCCGCTTGTGCTGCTGGTGCTGTGGCAGGCCTCTGCCCAATGGGGCTGGCTGTCGAACCGCATCCTGCCGGCGCCGCTGGACGTGGCGAAATCCGCCGTTGCGCTGGCGCGCTCTGGCGAGCTGTGGACCCACGTGGCCGTGAGCACCTGGCGCGCGCTGCTGGGCTTTGTAATCGGCGGCTCGCTGGGTCTGGCGCTGGGGCTGCTGACCGGCACCTTCCGCACAGCCGAGACGCTGCTCGACACCACGCTGCAGATGGTGCGCAACATTCCGGTGCTGGCGCTGATTCCACTGGTGATCCTGTGGTTCGGCATCGATGAGTCGGCCAAGCTTTTCCTGGTATCGCTGGGCGTGTTCTTCCCGATTTATCTGAACACGTATCACGGCATCCGCTCTGTCGACCCTGCCCTGGTGGAGATGGCCCGCAGCTACGGCCTGTCGCGTGCGCAGTTGTATCGGGAGGTGATCCTGCCCGGTGCGCTGCCGCAGATCCTGGTGGGCGTGCGTTTCTCGCTCGGCCTGATGTGGGTGACGCTGATCGTGGCGGAGACGGTGTCTGCGCAGGCCGGCATCGGCTACATGACGATGAATGCGCGCGAGTTCCTGCAGACCGATGTGGTGCTGCTGGGCATCCTGCTGTATGCGCTGCTCGGCAAGCTGGCGGATTGGTTGTCGCGCGGGCTGGAACGTTACTGGCTGCGCTGGCACCCTGGGTATCAAGCGGCGGCCTGAGGCTGAATTGGAGAGACGCATGCAAAGCAATGCCACTGAACACGCCGCGCTGGCCGGCACCGCCCTGCACATCGAACACGTCGTCAAACGCTACGGCGATCGTGAAGTGCTGCATGGCATCGATCTGGACATCACGCCGGGCGAGTTTGTCGTCATCGTTGGCCGCAGCGGCTGCGGCAAGAGTACGCTACTGCGATTGATTGCCGGGCTGGAAGGCATTGACGACGGCCACCTGCGTCGCGACGGTGAAGCAGAAGACGGCCTGCACGACGATGCGCGTGTGATGTTCCAGGACGCCCGTCTGTTGCCGTGGAAGAAGGTGCTCGACAACGTCGCGCTGGGCTTGCCGAAAACGCAGCGTGCGCAAGCCGCTGAAGTGCTTGCGCAAGTCGGACTGGCCGAGCGGGCAGGGGAATGGCCGGCACGCCTGTCAGGCGGACAGCGCCAGCGCGTGGCATTGGCGCGTGCGCTGGTGCATCGACCGCGCTTGCTGCTGCTGGATGAGCCGCTGGGCGCGCTTGATGCGCTCACCCGCATCGACATGCAGAACCTTATCGAAGGCCTGTGGCAGCGCCTGGGCTTTACGGCCGTGCTCGTCACGCACGACGTGGCCGAGGCGGTGGCGCTCGCCGACCGTGTGGTGCTGATCGAAGACGGCCGCATCACACTCGATGAACGCATTGATCTGCCGCGTCCGCGCCATCGTGGTTCGCCCGCGTTTGCGCGGCTGGAGGAATCCATCCTCAACCGTGTGATGCAGCGCAAGATCGATCCGAATGAAGTGACCGATGTGCGTTCGCACACGGCGTGGGCATCACCCTTTGACGTGTCCGCCACATCCGTGCGCTGGGCCGTGTAAGGCGCTGCAAACCTTTCTCCTGAAAACATTCATTGGCACGTAGTGCCGTTGTCATCTAAGAAGGATCATCATGAGCATCCAAGCGATTAACGTACGCAACCAGTTTCGCGGGCAGATCAAGGAGATCATCCGGGGCGACGTGCTCTCGGAGATCGACGTGGAGACGCCGGCCGGCATCGTCACCTCGGTCATCACCACGCGCTCGGTTGATAGCCTCGGCCTGAAGATCGGCAGCGAAGTCGTTGCGCTGGTGAAGGCGACTGAAGTATCGATCGCCAAACTGTAAGGATGGGGAGGAGACGGCGACCCAACAAGGAGCCTCACCCATGAGCCTGATGCACACCACAGCACTCGCACAATTTCTCGGCACGCTGCCGAGCGCCCCGACGCCGGACCGCCAGTTGTGGCGCGACGCCGCCGGCCGCGTGCAGGGCCAGTTCTTCCACTGCGCGCTGACCAGCCTGTTTGAACCGGTCTGGCAACTGGCTGCCGATGGCGCGCTGGCGCCCGCCGGCCACGAAGCGCTGATGCGCACGTGGACGCGCGACGGCGATCTGGGCCTGAACCCGTGGAAGGTGTTTTCGCTGGCGTCGGATGACGGCACGCTGGTCGAACTGGACCGCCTGTGCCGGCTGGTGCATACGCTCAACTATTTTTCCCGCACCGATGCGCGGCGGCTGGTCGTCAATGTGCATGGCCGGTTGCTGGCGGCGGTGGCGGCCGATCATGGCAAGGCGTTTCACCGTGCGGTTACGGCGCTGGGGCTGCATCCCGAGCAGTTCGTCATCCAGGTGCCGTCCACGGCCAATGACGATCTGGGGCTGCTGCTGTTCGTGGTGGACAACTACCGGCGCAACGGTTTTGCCGTGGCGGTGCAGGCATCGGACCCGGCGGAAGCCGGCGCGCTGCTCGTGCATGCCCGGCCCGCCTATCTGAAGCTCGATGCACGGCGCGACTGGCGTACACGGAACGTGGTGTCGCTGGCCGATTCCGCACGGGAGTTGGGCGTGACGCTGGCATTGCGGCGGTGCGAACGCCCGAGCGACCTGGAGCTGGCCCGCGCTGCCGGTATCGCCTATGTGCAGGGCAGCATCCTGCCCGGCGCGGAGCCCGAGCCGGACGCTGTGCCCACGCCACTGGTGGTACCGATGGCGCAGGCGCCGCTGGTGCAACAGCAGCAGTGCGCCGCCGGCCTTTCTCTGACGCAATGAGCACGACCCCATGGCACGCAGCGCACCCGCAACCGCATCGGACGCACCCGCCTGGCAGTGGCCGGCAGACGCCGTCATCCTGACCGTCCCGGGCCTGCATGGCAGCGGCCCCGGTCACTGGCAGACGCGCTGGGAGCAGCGCTTCCCGGCGTGGCGCCGCGTGGTGCAGACCGATTGGTCAACGCCGGACCTGCCACGCTGGTCTGCCCGTGTGGGCGAAGCGGTGCATGCGGCGGTTGCCGAGCGTGCGCCAACCCGCAGCAGGCGCCCTGTGATTCTGGTGGCGCATAGCTTCGGCTGCCTGGCGTCGCTGCACTGGGCGGCTCAGACCAAGGAGGCCGTGGCTGCGGTGCTGCTCGTCGCGCCGGCCGATCCGGACAAATTCGGTGTGCGGGATCTGCTCCCGGCGCGCGCCTTGCCGTTCCCGGCCACGCTGGTCGCCAGTCGCAACGACCCCTGGATGCCGCAAGGCAACGCCATCGACTGGAGCGCGCGCTGGGGCGCCGAATTCATTGACGCAGGCGAGGCGGGCCATATCAACGCCGATTCCAACCTCGGCGAATGGGAAGCCGGCCTGGTCTTGCTCGACCGCCTGATCGGCCGCGCAAGTGCGCAAGACACCACGCGCGATGGCGCCGACTGGCAGGCGCAGTGGGATGTCTTACCGAGCACCCCTTATATCTAAAACGATGATGCACATGCGCAAATATTCGTTTTCGTCATAAGAACAGTCCGCCACAATTGGTTCATCTGCATATCGGCCGCAGTGTTTTGCTCTGCGGCCATTTTTATCGGTGCGCTGATGAGCCTGCCTTCCGCGTTTTTTTCGTCCAAGCGGCGTAAGCCCGCCAACGTGCTGCCCGGCTTCGGGCTGGCGCTGGGCTTTTCGCTTCTGTACCTCGCGCTGATCGTCCTGATCCCGCTGTCGGCAACCGTCCTCAAGACGTTCACCATGACGTGGGATGCGTTCTGGACCACCGTCACCGCGCCGCGCGTGGTGGCGTCGTACAAGCTGACCTTTGGCGCCTCGCTGATCGCTGCGGTGATCAACCTCGTGTTCGGGCTGATCGTGGCGTGGGTGCTGGTGCGCTATCGCTTTCCGGGCAAGCGGTTGATCGATGCGCTGGTGGATCTGCCTTTTGCGCTTCCGACGGCCGTGGCTGGTATCGCGCTCACCGCGTTGTATGCGCCGAATGGCTGGATCGGCTCGCGGCTGGAGCCGCTGGGGCTGAAGGTGGCGTTCACGCCGCTGGGCATCGTGGTGGCGCTCACGTTCATCGGCTTGCCGTTTGTCGTGCGCACGGTGCAGCCGGTGCTGGAAGATCTGGAGACCGAACTGGAAGAGGCGGCTGCCAGCCTGGGTGCCACGCGCTGGCAGACCTTCATTCGCGTGATCCTGCCGACCTTGCTGCCTGCATTGCTGACCGGTTTCGCGCTGGCGTTTGCGCGGGCCACGGGCGAGTACGGCTCGGTCATCTTCATCGCCGGCAACATGCCGATGGTCTCCGAGATCACGCCGCTGATGATCTATTCCAAGCTGGAGCAGTTCGACTACGCGGGCGCCACGGCCATTGCCGTCGTCATGCTCGGCATCTCGTTCACGCTGTTGCTGGTGATCAACCTGCTGCAGGCCTGGACGCGCCGCCGCGGCAATCGCAACGACACCATCGAGCGCGCCCCTGAACCTTCGACCGCCCACGCGGCAGCTGGAGCCTGACATGGCCGGTACTGTTTCCCGTCAACTTGGTCAGGCGCCCGCTGTTGGCCGCCGTGGGGCCACCGCAGAATCCGCTTGGGTGCGCGCCACGCTGATCCTCATATCGTTCGTGTTCCTGGCGCTGTTCCTGTTCGTGCCGCTGGCGAGCGTGTTCTACGAGGCGTTCAAGAAGGGCGTGGACGTCTACCTTGAAGCAGTGATCGAGCCCGATGCGCTGTCCGCGATTTACCTGACACTGACGGTCGCGGCGATTGCGGTGCCGCTGAACGTGGTGTTTGGCGTAGCCGCGGCGTGGGCGATCGCCAAGTTCGAGTTTCGCGGCAAGAACCTGCTGCTCACGCTGATCGACTTGCCGTTCTCGGTATCGCCCGTCATTGCCGGCCTGATCTACGTGCTGCTGTTCGGCGCGCAGGGCTGGTTCGGGCCGTATCTGTCGGACCACGATTTCAAGGTCATCTTTGCCGTGCCCGGCATTGTGCTGGCCACGGTGTTCGTCACGTTTCCGTTCGTGGCGCGCGAGCTGATTCCGCTCATGCAGGCGCAGGGCAGCGAAGAGGAAGAGGCCGCCATCGTGCTCGGCGCCTCGGGCTGGCAGACGTTCTTTCGCGTGACGCTGCCGAACATCAAGTGGGGCCTGCTGTACGGCGTGATTCTCTGCAACGCGCGGGCGATGGGCGAGTTTGGCGCGGTGTCGGTGGTGTCTGGCCACATTCGCGGGCTGACCAACACGATGCCGCTGCACGTGGAAATTCTCTACAACGAATACAACTTTGCGGCCGCGTTTGCCGTGGCCTCGCTGCTGACATTGCTGGCACTCGTGACGCTGGCGCTCAAGACGCTGGTCGAATGGCGCAGCCGCCGCGAGCTGGCAGACGCAGATGCCGGCGTGGGCGAGGGGCCGGGCCAGCGCGTTACGCAACAAACACCGATTTCGAATTCGCACGTCGCCGTGCAATCTCCGCTCGAAGGGAGCGCAGCATGAGCATCCAGGTTCAACACATCACCAAGCGCTTTGGCAACTTCGTTGCCCTCGACGATGTTTCGCTCGACTTCAAGCAGGGCGAGCTGACTGCGCTGCTCGGCCCGTCGGGCTGCGGCAAGACCACGCTGCTGCGCATCATTGCGGGGCTGGAGCATGCGGATTCGGGCAGCATTCATCTGAATGGTGAAGACGCATCGGATCAGCATGTGCGCGAGCGCCAGGTCGGCTTCGTGTTCCAGCATTACGCGCTGTTCAAGCACATGACGGTGTTCGAGAACGTGGCCTTCGGCCTGCGTGTGAAACCGCGCGCGCAGCGGCCGAGCGAAGCGCAGATCCGAGCGAAGGTGAAGGAACTGCTGGAACTCGTGCAGCTGGATTGGCTGGCCGATCGTTACCCGCCGCAACTGTCGGGCGGACAGCGCCAGCGGATTGCCCTGGCGCGTGCGCTGGCGGTGGAACCTCGCGTGCTGCTGCTCGACGAGCCTTTCGGCGCGCTCGATGCGAAAGTCCGCAAGGAACTGCGTCGGTGGCTGCGCCGCCTGCACGACGATCTGCATGTCACGAGCCTGTTCGTCACGCACGACCAGGAGGAAGCGCTGGAAGTGGCCGACAACGTGGTGCTGATGAACCGCGGCCAGGTGGAGCAGGTGGGCAGCCCCGCCGCGGTCTACAACACGCCGGCCACGCCGTTCGTCTATGGCTTCCTCGGCAACGTGAACCTGTTCCACGGCCGCCTGGAAGAAGGCGAGAGCGGCAGCGTGCTGCACGTGGGCGACTCGGCCATCGCCGTGCCGTCGGGCGGTGTGGATTCGTCCCGCGCCGATCAGGCGGTGGCCTTCGTGCGCCCGCACGAGATCGACCTGGAGCGCTATGCGCCGGGCGCCGAGGGCATTCCCGTGACGCTGCGCCGTGCGCTCACGCTGGGCGCCATCGCGCAGCTTGAGCTGGAGCGCGAAGATACCGACGACATCATCGAAGTCTCCCTGCCCATTGAGCGCTTCCGCGCCGAGGGCTTCCGTGAAGGCGAAACGCTGGTGGTGCGCCCGCGCGCGATCCGCGTGTTCGCGCAAGGCAATGCACGGCCCGTCGCGCAAGCCGCCGTGTAACACGACGCTCCGACGACAACCAATACGAGAGGACACGAGCCATGAACTTCCAGCAACTGCGTTCCATCCGTGAGGCGGTGCGCCGCCAGTTCAATCTGACTGAAGTCGCCAACGCGCTGTACACGTCGCAGCCCGGCGTGTCGCGCCAGATTCGCGAGCTGGAGGATGAACTGGGCGTGGAGATTTTCGAGCGCTATGGCAAGCGCCTGACGGGCCTGACCGAGCCGGGCCGCGAGATCGTCCGCATTGTCGAGCGGTTGTTGCTGGAAGCGGAAAACCTGCGCCAGGCCGGCGAGGAATTCTCGGGCCGACAATCCGGCCGCCTGACCGTGGCGACGACGCACACGCAAGCGCGCTATGCGCTGCCCAAGGTGGTGCAGTCGTTCCGCAAGGAGTATCCGCACGTCACGCTGGCGCTGCAGGAAGCGTCGCCTTCGCACATCGTCGAGCTGTTGCTGACGGGGCAAGCCGATATCGGCATCGCCACCGAGGCGGTGGCCAACGAGCCGGGGCTGACGTCGTTCGAGGCGTACCGCTGGCGCCACGTGCTGGTGGTCAGCCCGGACCATCCGCTGACCAAGAACCCGCTTCCCACGCTCGAAGACGTGGCGCAGTATCCGCTCATCACGTACGACGCGGGCTTCACGGGCCGACGCAACATCGACGCGGCATTTGGCAGCGCCGGCCTGCATCCCGAGATCGTGCTGACCGCCATGGACGCCGACGTGATCAAGACCTATGTGGCGCTGGACGTGGGCGTCGGCATCATCGCGTCGATGGCGTATGACGGGCGCAAGGACGACAACCTTGTCTGCATCGGCGCGGACCATCTGTTCGAGCCGAATACCACGCGTGTGGCGGTGCGCCGTGGCGCGTACCTGCGTGGCTATGCGCATGACTTCATCGGGATGTTCGCGCCGCATCTGTCGCGCGAAACGGTTGCCGAGGCGGTGGCTTCCACGGTGGTGACGCAATCCGCGCGGGAGGCGCTGGCGGCGTAATCGTCCCGCGCTCGGAGCCGGCTGCGCGCCGTTCATCCGTCCAATCGCACCATTCGTCGCATACGCATGGCGCCTGCCCAGGCGCCATTCCTATACTGCGGACATCCTCGGCTCCACAAGAGACCGCCATGTCCGCCGTGCCCTACACCCAAACTTCCGCAACCGTCGAGTCTGACGACGCTCTGCTGCGCCGCGCGCGCCACCGCGCGGGCGCGCGCCTGGGGTTCCGCATTCACCTGATGTCATTCATGGCTGTGAGCGCCGGGCTGGCGGCGATTGCGCTGTCGCGCGGCCAGCTCTGGTTTGTCTGGCCACTGTTGGGTTGGGGGTTGGGCCTGGCCGCGCACGGCCTCAGCCTGGCCTGGAGCCGGGGCAACGGCTACCAGCGCATGGTCGACCAGGAACTCGCCCGTTTGCGCGAGCAGGCCGCCCGCCGGTGATGCGGGAAACCCCAAGCTTCAACGCCGGAGAACCGTCCGGTAAGATCGCCAGCATGTTCGCCAATGTGTCGTTCCCTTCGCTTGCAGACTGCATGCGCCTGGCCCGGCGCTGGGTGATCCGCTATACCGTCATCATCGTCATCAATACGGTGATTGCGGCGGTGCTGGCGTTCGGCATCCGGCCGGAAGAGACCTTCTGGAAAGACTTCATCTTCAGCCAGGCAATTGGGCTGTCGATGTTTTCGTTGATCGGCATCCCGCGTCACGTGCTCTGGGGCGACGGCCCGCCCAACAAGAAAATGTTTCCGTGGATCATCGTGGGCGCAGTGCTGATCGGCGTGCCGCTGGGGCAGTGGATCGCGCGGACGATCCTGTGCCTGAACAACCCTAACGCGGAACCCTGGCGAGCCGACAGCCTGCGCATGAGTTTCATCATCGCCATGCTGGCCGCGCTGGGCGCAACGTATTACTACTGGTCGCGCGGCAAGCTGGCCGCATTGCAGCGCCAGGCTGCGCTCGATGCGCTGGAGCGGGAAGAAGCCGAGAAGCAGGTCGTACGTGCGCAACTGATGGCGCTGCAGGCGCAGATCGAGCCGCACTTCCTGTTCAACTCGCTGGCCCACGTCGATGTGCTGATTGCTCGCGACCCGGCCGGCGCGCGGCGTCTGCTGCAGCATTTGATCGGCTTTCTACGCAGCTCGCTCTCGCACGCACGCGCCGAGCAGTGCACGCTGGCGCAGGAATTTGCGCTGCTGCGCGCATATCTCGACATCCAGGCGCTGCGCTTCGGCAATCGCCTGCGTTTCTCCTTGGCGCTGGACGACGCCATCGCCAACATCGTCATCCCGCCGATGCTGATTCAGCCGCTGGTGGAAAACGCCGTGGTGCATGGTATCGAGCCCGCACGAGAGGGCGGCGAGATCGCGCTGTCTGCGCGCCTGGCGGCCGGCAGCGAGGGCGACCGGCTCGTGCTGGAAGTGCGCGACACGGGTGTCGGTTTCGGCAATGACGGCGCCAAGGGATCGGGGCTGGGCCTCACGCACGTGCGTGAACGCCTGTCGCGCTTGTTTGATGGCGATGCACGCCTGACGATCACGGAGACCGTTCCGCACGGCGTGACGATCATCGTCGAACTGCCGCTGGCGCACGAAACGGCGCCTGTACCGTCTCAAGCCGACGCGCCGGAATGGCGCTGCCGCTTTTCGCGCTCCGCGGCCAACGCCACTGCCACCGATGCACTGTCTTCGCGCGCATCCGCCGGAACCTGATCGATGCCTGCTTCCCCACGCTTGCTGATTGCCGACGATGAACCGGCACTGGCTGAGAACCTCGTCGCTGAACTGGCAGCGCTATGGCCCGAGGCCACGTTGCTGCCGGCCGTGCACGATGGGCAATCCGCGCTCGACGTGGTTGACGATGCAGCCCAGGGCCAGGCCCCAGATGTGGTCTTTCTCGACATCCGCATGCCAGGGTTGTCGGGCATTGATGTCGCGCGCGAGCTATCGCAGCGGGATGTGCGTCCGCTGGTGGTGTTCGTCACCGCGTATGACCAGTTCGCGCTCGATGCCTTCGAGCAGGCCGCGGTCGACTACGTGCTCAAGCCCGTGCAGACCGAGCGGCTGGCCGAGACCGTCAAGCGGCTGAAGGACCGGCTCGGCACGCGCCCGAACGGCAACGCCAGCGCCGCTGCCACGGACCCCGCGCAGACGCTGGCGGAACTCGTCGAGCGTCTTGCCGGCCTGCAGGGCGCTGCGCAAACGCGTGCCACGCCGCAGGGCGGCTATCTGCGCTTTATCAAGGCGCTGGTCGGGCAGGAGGTGCGCTTCATCCCCGTGGATGACGTGATCTATCTGGAAGCGACCGACAAGTACGTCAACGTGGTTTCGGCCAGCGGCGAATCCCTCATCCGCACCAGCCTGCGTGACCTGCTGACCCAGCTCGACCCCGAGCACTTCTGGCAGGTGCATCGCGGTACGGTGGTCAACGTGGCGCATGTGTCGAGCGCGGTGCATCTGTCGCTGGGCCGCCTGGGGCTGAAGATCCGCGGGCGCACCGAGACGTTGCCCGTCGCGCGGCAATACGCGCATTTGTTCCGGCAGATGTAGTCGCCGCAGTGGCGGGTTCCGCTATGATCCATCGTGTCGTCAACGGATCGAGAGCGAGAGCACCCGCCATGGAGACACCAGCCGCACGCCCCGCCAGCCTTGTCGTTGAGCCCCGCCACGGCGGCCAGATTCTTGTTGATGCACTGCTGGCCCATGGCGTCGACATGGCCTTCGGCGTGCCCGGCGAGAGCTACCTGTCTGTGCTCGAAGGCTTTTATCAGCGCCGCGACCGCGCACGCTTCATCGTCTGCCGGCAAGAGGGCGGTGCGGCCAACATGGCGGATGCGTACGGCAAGCTCACCGGCCGCCCCGGCATCGTCTTCTGCACGCGCGGGCCGGGCGCCACCAACGCCAGCATTGGCGTACACACTGCGTTTCAGGACTCCACGCCGCTGATCCTGTTCATCGGCCAGGTCGGCCGCGATTTCGTCGACCGGGAAGCGTTTCAGGAAATCGACTACCGCCGCATGTTCGGCCAGATGGCCAAGTGGGTCGCGCAGATCGATAGCGTCGAACGCATCCCCGAATACATCGCACGCGCCTTCCAGACTGCCACCGCCGGCCGCCCCGGCCCGGTTGTGCTGGCGCTGCCCGAAGACATGCTGACCGACGTCGCCACCGTGGCTGATGTGCCGCCCGAGGTGGCAACGAAAGCCCGCGCGATGGCGTGGCCCAGCCCGCATGATCTTGCCCGGCTGAAGACGCTGCTGCAGGACGCCGAGCGCCCGATGCTGCTGCTGGGCGGTTCCGGCTGGACGCCGCAAGCCGCCGCCCGCATGCAGGCCTTTGCCGAGCGCTGGAATCTGCCCGCAGGCTGCGTGTTCCGTCGGCAAGACCTGTTCGACAACCGCCACCCCAATTACGCCGGTGATGTCGGTATCGCCATCAACCCGAAGCTCGCGGCGCGCGTGAAAGACGCCGACGTCGTGCTTGCCATCGGCACACGCCTGGGCGAGATGACGACCTCGGGCTACACGCTCTTCGATGTGCCGCGCCCGAAGCAGACGCTCGTCCACGTGCACGCCGGTGCGGAAGAGTTGGGACGCGTCTACCAGGCTGATCTGATGATCCACGCGTCGATGCCCGCGATTGCCGAAGCGCTGGATGGCGTGTCGCCTGATGCGCCGCCGCGTTGGTCCGCCTGGACAGAAGCCGCCAATGCCGATTACCGCGCCAACATCGTGCCACCGCCGTTTGGCGGCAAGGGCATCGACATGGCCCGCGCCATGCAATGGCTGCGCGAGCGCCTGCCTCGCCACAGCATCTTGACCAACGGCGCAGGCAACTACGCCACGTGGCTGCATCGCTTCTATCAATACGGTGCGCTGGCGGCAGGCTCGCGAACGCAACTCGCCCCCACGAGCGGGGCGATGGGCTATGGCGCCCCCGCTGCGGTGGCCGCCAAGATCGTCAGCCCCGACACGCCCGTCATCTGCATGGCCGGTGACGGTTGCTTCCTGATGAACGGCCAGGAACTGGCCACCGCCATGCAGTACAACGCGCCGGTGATCTTCATCGTGGTCAACAACGGCATGTACGGCACCATCCGCATGCACCAGGAACGCGAGTACCCCGAGCACGTGAGCGGTACCGAGCTGCGCAACCCGGACTTCGCCGCATTGGCCAGAGCCTACGGCGCCGAAGGGCATACGGTGCGCTCGCTTGAAGGCTTCCAGTCTGCGGTGGAGACGGCACTTGCCGCGCCTGTGGCGAGCATCATCGAGGTGCAGACCGATCCGAACATCATCAGCCCACGCGCGACGATCGATTCGTTGCGTGCACAGTCACGCAGTTGATTCCGCTTTCATTTCTTGCTTTCGCCAACGCCCATCCACCATTGCCATGACGATGATTCCCGTAACTGACTTGTGCGACATGCACGAAGACAAGCTGGTGTATGGAAGCCTGCGCGTGCTCACGCCGGTGTTCCGCAGCTTCGGCAAGCGCGCCGCGTTTGCCGGCCCGGCTTCCACGCTCAAGGTGTTTGAAGACAACGGCCTGGTACGCGCCGCGCTGGAAGAACAGGGCGCCGGCCGCGTGCTGGTGATCGACGGGGGTGGCTCGCTGCGCTGTGCGCTGGTGGGCGGCAACCTCGGCAAGCTGGCCGAAGAGAACGGTTGGGAGGGCATTCTGCTCAACGGCTGCGTGCGCGATACGCGCGAGCTGGCCGAATGCAACGTCGGCATCCACGCACTGGCCGTGCACCCGCGCAAGAGCATCAAGAAGAATGCTGGGCAGCGGGAAGTCGGCGTGCAGATGCCGGGCGCGTACATCCAGTCTGGCGAGTGGATCTATGCCGACGAAGACGGCGTGCTCGTTTCGCAGGACATGCTCGAATGACCCGCGCCAATGCCATCCACGTCTTCGTCTACGGCACGCTGCGGGCCGGTGAGGCGAATGATTTGCGCCTTGCCGCGGCCAAGCGCGGTATTCCCGAACCGGAGCTGCTCGGTACCGCCACGTTGCACGGCCGTCTGTACGACTTTGGTGCGTACCCCGGCCTCGTGCTGGACCCGACCGGCACCGCCGTACGTGGCGATGTGTATCGCATCGACGCGGCACTCGTTCCCGTGCTGGACGAGATCGAAGAGGTCTACCCCGGCGGCGATGCGCTGTTCCTGCGGGAGAACCACGCCGTCATGCTGGGCAGCGAACCGGTCGACTGCATTGTCTATCCGGTCAGCCCGCAGCACATTGCGGGGCGCCCCGTCATCACGGGCGGAGATTGGGTGGCGCATCGATTGTCTCGAGGCTGATTCCGATTTTGAGGGGGAGGGGCGCGCGATATAATTCGCGCGCTGTTCATTCGAGCAGCCGGGTTTAGCAGCCCACCAGATGTGCCATCTAGACGGACAATGTCCGGTGCTTGCGCACGCCTATGCTTCATGGCGGGCCGGGCGGTGAGACCTTCGGGTCTGCCGGTTTCTAGATGGCCGGTCTGCTAACGCCGTCGTCAGGCCCGCCACCCTCGTTTAGCAGCGAGCGGCTGGCCTCTTCATCTAGGAGACGTCATGTCTATCGCATCAAGCGGGCATCGCCCCGCGTCTTATCCTTCCCCACCGTCTTGCATCCCCTGGCATCCGTTTTACGGAGGTGCACGTTGAACGCGCTACGGCACTACCAATCGGGCGCCCTCGCAGCCAAGGATTTTCTTTGCCGTACGCACGTTGATGCGCGTGCCGGCCGGCCCTTTGTGGCTATGCGGCTACGCTCGAAAATCGACGGCATCACGCATGCCCTGCCGCGCGAGTTTCGGGCGGGTTTCATCGATGCGATTTATCTGTTCGTAACAGCGGCCCTGCGGGGCAAGGCGCCGGATCTTCTGCAGTGGGATGTGTTGGCGGACTTAGAGCGCCCGTCCTGAGCGCACACGCGATCATCGCCATCCTGAACGCCGCATCTGCGGCGTTTTTTGTGGCACCGCGATGTGATGCAGAGATATCCACGATTTTTCATAATGCGGAAAGGGGTTTTGGTCCGCAAAAATTCGCACCGCGCGGCAGCATCCCTGCCTTTCATGATAGAAAAAATCTTTCCGCATCATGAAATATGGTTCGTAAGTATTTGAAAAATAGAGAATAAAAACTTCTGCCTCCACACATGTTCTCCTTGTTGCGCTGCACCCGCCCTTTCTACACTCTTATATAAGACATATGACTTGAGCCAACCAGCAGCGCCCCAAGAAGGCGCCAGCGGCTCAAGGCGCAGAGTGAGATACCGGTTTTTATTTGATGGATGCGATCAAACAGGAGAGTGCGATGTCACGCGAACTCGAAGTGCAAAAGCTGCAGAAGGAATGGGATACCAACCCGCGTTGGAAGGGCATCAAGCGTGGTTACACCGCTGAAGACGTCGTGCGCCTGCGTGGTTCGCTGCAGATCGAACATACGCTGGCCAAGCGTGGTGCCGAAAAGCTGTGGAACCTGATCAACAACGAACCCTTCGTCAACGCGCTCGGCGCACTGACGGGCAACCAGGCCATGCAACAGGTCAAGGCTGGTCTGAAGGCGATCTATCTGTCGGGCTGGCAGGTTGCGGGCGATGCCAACAGCAACGGCGAGATGTATCCGGACCAGTCGCTGTACTCGGTGGATTCGGTGCCCAAGGTCGTCAAGAAGATCAACAACACGTTCCAGCGCGCTGACCAGATCCAGTGGTCGGAAGGCAAGGACGACATCGACTTCTTCGCCCCGATCGTGGCCGATGCAGAAGCCGGTTTCGGCGGCGTGCTGAATGCGTTCGAACTGATGAAGGCCATGATCGAGGCTGGAGCCGCGGGCGTGCACTTTGAAGACCAGTTGGCCGCCGTGAAGAAGTGCGGCCACATGGGCGGCAAGGTTCTGGTGCCGACCCGTGAAGCCGTGAGCAAGCTCGTCGCCGCGCGTCTGGCTGCCGACGTGATGGGCGTGCCGACCGTGCTGATCGCCCGCACCGACGCAGAGGCGGCGGACCTGTTGACTACCGATGTGGACGAGAACGACAAGCCGTTCTGCACCGGAGAGCGCACCGTGGAAGGCTTCTACCGCACCAAGCCCGGTCTGCAGCAGGCCATCTCGCGCGGTCTGGCCTACGCAGAAGTGGCTGACCTCGTGTGGTGCGAAACCGGCAAGCCGGATCTGGAATACGCCAAGAAGTTTGCGGAAGCCATTCACGCCAAGTTCCCGGGCAAGATGCTGGCCTACAACTGTTCGCCGTCGTTCAACTGGAAGAAGAACCTGGATGACGTGACGATCGCCCGATTCCAGAAGGAGCTTGGCGCAATGGGCTACAAGTTCCAGTTCATCACGCTGGCCGGTTTCCACGCCCTGAACTACTCGATGTTCAACCTGGCCTACGGCTATGCCCGCAACCAGATGAGCGCTTTCGTGGAGCTGCAAGAGGCCGAATTCAAGGCGGCGGAAAAGGGCTTCACCGCGGTGAAGCACCAGCGCGAAGTCGGCACGGGCTACTTCGACGCGGTGACGCAGACCATCGAGCGCGAGGCGTCGACCACGGCGCTCAAGGGCTCGACCGAAGACGAACAATTCTTCGAAGAAACGGCGCAAGCCAAGAAGGTTGCCTGAGGCCGCCGACGCATCCGGCACCCAGGTACCCGGGCCGGCCGTGCTGACCACACGCCGGCCTCTCGAACCGCGCTCCCTCAACGGCGCGGTTTTTTTTCGTCTTGGCCGATAGAGAAAGAGGAGCCGCCCCGGGGCGGGGCGGCTTGCGTAGCGGGAGCGCCGCAGGCTTCAGCGATAGACGATCACCGGAATCTCGGTATGCGTGAGCACCTTCTGCGTTTCGCTGCCAAGCAGCAGCCCGGCCAACCCGCGCCGGCCGTGCGAGGCCATGAAGATGACGTCGCAGCCATGGCGTTCGGCCGCGTCGATGATGCCCATGTACGGGACGGCGAAGCAGCTCATGTCGGTGTCGCAGCGAATACCAGCGCTGACGGCGGCGTCCTCCACGTCCTTGAGGACCACGCGGGCCTGCGCTTCGACCCGCTCCTTGAACGCCTGCGGTGTCTCCACAACGATCTCGGAAAACGGCGTGTACGGGTATTCCTCAAGGCAGGTGTAGGCCGTCAGGCGCGCGCCCAGCGTCTTGGCAAAGTCGAGCGCGCCCGCCACCGCCTTGCGCGACAGCTCGGAACCATCGGTGGGGATGAGGATGTGCTGGAACATGCGGCCTCCTGAGGTGGTATGCGGGAAGATGTTCTTGTCTTGATTGTAGGCCGCATGCGACGTTTCACCCACTCGGGGTGATTGCTAATCCATCCCGATCAAGGCGTCTGCCCGGCGCCAGTAGGCCGGGTTGCCATACGTGTTCTTTAGAAAATCGATAAAAAGACGCACGCGCAGCGGCAGATGCTTGCGCTGCGGAAACACCGCATGGATGCCAATCGGCGGCGCTTCAAAGGCATCGAGCACCGTGACCAGCTTGCCCGTGGCAATGTCGTGTCCGACCTCCCACCATGAGCGCCACGCCAGGCCATAGCCTTGCAGGCACCACTCGCGCAGCACGGCGCCGTCGGTGCATTCCATCGTGCCCGACACCTTGACGGTGACGGCCTTGCCGCCTTGCTGGAAGACCCAGCCGCGCTGCACGTTGGCACTGGCGCCAAAGGCCAGACAGTTGTGCGTCGAAAGCTGCTCCACCTGCGTTGGAACGCCGCGGCGCTCCAGGTACGACGGCGCAGCCACCACCACGCGGCGGTTTTCCCACAGGCGGATCGAAACGAGGCTCGAATCGGGCAGGTCGCCCAGGCGGATCGCGCAATCGAAGCCTTCGTTGACCAGGTCGACGACACGGTCGCCCAGGTCCAGCGTCATCGAGACATCGGGATGCGTCTCGATGAAGTCCGGCACCATCGGCGCGACATGGCGGCGGCCAAAACCGGCCGGGGCGGTCACGCGCAGGTGCCCGCTGGCTTTTACGCCACCGGCCGAGACGCTGGCCTCGGCGTTGTGCAGGTCATTGAGAATACGTTGGCAATCTTCCAGGAACGCCGATCCCTCGAACGTGAGGGTGATGCGCCGCGTGGTGCGCACGAGCAGCTTTACGCCCAGGCGCTCCTCCAGCGCGTCGATGCGGCGCCCGATGATGGCAGGCGCCACGCCCTCCGCGGCGGCGGCGGCGGACAAGCTGCCGCGTGTGGCGACGGCGACAAAGGTTTCGAGCTGCTTGAAATGATCCATGCCTAATGTATACCGTGGCAACCGGGGCCTGCGGGATTGTGACGAATATAAAGGTTATCACTCGTCATTCCATTGGTAAAAGTTAAAGATCAAGTGACCATTGCCGTCTTTGTGCGGTGCGTCAGCTTTTCTACAATGGCCCTCGTTGCGAAGGTCGGCAAGGCGTTCTGCGTAATGGAACGTACGAGCGGGTAGCCTTCGGGTCCGTGGAGCTTCTGATGCGTTCGATTCGCGCGGTGGTGTTCGATGCCTATGGCACGTTGTTCGACGTGTATTCCGTGGCCGCGCGCGCCGAGCAACTGTTTGCCGGCAAGGGCGAAGCACTGTCGGTGCTGTGGCGCGACAAGCAGATCGACTACACGCGCATCCGCTCGCTGGCCGGCCCCTCGGGTGAACACTACAAGCCGTTCTGGGACATCACCGTCGATGCGCTGCGCTATGCGGCGGCACGCCTGGGCGTAGAGCTTTCCGCCCATGACGAAGCCACGCTGATGCGCGAATATGCGTGCCTGTCCGCGTTTCCCGAGAACGTGCCCGCGCTGCGCCGCCTGCGTGAGATGGGCTTGCCGCTGGGCATCCTCTCCAACGGCAACCCGCAGATGCTCGACATTGCCGTGAAGAGTGCCGGCATGTCCGGGCTGTTCGATCACGTGCTGTCGGTCGACGCGGTCAAGCTCTACAAGACCGCGCCGCAGGCCTATGCGCTGGCGCCACAAGCGTTTGGTGTGCCGGCGGAACAGATTCTGTTTGTCTCGTCCAATGGCTGGGATGCCTGCGGCGCGACGTGGTACGGCTTCACAACGTTCTGGATCAACCGCCTGGGGCATCCGCCCGAGGCACTCGACGTGGCGCCTACCGCGGCCGGCCACGATATGCGCGATCTGCTGCAGTTCGTGCAGGCAACACAAGCAACGTAAGGCATTGCATTGAATCGGCCCAGCCATAGGGCCAAAGTAAGACCAAAGCGCGTTCAACCCTCACATCATCCTCTGGAGAACAACCATGGCGCTCACGCTGCCCCAAGGCATGGAGATCAAGGCTGAGATTCTGCCGGCCTATGAAGACATTCTGACCCCCGAAGCGCTGGCGCTGGTCGCCAAGCTGCACCGTGCCTTCCAGCCGCGTCGTAAAGAGCTGCTGGCTGCCCGTGTCGAGCGCGCCAAGCGCCTGGACGCCGGCGAGCGCCCGGATTTCCTGCCGGAAACCAAGGCCGTGCGTGAAGGAGACTGGAAGGTTGCTCCGATCCCGCCGGCACTGCATTGCCGCCGCGTGGAAATCACCGGCCCGGTCGATGCCAAGATGGTCATCAACGCGTTCAACTCGGGCGCGGACAGCTACATGACCGACTTCGAAGATTCGAATTCGCCGAGCTGGCACAACCAGATCCAGGGCCAGGTCAACCTGAAGGCCGCCATCCGCCGCACGCTGACGCTGGAGCAGAACGGCAAGACCTACAAGCTCAACGACAAGATCGCCACGCTGCAGGTGCGTCCGCGCGGCTGGCATCTGGACGAGAAGCATGTGCTGATCGACGGCGAGCGCGTGTCCGGCGGCATCTTCGACTTTGCGCTGTTCCTCTTCCACAACGCAAAGGAGCAGATCGCGCGTGGCGCCGGCCCGTTCTTCTACCTGCCGAAGATGGAAAGCCATCTGGAAGCGCGCCTTTGGAACGACATCTTCGTGATGGCACAGAACGAGATCGGCCTGCCGCAAGGCACGATCAAGGCCACTGTGCTGATCGAAACCATCCTCGCCGCGTTCGAGATGGAAGAAATCCTGTACGAACTGCGTGAGCACAGCGCAGGCCTGAACGCCGGCCGTTGGGACTACATCTTCTCGTGCATCAAGAAGTTCAAGGTCGACAAGAACTTCTGCCTGGCCGATCGCGCCAAGGTGACGATGACCTCGCCGTTCATGCGCGCCTACGCGCTGCTGCTGCTCAAGACCTGCCACAAGCGCGGTGCGCCCGCCATCGGCGGCATGAGCGCGCTGATCCCGATCAAGAACGATCCGGAGAAGAACGCCATCGCCATGGCCGGCATCATCGGCGACAAGAAGCGCGATGCGACCGACGGCTACGATGGCGGCTGGGTGGCGCACCCGGGCCTGGTCGAGCCGGCCATGAAGGAATTCGTGGCAGTGCTGGGCGACAAGCCGAACCAGTTCGAGAAGCAACGCCCGGACGTGGAAGTGAAGGCTGCGGACCTGCTGGACTTCCAGCCGGAAACGCCGATCACCGAAGCTGGCCTGCGCATGAACATCAACGTCGGCATCCACTACCTGGGTGCCTGGCTGGCTGGCAACGGTTGCGTGCCAATCCACAACCTGATGGAAGACGCCGCCACGGCGGAAATCTCCCGCTCGCAGGTGTGGCAGTGGATCCGCTCGCCCAAGGGCAAGCTGGAAGACGGCACCAAGGTCACGGCCGAACTGGTGCGCAAGCTGATCCCGGAAGAATTGGCCAAGGTGAAGGAGACGGGCGCGGTGGGCCACTTTGACCGCGCTGCAGTGATCTTCGAACAGATGTCGACGTCGGAAGACTTTGCGGAATTCCTGACCCTGCCGCTGTACGAAGAAATCTAAAAAAAATCGCTCACAGTCCTACTGCGCGGCCCGATCTTGGCCCTGCGATGCTCGCCGTACTCATGTACGGCTGCGCTTCTCGCGCCAACCTCGGGTCGCTCGCTACGGACCGTGAACGATTTTTAAGCGACGCTTAAAGTGCGCAACGGAAACGCCGGTTGGGGCAACCCGCCGGCGTTTTTTCATTTGGCGCAAGGTCGCCCGCGCCGCGCGATAATGTCACGAAATCTTGCGGAGGCCGCTTTGCGCTTTGAACACCTGGTGGAAGTCAACGATCCACTGAACCCCCTCATCGACACGCTCACCCTGAACCAGATCTGGCAAGGTCTGGTGCTGCGCGTGCGCGAGCAAACCGAATTTGTCGAAAGCCTGGACGCATGCATCATCACCGCTGAAGGCGAAGGCTGGGTCGAGCGCGAACTCGTTTTCGGCAAGGCGCGCATCCAGGATCGCGTGACGCTCGAGCCGCACAAGCGCGTGACCTACACCACCGCAGCCACCGGCGAACACGCCGGCGGGTCGCTGACGATGACAATCGAGAGCAACGAGGCCAACGCCGCGTTCATCCGCTTCGTCTACGACACGACGCTGCCCAATGCCGATGAAACCGGCGACACGCGCTACGCCGAGATCGTCAAATCCGCCTACCGCGAATCCGACATCGACACCGTACGCCGCATCCGGGAGATCGCCGCCACCGGCCGCCTCGGCTGACGTGTCTTGCCCGGCCGGCGCTGGAGGAGGCGCCGGCCGGGTTTGCTCTGCCTGCACCCTGGTCGTCTCACACATCACGACAACGAGACCATGACGACATTCACGCCCACCCTGGAGGCGCTGCGCGCGCGTTACGGCGAGCGCTTCAAATGGCTCGTTCTCTTCACGCTGATGGTGGGTGCGGTGTCGTCCGTCATCTCCGCCACCATCGTGAATGTGGCGATTCCGGACCTGAGCCGGCACTTCGTGCTCGGGCAGGAGCGCGCGCAGTGGGTGTCGGCGAGTTTCATGGTGGCGATGACGTTGTCGATGCTGCTGACACCGTGGCTGCTGCTGCGTTTCGGGCTGCGTCGCACGTTTATCGGCGCGTTGCTGCTGCTGGGCGTCGGCGGGCTGGCGGGTGGCCTGTCGCCCAATTACGAAGTAATGATCGCCATGCGCGTCGTGGAAGGGATTGCGGCCGGCATCATGCAGCCGCTGCCCAACATCCTGATCCTGCGCGTGTTTCCCGAGCGCGAGCAGGGCAAGGCGTTCGGCCTGTTCGGTTTTGGCGTCGTGCTGGCACCCGCCGTGGGCCCGAGCGTGGGCGGTTTCCTGGTGGAATTGTTCGGCTGGCGCTCGATCTTCTTCGTGGTGATGCCGTTCACGCTGATCGGCTGGGCGATGGCGCGGCGCTTCATGGCCATCAACTCGTCGATGGCAGGAGAGCCCAAGCCGCTCGATTGGCGTGGCCTGCTGCTAATCGGCGGTGCGACCGTCACGCTGCTCAACGGACTGGTCGCGCTGCACGGCGATGTGACGCATGGCGTTGTGCTGATGCTCGTGTCGGGCGTGTGCCTGGCGGGCTTCGTGTTCTGGCAGCGGCGGGTGGAGTCGCCGTTGCTGAACCTGCGGCTGTTCAGCTACCGGCAGTTTGCGATGGGGGCAGTCGTGGCTTTCATCTACGGGGCAGGGCTGTACGGTTCGACGTACCTTGTGCCCGTGTATATGCAGGTGGCGCTGGCCTATGCGCCGTCGCGCGCCGGGCTGGTGCTGCTGCCGGCCGGCCTCGTGCTGGCCGTGACGATCATGCTGGCTGGGCGCCTGACCAATCGCATCGAGCCTTTCCGACTGGTGTCGTTCGGGCTGGCGGCCCTGGCGCTGTCGTTTTTCCTGATGGCCACCAACACCCGGGCAACGAGCTATCTGCTGCTGATCGCCATCGCCGTCATCGGGCGGGTTGGGCTCGGTTTCGTGCTGCCATCGCTGAGCCTTGGCGCCATGCGCGGTGTCGATTTCACGTTGATCGCGCAAGGCTCCAGCGCCGTCAATTTCCTGCGCCAATTAGGCGGGGCGATCGGCGTGTCGGCTACGGGCATTTTTCTGCAATGGCGGCTCGCCACGCGCGGTATCGAAACGGTGCACGGTGCGGCAGTCGACCCGGAGGCGCGCATCCTGGCCTTTGACGAGACCTTCGTCTTTCTCGGCACGCTGTGCGCACTGGCCGTGCTGGCTGCATGGCGCATGCGCCGCCGCGAGCTGCCGTCCGCCATTCCTGCAGCGCAATAAAAAACCGGGCACGGGGCCCGGTTCTTCGTTGGCGATTCGACGATCAGGTCGTTGCGCCGCTCTTCAGTTCTTCGACGAGGTCGATGTACTTTTGCTTGGCTTCGTCCTGCGACGTGCCTTTCAAGCCTTCCCACGCCTCAAACTTGTAGCGCCCGACGATGTCGGTAAAGCCCGGCTTGTCGCCGTGCGCGTCGCCTTCGGCGCCTTGCTTGTACAGCGCGTACAGACGCAGCAGCGTCATGTTGGCGGGGCGCTCGGAGAGGCCCTTGACGTCGATTTGGGCTTGGTCGAAACGGGCTTGCAGGTCGCTCATGATGATTCCCGGCTGAAAACAATGGTCAGGCGATGATAGCGCCGGGGTTGGTCGGCCGGGCCGTTTGAATTCGAGGACGGCTTCGGTTTTCGGGTCGATTTTTCGCTCGGTTTCCCCGTCGGCGGCCACGGGTTTGCGCCTTCGGGCGCCACACCAGCCGTTACAATGCCGCCATGCCCTGGATTCTTGCTTTCGACACCTCCACCGAGTTCTGTTCCGTCGCCCTTGGTGACGGCACGCGCACGCTGTTCCGACATGAACACACTGGCCCGCGCTCCAGTAGCCGCGTGCTGCCCGCGGCCTCCGAATTGCTGGCCGAGGCGGGCATCGCCCTGGCCGATTGCGCGGCGATTGCCTTTGGCGCTGGCCCTGGTTCGTTTACTGGCCTGCGCACAGCGTGTGGCGTGGCGCAGGGTTTGGCCTTTGGTGCGGACTTGCCTGTCGTGCCGGTCAACTCGCTCGTCGCCTGCGCGGAACAGACGCGCACAACATTGCCCACCGGCACAGCCGTGACCATCGCACTCGATGCGCGCATGGACGAGTGCTACTGGGCCAGCTTCGTGCCCGCCGATGCGGCGCAGGATGCCTCGGGGTGGCATGCGCTTTCCGCCATCCAGGTGAGCGGGCCGCAGAGCGTTGCCGCGCCGTCGCAGCGGTACTGGCTGGCAGGCAATGCCGCCGCGGTGTTCGGCGATCAGTTAAGCATTGCCGCAGGCGCCGAGGCTGTGTTGCCCGAAGTCGCGCCGCACGCCCGCGAGATCATCGCCGTGGGTCTGCGCCTTCTGGCAGCCGGCCATACGGTCCGACCCGAAGACGCGGCGCCGCTCTATGTGCGTGACAAGGTTGCGCTCACCATTGAAGAGCGGCAGGCGGTGCAGCTGGCCGAGGCCGCTGCAGCAGGTGCCCAGCCATGAGCCTGATCGAGAGCACGTTGGCCCGCGTCATCACGCAAGCGCCGTTGCCTGCGGGCTGGCGGGCGGAGCGCATGACGGCACTCGATGTGGCTGGCGTTGCGGCGCTCGAGCAGGTGGCGTTCACGTTTCCCTGGTCACGCGGCAACTTTGAGGATTCGCTCAAGTCCGGGCACCTCGGCATTGTGTTGCGTGATGGCGGCAACGAGGTCGCGGGCTACCTGATCCTCATGCCGGTGGTCGACGAGATGCACCTGCTCAACGTAACCGTTGCGCCGGCGTGGCAACAGCAAGGGCTTGGCCGTTGGCTGCTGCGCCTGGCCGCGGCGCTCACGTTGTCGCATGGCTTCGGCAGCCTGCTGCTGGAAGTGCGCCCATCCAATACCGGCGCGATTGCGCTGTATCACCGTGTCGGGTTTGCCGAGATCGGCCGGCGCAAGCGCTATTACCCGGCCGAGAACAACGCGCGCGAAGATGCCCTCGTCATGCGCATGGTGTGCGAGGCGAGCGGGGTGGAGGCAGCATGAATCGTCGATCCCGAATGCTCGAAGCGCTGGGCGTTTCGACCGAATGGACCTTGCGCGGGGCTGAGCCGGCCGGGTTGGAGGCCGTCGAGGTCGCCGCCGCCGAGCCGGTTGCCGTAGAGGTGGAAGCCGATTCGTTTGTTGCGGCCGAGTCCGTGCCCGTGCGAGGTGAACCGCCTGTCATGCACGCGTTATCGGACACGGCTGCACCACGCGCCCAGCGCATCGCCGCGTTCGACTGGGCACAGCTCGAAGCTGCCGTTTCCAACTGCACATCGTGCAAGCTCTGCGAGCGTCGCACGAACACCGTTTTCGGCGTTGGCGATCGCGAGGCGGAATGGATGCTGATCGGCGAGGCGCCGGGTGAGCAGGAAGACAAGCAGGGCGAGCCGTTTGTCGGCCAGGCCGGCAAGCTGCTCGACAGCATGCTGCGATCGATCGGCCTGTCGCGCGAGAAGGGCGTGTTCATCGCCAACGTGCTCAAGTGCCGCCCGCCCGGCAATCGGGACCCGGAGCCAGACGAAGCAGCGATGTGCGATCCGTATCTCAAGCGTCAGATTGCGCTGGTCAAGCCGCGCATCATCGTCGTGCTAGGCCGCGTTGCCGCGCAGAACCTGCTGCAGACGCAGACGCCTGTCGGCAAGCTGCGCGGCACGGTGCATGACGTGGAAGGCGTGCCCGTGGTGGTGACCTATCACCCGGCCTACCTGCTGCGTACGCTGACCGACAAGGCGCGTGCCTGGGAAGACCTCTGCCTGGCGCGCAAGATCTACGCGGAGCGTGGCGGCCAGTAGCTGTCCGCCGGCGGGGCGGGCACTGTGTCAGTGGTGCTTGTCTTCGCCGATGAGCGCGGCGGTGTGGAACAGTTTCTCGTTGATGCGATGCCGGCGCATGACCAGCGCCATCGTCAGGCAGACGAAGATGCCGAACGACACGATCACCACGCCCACCGACACATTGAGCTTGATGAGCAGCGCGTAGAGGCACAGCATCAGCAGCACCGAGACGTTTTCATTGAAGTTCTGCACCGCAATCGAGTGGCCGGCGGAGAGCAGCACGTGCCCGCGGTGCTGCAGCAGCGCGTTCATCGGCACCACGAAGAAGCCCGACATCGCACCCACGATCATCAGGAACAGGTAGGCGATCATCATGTACAGCGGCAGCTTCATGTGGCCGATGTGGAATGTGATTTCGGGAATCGTGTGCTTGGTGTAGAACGCCATCAGCATGACGACCGCGCCCATTGCCACGCCCACTGGCAACACGTCGAGCGACCGGCGCAGGGGGATCTTCACGGCGGCAGCCATGGCGCCCGCGGCCACCCCTACGGCGACCACGGCCTGCAGAATGGCACCCTGCGAGAGGTTCAGCTCCAGCGATTGCTCTGCCCACTTCAGCACGATGAATTGCAGCGTGGCGCCCGCTCCCCAGAACAGCGTCGTCACCGCCAGGGAAATCTGGCCCAGCCTGTCGTGCCACAGGGCGTTGAAGCAGTCGGCAAACTCGGAAATGAGACGTACCGGATTCTTTTCCTGCTGCGGATAGCGTGCGCCGGTATCGGGAATGCGCGTGTTGAACAGCGCCGCGATCAGGTAGATCACCATGATCACCAGCATGGCCGCTTCGGCCGGTGTATCGATGCGCTCAAGCCCAGGAATGTCGAACGACAGCAGCCATGCCGAGACATGGTTGGAGATCAAGGCCCCACCTAGCACGGTGCCGAGGATGATCGAGCCGACGGTCAGGCCTTCGATCCATCCATTGGCCGCGACCAGCTTTTCAGGGGGGAGGAGTTCGGTAAGGATGCCGTACTTGGCCGGCGAATATGCCGCCGCACCGAAGCCGACCACACCATAGGCGAGCAACGGATGCAGGCCGGTGAGCATCACGCCACAACCAACCAGCTTGATGGCATTGGTGATGAGCATCACCTTGCCTTTGGGGCGGGAGTCGGCAAATGCGCCCACGAAGGCGGCAAGTAGAACGTAAGAGAGTACGAAGAACAATTTGAGCAGCGGGGTCATCCACTGCGGCGCATGCATCTCTGTGAGAAGGGCGATGGCGGCAATGAGCAGCGCATTGTCAGCGAGCGACGAAAAAAACTGCGCCGCCATGATGGTGTAAAAACCCTTCTTCATACCTTCGAATTCGTCCCCGTAGACCGCGGTGCCATGTTCGTCTTCACGTCTTGCCGGCAGCGTGCCAGCTCCCGGAAGCGCCCTCCGGGGGGTGCCGGCCAAGCGGTGCGTCGGCTGAGTGGCCGCGCAGCGCACAGGTGCGCGGTGGCGGCATTGAAGCCAGCGCCCGCGTGGGCTCCCCTGATTGTGGTTCCCTTGGACGGAGCCCGTTCGGTGCTGCAAGCCGCGCACCGCCGGACAACCGTGGGAATCTTCACTGACAGGCGTTCGGGCCATGCGTTCCGCCCGCAGTTTGTTTTGGTCTCGCCTGTTTGCATGCTCAAACCCGATGTGACGCCATCGCGCAAAGAGAAGTGGCTGGTGCCCAACTTTCCTCATGCTGGCTGCGCATCACGACGGTTTTCCCATGCCTAAATTGAACGGCTTTATATCATGAAACTTGTGCGCTTCCGGTGACGGCGGCGCACTTTCTTTCTGAGCATGCTGATGACAGGCGCGAACCAGTTGGTGTCCTGTGGTCAAATAGAACGCTCACCGCGTGAGGCCGGGCGCACCGGCCTCCGCACAGTCAATTTGCCTGTTGCACTGCAGCACCGACGCCGCGCCACGAGCGCGCCATCGCATTCACGTTTTGCAGGTTTGCCGTCATGCCAAGACCCATCCAGGCCGTCATCCACGGCCCAGCACTTGCCAATAATCTCCAGATTGCCCGCCGTCATGCGCCCAACTCGCGCGTGTGGGCTGTCGTCAAAGCCAACGCGTACGGCCACGGTATCGAACGCGTGTATGAAGGCCTGCGCCAGACCGACGGTTTCGGTCTGCTCGATCTGGACGAGGCCGTCCGCCTGCGCCAACTCGGCTGGCAGGGGCCGGTCCTCCTGCTCGAAGGCTTTTTCAAGCCGGAAGACCTGGCCATCGTCGAGCAGTACCGCCTGACGACCACCGTCCACTGCGAAGAGCAACTGCGCATGCTGGAACTGGCGCGCCTGAAAGGGCCCACCAGCGTGCAGCTCAAGATCAATACGGGCATGAGCCGACTCGGCTTCGCTCCCGCCGCCTACCGCGCCGCATGGGAGCGCGCCCGCGCCATTTCAGGCGTCGGCACGATCGTCCACATGACGCATTTTTCGGATGCCGACGGCCCGCGTGGCATCGAGCATCAACTCACGGCGTTTGAGCGCGCCACGCAAGGTTTGCCGGGCGAAGCGTCGCTGTCCAACTCCGCGGCCACGCTGTGGCATCCGAAGGCGCATCGCGACTGGGTGCGCCCAGGCGTGATCATGTACGGCGCATCGCCGACGGGCGTGGCGGCGGATATTGACGGCACAGGCCTGATGCCCGCCATGTCGCTCAAGAGCGAGCTGATCGCCATCCAGGATCTGCAGCCGGGCGCGACGATCGGTTACGGCTCGCGCTTTACCGTGGAGCACCCGATGCGCATCGGCGTGGTCGCGTGCGGTTATGCCGACGGCTACCCGCGCCATGCGCCGGGCTGGGACGGCAACCATACGCCGGTGCTGGTCGACGGCGTGCGCACGCACATCGTGGGCCGCGTGTCGATGGACATGATCACCGTGGATCTGGCCGGCGTGCCCGAGGCGCGTGTCGGCACGCCCGTCACGCTGTGGGGCGAGGGCTTGCCGATCGACGACGTCGCACAGGCCTCCGGCACGGTTGGCTATGAGCTGATGTGCGCACTGGCGCCGCGCGTGCCGGTATTGGTCGAGCCCGTCGGCACGGCAGAGGCCGGCGACCTGGGCAAGGCTGCCTGAGCGCCGCATCGTCAATACAAAGATCAAGCGGCGGTCGCCCATGCGCGGCGCCGTAAGCAGGGGGTTGTTTGGCCAAGAGCAAGACGGTCTATACGTGCACCGAATGTGGTGGCACGGCACCGAAGTGGGCGGGGCAGTGCCCGAATTGCCAGCAGTGGAACACGCTGGTGGAAACCGTCGCGCAGCCGACGTCCGGCGCCGGCGCGCGCTTCCAGTCGCTCGCCTCCAGCGCGACGGTGCGCAAGCTGTCGGACATCGACGCGGTGGATGTGCCGCGCTTCTCCAGCGGCATAGACGAATTTGACCGCGTACTGGGCGGTGGCCTCGTCAGCGGCGGTGTTGTGCTGATCGGCGGCGATCCCGGGATCGGCAAATCGACGCTGTTGCTGCAGGCGCTGTCCAACCTGTCGGCCGATCGGCGGGTGTTGTACGTGAGCGGCGAGGAGTCCGGCTCACAGATCGCGCTTCGTGCGCGTCGCCTGGGCATCGAAAGCCCGAACCTTGCGCTGCTGGCGGAGATCCAGTTGGAGCGCATCCAGGCGACGATCGAAACGGAAAAGCCGGAAGTCGTCGTCATCGATTCGATCCAGACGCTGTATTCCGAGGCGCTGACCTCGGCGCCAGGCTCCGTGGCCCAGGTGCGGGAATGCGCGGCGCAGTTGACGCGCATTGCCAAGCGGCTGGATGTGACGACCATTCTCGTTGGCCATGTGACCAAGGAAGGCGCGCTGGCAGGCCCCCGTGTGCTCGAACACATTGTCGATACGGTGCTGTATTTCGAGGGCGATACGCATTCCGCCTACCGGCTGGTGCGGGCGTTCAAGAACCGTTTCGGCGCCGTCAACGAGCTGGGCGTGTTTGCGATGACGGAGCGCGGCCTGCGTGGCGTGGCGAATCCGTCGGCGCTCTTCCTGTCGCAGCACGAACAGGTGGTGCCGGGCTCGTGCGTGCTGGTGACGCAGGAGGGCACGCGGCCGCTGCTGGTGGAAATCCAGGCGCTGGTGGATACGGCCAACGTGCCGAACCCGCGCCGCCTGGCGGTGGGCCTGGAGCAGAATCGGCTGGCGATGTTGCTGGCGGTGCTGCACCGCCACGCCGGCATTGCGTGCTTTGACCAGGACGTGTTCCTGAACGCGGTGGGCGGCGTGAAGATTACCGAGCCCGCGGCGGATCTGGCCGTGCTGCTGGCCATCCATTCGTCGATGCGCAACAAGGCGCTCCCACGCGGGCTGGTGGTGTTCGGCGAGATCGGCCTGGCCGGGGAGATCCGCCCGACGCCGCGCGGCCAGGAGCGGTTGAAGGAAGCCGCCAAGCTGGGCTTCTCGATTGCCGTGATCCCGAAATCCAACGCCCCAAAGCAGGCAATCGATGGGCTGGAGGTCATTGCCGTCGAGCGCATTGAACAGGCCATCGATCGGGTGCGGGCGCTCGAGGCTTGATCGTTCAAAATTTCACTACGGTATCGCTCGTGCCATTTGAAAATGCGTGTGCCGTTGCGGTGCGATAATCCGCCAACTTTTCTCCACGACTCCTCTGTACTGACGCCGCCATGCAAGCCAACTCGCGCGCCTTTTTCCTGCTGATTGCCGTGATCTCCTTCGGGGTGGTCGGCTATGCGCTGTACCTGCAGCACGTCGAGGGGCTGCAGCCGTGCCCGCTGTGCATCCTGCAGCGGTTTGCTTTCCTGGGCATTGGTGTGTTCTCGCTGCTGGCGGCCCTGTCGTCGGCCACGCGGCTGCTGTGGCACGGGCTGGCGATGCTGTCCGGGCTGGCCGGCCTGTGCGTCGCGGGGTACCACGTATCGCTGCTGCTGAACCCCAAGGCAACGTGCGGCATCGACCCGATCGAGAACTGGGTCAACGCGCTGCCGACTGCCAAATGGTTGCCGCAGGTGTTCGAAGCCGATGGTCTGTGCGTCGGGCCAATGCCGCCGGTGCTGGGCCTGTCGGTGCCGGTGTGGTCGCTGATCTGGCTGGTGATTCTGTCGCTGACGCTCGTGGTGGGGATGATCCGCCGCGAGCGCCGCTAACCCAGAGCCGCAGATCATGCAACGCGTGCTGGTGAGTGCCTGCCTGCTGGGCCAGCCGGTGCGCTATGACGGCGGCACGGTCGCCACCGAGGGCGGCATCCTGGCGCGCTGGCAGATGGAAGGGCGCATCGTGCCGATGTGCCCGGAGATGGCCGGCGGTTTGCCGGTGCCGCGTCTGCCCGCGGAAATTCACGGCGAGGGGGGTGGCGCGGCGGTACTGCGCGGCGCAGCCCGTGTCGTCGAACACCACGGCCACGATGTCACCCAAGCGTTTCTCGAAGGCGCGCAACGCGCACTGGAAGCGGCGCAGGCGGCCGGCGTGCAAGTCGCCGTGCTTACCGAGCGGAGCCCGTCTTGCGGTTCTGCGTTTCTCTACGACGGGACGTTTTCCAGCCAGTTGCAGGAAGGCGAGGGCGTGACGGCGGCGCTGCTGCGCCAACATGGCATCCGCGTATTCAGCCAGCACCAGCTGGAAGAAGCCGGGCGGCTGCTCGATGCGCTCGACGCGCAGGATCGCGCCGATTCGTCAATCGGCAAACCGTAGCGGCAAGGCAAGCTGCACGGGCTCGCCGTTCTCCTTCACCACGCTGTTGCGCTCGACAAAGAGCGGATGTTGCAGCGCTTCTTCCATGCGCAGCACGGGCGTGACACAGCAATCGGCATCGGCAAAACGCGCGGTCCATTCGGCTTGGGTGGCGGTCAGGAAGCGCGCAGCAAGTTCGTCGCGAATGGCGCGTGCGTCATCGCCGCCGACGCGCTGGCCGAGCGCCCAGTGCCGCTCTTTCCATTCGGGCTTTTCGATGACATCGCACATCGCCTGCCAGAACTTCAATTCGAGCGCACCGACGGCCATGAAGCGATCGTCCGCCGTGCGATATACGCCGTAGCACGGCACGCCGCCATTGAGCAGATCGGTGCCCGCGGGGCTGGCCTTGCCGCGCGTGCCCACGGCAAAGAACGCCATCAGGTTGTGCGCGAACACCGAATCCGTCATCGATACATCGACGTAGCGGCCTCGGCCCGTGGCGCGCGCGTCGACCAGCGCAGCCAGGATGCCGACCACCGCCGTGAGCGCGCCGCCCAGCAGGTCGCCGATCTGCACGTTCGGGACGATGGGCGTGCCATCCGCGCTGGCAAGCTGATCGAGCATGCCCGCATAGCCGACGTAGTTGATGTCGTGGCCGGCGGCTTGCGCGAGCGGGCCGTCCTGGCCGTAGCCGCTGATGGAGCACATGACGAGCGCGGGGTTGGCCGCGCGCAGCGTGTCCCAGCCGACGCCGAGGCGCGCCATGACGCCGGGGCGGAAGCTCTCGATCAGCACGTCGGCGTGGCGTACGAGTTCGATGAGCGCGTCGCGGTCTTCGGCGCGTTTCAGGTCGAGCCGCATTTCGGTCTTGCCGCGATTGAGCGAGCGGAAGAACAGGCTCGGGCGTTCGGCCGCGCGGTCAGCGGAGGTGCGCATCATGTCGCGGGCGTAGTCGCCGGGGCCGGGGTCTTCGATCTTGATGACTTCAGCGCCGAGGTCGGCCAAGTGCCGCGTGGCGGCCGGGCCGGGCAGCAGGCGCGTCAGGTCGAGCACGCGCACGCCGGCCAATGGCTGGTGCGTGGCGCTGTCCGGCGAGGGCGATGTCATCAACAGGTCTCCTTGGCCGGACGCGCCAGCCTCAATTGATTTGTTCGAGTTGTTCGTGCAGCTCGAGCCAGCGTTCTTCCAGCTCGTCGAGTTCGGCGTTCAGTTCGGCCTGGCGGCGCAGGCTTTCCATCATGCGCGCCTTGTTGGCTTCCTCATACGCTACCCCGTCGGCGAGGAAGGCTTCGAGTTCCGCCTTTTCCTTCTGCAACGGTGCCATGCGTTTTTCAATGGCATCGACGTTCTTTTGCAGCGGCTTGCGTAGCGCATTCAGGCGCTGACGTTCGGTGGCTTCTTCGCGCTTCTGATCGCGGCGGTTGGTGGCCGGCGCGCCATCCGCATCGGCCGGAGCAGCCTGTGCGCTGGCGGCTGCGCGCTTGGCCGCGGCTTGCTTGAGCAGCCAGTCGCGGTAGTCGTCCAGATCGCCGTCGAACGGGGCGACAGTGCCCTGGCCGACGAGCAGGAACTGGTCGGTCGTGGCGCGCAGCAGATGCCGGTCGTGCGAGACGAGGATCAGCGTGCCGTCGAACTGGGCGAGCGCCATCGTCAACGCTTCACGCGTGTCGAGATCCAGATGGTTGGTCGGTTCATCAAGCAGCAGCAGGTTGGGGCGCTGCCAGACGATCAGGGCGAGCGCCAGGCGCGCCTTCTCGCCGCCCGAGAACGGCTCGATGGGCGAGGTCGCCATGTCGCCGCGGAAGTTGAAGCTGCCGAGAAAGTCGCGCAGCTCCTGTTCGCGTACGTCGGGCGCCAGCCGCGCCAGATGCAGCAGCGGCGAGGCGTGGTCATCCAATGTTTCCAACTGGTGTTGGGCGAAGTAGCCGATCTGCAGGCCCTTGCCGCGCCGGATCGTGCCGGACAGCGGCGCCAGCGTCTCGGCCAGCGTTTTCACCAGCGTCGACTTGCCCTGGCCGTTGGCACCCAGCAGGCCGATGCGCTGGCCGGTCTGGATCGAGAACGTCAGGTGTTTGAGGATGGTGATCGGCTGGTCTTCGGTGGGCCCCGGATAGCCGCAATCGACGCCTTCAAACGTGAGCATCGGGTTGGGCGCCGCCTCAGGCTCGCGGAATTCGAACGAGAAGCCTGCCGCCGCATGCACGGGCGCGAGGCGCTCCATGCGCTCCAGCGCCTTGACGCGGCTCTGCGCCTGCTTGGCCTTGCTGGCCTTGGCCTTGAAGCGCGTGATGAACGATTCGAGATGCGCGATCTGCTTCTGCTGCCGTGCGTACGACGCTTCCTGTAGCGCCATCTGCTGCAGGCGCTGCGTTTCGAATTGCGTGTAGTTGCCGCCGTAGCGTTTGAGCTTCTGGTGCTCGATATGCAGCGTGACGTTGCAGACGCCGTCGAGGAATTCACGGTCGTGCGAAATCATGACGAGCGTGCCGGCGTAGCGCGACAGCCAGTCTTCCAGCCAGACCACGGCGTCCAGATCCAGGTGGTTGGTCGGCTCGTCGAGCAGCAGCAGGTCGGATGGACACATCAGCGCCTGGGCCAGATTCAGGCGCATGCGCCAGCCGCCCGAAAAACTCGCCACCGGCTGCGAGGTCTGCGCCATCGTGAAACCGAGGCCGAGCAGCAGCGCCTGCGCGCGCGCCGGGGCGGTGTAGCCGTCGGCATCGGCAAAGGCCGTGTGGGCTTCGGCCTGCGCATGGCCGTCGTGCGCGGCTTCTGCTGCGGCGAGCCGGCGTTCGATTTCGCGCAGGCGGGTATCGCCATCGAGCGTGTAGTCGAGCGCGCTGCGGTCGACTGCCGGCGTTTCCTGCGCCACGTGCGCGACCTGCCAGGTGGGCGGGATGGCGACTTCGCCGCCGTCGGCGTGCAACTCGCCGCGCAGCATTGAAAACAGCGTGGATTTGCCGCTGCCGTTCACGCCGACAAGGCCGACTCGTTCACCGGGGTTGAGAGTGGCGGTAGCGTGGTCGAACAGCACCTTGGTGCCGCGCTGGAGGACGAGGTCGTCGAATCGGATCACGAAAAACTGCGCTTGAAGGCAAATCGGAGAAGGGTGCGATTGTAGCGTGCTGCGTCGCACGATCCTGGCGCACCTGGGGCGTTTGGACTGGTGTATTGCACCGCGACGAGGCGGCACTCGCCCGCAACCTGTGCGGCGGCATTCGACCTAGGGAAAACCATAGGTCTTCATGAAAGTTTTTTTCTTTACACGGTCGATTCGTGAAAATACATTTACACAAAATTTTCACGGCCCAGGAACATGGCGAAATCCACCAGCAAGCGTACGGATGTGTCGAAAGGCGCATTTGCCGCCGATGCGACGGTCTCCGAGCGCATTGGGGCGGCTCTTGCCACGCTCACGCCCGCGCACCAGCGCATGGCGGAATACGTGCTGGCGAACCCGTTCCGCGCCGCCACCATGCGCATCGACGAGTTTGCCGCGGCGGTCGACATGTCGATTGCCACGGCCAACCGGTTCGCGCTGGCGCTGGGCTTTGACGGCTATCCGCAGTTCCGTGCCGGGCTGCTGCGCGGTTTCGAAGCGACGCTCGCGCCGGTGGAAAAGCTCCGCCACGAGCTGGCACGCCCGGCCACCAGCGCGGAGATCTTTGCCGCCTCGCTCAACGAAGACATCGCCAACCTCGACGCCACGCGCCGCATGCTCGACGCCGCTGCGTGCGAACGCGCGGTCGATGCCATCCTCGGCGCACAGCGCATCTACGTGATGGGCTTTGGCGCCAGCGGTTATCTGGCGGGGCTGCTGCGCCATGGGCTCGATCTGTACTGCGGCACGGTGATCTCCGTTTCGCAGCCGGGCGGCGCATCGGATGCGGCACGCCAACTGCGCAAGATCGGGCCGAAGGATCTGCTGATCGCCATCGCTTTCCCGCGCTATGCGGCGGACACCATCACGCTGGCCAAGCAGGCCGGTAAGCAAGGCTGCCAACTGCTGGCGCTGACCGACAGCCCCACATCGCCGCTCGCGCCGCTGGCCGACATGGCGCTGTATGCGCGGCCGGAGCGGCAATTCTCCGCCACGTCCGACACGGCCGCCGTGGCGCTGTTCGAAGCGCTGTGCGGCGCGGTGGCGCATCGTTCGGCGCATTCGCTGGAATCGGCCGAACGCCTGACTGAATTCGTGCTGCCGTGGCTGCATACAGCCCCAGCGCCGCGCACCAATGACGCCCCGGGCGCCTCCGGCACACCGACAACCACCCGACGCGGCCGCAAACGCGCCGCTGAAAACTGATTGACATCGAGCCACGCATGACTACGCCCATCCTCGCCATCCACGGCGGCGCCGGCACCATCACCCGCACGGCCATGAGTGCCGACAAGGAAGCCGCTTACCAGCAAGCGCTGAACGACATCCTGGCCGCAGGGCAACGCATCCTTGTGGAAGGCGGTAGCGCCCTGGATGCCGTGACCGAAGCCGTGCGCCTGCTCGAAGAGTGCCCGCTGTTCAACGCCGGCAAGGGCGCGGTGCTTACCAGTGCCGGCACGTATGAACTCGATGCGTCGATCATGGATGGCGCCAGGCTGGCCGCCGGCGCAGTGACCTGTGTCAAGCGCCTGCGCAACCCGATCCTCGCGGCCCGCGCGGTGATGGAGCGCAGCGAACACGTGCTGTTCACCTCCGAAGGCGCCGAGGCTTTCGCGAAAGCGCAGGGCCTGGAGTTTGTCGAGCCGGACTACTACTACACCGAAGCGCGCTACGCCCAATGGCAGCGCGCCCGCCAGCAAGACGGCATGGCGCTGCTCGATCACGATGCCGCGTCGCTCGTGGCCAAGGAAGCTGCACCCATCGACCCGGACAACAAGTTCGGCACCGTGGGCGCCGTGGCATGCGACGCGCAAGGGCGCCTCGCGGCGGCCACCTCCACGGGCGGCGTGACCAACAAGAAGGTCGGCCGCGTGGGCGATACGCCCATCGTTGGCGCGGGTTGCTTTGCAAACAACGTGGCGGCGGTGTCGTGCACCGGCACGGGCGAGATGTTCATCCGCGCCGTGGCTGCCTACGACGTGGCCGCACAGATGGAATACGCCGGCAAGTCACTGGCCGATGCAACCGACGACGTGGTCATGCGCAAGCTCATGGCCATCAATGGCCGCGGTGGGCTGATTGCCGTAGACGCGAAGGGCAACGTCGCGTTGCCGTTCAACACCGAAGGGATGTACCGCGGGTTCGCACGCGGCGCGCAAGCGCCGGTTGTGTCGATCTATCGGTAAGAAGCCGAAGCCGCCAAGCAGGACAGCAGGAGATTTGTCGTGACAGCAACCAAACAGCCGAGTGCCAGCAGCGTCATTGCCATGCCCGAGCAGCGCGTCGTGCAGGTGCAAGACCTGAGCGTGCGCTTTGCCACGTCCGAGCGCGTGGTCGACGCGGTGCGCAACCTGTCGTTCCACGTCGACCGGGGCGAGACGCTGGCCGTGGTGGGCGAATCGGGTTCGGGCAAGTCGGTGACGTCGCTGGCGCTGATGCGGCTGGTGGAACACGGCGGCGGCAAGATCATCGGCGGGCAGATGCATTTACGCCGCCGCAACGGCGAGGTCCTGGACCTGGCCAACGCCAGCCCGGCGGCCATGCGCGGCGTGCGCGGCGCCGATATCGCGATGATCTTCCAGGAGCCGATGACCTCGCTCAACCCGGTGTTCACCGTGGGCGAGCAGATTGCCGAATCCATCCGCCTGCACCAGGGCAAGTCTGCCAGCGAAGCCAAGGCTGAGGCGCTACGCATGCTGGAGCTGGTGCGCATTCCGGAAGCGCGCAATGTGCTGGGGCGCTATCCGCACCAGTTGTCGGGCGGCATGCGCCAGCGCGTGATGATCGCGATGGCGCTGTCCTGCAAACCGTCGCTGCTGATTGCGGATGAGCCGACCACCGCGCTAGACGTCACCATCCAGGCCGAAATCCTGCAACTGATCCGCGCGCTGCAGCAGGAACTGCACATGGCGGTGGTGTTCATCACGCACGACATGGGCGTGGTGGCGGAAGTGGCCGACCGCGTGCTCGTGATGTACAAGGGCGATCGCGTGGAAGAGGGCCCGTCGGCCACGGTCTTCGCACAGCCGGCGCATCCGTATACGCGTGCGCTGCTGTCGGCCGTGCCGCGCCTGGGCTCGATGCAAGGCACCGATGGCCCCGCGCGTTTTCCGCTGTTGCGGGTGGATGGCACGTCCGCTGCGGTCGATACGACACCGCAGCCGGCAGCGTCGCACGATGTGCAACCCATTTTGCGTGTGCGTGATCTCGTCACGCGCTTTGACGTGCCCACAGGCATCTTCGGCCGCGTTACGCGCCGGGTGCATGCGGTGGAGCAGGTCAGTTTCGATCTCTACCCTGGTGAGACGCTGGCGCTGGTCGGCGAATCGGGCTGCGGCAAGTCGACGACGGGACGGTCGCTCTTGCGCCTGGTGGACAGCCAGAGCGGCAGCATCGAATTTGCCGGCCAAAACATCGGCGAGCTGAAGGGGCCCGCGCTCCAGACGCTTCGCCGAAACATCCAGTTCATCTTCCAGGACCCATTCGCCTCGCTGGACCCGCGCGTGCCGGTCGGCTACTCCATCATGGAGCCGCTGCTGGTGCACAAGGTAGCTTCCGGCAAAGAGGCGCAGCAACGCGTGGAATGGCTGCTCGACAAGGTGGGCCTGCAGGCCGCGCATGCATCGCGCTATCCGCACGAGTTCTCCGGCGGGCAGCGCCAGCGCATCTGCATTGCGCGCGCGCTGGCATTGAACCCGAAGGTGGTGATTGCCGATGAGTCGGTGTCCGCGCTCGACGTGTCGATCCAGGCGCAGATCGTCAACCTGATGCTCGACCTGCAGAAGGAGTTTGGCGTTGCGTTCCTGTTCATCTCGCACGACATGGCCGTGGTGGAGCGCATCAGCCATCGCGTGGCGGTGATGTACCTCGGCCAGATCGTCGAGATCGGCCCGCGTCGCGCCATCTTCGAAAACCCGCAGCACCCTTACACGAAGAAGCTGATGTCGGCCGTGCCGATAGCGGACCCGGCGCGCCGTCACCTGAAGCGTGAACTTTCCACGCACGAAATCCCCAGCCCGATCCGTGCCGTTGGCGACCTGCCGGTGGTGCAGCCGTTGGTGCAAGTGGCGCCAGACCACTTTGTTGCCCGCCATTCGATTGGCGGCGCGTATTAATCGCAATACAGAACGCAGTGAGACGTCATCTTTGATGAGGAGGAAGGAAATGTTCAATCGCTTTGCTTTCAGCCCGCGCGCAGCCATGGTTGCCAGCGGCCTGGCCCTTGCGGCATTCACCATGCCGGCCTTTGCCGCCAAGGACGCCGTGATGGCGGTCTACTCGACCTTCACCACGATGGACCCGTACGACGCGAACGACACGCTGTCGTTCAGCGCGGCCAAGTCGTTCTATCAAGGCCTGTTCGGCTTCGACAAGGACATGAAGCTGGTCAACGTGCTGTGCGACAGCTACGAGGTCAGCAAGGACGGCCTCGTCTACACGTTCAAGCTGAAGAAGGGCGTGAAGTTCCACGACGGCACCACGTTTGATGCCAACGCCGTCAAGGCCAACCTGGACCGCGTGACCGACCCGGCCAACAAGCTCAAGCGTTTCGTGCTGTTCAACCGCGTGGCCAAGACCGAAGTTGTTGACCCGACCACCGCCCGCGTGACGCTCAAGGAGCCGTTCTCGCCGTTCATCAACGTGCTGGCCCATCCGTCGGCGGCGATGATCTCGCCCACGGCGCTCAAGAAGTACGGCAAGGACATCGCGTTCCACCCGGTCGGCACCGGGCCGTTCGAATTTGTCGAGTGGAAGCAGACCGACTACCTGAAGGGCAAGAAATTCGACGGCTACTGGAAACACGGCCTGCCGAAGATCGACACCATCACCTGGAAGCCGGTGGTCGACAACAACACGCGCGCCACCATCATGCAGACGGGCGAGGCCGACTTTGCGTTCACGATTCCGTTCGAGCAGGCTGCCGTCCTCAAGAGCAGCCCCAAGGTTGACCTGATTGCCGCGCCGTCGATCATCCAGCGCTATGTCAGCTTCAACACCAACGTGAAGCCGTTCGACAACCCCAAGGTGCGTCAGGCGATCAACTATGCGATCAACAAGGATGCGCTGACCAAGGTGGCGTTCGCGGGTTACGCCGTGCCGGCCGAAGGCGTGGTGCCGCCGGGCGTTGACTACGCGGTCAAGCTGGGCCCGTGGCCGTACAACCCGGCCAAGGCGAAAGAGCTGCTGAAGGAAGCGGGTTACCCGAACGGCTTTGAGACGCAACTGTGGTCGGCCTATAACCACACGACGGCGCAGAAGATCATCCAGTTCGTGCAGCAGCAACTGGCGCAGGTCGGCATCAAGGCCTCGGTGCTGGCGTTGGAAGCGGGCCAGCGCGTCGAGCGCGTCGAAAGCGTGCCGAAGCCCGAAGACGCCGGTGTGCGCATGTACTACGCAGGCTGGTCGTCGTCGACGGGTGAATCGGATTGGGCGCTGCGTCCGCTGCTGGCGTCCGAAGCCATGCCGCCCAAGTCGTTCAACACGGCGTACTACAAGAACGAGCAGGTCGATGCCGACATCGCCGGCGCGCTGCGCACGACCGATCGCGCAGAGAAGTCGAAGCTCTACACCGACGCGCAGAAGCGCATCTGGGAAGACGCGCCGTGGGCCTTCCTGGTGACGGAAAAGATCGTCTACGCGCGCTCGAAGCGTCTGTCGGGCGCCTATGTGGCTCCGGACGGCTCGTTCAGCTTTGAAGACATCGACATCAAGCAATAAGCCTCATTGCCGTACCGGCCCGCGCAGCCTTGCGCGGGCCATTGAAATGCCGCCTGCGGTGGATTTGCCATGCTGAACTACTTCATTAAACGTGCGCTGGGCGTGATCCCGACACTGCTGATCGTGGCAGTGCTGGTGTTCCTGTTCGTGCATCTGTTGCCCGGCGACCCGGCGCGTTTGGCCGCCGGCCCCGAAGCGGACGAGATGACGGTCGATCTCGTCCGCAAGGACCTGGGCCTGGACAAGCCGATGCACGAGCAGTTCGTGCGCTTCTTCGCCAACGCCGCACGTGGTGAATTCGGCAACTCCATCCGCACCAAGCGCCCGGTGAGCGAAGAGATTGGCGAACGCTTCTGGCCGACGCTCAATCTGACGATCACCAGCATGGTGTGGGCGGTGATCTTCGGCATGGTGATCGGCATCACATCCGCCGTGTGGCGCAACAAGTGGCCTGACCGCCTGGGCATGACGCTCGCCGTGTCGGGCATCTCGTTCCCCGCGTTCGCACTGGGCATGCTGCTGATGGAAGTGTTCTCGGTGCAGCTTGGCTGGCTGCCAGCCATCGGTGCGGACACCTGGAAGCACTACATCCTGCCTTCACTCACGCTGGGCGCTGCAGTGGCTGCCGTGATGGCGCGCTTCACGCGTGCGTCGTTCGTGGAAGTGCTGCAGGAAGATTTCGTGCGCACCGCCCGTGCCAAGGGCGTGCGCGAGACTGTGGTGGTCATCAAGCATTGCCTGCGCAACGCGATGATCCCGGTGGTCACGATGATGGGCCTGCAGTTCGGTTTTCTGCTGGGCGGCTCGATCGTCGTGGAGAAGGTGTTCAACTGGCCAGGCCTCGGCCGTCTGCTGGTGGATGCGGTGGAAATGCGTGACTACCCGGTCATCCAGGCCGAGGTGCTGCTGTTCTCGCTGGAGTTCATCCTGATCAACCTCGTGGTGGACATGCTGTACACCGTCATCAACCCCACCATCCGCTACAAGAAGTAAGGAGGCCGCCATGACCCAAGCCGCAAGCCAGGCGGTCGCACCGCAAGCCGCTACCGAACCCGTTCGCACCCCCTGGACGGAGTTCTGGCGCAAGTTCCGCAAGCAGCATCTGGCGATGGGCGCCGGTGTGTTCGTGATCGCGCTGGTATTGATCGCCATCCTCGCGCCGCACATCGTGCCGTTCGATGCGGAAAACTATTTCGACTACGACGCGCTCAACGCGGGGCCGTCGGCGCAGCATTGGTTCGGCGTCGATTCGCTGGGCCGCGACATCTTCAGCCGCATCCTGATGGGCACACGCATCTCGCTGGAAGCGGGCTTCGTGTCGGTCATCATCGGCGCCATCATAGGCACCATGCTCGGCCTGCTGGCCGGCTACTACGAAGGCTGGTGGGACCGCATCGTCATGCGCATCTCCGACGTGCTGTTTGCCTTTCCCGGCATCCTGCTGGCCATCGGCATCGTGGCCATCCTGGGCAACGGCATGATCAACGTGATCTTTGCCGTGGCGGTGTTCAGCATTCCGGCGTTTGCGCGGCTGGTGCGCGGCAATACGCTCATGCTCAAGCACCTGACGTATGTGGAAGCCGCGCGCAGCATCGGCGCATCCGACTGGACGATCATCATGCGGCACATCCTGCCGGGCACGATTTCGTCCATCGTCGTGTACTTTTCGATGCGCATCGGCACCTCCATCATCACCGCTGCCAGCCTCTCGTTCCTGGGCCTTGGCGCCCAGCCGCCCACGCCGGAGTGGGGCGCGATGCTCAACGAGGCGCGCGCCGACATGGTGACGGCGCCGCACGTGGCGATCTTCCCGAGCCTGGCCATCTTCCTGACCGTGCTGGCGTTCAACCTGCTGGGCGACGGCCTGCGCGACGCGCTGGACCCGAAGATCGACCGCCGCTGAGTCTGCTCGCATGTCTCTGAGTCTTCCGCACATCGGCGCACTGCCCGCGGGCGTACGCAACAGCATCGCCGACGTGGCGGGCGTGACCGTCGGCCACGCCACACTGGCAGGCGGTGCCATCCAGACCGGCGTGACCGTGGTACGCCCGCATGCCGGCGACCCGTTCCTCGACAAGGTGCCGGCCGCCAGCGTGGTGCTCAACGGTTTCGGCAAGAGCATCGGCCTGGTGCAGGTGGGCGAGCTGGGTGTGCTCGAAACGCCGATTGCGCTGACCAACACGTTCGCTGTGGGTGCGGTGGCGCAGGCGCAGATCCGCCAGGCGGTGGCGGCTAACCCGCAGATCGGCCGCGCGTGGTCGACCGTCAATCCGCTCGTCTTCGAATGCAATGACGGCTACCTGAACGACCTGCAGGCGTTTGCCGTGCAGGACGTGCACTACGACGCGGCCTGTGCTGCAGCCGCCCAAGCGTTCGAGCAAGGCGCGGTGGGGGCAGGGCGCGGAATGTCGTCGTTCGGCGTGAAGGGCGGCATCGGTTCTGCATCGCGCGTGGTGACACTCGCCGACGGCGCACAACGTACGGTCGGCGCGCTCGTGCTGTCCAACTTTGGCGTGACCAAAAACCTGACGCTTGGCGGGCGTAACGTCGGTGCGGAGCTGGCGAAAGCGCTGGCCGCCAGCACACCGGAGCCTGAGAAGGGCTCAATCATCATGCTGCTCGCCACCGACGCGCCGCTGGACGCGCGCCAGTTGCGCCGCCTTGCCTTGCGCGCGGCCGCGGGCCTGGCACGCACCGGCTCTGTCTTTGGTCATGGCAGCGGCGATATCGCACTGGCGTTCTCCACTGCCTACACCGTGCCGCACGAAGGCGCGCGCGCCATGCCGGCCGTCGCCATGACCCACGAATCGCATCTCGACCCGTTGTTCCAGGCGGCCGCCGACAGCGTCGAACAAGCCATCGTGCACGCGCTGTTCTGCGCAACAGCCGTCACCGGCCGCGACGGCAACGCCCGCCGCGCACTGACCGAATTGCTCTGACCTGACCCATGCGAATCCTGATTTCCGCCGACATCGAAGGCGTGGCCAACGTGTTCCACCCCGAGCAGACGCGCGCCGGTAACGGCGAATACGAGCGCGCCCGCCGCTGGATGACCGCCGAAGCCGACGCCGCCGTCCGCGGTGCCTTCGACGGTGGCGCCACGGACGTGCTCGTTAACGATTCGCACGGCGGTTTCCGCAACCTCATCCCCGATTCCATCGACCGCCGCGCCCGCTTCGTCCTCGGCAAGCCGCGCTACCTCAGCATGATGGCCGGCGTGGACGGCTGCGATGCCGTCTGCATGATCGGTTACCACGCGCGCGCCGGCAGCCGCGGCGTGCTGGCGCACACCATCAACAGCTTCTCGTTTGCGCGCGTCTGGTTCAACGAACAGGAACTGGGCGAGGCCGGCCTCTACGGCGCCCTGGCCGGGGAGCGCGGCGTGCCGGTGGCCGTTGCCAGCGGCGACGACGTGTTCATCAAGGAAACCAAGCCGCTGCTGCCGCACACCATCTTTGTCGAGACCAAGCAGGCCGAAGGGCACAACGTGGGGACATCGCTCTCGCCCGAGCAGTCGTGCGAGGCCATCTACGCAGCCGTGAAAGCCACGGTGCAGCGGGGGCATTTCAGCATGCCGCTGCGCCTCCAGGCGCCCATCGTATGCCGCCTGCAGACGCAAACGCCCGCATTGGCCGACCTGTTCTGCCAATGGCCCGCCCTCGAGCGCGTCGACGGCACGATGCTGCGCTTCGCCGCCGACTCCGTCGAACATGCCGTGCGCATGCTCAACAGCCTCTCCGCCATGTCCGCGATGCTGCGTTAAGCGCCAACTCTTCACGGCACATCAAAGCGCCAGCGCGCGTCCAGACGGTTTGGCCGTTCATGCCCTAGATGGCGCCTTGAATTTCTGTAAGCAGGCGGAAAAAAGACGGGGAACTATCTGAGCGAAGCGAGTTTTCCCCGTCTCCGCCCGGTTACATAAATTCAAGGGGAAGTCGCCATCTCGGGCGCGCCTTTCTTTGCTTACCTTTCTTTGGCAAGACAAACAAAGTAAGTCGGCCCCGGCAGGGGGCGAAACAGGGGATGCACAGTGAGCACATTGCGCACTCCCCAACCCAGCGTAAACTTCGGATACCCAACCCCGAAGGAGCCTCCCATGACCCGCGCACTCACACTCGGCATGCTGCTCTGTGCGCTTGCGCTAACAGCCTGCGAACGCCGCCCCTCGCCATCGAGCCCACCGACGCCGCAGACTTCCAAAGCCGAAAAGGCGGCCGCCGCACTGGCCAAGGCCGCCGCAGAGTTCAAATGCCCCGGGCCATCCGCGCGCTTCATGTTGGACGACGGCACCAACCGTGGTCCCAAGCAACCGATCCGCACCAATTGCACTACCGCCTACGCCACCTGCGACGCACAGTCGCAAGCCGTCTTCGATCATTGTCCGAGCGGCCAGGTATTCGACAAACGTTTCAGTATCTGCGTGGTGAAAGACGCGTGTGACGAGGTGACGTCCTGATGACCTGACGGCTGCCGTGCGCGGGAGCCGGGCGGTGGACTAAACCAGCAGCGTTGCACCTGCCCAGGCAATCAGCACAACGCCCAGCACACGGCCGACCTGTTCGCCGCGGGGCAGTATCTTCTCCACGAAGACGATCACGGACAGGGCGGCAATCCAGACGAGATTCATGATGCCGCCCACAAACAGCAGCGCCATCAGCACCCAGCAGCAGCCCACGCAGTACGCGCCGTGGCGTGTGCCGAGCACGAAGCTGCCGGCAGCGCCAGGGCGCCAATGCGCCGTCAGGAAGCCCACCGGCGAGCGGCACTGCGCCAGGCACGCGTGCTTGAGCGCGGAGAACTGATATGCCCCCGCCGCCGCCAGCACCGTTGCGGAGAGTACCGCGCTCTTTGACCACAGCATCATTTCTGAAATGAGACCCGTCGGCTGCAGCGCCACCTGCAGGGATGCCGCACCCAGGGAGAAGGCCAGCCACGCAGTCAGGTAACCGGCCAGAAGACAGACCGAGAGGATTGCCGACCTGGCTTCGGTCGTGCCGTGGTGCCGCAGTACACGCCGGTACAGCAGAATGAGCGGCGCCGCGCTCGGCGTCATCATCGCGGTCATCATCACCCACCACATCAGGGTCACAGTGGGCAACGATGCATCCATGCCGCCGATGCCACCAGGCAATCGATGCGGAAACAGCGTGAGTGTCGTCATGTCGAGTGCAGACATGCCCATGCCTGCACCCGTCCACAGATACCACCAAGACAGCGCGACAACGGCAACGACGCCGAATGCCGTGATGACGCGCTCGCGTTGGAGGACGCTTTCGAGGCCGCTCATGCGGCGGTGCGGTGCCGAATCGGTCCCTTGTTGTTCAGGTGCAGTCGCGCGAATTGCCCGTAGGAATCCTTGAGGTCTAGCGCGATGTTGCCCTGTGAGCGACTGGTGGCGGAGCCAACCTCGGCCAGCTCGTACTCGAAGCCGTGCGGCAGATCGATGCGGGCACGGTGCTCAGCGCCCGTTACCGGATTGCGGATCGGTTCGCCAACGGTATCGAATACGCCATCAACATGAATCCGGCCACGTCGGGCATCGACATCGACGTCGTAGTCGATCTGCGTGACGATCGGATCGAATACCTGTTCAAGTGTCGATGCAAATACCGAAAACATCGTTGCGAACGGCTCGGTATCTTGCCCTGCCATGATTTTCAGGATGGCTTCGCGTTGCGCCGGCGTGGCACGCTTGTCGACGACCGGCTGGCATCTGCCTTTGCCTTCGTGGATGGGGCCGGGCCATTGGAACACGACCGCGATCTTCACGCCGTCGAGTTGCACGTTGCCGTGATGGCCGCTGTCGATCGAGATCGCGCCCATCGCTTCGCAGAAGCCTTTGGTTGGCAGCGCGTTGAACTGGCACGGGCAACCGTATGAGCAATTGCAGTTGATGAGTTCGGTCCCTTGGATTTCCCACGGAGTCATGGTGGTTCTCCTGGAGCTTCCAGGCGCTTGCGCGCCTGACGCAGGTCGTCGGACGACGGATTGCGTGGCTGGAATCTAGGGCGCGTGGCTTATGGCGTGCGCACCTTCCACGCATAATCAGACCCTAGTGCACGGCAAGGGGAAGTCAAGACAGGGATTGGGCCGCATGGACGATGGGCCCGGATGCATCTTGCGGCGCAAGGCTGGATGCCCCGGCGATGCAGACGCGCGAAACCGTTGCGGCGGTTCCGGCAGCGGATGCTGCCTTGCCAGCGATACCTAGCGCGCCTGCTGCACTGTCAGGAGGCGCGCTTGGCGCAGCGTCTTACAGCGCTTCGCGCGTGACGAGGAACACCTGGTCTTCGCCTGCGCTGGTCGGCAGCCAGACCAAGTCGAGATCCGGGAACGCCGCCTCAACGTTTTCACGCTCGTTGCCGATTTCCACCACCAGCACGCCGTGCGGCTTCAAGTGGCGCGGTGCATCGGCCAGGATGCGGCGCACGATGTCCATGCCGTCGTTGCCGCCGGCCAGCGCCATGTGCGGCTCGGCGCGGTACTCGGGCGGCAGCGCCTGCATCGACGCCTCGTTTACGTACGGCGGATTCGTCAGGATCACGTCGTAGTGCACACCCGGCGGCAGCGGCGCATACAGGTCGCCCTCATGCAGGCGGATGCGGTCTTGCAGGCGGTATTCGTCGACATTGCGATTGGCCACCACCAGTGCATCCGGCGACAGGTCCACCGCATCGATCGTCGCACTGGGCCATTGCAGCGCCGCCAGAATCGACAGGCAGCCCGAGCCGGTGCACAGCTCCAGCACATCAGTCGGGCCGTCCTCCTGGTCGATCCACGGTTCCAGACCGTCTTCGAGCAATTCGCCGATGAAGCTGCGCGGCACGATCACGCGCTCGTCCACATAGAAGCGCATGCCGTGCATGAACGCCTCGTGCGTGATGTACGCGGCGGGCACGCGGTCGACGGCGCGGCGCTCGATCACCTTCAGCACGGCAGCCACTTCTTCGGGCAGCAGGCGCGCATCCAGGAATGGCTCCAGCGTGTCGATCGGCAGATGCAGCGTGTGCAGGATCAGGTAAGCGGCTTCGTCGTAGGCGTTCTCGCTGCCGTGGCCGAAGACAAGCCCGGCGGCGGTGAAGCGCGACACGGCGTAGCGCAGCAGGTCGCGAACGGTGGTGAACGGGTGGGAGGCGGGAAGGGTAGGCGTGGTCATGGGTGACGGATATGGCTCAGCGTTGGGTGGCAGCGAGCAGGTCGACGTAGGCCACGTCGAGCAGGTCGGATTCGGCAATGCCGAGGGCGTGCATCAGTTGTTGGGCAATCTTCACGCCCTCGTCTTCGGATTGCGTGTCGCGCAGCACGACTTCGAGTTCGACGAAATCGCCGAGGTCTTTCACCGCATCGACATGAATGCGCGTCTGACCGGCGAGATACAGCTGGCGCACCTTCATGACCCGGCCGGCGGCGCCGATGGCGGCGGCCAGCGTGTCGCGCAGGGCATCGGGCGCGTTGGTCGGAACGATGTGGTAGCTGGACACCCGCGGGCCGGTGCTGTTGGCACGGAAGTAGTGGATCAGCTCCCCGCGCTCGGGCGAGAACTGCCGCAGCTTCAGACGCCCGTTCGCGCAGGCGAAGAACGTGTCGTCCTGCTCGATGCGCTCGGGGCCGGAATCTGCGATGGCAGCCGCGCGCTCGATGAGCGCAGCCGCATCGCGCACACGCGCCTTGATCTCGACGTTGCGCGCCATCGGGGGCAACCTCAGGCGATCAACGTTTCCAAGACGCGGCGATACACGTTTTTCAGCGGCTCGATAAACGCCACTTCGACGTGCTCGTCGATCTTGTGGATGCTCGCGTTCGGCGGGCCGAACTCGATCACCTGCGGGCAGATCTTGGCGATGAAGCGGCCGTCCGAGGTACCGCCCGTGGTCGACAGTTCGGTGGTCACGCCGCACTCGGCCTGGATGGCGGAGGCGAGGGCTTCGGACAGCTCGCCGCGCTCGGTCAGGAAGGGCTCGCCGCCCAGCGTCCAGTCGAGCGTGTAGTCGAGGCCGTGCGCATCGAGAATGCTGTGCACGCGCGCCTTCAGGCCGTCCGGCGTGCTCGCGGTCGAGAAGCGGAAGTTGAAGTCGATCGTGACGTGGCCGGGAATGATGTTCGTCGCGCCCGTGCCGCCGTGAATATTCGACATCTGCCACGTGGTCGGCGGGAAGTAGGCATTGCCGTCGTCCCACTTCGCGGCGGCCAGCTCGGCCAGCGCGGGGGCAGCCATGTGGATCGGATTCTTGGCCAGATGCGGATAGGCGATGTGGCCCTGTACCCCGTTGACGGTGAGCTTGCCCGACAGCGAACCGCGTCGCCCGTTCTTGACCATGTCGCCGAGGGTCGACACCGAAGTCGGCTCACCGACCACGCAGTAATCGAGGCGCTCGCCGCGTGCGCGGAGCAGGTCGCATACCTTGACGGTGCCGTCGTGCGCCGGGCCTTCTTCGTCGCTGGTGATCAGAAAGCCGATCGAGCCGGCGTGGTCCGGGTGCTTGGCAACAAATTCTTCCGAGGCCACCACGAAGCCGGCAATCGACGTCTTCATGTCTGCCGCGCCGCGCGCGTAGAGCTTGCCGTCACGGTGCGTCGGTTCGAAGGGATCGGAGTGCCATTGCTCGACGGGGCCGGTGGGCACCACATCGGTGTGGCCAGCGAACACGAGCAGCTTGCCGTCGGTGCCGGCGCGCCCGCGCTTGACCGCCCACAGGTTAGTTACCCGAAAGTGGTCCGGGCCGCTGATCACGGTTTCGCATTCGAACCCGGCGGCGGTCAGGCGTTCGATCAGCACGTCCTGACAGCCCTTGTCTTCGGGCGTGACGGAGCGGCGGCGGATCAGGTCTTCAGTGAGGGAAAGCGTGGGCTGGATGTGGGACATGACAGACAGTCACCGTGATGTGTTGTTTTGGTTAGAACAGGGTCGCGTACTGATCCGCCGAGAAGCCGACATTGACGCTTTTGCCGTGCACGAGCACCGGGCGCTTGATCAGCGACGGATTCGCCTGCATCAGCGCGATTGCGCCGGCTTCGTCTCCAGCGCGGGCCTTGTCGGCGTCAGACAAGGCGCGCCACGTGGTGCCCTTGCGGTTGAGCAGCGTGGTGAGCGGCACATGCTTGAGCCAGCCGGCCAGCATGTCGGCGCTCACGCCTTGCTTCTTGAAATCGTGAAACGTGTAGACCACGCCGTTCGATTCGAGCCATGTGCGGGCTTTCTTCACGGTGTCGCAATTGGGGATGCCATGCAGGGTCGTCATGGTGGGATTCGCAATCAGTGTCGAGAGGCTTGCAGGGCAAACGAGAGGGCGGCAACGGCCAAGGCAAAACCGATGGACGCCAGCCACGTCATGCGCTTGAGGCGGCGCTCCAGCCGCGCGGCCTCGTCGCGCAGGGCGTCGATGGTGATGGCGTGCTGCTCGGCCAGCAGCTTGACGGATTCGGCCTGCTGCAGGATCGCCGCTTCCAGCTCGGCGATGCGTGTAATCGGGTCGGGCGCGGCGCCTTCTTCGCGGGCGGGTTCGGTGCCTGTTTTCTTGCGGTTCTTGAACTTGTCGATGGTCTTGTTCGCCTGCTCCAGGATGGTGGGCAACAGCGACAAGACAGTACCGATGGTGTTTGGATCAAGACCCATGATGCGTTGGCGCAGCTTGCCGAAGCGGGAGCCGATGGCGTTGCGTTCGGACATGGCTGCGTTTGAGGTGGTTGGCATGCCCGCAAGACTAGCAGGCATGCCTTGCGCCGGGGCTTAATCGCCGCGCAGCAGCTCGTTCAGGCCAACCTTGGCGCGCGTCTTGGCGTCGACCTTCTTGACGATCACGGCGCAGTACAGGCTGTGCGAGCCGTCCTTCGACGGCAGATTGCCCGCCACCACCACCGAGCCCGCCGGGATACGGCCGTAGCTGACTTCACCGGTTTCGCGGTCGTAGATCTTGGTCGACTGGCCCAGGTACACGCCCATCGAGATCACCGAGTTTTCTTCAACGATCACGCCTTCCACCACTTCCGAGCGGGCACCGATGAAGCAGTTGTCTTCGATGATGACCGGGTTGGCCTGCAGCGGCTCCAGCACGCCGCCGATGCCCACGCCGCCCGACAGGTGGACGTTCTTGCCGATCTGTGCGCACGAACCGACGGTGGCCCACGTGTCGACCATCGTGCCTTCATCCACATAGGCGCCGATGTTCACGTACGACGGCATCAGCACGGCGTTCTTGGCGATGAACGAGCCACGGCGCGCCACGGCCGGCGGCACCACGCGGAAGCCGCCCGCCGCGAAGTCTTCGGCCGTGTAGTTGGCGAACTTGCTTGGCACCTTATCGTAGAACTGCGTGAAGCCGCCGGCAGCCATCGGCGCGTTGTCTTCCAGGCGGAACGACAGCAGCACGGCCTTCTTGATCCACTGATTGACGATCCACTCGCCGTCCTTCTTCTCGGCCACACGCAGCGCGCCACGATCGAGCTGGCCGATCACGTTGGCGACGGCTTCACGGACATCGGCCGGAGCGGACTTGGGCGACAGGTTGGCGCGGTCTTCCCACGCTTGGTCGATCAGGGATTGCAGTTGTTGCGTCATGGTCTTGTTGGCTCTCGGAGAGGAAACAGAAGAGAAAAATTCAGGATCAGCGTTGCTGGCAGAACTCGACGATGCGGCGGGCGCCTTCCAGGCATTCGTCCACGCCGGCTACCAGCGCGATGCGCACGTAGTCCTGGCCCGGATTCGTGCCGTGCGCCTCGCGGGCGAGGTAGCTTCCGGGCAGCACGGCGACGTTCTTGGCGGCCAGCAGCTGGCGTGCGAATTCAGTGTCCGACAGGCCCGTGCGCTTGACGTTGGCCCACAGGTAGAAGGCGGCGTCGGGCAGGGCCACGTCAAGCACCTCGGCCAGCATCGGCGTGACCTGTTGGAACTTCTTGACGTATTGCGCCCGGTTGTCGCGCACGTGGGTCTCGTCATTCCACGCAGCGATGCTAGCGGACTGCACCGACGGGCTCATCGCGCTGCCGTGATACGTGCGATACAGCAGATAGGCCTTGAGCAGCTTGGCGTCGCCTGCCACGAAGCCGGAACGCATGCCCGGCACATTGGAGCGTTTGGACAGGCTGGAGAACATCACCAGGCGGTCAAAGCCTCGGCCCAGCTTGTGCGCGGCCTGCAGCGCGCCCAGCGGCGGGTTGGCCTCGTCGAAATAGATTTCGGAGTAGCACTCGTCCGACGCGATGATGAAGCCGTATTCGTCCGACAGCGCGAAGAGCTGCTTCCAGTCTTCGAGCGTGAGCACGGCGCCGGTCGGGTTGCCGGGGCTGCATACGAAGACGAGCTGCACGTTGCGCCATTCTTCGGGCGTGATCGCAGCGAAATCGGGCGCATAGTTGCGCGCCGGGTCGCTGTTGGCGAACAGGGGCGTGGCACCGGCCAGCAGCGCCGAGCCTTCGTAGATCTGGTAGAACGGGTTCGGGCACAGCACGCGGGCGCCGGGCTTGCTGCCGTCAATCACGGTCTGCGCGAACGAGAACAGCGCCTCGCGCGAGCCGTTGACCGGGATGACTTCGGTGGCCGGGTCGACCTTCGGCAAGCCGTAGCGGCGCTCCAGCCATGCGGCGATGCACTGTCGCAGTGCATCGGAGCCGAGCGTCGTGGGATAATTCGCCAGCCCGCCAAGCGCCGCCGTCAGCGCGTCTTTCACCAGCGCCGGCGTCGGATGCTTGGGCTCGCCGATGCCGAAGCTGATCGGCGTATGGGCAGCGCTAGGCGTGACGTCCTTCACAAGCGCTTTCAGTTTCTCGAACGGATACGGCTGCAGGGCGGACAGGCGCGGATTCACGGTGTTGGGCGGCGGTGTTGGGCTGGTTGGCGGGCAAGCTTGGCGCTTGCCGGGAAGCCCGAAATTATACGGCCAACGTGTGCTGGCCGCCCCACGACAATGCTGCATGCGGCGGATTTCCGCCGTTTTTTTATTGCGTAGATGACATCGATAGCCTCCTCCGCGGACGCCTCCGCCCACCACGAGCCGCAATGGGCGGCGGCATTCTTCATCCTCCTGGGCGCCTCGGTCTGGGGCATTTCCTGGTATCCATACCGCCTGCTCGCCGCCTGGGGGCTGGGCAGCATGCTGGCCTCGTCGATGACGGGCGCGGCTGCGGCCGTCCTGGCCGCCGTGGTGCTGCGTCGTCACTTTTCGACGTTCCAGTGGTCGTGGCTGATTCCGGCGCTCGGGGTTGCAGCGGGCATCACCAATGCGGGTTTCGTCTGGGGCACGGTGCACGGCACGGTCATGCGGGTGCTGCTCCTGTTCTATCTGACGCCCGTCTGGACGGCCCTGTTGGCGCGCCTATGGCTGCACGAGCGGCTGGGCTGGCGTGGCGGTGTGTTGCTGGCGCTGGCATTGTCAGGCGCGGGGATGATGCTGTGGTCGGGCGAGGCCGGCACGCCGTGGCCGGGTTCATCTGCGGAATGGGCGGGGCTGATTGCGGGGCTCGCTTTTGCGTGCAACAACGTGCTGTCCCGCCTGGCGGGGCAGCGTCACCCGACCATGCGCCCTGAAATGCGCACCGTGGTCGTCTTCACCGGCTGCGCGTTGGTGGGCTTTCCGGCTGCGCTGCTGCTCGATGGCGTGCGCGCGGTGCCGGCGGCTTTGTCGCAAGGCAATACGTGGCTGCTGCTGGTGGGCATGGCCTGCGTGCTGGTGGGCGGCAATGCGATGGTGCAGCGCGGCTTGCAATGCTTGCCGGCCAATCGCGCGGCGCTGCTGATGCTGTTCGAAATCGTGGTCGCGGCCGCGTCATCGGCGCTGCTGACGGCGGAGCGCTTGTCTCCCCACGAAATGCTGGGCGGCGCCTGCATCATCCTGGCAGGTGCGCTGTCGGGGCTGTTGCGGCGCAGGTAGGCCGCCGGTGTTTCGCAAACCAACCAAGGAGTTGCCGATGTGGCTTCGTTCGATTTTCATCGCGCTGACGTTTGCGCTCTCGACGTTCGCAACGGCCCCGCACGCCGCTTCCGCAGAGACAGGCCCCGCGTATGGCCCGCGCCTGGAAGGCTTCGATTACCCGGCGCCGGTCAAGCTCTTCAAGTTCGAGTCGCAGGGCAACGCGCTGGAGATGGCGTATCTGGACGTCGCGCCCAAGCAGCCCAACGGCCAGGTGGCGGTGCTGCTGCACGGCAAGAACTTCTGCGCGGCCACCTGGGAAGGCACGATCGCCGCACTGACCGGTGCCGGCTACCGCGTGATCGCCCCGGATCAGATCGGCTTCTGCAAATCGAGCAAGCCGCGCGCATATCAGTACACGTTCCAGCAACTGGCGAGCAATACGCATGCGCTGCTGGCGTCGCTTGGGATCGAGCAGGCCATCCTGATCGGCCATTCGACGGGCGGCATGCTGGCGGCGCGTTACGCGCTGATGTATCCGAACGCGGTGCCGCGGCTGGTGATGATCAACCCGATCGGCCTGGAAGACTGGAAGGCCAAGGGTGTGCCGTCCATGACGGTCGACCAATGGTTCGCGCGTGAAAAGCAAACCACCGCCGAGCGCATCCGCGCCTATGAGCAGTCCACGTACTACGCCGGGCAATGGCGCACGCAATACGAACCGTGGGTGCAGATGCTGGCCGGCATGTACCGCGGCCCGGGGCGCGATCTGGTGGCGTGGAATTCCGCGCTGCTATACGACATGATCTATACGCAGCCTGTCGTCTATGAGTTTGGCCAGTTGCGCCCGTGGACGCTGCTGCTCATCGGTCAGAAAGACACCACCGCCATCGGCAAGGACGCCGCACCGCCGGAAGCGCGGGCACAGCTGGGGCATTACCCCGAACTTGGCCGTGCAGCCGCCAAGGCTATCCCGCGCGCGACGTTGGTGGAATTCCCGGATGCGGGCCATGCGCCACAAATCCAGGATCCTGATGCGCTGCACCATGCGCTGCTCGGCTGGCTGGCCACGGCGGAGCCTTCGCGCACACGCCGGCCGGACTGACGCCGTTTGTCATGAAGGTGAAACTGCTTACAAATCCGCAGCAATTTCGCCTCCCGCGCTGCAAATTTCGTCCATTTTTGTAGCGATTTGATTGGCGGGAGGCTAGGGTGCGAATGGTATGATGGCGCCATCCGCGCCCCTGGGCGTCCCTTGTCAGTCCGCGCCGCACGGCGTTGGTGTGATGACAAAGGCGCGCTCCTGGGGCGCCCGCTTTATCCCCCTTTTCTGATCCCCTCGAGACGAACACAACGTGCGCCTCTCTTCGATCAAGCTCGCAGGCTTCAAGTCTTTCGTCGATCCGACCAATTTCCATGTTCCGGGCCAGCTTGTCGGCATCGTCGGCCCGAACGGTTGCGGTAAATCCAACATCATCGACGCCGTGCGCTGGGTGCTCGGCGAATCACGCGCCGCGGAACTCCGTGGCGAATCGATGCAGGACGTCATCTTCAACGGCTCGACCCAGCGCAAGCCGGCTGGCCGCGCCAGCGTCGAACTCGTGTTCGATAACGCGGAAGGCCGCGCCGCCGGCCAGTGGAGCCAGTACGCCGAAGTGGCGGTCAAGCGCGTGCTGAGCCGCGATGGCACCTCGTCGTATTTCATCAACAACCAGGCGGTGCGCCGCCGCGACATCCAGGACATCTTCCTCGGCACGGGCCTGGGGCCGCGCGCCTACGCCATCATCGGGCAGGGGATGATCTCGCGCATCATCGAGGCCAAGCCCGATGACATGCGCATCTTCCTGGAAGAAGCCGCGGGCGTGTCGAAGTACAAAGAGCGCCGCCGCGAAACCGAAAACCGCCTCTCCGACACGCGTGAAAACCTCACACGCGTGGAAGACATCCTCCGCGAACTCGGCTCCAACCTCGAAAAGCTCGAGGGCCAGGCCGAAGTCGCGCAGCGCTTCCAGGCGCTGCAGGCCGACGGCGAAGAGAAGCAGCACCTGCTGTGGCTGCTGCGCAAGCGTGAAGCGCAGGCTGAGCAAGAGCGCCATCAGCGTGCCATCGAACAGGCGCAGATCGACCTGGAAGCGCAGACCGCGCAGTTGCGCCATATCGAGGCTGAACTCGAAACGATGCGCGTTGCGCATTACGCCTCGTCCGATGCGATGCACGCCGCGCAGGGCGCGCTCTACGAAGCCAACTCCGAAGTCAGCCGTCTGGAAGCCGAGATCCGCTACGTGGTGGAATCGCGCAACCGCATCCAGCAGCAGATCGCCACGCTGACCGCGCAGCAGGAGCAGTGGCATACGCAGGGCGATCAGGCGCAGGAAGACCTTGCCGCGGCCGAGGAAGAGTTGGCCATGGCCGAGGAGCGTGCCGCGCAGGCCGCCGAAGACGTCGTGCGCAAAGCCGACGAACTGCCGGGCATGGAGGCGCAATGGCGGGACGCGCAGACCACGCTGAACGATCAGCGCGCCGCGATTCTGCAGTCGGAACAGGCGCTCAAGCTCGAAGCCGCGCACCAGCGCAATGCCGACCAGGCCCTGCTGCAGCTTGAGCAGCGCCGCGAACGTCTGACGCAGGAGTCCTCCGGCCTCGACAAGCCGGATGACGTGCAGCTCGAAACGCTGCGTGCCGAACTGGCTGAGCAGGAAGAAGTGTTGGCCGAAGCGCAGGCCGCGCTGGAAGACGCCGAGACACAGGTGCCGCAGCTCGACGAGGCACGCCGTGCCGCGCAAGACCGCGTGCAATCGGAAGCCGCCGCCATTGCCAGCCTGGAAGCCCGCCGTGCCGCGCTCAAGCAACTGCAGGAGAACGTGCAGACCGACGGCAAGGTCCAGCCGTGGCTGGCCAAGCATGAACTGAGCGAGCTGCCGCGCTTCTGGAAGAAGCTGCAGATCGAGCAGGGCTGGGAGCCCGCGCTCGAAGCCGTGCTGCGTGAAAAGCTTGGCGCGCTCGAAGTCTCCAACCTCGATTGGATCAAGGCGTTTGCGGCTGACGCGCCGCCCGCCAAGCTCGCCTTCTATGCGCCGCCGCCTGCAGCGCGTCCGGTGGAAGCGCCGGCGGGGCTGCGTCCGCTGATGTCGCTGGTGCAAGTGACGGAGCCGGGCATTCGTGCCGTGCTGCAAGACTGGCTGGCCGACGTCTATGTCGCCGACGACATGCAGGCCGCGCTCGCCGCGCGTCAGACGCTGCCGGAAGGCGGCACGTTCGTCATCAAGGCCGGGCACTTGATTGGCCGGTCATCGGTGCAGTTGTACGCGCCCGATTCCGAACAGGCCGGCATGCTGGCTCGCGCGCAGGAAATTGACAACCTGCACAAGCAGGTGCGTGCGCAGATGCTGTTGGCCGACGAGGCTAAGAGCGCTGCCGTGCGCGCCGAAGCGGCGTACAGCCAGGCCAGCCAGAACCTCACGCAGGTGCGGGCCCGCGCCGAGCAGGCCACGCGCCGCGTGCACGTGCTGCAGATGGACGTGCTCAAGCTGTCGCAAGCGATGGAGCGCTACAACGCGCGCAGCGGCCAGATCGACAGCGAGCTGGAAGAGATTCGCGCGCAGATCGAAGAGCAGCGTGCCATCCGTGCCGAGTCCGAAGCGGCCTTCGAACAGCACGATGCGGCACTCGCCGATATGCAGGCGCGCTTTGAAGACAGCCAGCAGGCGTTCGAGGCGCTCGAAGTTCGCCTGAGCGATGCGCGCAACGCCTTGCGCGACCAGGAGCGCGGCGCACAGGAAGCCCACTTTGCCGAGCGCAATCTGCAGAACCGCATTGCCGAACTGAAGCGCAACATCCAGGTGGCGAGCGATCAGGCGCAGCAGATCGTGCTGACGCTGGAGAACGCGCGCGCAGAGTTGGAGACCATCAACGAGCAGACCGCGCATACCGGTTTGCAGGAAGCGCTGGAGCGCCGTGCTGAGAAGGAAGAAAAGCTCGGGTTGGCGCGCATGGAACTGGATGCACTCACCGCACAACTGCGCACGCACGACGAGCAACGCCTGAGCGCCGAGCGCGGCCAGCAACCACTGCGCGATCGTATTACCGAGCTGCAGTTGAAGGAGCAGGCCGCGCGCCTGAACCAGGAGCAGTTCACCGAGCAGCTCACCGCTGCCAACGTGGACGAGGCCGTCCTGGCCGAACGCCTGACCGGCGACCTGAAGCCTTCGTACCTGCAAGGTGAAGTCACGCGCATCAACAACGCCATCAACGCGCTCGGCCCGGTCAACATGGCCGCGCTCGACGAGCTGGCGGCGGCGCGCGAGCGCAAGGGCTTCCTGGATGCGCAATCGGCCGATTTGACCGACGCCATCACCACGCTGGAAGATGCCATCCGCAAGATCGATCAGGAAACTCGCGCGCTGCTCCAAGGCACGTTCGACCAGGTCAACTATCACTTTGGCGAGCTGTTCCCGACGCTGTTCGGCGGCGGCCAGGCCAAGCTGATGATGACCGGCGAGGAGATTCTCGACGCGGGCGTGCAGGTGATGGCGCAGCCGCCGGGCAAGAAGAACTCGACCATTCACCTGCTGTCGGGCGGCGAGAAAGCGCTGACCGCGATTGCGCTGGTGTTTGCGATGTTCCAGCTGAACCCGGCCCCGTTTTGTTTGCTCGACGAGGTGGACGCGCCGCTGGACGACGCCAACACCGAGCGCTACGCCAACATGGTCAAGCGCATGTCCGACAAGACCCAATTCGTTTTTATTTCTCATAACAAGATTGCGATGGAAATGGCGCAACAGCTCATCGGTGTGACCATGCAGGAACAAGGTGTGTCCCGGATCGTGGCGGTGGATATGGATGCCGCGCTGACCATGGCGGAGGCTGCATAAATGCAGGACAACAACCTGGTGATGGCCCTGCTGGGCGCCGGCGTGGTGTTTGTGCTGGTGATCGTTGTGTACAACCAGTGGCAGATCCGCAAGGCGCGAGGCCCCGAGGCGTACAACCCGCCCGTCGACGAGACACCGCGCGGCGACGGTTGGACCGAGCGCGCCGAACCGGCCCTCGGTGGCGAGCGCGACGAAATCAACCGCGTCGAACCGCGTCTCGAGCCCGGTTTCTCGGCGAAGACGCACACGCCCGCCACGGGCAGCGCCGAAACCGAAGCCGGCGTGATTGGCGCCGAACTCACACCCTCGGGCGACGATGCCGCGCTCGAAGCCGCCGAGGCCGGAGAGATTGCCGAACCCGCCCCGGGTTCGCTGGAGCCGGCCAATGGCGTGATCGATCCGCTGATCGACTGCATCGTGCCGCTGCACCCGGATCGAGAAGTGTCGGGCGACCGTCTGCTGCCGTCGCTCGCCAAGCTGCGCCGCGCAGGCACCAAGCAGATCCACGTGGAAGGCTTGAACCCCGCCGCCAATGCGTGGGAAGCCATCCGCGCCGGGCAGCGCTACCTGGACGTGCAGGTGGCCGTGCAACTGGCCAATCGCACGGGCCCGCTGAATGCGCTGGAGTTCTCGGAATTCATCAACGCGATCGATCCGCTGTCGGAAGCGGCCGATGCCGTCCCGGAACTGCCGGACATGAACGAGACGATTTCCAATGCGCGCGAACTCGACGCGTTTGCCGCCGAATGCGATGTGCAACTGGGCGTGAGCGTGATCTCCGACGGCGCCCCATGGTCGGCAGCATACGTGCAGACGGTGGCCACGCAAGACGGCCTCGTGCTCTCGCGTGACGGCACGCGCTTCACGCGCTTCCATGCGGGGGGCGACGGTGTGCAGCGCGCACTGTTCACGCTGCAGTTTGGCGACACCAATTTCCTGCGCGATGACCTGACCGTCAAGGCCGGCCGACAGATCACGCTGTTGCTCGATGTGCCGGTGGCGGAAGAGTCGAGCAAGCCGTTCAAGCTGGTGTGCGAATACGCCTACACGCTGTCGCAGCGCATGGGTGCGCAGGTCGTGGATGACAACCTGCGTCCGCTGACGGAGCAATCGTTCGTCGCCATCCAGAAGCATCTGCGGGTGCTGTACGACAAGCTCGAATCGCGCGGCATCCCGGCCGGTTCCAGCACCGCGGTGCGCTTGTTCAGCCACTGACGGACGCACGATGAGCAAGACTGCAGAACCCGCGTCCGGACCGTCCTCAAAAGACCGGCCCGAGGCGCGGGCAGCCTGGCTGCGCGCCGAGCTGAACCGCTACGCCCACGAGTACTACGTGCTCGACCAGCCCAGTGTGCCCGACGCTGAATACGACCGGCTCTATCGCGAGCTGGAAGCGCTGGAAACCGAACACCCCGAGCTGAAGACACCCGATTCGCCCACGCTGCGGGTCGGTGGCGCCGTCCTGCCCGAATTTGCGGCGGTCAGGCATGTCATCCCGATGCTGTCGATCCGCACCGAGACCGACACCACCGCCAACGGCGCGCGCGCGTTCGACGCCAGCGTAAGGCGCGAGCTGGGCTTTGATGACACCGATCCGCCCGTGGAATACGCCGCCGAGCTGAAGTTCGATGGCCTGGCGATCAACCTGCGTTACGAGCGTGGTTATCTCGTGCAGGCGGCCACGCGCGGCGACGGCACTACCGGCGAAGACGTCACGCAGAACATCCGCACGATCCGCCAGATTCCGCTGGGGCTGTCGCCAGTTGATGGCCACGTGCCCGACGTGCTGGAAGTGCGCGGCGAGGTCTACATGCGCCGCGACGACTTCGAGAAGCTCAACGCCCGCCAGCGAGAGCGCGGTGACAAGACCTTCGTCAACCCGCGCAATACCGCAGCCGGTGCCGTCCGCCAGCTCGATCCTAAGATGGCTGCCGAGCGCCCGCTGTCGTTCTTCGCCTATGGGCTGGGCGAAGTGGCCGGCTGGAAGGGCATGCCCGGCACGCATTCCAGCATGCTCGACGTGCTGCAGGCGTTCGGTTTCCCGGTCAGTAATGAACGCGCGGCTGTGGCGGGCGGTGAAGGCCTGGTCAGATTTCATGAGGCCATCCGGGCCAAGCGCGACAGCTTGCCGTTCGACATCGACGGCGTCGTCTACAAGGTCAACTCGCTCGCGTTGCAGCGTGAACTCGGCTTTCGCTCACGTGAGCCGCGCTGGGCGGTTGCGCACAAATATCCGGCGCAGGAAGCGCTGACCACGGTCGAATCCATTGACGTGCAAGTCGGCCGAACGGGCGCCATCACGCCGGTGGCGCGGCTGGTGCCGGTGTTTGTTGGCGGGGTAACGGTCACCAATGCGACGCTGCACAACGAAGACGAAGTGCGCCGCAAGGATGTACGCGTGGGCGACACCGTGATCGTGCGGCGCGCGGGTGACGTGATTCCCGAGGTGGTGAGTGTGGTGCTTGATCGCCGCCCACTGGATGACGTCCCGGGCAGCGACTTGTTCAATCCGCAGCAGCAGCCCAAGTACCCGCCATTCGAACTGCCGAAGACGTGCCCGGTTTGCGGCTCGCACGTCGTGCGCGAAGAGGGTGAGGCGGTGGCCCGTTGCTCCGGCGGCCTGTTCTGCTCGGCGCAGCGCAAGGAGGCGATCCGCCACTTTGCCGGTCGCCGCATGATGGACATCGAAGGCCTGGGCGAGCGTTACATCGACAACCTGGTCGAGTTGGACTACGTGCACGGCATTGCCGACCTGTACAAGCTCACGCTCGAAGATTTTCTGGAGATGAAGCGCCGTGCGGACGAACGTGATGGCGTGACGCCCGAGACGGTTTCCGCAGGCAAGATCGCCACCAAGTGGGCCGAGAATCTGCTGGAGGGCATCCAGGCCAGCAAGACGCCGCCGCTGGCGCGCTTCCTGTTTGCGCTGGGCATTCGCCACGTGGGCGAGTCGACCGCCAAGACGCTTGCCGACTGGCTCGGCAGCCTGGCCATGATCCGGCGTGCGCCTGCGCCGCTGCTGCTGGCGCTGCCCGATGTGGGTGCCACGGTGGCTGAAGCCATCGCCGATTTCTTTGCCGAGCCGAAGAACCAGCAGGCGCTCGATGCGCTGCTCGAAGCCGGTGTTGCACCGCAAGGCGAGCATGCGCCCAACGCGAAGCTGCGCGAGAAGCTGGAGCCGGCCGAACTGTACGCCACGCTGGGCGTGCCCAAGCTGACCGCCACGCGCGCAAAGCAATTGGCCGTGGCAGCGCCAACGCTTGCCCAGCTGGCCAGCGTTGAGCCCGATCAGTTGGCTGGCCTGCCTGCGGATGTGACTGCATCGCTGCTTGAATGGCTCGCCTCGCACGACCATCGCGCGCAACTGGCGAAGCTCGACGCGCTGCGCGGCGAGTTGCTCGCTGCCATGCCTGCTGAGGCCGCCGAAGAAGGCGTGCTGGACGGCAAGACGGTCGTTTTGACCGGCACATTGCCGAACCTCACGCGTGACGAAGCCAAGGCCATGCTGGAAGCGGCAGGCGCCAAGGTATCGGGTTCGGTGTCGAAAAAGACCGACTACGTTGTCGCCGGAGAAGATGCCGGCAGCAAGCTCGCCAAAGCCGAAGAATTGAACGTGAAGGTTCTGGACGAAGCGGGTATGCTCGCGCTGTTAAAAAAACCGGCGGGAGACCAGGCATGATCCGAAACATCCTCAAGATGGGCGACAGCCGGCTGCTACGCGTTGCCAAGCCGGTCGAGCGTTTCCACACGCCCGAACTGACTGCCCTGATCGAAGACATGTTCGACACCATGGATGCGGCGCGCGGTGCCGGTCTGGCAGCCCCGCAGATCGGCGTGGATCTGCAGGTCGTCATCTTCGGGTTCGATCGTAACGACCGGTATCCGGATGCACCGGCCGTGCCGAAGACGGTGTTGATCAACCCCACCATCGAGCCGCTGTCGGACGAGATGGAAGAGGGCTGGGAAGGATGCCTCTCGGTACCCGGCCTGCGCGGTGTGGTGCCGCGCTACACGCGCCTGCGCTATACCGGCTTCGACCAGCACGGCCACGCCATCGACCGTATTGCCGAGGGCTTCCACGCGCGCGTCGTCCAGCACGAATGCGATCACCTCCAGGGCGTGCTGTATCCCATGCGCGTGAAGGACTTCACCCGCTTCGGCTTTACCGAAGTGCTGTTCCCGGAATTGCCCGCCAATCACGACGACTGATCGAGACTGCGGCAGCGTCGCATCTGCGGGGGCGGGTGGACGCGTGTTTCATCCACCACGGAGACGATATGAGGCGAGATGGTTTGAGGGGCTGGCGCCGGCTGGCGCTTGGGGTGGCCATGACGGCGATGCTGGGGGTGGCGGCGTGCGCGGGGCCGCAGGCACCGGAAACGCCGGCGGCCGCACCGGTTGCCCAGAAGGCTCAGAGCCCGGTCTGGCAACGCGTGCGTCTGGGTACGGATGCCGTGGCCTACGATTTCCCTGTCTATGCAAACCATCCGCTTGATGGCGACCTGAGCGGCATCCGCGAAGTCGTGTTCGTTCAGCACGGCCTGCAGCGCAACGGAAACGACTACTACACCGCTGGCGCCGATCTGCTCCAGGCCAGCGGCCGCAATCCCGACGAGGTCCTGCTGATTGCCCCGAACTTTCCCGGCACGCCCGATGAGGGCAAGGGTTTCGACGGCATGCCCGTGTGGTCGGTGGACGGCTGGATCGGGGGCTTCAACGCCACCAACGCACCCTACACGGACCTGAGTTCGCTCAAGGTGCTGGATGACCTGATCGGCTACGTGACCGACCCGGCACGCGCGCCCAACGTCAAGCGCGTAACGGTGGCAGGCCACTCGGGCGGTGGCCAGATCGTGCAACGCTACGCTGTGCTCAACAACGTCGACGAGGCGATCCGCAAGCGCGGCATCGACCTGCGCTACGTGGTCGCCAACCCCTCGTCATATCTGTATTTCACGCCGGAGCGTCCGAGCGGCAAGGGCTTTGCGCGCTACAGCACCAGCGTCTGCCCCGACTACGACCACTACAAGTACGGCATGGTCGACATGGTTCCGTATGCCGCCGGCAAGACAGGCCGCCAGCTGTTCAACCGATACGCGCAGCGCCACGTGACGTACCTTGCCGGCACGAGCGACAACGATCCGAACCACCGCGTGCTCGACAAGCTCTGCGGTGCCGAGGCCGAAGGCCCGACGCGCGTGGATCGCGCACGCAACTACTGGCGCTACGAGCGCCACATGGCGGGACGCAAGCGCGTCAATCACCAGGCGCACGAAGTGGTTGGCGTAGGCCACGACCAGGCGAAGATGTTCGGCTCGCGCTGCGGCGCGCAAGCTGTGTTCGGCGTGCCTGCATCGGCCAACACCGCGGGTGCAGCCTGCCAGGCGCCGCATCTGTAATGTAGACAGCGGGCAAAAAAAAACCGGTCAGCGCGCAATGCGTTGACCGGTTTTTTCTTTGTGGCAGAGGCTGCCTCAGAACTTCTCGAACGGCCCCAGGAAGCGCCACTGACCGACCGGCAGGTCGCCCAGCACGATGCTGCCCATGCGGATGCGCTTGAGGCCCACCACCTCCAGTCCCACCTGTTCGCACATGCGGCGGATCTGGCGCTTCTTGCCTTCGCGCAGCACGAAGCGCAGCTGCTCTTCGTTCTGCCAACTCACCTTCGCGGGCTTGAGTGCTTCGCCGTCGAGCGACAGGCCAAAGCGCAGCTTCTCCATCAGCTCTTCCGGGAACACCTTGGAGATGTCGCGCTCGACCACGCCGTTTGGCGAATGCCATACCACGCGCACCAGGTATTCCTTCTCGACCGTCGAATCCTCGCCGATCAGGTGGCGCGCCACGCGGCCGTCCTGCGTCAGCACCAGCAAGCCGGTGGAGTCGATATCCAGTCGACCGGCCGGCGCCAACGCCCGGCGCTGCCACGGCGCGAAGCGCTTGCGCGTGGGGTCGGCTTCCCACTGGTTTTCCGGCACGAACAGCGAAACCGCCGGCTGATAGCCGTCTTCCGCCTGGCCTGACACATAGCCGACCGGCTTGTGCATCAGCACGGTGACGCGCTCGCCTTGCTCGGATCTCGCAGCTTGATGGATCTCGATGATCGCATCCGGCTTGACGCGCGAACCCAGTTCGGTGACGGGCTCGCCGTCCACCAGCACCCAGCCGCGCGGAATCCATTCATCGGCCTCCCGGCGCGAGCACAGCCCCAGTTCGGACATGCGCTTGGACAGACGGACCAGTCCGCTCGATTCGGTCTGCTGCGCCGGGCGCGGTGCCTGCTCCTCGGCGTGACGCGGAGCGCGTTCCTCACGCTCGCGCTCGGGCCGTTGCGGACGTGCCGGACGATCATCGAAGCGACGCGGTGGTTGGTCGTTGTCAAAACGACGCGGAGGGCGTTCGTCATCGAAGCGACGCGGAGCCCGGTCATCGCCATAGCGCCGCGGCGGCCGTTGCTCGTCGTCGAATCGGCGCGGCGGGCGTTCATCGTCAAAGCGTCGTGGAGGCCGCTGGTCGCCATCGCGACGCGGCGCGCGTTGATCGTCGCCATAGCGGCGCGGGCGTTCGTCATCGAAACGACGGGGCGGACGTTGGTCGTCGCTGAACCGGCGCGGGGGGCGTTCGTCGTCAAGGCGGCGCGGCGGACGTTGGTCGCCATCACGACGCGGTGCGCGTTGATCGTCGCCATAGCGGCGCGGGCGCTCGTCATCGAAACGACGGGGCGGGCGCTGATCGTCACCGAACTTGCGCGGGGGGCGCTCTTCGTCGAAGCGGCGCGGTGGCCGCTGCTCGTCATTGAACCGGCGTGGCGGGCGTTCTTCGTCAAAGCGGCGCGGAGGGCGTTGGTCGCCATCACGACGCGGTGCGCGTTGATCGTCGCCATAGCGGCGTGGGCGCTCCTCATCGAAACGACGAGGCGGCCGTTGGTCGTCGCTGAACCGGCGCGGCGGGCGCTCATCGTCAAAGCGTCTCGGGGGACGGTCGTTGTCGAACCTGCGCGGCGGACGCTCGTCGTCGAACCGGCGAGGTGGGCGATCTTCGAAACGTCGCGGCGGACGCTCGTCGTCGGAGCGGCGGGGCGGTCGTTGCTCATCGTTGAATCGACGCGGCGGGCGCTCATCATCAAAGCGTCGCGGCGGGCGATCGCCTTGCATGCGGCGCGGCTTGGCTTCGCGCGTCTGGCCGTCGTCGTCGCGGCGCGGGGGGCGTGCGGGGCGCGGCGGCTTACCGGCGCCTTCTTCCTGTTTGGGCCTGCGCTGCGATGGGCGCAGCGGCTGGCGCTCGCGGTTCAGGTCGGATGAGCGCAGCGGCTTGCCGGTGGTGGAACGTACGGCATTGCCTTCGTCGTCGCGGCGCACGCCGAGTGTGGCACGCTTGCCAGGGCGGGTGGCGCGCTGAGTCGGGTCGCTGGCGCGGTGCTTGTCGTCGTCGCCCGGGAAATCATCGGAATCGGTAGTCATGAATCTAGACCGGTAAGGCTGGCGCTCAGATGGCGAGCGCATCAAGCAGCTCGCTTTCAAGTTCGAGCTGCAGTTTGTTGTCCTGGGTCAGGCGCGTGCCGTCGACCAGGAAGATGTCTTCCACGCGCTCGCCAAGCGTGTTGATGCGCGCGGTGTGTACCGACACGCGGCGGTGTGCGAGCACGCGGGCAATGGCGTAGAGCAGACCGGTGCGGTCGGTCGCGGAAATGGAGAGCAGGTAATACTGGCCGCGCTCGTCCGCCCGCAGGTCGACGCGCGGTTTGATCGGGAAGCTGCGCGACTGGCGCGAGATGCGCCCCCGCGGCGGCTCCGGCAGGGCGGTTTCGCGCGAGATCTGTTCGGCCAGTTCGTGTTCGACCAGCGTGATGATGTCGCGGTAATGCCCGGGCTCCACCAGGCCGCTGCTGGGGTCGGCCACCTGGAAGGTGTCGAGCGCGTAGCCGTGTTTGGTGGTGTGGATCTTGGCGTCCAGGATCGTCAGGCTCTTGCGTTCGAAGTAGCCGCAGATGCGCGCAAAAAGATCGGGCCGATCCGGCGAGTACACAGCCACCTGCAAGCCCACGCCCGCCGGTGAAATGCGTGCGCGCACGATCGGGATCGTCGTGTCGACACGGTTGTAGAAGTGCCGCGTGAACCAGGCGATATCGCGCGCGTCGTGGCGCAGGAACACGCCCACGTCGAGCTGTTTCCACAGCGCCTCGTGCGCGGTGTCGTCCAGCGCGGCCAGGCGCAGCAGCGCGCGCGCTTCTTCCTTGCGGCCTTCGAGCACGGCGTGCGGGTCGGTGGTGGCACCGCCGAGCACTCGCAGCGTCATGCGATACAGGTCTTCCAGCAGCTTGCCCTTCCAGGCGTTCCACACCTTCGGGCTGGTGCCGCGGATGTCGGCAACGGTCAGCAGATACAGCGCGGTCAGCCGGCGTTCGGTACCGACCAGATCAGCGAAATGGCGGATGACTTCGGGATCGCCCAGGTCCTGCTTCTGCGCGACCTGGCTCATGGTCAGGTGGTGTTCGACCAGCCAGACGATCAGGTCGGCGTCTTCCTTGGCGATGCCGTGTTCCTTGCAGAAGCGACGTGCGTCGGACATGCCGAGCACGGAGTGGTCACCGCCGCGCCCCTTCGCAATGTCATGGAACAGCGCCGCCACGGTCAGCACCCACGGCTTGTCGAAGTTCGCCATCAACTGGCTGCAGAACGGGAACTCGTGCGTGTGCTCGACGATGGCGAAGCGGCGGATGTTGCGCACCACCATCAGGATGTGCTGATCGACCGTGTAGACGTGGAACAGGTCATGCTGCATCTGCCCGACGATGCGACGGAAGTTGACCAGGTAGCGGCCGAGCACGCTGGTCTGGTTCATCAGGCGCAGCGCGTGCGTGATGCCCTGCGGCTGCTGCAGGATCGACAGGAACAGCGCGCGATTAGCCGGATCCTTGCGCCATTTGGCGTCCATCAACGTCCGGGCGTTGTAGAGCGCCCGCAGCGTGCTGGCTGCCAGTCCCTTGATGCCGCGCGTCTGCTCGTACAGCAGGAACGTTTCAAGAATGGCCGTCGGCTCGCGCTGGTAGAGATCGGCGTCGGCAATTTCGAGCATGCCTTGGCGCTCGACAAAACGATCGTTGATCTTGCGTGTGATACCCAGCTCGCTCGGAAACAGCCGCGCTTCGATGTTTTGCAGCACCACGGTATTGAGCTGTGTGACAGCCTTGGCTACCCAGTAATAGCGGCGCATGAGTTGTTCGCTCGCGCGCTTGGCGGTGGTCGGGCGGTAACCGAACGATTCGGCCAGCTGCGTCTGCAGGTCGAACACCAACACGTCCTGACGACGCCCGGCCAGCAGGTGCAGACGCGCACGCACGGTTTTGAGCAGGCGCTCGTTGCTCACCAGTTCCTGTGCTTCACGGCGTGTGAGCAGGCCGTTGGCAAGCAACTCGTTCCAGCTGGAACCGAAACCTGCCGCGCGCGTCATCCACAGAATCACCTGCAGGTCGCGCAGACCACCGGGGCTTTCCTTGCAGTTCGGCTCGAGCGAATACGGCGTGTCCTGGTACTTGGCATGCCTCTGGCGCATCTCCAGCAGTTTCGACTGGAAGAAATCTGCGGCGTCCAGATGGCCTTGATAGTGCGTCTCGAACGTGCGGTACAAACCTTCGTCGCCCGTCAGCAGACGCGCTTCCAGCAGCGACGTGCGTACTGTTACGTCTTGTGCGGCTTCCTTGATGCACTCGTCAACCGTGCGCACCGAGGAGCCGATGTCCAACCCAATGTCCCAGCAGCGGCCGATGAAGGCCTCCAGCCGGGCCTCCAAGGCTTTGTCTGCGGTGCCTGGCAGCAACAGGAGGATGTCCACATCGGAATGCGGAAACAGCTCGCCGCGCCCGTAGCCGCCCACGGCAATCAGCGCGCAGGTGGCGGGCATCTGCTCTTCCTGCCAGAGACGCACGAGCGCACGGTCCACCGCGCGTGCCAGCTTGGTCACGAGCTGCTGAACGTTGGCGTGCTGGTCGAACTGCGCGAACAGGTGCGCGCGCTCAGCTTTCAGGGCGTCGCGCGGATGGACTTCTTCGGCAGGGGCGGCGGCAGCAGAGGGCATGAGCAGAGCGGGAATGAAACAGCGACCGGAACGAGCCGGTCGCTGCAGGAGTTGAGCCGGTGCGGGGCGAGATCAGCGTGACATTGCTGCCGCTGACGGTGCAGCTCGCCCGTTAGGATCAGGCCGTGGCCGGCGCGCCTTCGTGTACGAATTCCGGTGCCGGCGGCGTCAAGGCGGACACGGTCAGCACTTCGTGGCCAGTCTCCGTCACCAGAAGCGTGTGTTCCCACTGCGCCGACAGGCTGCGATCACGCGTCTTGACGGTCCACTGGTCGGGCATCGTGCGGATGTCGCGCTTGCCCGCGTTGATCATCGGTTCAATCGTGAAGATCATGCCGGCCTTCAGTTCCATCCCGGTACCCGGGCGGCCGTAGTGCAGGATCTGCGGATCTTCGTGGAATTTCTTGCCGATGCCGTGGCCGCAATATTCGCGCACCACGCTGTAGCCGGCGGCTTCGGCGTGCTGCTGGATCACGTGGCCGATGTCGCCCAGGCGCGCGCCCGGACGCACGGCCGCAATGCCCTTCCACATGCATTCGAACGTGACCTGCGTCAGGCGTTTGGCCAGGATCGACCCTTCGCCGACGACGAAGGTGCGGCTGGTGTCGCCGTAATAGCCTTCCTTGGTGATGACGGTGATGTCGAGGTTGACGATGTCGCCGCTTTTGAGCACCTTGTCGCCCGGAATGCCGTGGCAGATCACGTCGTTGACCGACGTGCAGATCGATGCCGGGAAGGGCGGATAGCCCGGCGGGGCATAGTTCAATGGCGCCGGCACAGTGCCTTGCACGTCACGCATGTAGGCGTGGCACAGCTCGTTCAGCTTGCCCGTGGTCACGCCGGGCGTCACGAACGGCGTGATGTAATCCAGGACTTCGGACGCGAGCCGGCAGGCGACGCGCATGTGCGCAATGTCTTCGGCAGTGTGAATGGTAACGGCCATGCTGTGACTCTTTCTGCACGCAAGCGCGCGAAGCGCCGCGTCGTGGCTAAAGTGTGAATTATCGCACCAAAGCGCCAGGGCCGGGGTTTTCGGGCGCTCGGCGCCAGCCTCGGGCCGTTTGTCGCGAAGGCTCGGAAGGCCTTGAGTCGATTGGGTTTTTGCCGCTATAATCGCTGGCTAAGCAGTTGCCGGTCATGTGGCCGGTGGCGCTTGAAATCGCGAGCCGCTTCACCGCGGGTGTTTTTCGTATCGCATGCGAAAGATGTCTGAGGCGGCTTTAGACCTAACCCGACTGGAGAATTTCATGTCCGTGACCATGCGCGAAATGCTGGAAGCCGGTGTCCACTTTGGCCACCAGACCCGCTTCTGGAACCCCAAGATGGCCCCCTTCATCTTCGGCCATCGCAACAAGATTCACATCATCAACCTGGAAAAGACGCTGCCGATGTACCAGGACGCACTGAAGTACGTGCGCCAACTGGCAGCCAACCGGGGCACCATCCTGTTCGTCGGCACGAAGCGCCAATCGCGTGAGATCCTGGCTGAAGAAGCGGCTCGCGCAGGTATGCCGTTCGTTGACAGCCGCTGGCTCGGCGGCATGCTGACCAACTTCAAGACGGTCAAGACCTCGATCAAGCGCCTGAAGGACATGGAAGTCGCCAAGGAAGCCGGCGCGACCGAAACCATGAGCAAGAAGGAAGCGCTGATGTTCGAACGCGAAATGGACAAGCTGGTGAAGTCCATTGGCGGCATCAAGGACATGGGCGGCATTCCAGACGCCATCTTCGTGGTGGACGTTGGCTACCACAAGATTGCCGTGACCGAAGCCGCCAAGCTGGGCATTCCGGTGATCGGCGTGGTTGACACGAACCACTCGCCGGAAGGCATCGACTACGTCATCCCGGGTAACGACGACTCGAGCAAGGCTGTTGCTCTGTACGTGCGCGGCGTGGCCGACGCGATCCTGGAAGGCCGCGCCAACGCGGTCCAGGAAGTGGTTGAAGCCGCTCGCGGCGGTGATGACTTCGTCGAAGTCCAAGAAGGCTAAACACAAGAAGGCGGGCGCCCGCAGCTTGATCGTGCGGGACGCGTGCCAGGCCGCACCTGATGGAGCAGATCAGGGCTGATGGCCAGACAGGGGCGCGTAACAAACGCCCCTTTTTTTTGAAATTTGTCATGCGGATGCCCCACGCGCGTCGTATTTCGTGGGGCGGCCGGATGGAAACCGGACGACAGGCCGGCGCGAGGCGAGGAAGGATCCGCACGCGACCGGACGACGATCTGAAACAAGGAGCATGAGAATGGCGGCAATTACCGCAAGCATGGTTGCAGAGCTGCGCGCAAAGACCGACGCGCCGATGATGGAATGCAAGAAGGCCCTGACCGAAGCCGAAGGCAACCTGGAAAAGGCTGAAGAGATCCTGCGCGTGAAGCTGGGCAACAAGGCCGGCAAGGCTTCCAGCCGCGTCACCGCTGAAGGCGTGGTCGCAGCGTTCGTCGAGGGCACCACGGGCGCCCTGGTCGAAGTGAACTGCGAAACCGACTTCGTCTCGAAGAACGACGATTTCCTGGCCTTCACCAACGAGGTTGCCAAGCTGATCGCTCAGAAGAACCCGGCTGACGTGGCTGCCCTGTCGGCCCTGTCGATCGGCGACGAAACGGTCGAAGCCGTGCGCACCCGCCTGATCGGCAAGATCGGCGAGAACATGACGATCCGCCGCTTCCAGCGTTTCGAAGGCACGCAGCTGACTTCGTATTTGCACGGCACGCGCATTGGCGTGATGGTGGCATTCGAAGGCAACGAAGTGGCGGCTAAGGACGCTGCAATGCAGGCTGCCGCCATGAAGCCGGTGTCGCTGTCGGCTGACGACGTGCCGGCCGAACTGGTCGCCAAGGAGCGCAGCGTTGCTGAGCAGAAGGCTGCTGAATCGGGCAAGCCGGCTGAAATCGTTGCCAAGATGGTGGAAGGCAGCGTGCAGAAGTACCTGAAGGAAGTGTCGCTGCTGAACCAGCCGTTCGTGAAGAACGACAAGCAGACCGTTGAGCAGATGCTCAAGGCCGCCAACACGACCGTGAAGGCTTTCACGCTGTACGTGGTGGGCGAGGGCATCGAGAAGAAGCAAGACGACTTCGCTGCTGAAGTGGCTGCCCAGGTGGCCGCTGCCAAGCAACAGGCGTAATGCTGCGACGGCCGCTTCCGATGGTGCGGCGATTCGCCCTCCGGCGCAGGCCGGGAGGCGTCGTTTCCACCATTGGCGCAGCCGTATAATGCCGAACAAACAGGGCACCGAAAGGTGCCCTGTTTGCAGGTGCAGCCTGCTTGCGCGGGCATCGTTGGTGAATGTCCCGAAGGCTTCCGCGCAAGAAGGTTGCGGGATGTGCGAAGTCCCCGCTTTGCACGTCGTTATCATATCCGCAGCGTCATTTCCCCCTTTCCTGTTTCCCGTACCAGGAATCGTCACGAGGATCTCCATGCCTGCCTATAAGCGCGTTCTACTCAAACTTTCCGGCGAAGCCCTGATGGGCGACGATGCCTTCGGCATCAACCGCAGCACCATCGAAGGGATGGTCAACGATATCGCCGAAATCGTGAAGCTGGGCGTGCAGGTGGCAGTGGTGATCGGCGGCGGCAACATCTTCCGCGGTGTCGCGGGGGGTGCCGCCGGCATGGATCGCGCCACGGCCGATTACATGGGCATGCTGGCCACCATGATGAACGCGCTTGCTCTGCAGGACGCCATGCGTCACGCCAATCTCGAAGGCCGTGTGCAATCGGCGCTGCGCCTGGACCAAGTGGTCGAGCCGTACATCCGCCCCCGTGCGATCCGCCAGTTGGAAGAGGGCAAGATCGTGATTTTCGCGGCCGGCACCGGCAACCCGTTCTTCACGACCGACACCGCCGCCGCGCTGCGGGGCTCGGAAATCGGCGCCGAGATCGTCCTCAAGGCCACCAAGGTGGACGGTGTCTATACCGCTGATCCGAAGAAGGACCCGAGCGCCACCCGCTACGCCACCATCACGTTCGATGAAGCCATCTCGCGCAATCTGCAGGTGATGGATGCGACCGCTTTCGCGCTGTGCCGCGACCAGAAGCTGCCGATCAAGGTGTTCTCCATTCAGAAGCCCGGCGCGCTCAAGCGCGTGATCCTGGGTGAAGACGAAGGCACGCTGGTGCACGTCTGAAGCCAGCAGCAAGCCTCGTTGCAGGCGCCTTTTTTGCCGTTCGCTGACCCTGCGTAAATGGCGTTGGCGAGCGGCTTCCATGTAAAATCGCCTATTGTCTTTTTGGTCTTGCCGGTGTCCTGTGTCGTTTTCCGGGGCGCAAGTTCGGCAGACCGCCGTTATCGTTCGGAGGAAGTATGAGCGTCGCCGATGTCAAAAAGAATGCCGAGCAGAAGATGCAGAAGTCGATTGAGGCTCTGAAGACGGATCTGGCCAAGATCCGTACTGGCCGTGCCCACACCGGTCTGCTCGATCACGTGCAAGTCGACTACTACGGCTCGATGGTGCCGATCAGCCAGGTTGCCAACGTGACCCTGGTGGATGCACGCACGATTGGCGTGCAACCGTGGGAAAAGAAGATGGTGCAAGCCGTCGAGAAGGCCATCCGTGAAGCGGACCTCGGCCTGAATCCCGCCACCATGGGCGACATCATTCGCGTGCCGACGCCCGCGTTGACCGAAGAGCGTCGCAAGGAGCTGACCAAGGTGGTGAAGGGCGAGGGCGAAGATGCCAAGGTCGCCGTGCGCAACCTGCGCCGCGATGCCAACGAACAGCTCAAGAAGCTGGTGAAGGACAAGGCCATCTCGGAAGACGACGAGCGTCGCGGCGGAGACGAGGTTCAGAAGCTGACCGACAAGTTCGTCGCCGAGATCGACAAGCTGGTCGCCGAGAAAGACAAGGAAATCATGACGGTGTAAGGCCGTCTCCCGCCGCCGGCGCATTGGGCGCATGCGGTGGGAAGCCCGATTCATGCATATCAGTTCCACACTGGCGGTGCCCGACACCGCCGATACGCCGCGCCACGTTGCCGTCATCATGGACGGTAACGGCCGCTGGGCCACCGAACGGCATCTGCCGCGCGTGGCCGGGCATAGCCGCGGCCTCGACGCCGTGCGTGCAACCGTTGAAGCGGCGGCACGCCGAGGCGTCGGTTACCTGACGCTGTTTGCGTTCAGCTCCGAAAACTGGCGTCGTCCGGCCGAGGAAGTCACCTTCCTCATGAAGCTGTTCATGACGGCGCTGCGCCGCGAGGTCAGCAAGCTGCACGACAACGGCATCCGCTTGCGCGTGGTGGGCGATCTGTCTGCGTTCAGCCCGCGCATCCAGCTCTTGATTCGCGAAGCTGAGGCCAAGACGGCTGCCAATCCCGGTCTGACCGTCACGATCCTCGCCAACTACGGCGGGCGCTGGGACATCCTGCAAGCCATGCGCGCCTTGTTGACGGCAAAGCCCGGCATTGCACCCGACGCCATCACCGAAGAGATGCTCGCGCCGTACATGGCGCTGTCCTACGCGCCGGAGCCGGATTTGTTCATCCGCACCGGTGGCGAGCAACGCATCAGCAACTTTCTGCTCTGGCAGCTTGCGTATTCCGAGCTGTACTTCACCGATCGCTACTGGCCCGATTTCGATGCCGCAGAACTCGATCGCGCCTTTGCGTGGTATCGCAACCGCGAGCGCCGCTTCGGCCGCACAAGCGCGCAGCTCGAGCCCGATGTTCCCCCCGCGCTATCCGCCGGAGCCTGACACATGCTGCTGACTCGCGTCATTACCGCTGTCTGCCTGCTGATTGTCATCCTGCCCATTCTGTTCTTTGCGCCGCCCGCCGGCCTGGCCGGGCTCGTGACGGTAGTTGCAGCCCTCGCCGCGTGGGAGTGGGGGCGTCTCGTGCGCCTGCCGGGCTGGTGGGGGCCGGTTGTCTATGCGATCGTTGTCGTCATGCTGACGATCGCCTGGCACGACATTCCCGTTCGCGGTGATGTGCAGCCGCTGTTCCATGGCGCAGTCGTCGCATGGGTGATCGCCTGGGCGCTGCTCGCCGGTGGCGTGCGCGAGCTGCACGGCACGCGCAAAATCGTTTTCACGTTGCTTGGTTTGGTGATGCTGCCGGCGTTCGTGCATGGGGCTATTGAATTGCGCACGCACGGCGTCGCCTTCCTGCTGTCGGTGGCGGTGCTCGTGTGGGCGGCCGATGTGGGTGCCTATTTTGTCGGCAAGGCCATGGGTCGCCGCAAGCTGGCACCGACCATCAGCCCAGGCAAATCGTGGGAAGGGGCGATCGGCGGTGCCGTGCTCGTTGCAGTGATCGCCACCGTGGCCGGCATCACGCATTGGTTTGCGCCGACGTGGTTCTCGCACGAGTTTGATCAGCGCGGTGCGGTTGCAGCCCTGGCGCTGACCATCTTGCTGGTGGCCGCAAGCGTCGGCGGCGATTTGTTTGAATCCCTGCTCAAGCGTCAGGTCGGCATGAAAGACAGCAGCCGCCTGTTGCCCGGCCACGGCGGTGTGCTCGATCGTATCGACGCACTGCTGCCAGTGTTTCCGCTGGCTGCGCTGCTGATTTCCTGAGGCGTCTGAACATGATGCGTTTGACCGTTCTTGGCGCCACTGGCTCCATTGGCGACAGCACGCTCGACGTGGTGCGCCGTCATCCCGACAAATACAGCGTTTTTGCGCTGACCGCCAACGCGCAGGCCGACAAGCTCGCGGTGCTCTGCCGTGAGTTTCGCCCGAAGATGGCGGTGCTCGGTTCGGCGGCTGCGGCGGATGCATTGCGTGACCAACTGGGCACAGAAGCTGCCGGCATCGAAATCTGTTCTGGCACCAAGGCGCTGGAAGAGGCCGCCGCCCACCCTGACTGCGATGCCGTGATGGCCGCCATCGTTGGGGCGGCAGGTTTGCGCCCGACGCTTGCCGCCGTGCGCGCCGGCAAGCGCGTGCTCCTGGCCAACAAGGAGGCGCTGGTGATGTCCGGCGCGCTCTTCATGGACGCCGTGCGTGAGCATGGCGCCACCGTGCTCCCGATCGACAGCGAGCACAACGCCATCTTCCAATGCCTTCCTCAGCAAGTTCCACAGTTCGGGCGCGGCGTGTCGCGCATCGTCCTGACGGCATCAGGTGGTCCGTTCCGTACGCGTGCCGTTGATTCGCTTGCTGATGTCACGCCCGATCAGGCTTGCGCGCATCCGAACTGGGTGATGGGGCGCAAGATCTCCGTTGACTCCGCCACCATGATGAACAAGGGGCTGGAGGTGATCGAGGCGTACTGGCTGTTTGGCGTGCCGGTCGAGCATCTCGAAGTGCTGATCCACCCGCAGAGTGTCATCCATTCGATGGTCGGCTACGACGATGGCTCCGTGCTGGCGCAGCTGGGCAATCCGGACATGCGCACGCCGATTGCCTACGGCTTGGCCTACCCTGAGCGCATTGAGGCCGGTGTTCCGCTGCTCGATCTCGTGACCACAGGTGCACTGACGTTCGAGGCGCCGGATCTGCGCCGCTTCCCGTGTCTGGCGCTGGCCTTTGATGCACTGCGCGCCGGTGGTACGGCTCCTGCTGCTCTGAATGCGGCCAACGAGGTGGCTGTCGAAGCATTTTTACAGCGCCGCATCCGGTTCACCGAGATTGCTGCCGTGGTGGGTGACACGCTCGCCCGTACTTCTATCGTGCCCGCCGACTCGCTCGACACCGTATTTGCGGCCGACGCCCAAGCGCGTCAGCAGGCGGAGCGCTATATCGCGACCGCATGCGCGCACCTGCCGGCCGCCTGAAAGCGCCCCGTCAGAGCAAGCGGGTAACATAGCGGCTTCGCGCGGGGTCAACCAGCGCGTGCCCTTCAGTGCATCCGGAGAAGGTTTTGCAGACCGTTTTAGCGTTTGTCTTTGCGATCGCGGTACTGATCGTCATTCACGAACTGGGCCACTACAGTGTCGCGCGCCTGTGCGGCGTGAAGGTGCTCCGGTTTTCCGTCGGCTTCGGCAAGGTGCTGTTCCGCCATGTGGGGCGCGGCCCTGACCGCACCGAATGGACGATCTGCGCCATTCCGCTGGGCGGCTACGTCAAGATGTTGGGCGAGGGCTCACGAGACCCCGAGAAAGATCCGCCCATCCTCCCCGAAGACCTCCCGCGCACCTTCGACCACCAACCGGTCTACAAGCGATTCGCCATCGTGGCTGCGGGGCCGATCGCCAATTTTCTGCTCGCGATTGCCCTCTATGCAGTGCTGGCATGGGTTGGCGCAATTGAGCCGTTACCTATCCTCGGCGCTCCCCCGCCTGGCAGCATTGCTGCCCAGGCCGACCTGCGTGCCAGGGACCGCGTGACCGCGATCGGTACGGACGATGAAACGCCTGCGCCCGTGCGCAGCTGGAGCGACGTGCGCATGCGCCTGTACTCGGCCGGCATCGCAGGGCGCGATGCGCTTGTGCGGGTGCGGGGCGCCGATGGTGTCGAACGCACCGCCCGTCTTCATGGCTTGCCGAGCGCAGCCCGTACGCCGCAGGCCGACGTGATCGACCAGATTGGTCTGCGCCTGCTCGGTGGCCCGGTCACCGTCGTCGATGTGCTGCCCTCCAGTGCCGCGGCACGTGCCGGGTTGCGGGCGGGTGACCAGATCGTTCGCTTCGCCGGCCAGCCTGCCGATCAGGCGATGGACCTCATCCGGCAGATCCGCGCCATGCCCGAACAGAACGCGTCGATCGATATCCTGCGCAACGATCAGCCCATGACGTTGCCCGTTCGCCCGGATGCAGACGCCGATCCCAAGAACCCCACGGGCCCGAAGATCGGTAAGCTCGGCGCGCAGCTCAACCAGAAGGTGGAAACGGCGATGATCCGGGATGAGCCGGTCGCCGCATTGGGCCACGCCGTGGGCGAGGTCTGGCGGACTTCGGCGCTATCGCTGCAGGTGCTGGCCAAGATGATCGTTGGTCAGGCGTCTCTGCAGAACCTGAGCGGGCCGATCACGGTGGCGGACTTCGCAGGCAAGGCGGCAAGCCTTGGCTGGCAGACGTTTGTGAGCTTTCTCGCGTTGATCAGCGTGAGTCTCGGCGTCCTGAACTTATTGCCAGTTCCGGTATTGGATGGGGGGCATTTGCTGTATTATTGCGTGGAATTTTTGACTGGCCGACCCGTGCCGGAATCCTGGCAAGCAGTCCTTCAGAAGATCGGCGTCGCCTGCATCCTGCTTCTCACTTCGCTCGCCCTGTACAACGATTTGAGTCGGTTATTTCTGACTCGCGGCTAAACCGTATTCAACTTGGGTCGGTAAGCCACATCGTTGCCACCGGCGTGAGCGGGCAACTCAGGGTTTTGAAAACACTCAGAAGTGGATTCCGATTGAATCCAACTAGGGGATTAGATTGATCAGACAACATCGCTTCCCGCTCAGCGTGCTGGCGGCTTCCGTGCTGACCGTCACTGCCGGTCAGGCTCATGCAGTGGAGCCGTTCGTCGTCAAGGACATTCGCGTGGAGGGTGTGCAGCGCGTCGAGCCGGGCACCGTGTTCGGCTATTTGCCCGTGAAGGTGGGTGAGACCTTCACCGACGAGAAGGGCGCCGAATCGATTCGCGCGCTCTACAACACCGGCTTCTTCAAGGACGTGCAGATCCGCTCCGAAGGCAACGTGCTGGTGGTGCGCGTGGAAGAGCGTCCTGCGATCTCGCAGCTCGAGTTCATCGGCTTCAAGGAGTTCGACAAGGAGGCGCTGCGTCGTACGCTGCGTGGCGTGGGTGTGGCTGAGGCCCGTTACTACGACAAGTCGCTCATCGACCGCGCCGAGCAGGAAATCAAGCGCCAGTATGTTTCGCGCGGCTATTACGCTGCCGAGGTGACGACCACGGTTACGCCGGTCGACGCCAACCGTGTGTCGATCACGTTTACGGTTGACGAAGGCCCGACCGCCAAGATTCGCCAGATCAATATCGTCGGCAACAAGGCCTTCAAGGAAGGTGACCTGCGCGACGAGATGCAACTGTCCACGCCGAACTGGCTGTCGTGGTACACCAAGAACGATCTGTACTCGAAGCAGAAACTCACGGCCGACCTGGAAGCGCTGCGCTCGTTCTATCTGGATCGCGGTTACCTGGAATTCGCAATCGAGTCGACCCAGGTGTCGATCACGCCGGACAAGAAGGACATCTACCTGACGCTGAACATCCACGAGGGTGAGCAGTACAAGGTGTCGGACATCAAGCTGACCGGTGAGCTGCTGGGCAAGCAGGCCGAGATGGAGAAGCTCATCAAGCTCAAGCAGGGCGATATCTTCTCGTCGGCCAAGCTCTCGTCGACGACCAAGTCGATTACCGATCTGCTCGGCACGTATGGCTACGCTTTCGCCACCATCAACCCGCAGCCGCAGATCAACCAGAAGGACCGCACGGTTGCTCTCACGCTGGTGGTCGATCCGGGCCGCCGTGTGTACGTGCGTCGCGTGAACGTTGTCGGCAATAGCAAGACCCGCGACGAAGTCGTGCGCCGCGAAATGCGCCAGATGGAAGCCTCGTGGTTCGACGGCGAGAAGCTGCAGCTTTCGCAGAACCGCGTGAACCGCACGGGTTACTTCACCGATGCGAACATCACGACGGAAGACGTGCCCGGCACAACCGATCAGGTCGATGTAAACGTCAACGTGACGGAAAAGCCGACAGGCCAGATCAACCTGGGCGTGGGCTTCTCGTCGACCGACAAGCTGGTGCTGTCGGCCGGTATCCGTCAGGACAACGTGTTCGGCTCCGGTACGAGCCTCGGCCTCGATGTGAACACTTCCAAGTCGAACCGCACCATTGCAGTGACGCAGTTCGATCCGTACTTCACGGTGGATGGCATCAGCCGTTCGACCGAACTGTACTACCGCACGTACCGTCCGCTGTACTACACGGGTGACCAGGACTACCGCGTCGTGCAGCAGGGCGGCAACGTCAAGTTCGGCGTGCCGTTCTCTGAAACCGATACCGTCTTCTTCGGCATCGGCTACGAGCGCACGACCATCGACGTGACGACCAACACGCCGCTGGCCTACCAGAACTACGTCGCGAAGAACGGCCGCATCACCAACAACTTTCCGATCACCATCGGCTGGTCGAAGGACCAGCGTGATAGCGCCTTGGTGCCGACGCGTGGTCGCTACCAGCAGGCCAACCTGGAGTTCGGTATCCCGGGCGGCGACCTGCAGTACTTCCGCGCGTACTATCAGCACCAGTATTTCTACCCGCTGTCGAAGTCGTTCACGATGGCGTTCAACAACGAAATTGGGTACGGCCACGGTTACGGTGGCAAGGACTTCCCGGTCTTCAAGAACTACTACGCCGGCGGTATCGGTTCGGTGCGCGGTTACGAAACCAGCACGCTGGGCCCGCGCGACGCCAATGGCGTGGCCATCGGTGGCGCCAGCAAGTTCGTTGGCAACGTGGAATTCATCTTCCCGCTGCCGGGTTCGGGCGTGGACCGCACCGTTCGTCTGTTCACGTTCTTCGACTACGGTAACGTGTTCGCCGAGGGTCAGCCTTACAAGCTGGGCGACATGCGCTACTCGACCGGTTTCGGTCTGTCGTGGCTGTCGCCGATCGGCCCGCTCAAGATCAGCATGGGCTTCCCGATCAAGCGGAAGACCCAAGATCAAACGCAACGCTTCCAGTTCCAGATCGGGACTGCATTCTAATGACTGCATTCATCATGAAATCCACGCGCATCACGTTGTCCCGCATGGGCGTGTCCGCTGCTTTCGCCGCACTTGCCGCAGCCAGCTTTGCGCTGCCGGCGACGGCGCAGGAAGCGCGCATCGCCGCCGTCAATTCGGAGCGCATCCTGCGCGACTCGCAACCTGCCAAGGCCGCCCAGGCCAAGCTGGAAACCGAGTTCGCCAAGCGCGACCGCGAGCTGCAGGATATGGCCGCCAAGCTCAAGGGCATGTCCGACAAGCTGGACAAGGATTCGGCCGTGCTGGCCGATTCTGATCGCAATCGCCGTCAGCGTGAGCTGTCGGACCTGGATCGTGACTTCCAGCGCAAGCAGCGCGAGTTCCGTGAAGACCTGAACCAGCGCCGCAATGAAGAGCTGGCCCAGGTGCTTGAGCGCGCCAACCGCGTGATCCGCTCGATTGCCGAGCAGCGCAAGTACGATCTGATCGTGCAGGAAGCCGTGTACGTGAACCCTCGCATCGACATCACGGACGAGGTGCTCAAGGCGCTGAATTCGCAATCGGCCAAATGAGGTTGTCCGCATGTCGTTTTCGCTTGGTGAACTTGCTGCGTCGCTCGGCGCGACCGTCCAGGGTGACGCAGGCCTGATCGTCAAGTCGATCGCGCCGCTGGATCAAGCGGGCGCCGATCAGCTCGCTTTTCTCTCCAATCCGCTGTACCTCAATCAGGCTGTGAGTTCCGGTGCGGGGGCGATCATCGTGTCGCCCCGCGATCTGGAAACGCTCGAAAGCCAGGGCCACGCTGCTGGCCGGAACTGGCTGATTGCGGCCAATCCGTATGCTGCGTTTGCGCGTGTTGCCCAGCGCTTTGTTGCGCTGGCCGCGCGCCCCGTTGTACCGGGCATTCACCGGACTGCCAGCGTGGAAGAGGGCGCCAGGGTGCCGGCATCCTGCTCCATCGGCCCGAACGTCACCATCGAAGCCGGTGCTGTGCTCGGCGAGCGTGTGCGCATCGCCGGCAACAGCTTTGTTGGCGCCGATGCCCGGATTGGCGACGACACGTTGCTCTACGCGAACGTTTCGATTTACCACGGCTGCGTTGTTGGCGCGCGCTGCGTTCTGCATAGCGGCGTCGTGATCGGCGCCGATGGCTTCGGCTTTGCACCTGACTTCGGGCCGCAGGGCGGCGAATGGGTGAAGATTCCGCAGGTTGGCCGGGCCGTGATTGGTGACGACGTGGAGATCGGCGCAAACACCGCCATCGACCGTGGCGCGATGGCCGATACGGTGGTCGAACAGGGCTGCAAGATCGACAACCAGGTGCAGATCGCGCACAACGTGCACGTGGGTGCCTATACCGTCATCGCGGGCTGCGCGGCCATTTCCGGCAGCACGAAGATCGGGCGCTACTGCATCATCGGCGGTGCGGCCAATTTTGCCGGCCACCTGACCATTGCGGACCGCGTGACCGTTTCGGGCGGCACATCCATTACCAAATCCATCACCAAGCCCGGTGGCCACTTCACCAGCGTTTTCCCGTTCATGCCGCATGGCGACTGGGAGCGTAACGCGGCCATCGTCCGAGGCCTGACGCGCATGCGCGAACGGTTGCAACAACTAGAACAGCGGGTCAAAGACCTGCAGCAACAATCATGACCGAAGCAACGAATGCGACGAGCGCGACCCCCAGCGTCGTCAGCGATTTCAACATCAAGAAGATTCTCGACCTGCTGCCGCATCGCTACCCGATGCTGCTGGTTGACCGCGTGATCTCGCTGGAGCCGCGCAAGTCGATTACGGCCATCAAGAACGTGACGTTCAACGAGCCGTTCTTCAACGGGCACTTCCCCGGCCATCCGGTGATGCCCGGCGTGCTGATGCTCGAAGCGCTTGCGCAAACCGCTGCGCTGCTGACCTTCGGCGAGGCCGATCACGAGCGCAAGGAAAACCAGCTCTACCTGTTCGTGAGCATTGACGGTGCACGCTTCAAGCGCCAGGTGACGCCGGGCGACCAACTCGTGATGACGGCCGAACTGCTGCGCTCGAAGAGCGGTATGTGGAAGTTCAAGGTGTACGGCAAGGTTGACGGTGAAGTCGCCGTGGAAGCCGAAATCATGTGTGCCGTGCGCGAAGACAAGTCCAAGGGCGAGGTATGACGCAAGCACAGAAGATCCATCCGACCGCGCAGATCGATCCGAATGCCGAACTGGATTCGAGCGTCGAGATCGGCGCGTTTACGGTCGTGGGCCCGAATGTGCGGATGGGCGCGGGCACACGAGTCGGCCACCACACGGTGATCGAGGGCTACACGACGCTGGGTCGTGACAACAGCATTGGCCATTTCGCATCGGTGGGCGGCCGGCCGCAGGACATGAAGTATCGCGACGAGCCGACGCAGCTGATCGTCGGCGATCGCAATACCATCCGCGAATTCACCACGATCCATACTGGCACTGCCCAGGATGCCGGTATCACGTCCATCGGCGACGACAACTGGATCATGGCCTACGTGCACATCGCACACGATTGCCGCGTGGGCAACCACACGGTGTTTTCGAGCAACGCGCAGATCGCGGGCCACGTGGAAGTCGGTGACTGGGCGATCCTCGGTGGCATGTCGGGCGTGCACCAGTTCGTGCGTATCGGCGCGCATGCCATGCTGGGTGGCGCATCGGCGCTGGTGCAGGATGTGCCGCCGTTCGTGATCGCCGCAAGCGACAAGGGCGGCAACAAGGCTGCGCCGCACGGCATCAACGTGGAGGGCCTTCGTCGCCGCGGCTTTACGGCCGAGCAGATCACCGGTCTGCGCCAGGCGTACAAGCTGCTCTACAAGAGCGATCTGAGCTTTGATCAGGCCAAGGCTGAAATCGCCGCGCAGATCGCTCAGACGGATGACGCCCCGACCCGTGAGGTGTTGACCGCGTTTGCCGATTTCATTGCCGCCACCAAGCGCGGCATCGTGCGTTGAGCGAGCAGCTTCAGAACGCCGCGCCGGTGCGCCGCATCGGCATGGTGGCCGGCGAGGCTTCCGGCGATTTGCTGGCCTCGCTGCTGCTGAAGGGGCTGCGCGCACAACTGCCTGCCGACATCGCCTACAACGGCATTGGCGGTGCGCGAATGACGGAGCAGGGTTTCCAGTCGAACTGGCCGATGCACAAGCTGTCGGTCAACGGCTACGTGGAAGTGCTCGGCCAGTTGCGCGAAATCCTTGTGATCCGCAAGGAACTCAAGCAGGACCTGCTGGCCCAGCCGCCGCTGGCCTTCATCGGCGTGGATGCGCCCGACTTCAATTTCAACGTCGAGATCGCCATGCGGCAGGCGGGAGTGCCGGTGGTGCACTTCGTGAGCCCGTCGATCTGGGCATGGCGAGCCGGCCGTATCAAGACGATCGCCCGCGCGGCCGACCATATCCTCTGCCTGTTCCCGTTCGAGCCCGAAATTTACGCCAAGGCCGGCATTCCGGCCACGTACGTCGGGCATCCGCTTGCGGATGAGATTCCGCTGGTGCCGGACGTGGAGGGTGCACGCACGCGCCTTGGCCTGCCGTTGGGCCGCAAGGTCGTTGCGGTGATGCCCGGCAGCCGCAATTCCGAAGTGAAGCATCTCGGGCCGACGCTGTTTGCGGCGATGTCACGCATGCAGGCGGTCGAACCGGATCTGGCCTTCGTGCTGCCGGCGGCCAATGCGACGTTGCGCGAGCGGATCGATGCCATGCGCGCGGAGCACCCGGGGCTGCATCTGTGGGTGGTCGATGGTCAGTCGCACACAGCCATGGAAGCGGCTGACGTGATCCTGCTGGCCAGCGGCACGGCCACGCTGGAAGCGGCGCTGTACAAGAAGCCGATGGTCATCACCTACAAGGTGCCCTGGCTGACCGCGCAGATCATGAAGCGCAAAGGCTATCTGCCGTACGTTGGGCTGCCGAACATCCTGTCCGGCCGCTTTGTCGTGCCGGAATTGCTGCAGGATGACGCGACCCCCGAGGCACTCGCGCGCGAAACGCTGCTGCAACTGAGCGACCATGGCAACGCCACGTTCCTGCGTGAACACTTCACGCAGATGCACCTGACGCTCAAGCAGAATATGGCGGAGATCGGCGCGAAAGTCGTGGTCGATCTGCTACGCAGTCGCGGTAAGCTTTAAGCCCATGGCTTCCCGCAAACCCAATCCGGACCAGCTTGGCCTGCTCCTCTCGCAGGAGCCGGCGGCTAAGCGCGCGCGTCGCATTCTCTGTGGCGTGGATGAGGCTGGACGTGGGCCGTTGGCCGGGCCGGTGACGGCAGCGGCGGTCGTTCTCAATCCGCGCAAGCCGATCAAGGGCTTGGCTGATTCTAAGATCCTGACCGCCAGGAAGCGTGAGGCGCTGTACGACGAGATTGTCGAAAAGGCGCTCGCCTGGCACGTGGCGGAAGCCACCGTCGAAGAAATTGATCGCATCAACATCCTGCACGCGACCATGCTGGCCATGCAGCGTGCGGTGCAGGGCGTGGCCGCTTTGGGCACGCTCCCGGATCTCGTGCAGGTGGACGGCAATCGCTGCCCACAGGTGGCGTTTGCGGTGGAAGCCATCGTCAAGGGCGATGCGCTGGTGCCGGCCATTTCGGCGGCCTCCATCCTGGCGAAGGTGACGCGCGACCGCCAGTTGGCCGCGCTGCATATCGAGTTTCCGCTCTACGGGTTTGACGTTCATGCCGGCTATGGCACGCCGCAGCATCTGGCGGCGATCGACCTGCATGGCGTGACGCCGCATCATCGCCGCTCGTTCGCGCCCGTGCGTCGTGCGTTGGAGGGGATGAGCGCCATCAGCATCGAAACCGTCGCTGCAGGCAGCGCCTGGGACGACTGACCTTTTTCCGCTGGGCCCATTCGTGAAGCACATCACTTCCCGCGACAACGCGGTGTTCAAGCATCTCAAGGCGCTCTCGGGCTCGACGCAGCACCGTCGGCGCGCGGGCCAGTCCGTGCTCGACGGCGTGCATCTGGTGGTGGCGTACCTGGATGCAGGCCACACGCCGGCGCAATGCCTGGTGTCGGAGCGCCATGTCCGGCACCCGGAAGTGGCCGCGGTGCTGGATCGCGTCGATCCGGACACCGTCATCCTGCTGGCCGACAACCTGTTTGGCCAGCTCACCACGGTCGTCAACGGCGTCGATCTGATGGCCCTGGTGGAGACGCCGGAAGGCAAGCTGCCGCAAACCATTGATGCGGACTGCGTGATTCTTGATGGCATTCAGGATGCCGGTAACGTCGGTTCCATCCTGCGATGTGCGGCCGCTGCCGGCGTGCGCGATGTGTTCATGACGCCAGGCTGCGCATTCGCGTGGTCGGCCAAGACATTGCGCGCCGCTATGGGTGCGCATTTCCACTTGAACATCGTTGAACACTGCACGTTCCAAAGCGTGCATTCGCGGCTCCGGGTGCCGCTGCTGGCAACGTCGTCGCACGCCAAGCAGGCTGTGTTCGATGTGCCGCTCAGCTCACCCGTAGGCTGGGTGTTCGGAAACGAGGGGGCAGGCGTGTCGCAGGAGTGGCTCGCGGCAGTGACGACGCCGGTGACGATTCCGCAGCCCGGCGGCATGGAATCGCTCAATGTGGCTGCCGCAGCAGCGATCTGCCTGTTTGAAGCCGTGCGCCAACGCCGCGCGGGCTAAACCTCTCTTTTCCTGTCGATTACCGGTCACACGGCGTTTTCAAACGCCGGAAAAGTCCCGCATTGACTTTGCCATTGAGTAATGGAACATTGAGCGCGGTGCCAATGAGCGCTCTCGATACCCAGACTCAAGGAGACCGGCATGCCGAACCCCACCCTGGCGCGCGTCCATGTCGACGAACTCGCGCAGTTTCGCGAAATCCAGCAACTCGCCTACGCGTGCGTCGAGGCCGTCAGCGGCATGCTGCGTCCCGGCATGACCGAGAAGGACGCGGCCAAGCTGCTCACCGAGTGGCTTGGCGATCGTGGCGTCCATGACTGGCTGCACAAGCCGTTCGCGTGGTTTGGCGACCGCACCGCGTTCCAGGGCTTTTCGGGCCTGACGCACATGGCCGGCTTCAACCTGGCGTTCTTTCCGTCGTCCCGGCGGTTGGAAGAGGACATGCCGGTCATCCTCGACGTGGCGCCCGTGCGCAATGGGGTGATCGCCGATGTCGGCTATGCCACGTGTCTCGGCGAAAACGCCATCCTCGACCAGCTGCAGGACGACCTGATGGCGCATCGTGAGTTGATCGTGCGCTTGATCCGCGAGCGTCGGTCGATGGCCGATGTGGCCCGTGCGGTGGACCAGCTCTGTATGAAGCAGGGCGTGGAGCCGCGTCACAAGGCGTATCCGTTCAAAGTGCTGGCGCATCGCGTGGCCAAGCTCGACAGCCCATCGAAGCCGCGTTTCGTGGCGCGCTTCGGGCTGAACGCCACGCGCAACCTGATCCTCGACCAGGTGCGCAGCGGCAAGCAGGAGGGGTGGTCGCCGCTGTGGTCGATCGATCGTCGATCTGAGCACGCGCCGGTCCCCGGCCTGTGGGCCGTCGAACCGCATCTGGGCTTCCATGGCGTCGGGGCCAAGTTCGAGGAGTTGCTCGTCATTACCGAAGACGACGCCTACTGGCTCGACGACGATCTGCCGCACGTGCGCCGCTGGCAGCAGCGTCAACTCGCGCAGCAGCGCGCTGCCTGACGCACACGGAGGCCCAGATGAAAACGCTTCTTGAAGAGGCTCCGCTGGCGTTGTTCGAATCGCCCGCAGCGGTTTCGCCCAAAGACTATTCGGCGAGGATGGTGCAGTCCGGCAGCGTCTCGCTCACAGTCGAGACCTGGGGCGACCCCGCGCACCCAACCGTCGTGCTAGTGCACGGCTACCCCGACAACAGCGAGGTCTGGCACGAGGCGGCACCGCTGCTCGCGCGGGATTACTACGTCATTGCCTACGACGTGCGGGGTGCGGGCCGGTCGAGTTCGCCCAAGGGGATGCGCAACTACACCCTCGCGCGATTGACCGACGACTTCATCGCCGTCATCGATGCGCTGAGCCCGGGCAAGCCCGTGCACCTGATCGCGCACGATTGGGGTTCGATCCAGTCATGGGAATTCGTGACGGAGGCGCGCCTGCGCGGGCGCATTGCGTCATACACGTCGTGCTCGGGGCCGTGCCTGGACCACGTCGGGCACTGGATGCGCGCGCGACTGCTACGTCCGACGCCGTCGTCGCTGGGCAAGATGCTGGGCCAGCTCGTGCGCTCGTGGTACGTGCTGCTATTCCATTTGCCGATCGTGCCGGAACTGAGTTGGCGCCTGTGGCTCGGGCGCGCGTGGCCGCGTGTGCTGCGTCGTGTGGAGAAGACCGCCATCGTGCCGCGCGCCACGCAGACGGCCGACGGCGTGCGCGGTGTGTCGCTGTATCGCGCCAACTTCATCCGCAGCCTGTTCACGCCTCGCAAGCGTGTCGCACATGCGCCGGTGCAGGTGATCGTGCCGACCCTGGACAAGTACGTCAGCCCCGCGTTGTCCGAAGACCTCTCGCGCTGGGTACCGCAGTATTGGCGCCGCGAAGTTGTCGCGCGGCACTGGCTGCCGGTCACGCATGCTGCACGCTTGGCGGAGATGGCACGCGAGCTGATCGAGCACGCCGAGGGCAAGCCGGAATCCGAGGCGCTGCAACGCGCGCGTCAGCATGGCGACCGCAAACCGCTCTCCGGCAAGCTGGCCGTCATCACGGGCGCTGGCAGCGGCATCGGTCGTTGCGCGGCGCTGGAATTCGCGGAGCAAGGCGCAGCCATCGTCGCCGTCGACATTCGTGCTGAAGACGCAGAGCGCACCGCCAAGCTCATCCGCCTCACCGGTGGCAAGGCGTGGGCGCATACCGTGGACGTCGGCAACGCCGAGCAGATGGAAGCGCTGGTCGATTGGGTCGGCAAGGAACTGGGCGGCGCCGACATCGTCGTCAACAACGCAGGCATCGGCATGGCCGGCGGCATTGTCGACACGTCCGAGCGCGATTGGCAGCGCATCCTGCACGTGAATGTGTGGGGCGTGATCCACGGCGCCCGACTGTTCGCCAAGCAGATGGTGGCGCGCGGGCAGGGCGGTCACATCCTGAACACGGCATCGGCGGCGGCCTTTGCGCCATCGCGCGATCTTGCCGCCTATGCGACGACGAAGGCCGCAGTGCTGATGCTGTCCGAATGCATGCGTGGCGAGCTGGCCGGGCAGGGCATTGGCGTGTCGGCCATCTGCCCCGGTTTTGCAGAGACCGGAATCATGGCCTCCACGGTCTACACCGGCACGACCGAGGCACAGCAAGCCCAATTGCGCGCCCGCGCCACCAAGCTCTACCAACTGCGTGGCCTCAAGCCAGAGACCGTCGCAAAAGCCATGTTCAGCGCGGTTCAACACAACAAGCCCGTGGTCACGATCGGCATCGAGGCGCATTCGTCCCGCTTCATCTCGCGCTATGCGCAATGGCTGAGCCGGCTGATCGCGCGCGTGAGCATGGCCGGGCATTGAGCCCGCACAGACAAGAACATCCGGAGACCACCATGACCGCGCCCGATTACTTCATCAAGGCCCGCCACGTCCGTTTCGACTGGAAGGACACGCCCATCCAGTGGATTCCCGGCGATCCGTCCAGCACGCACATCATCAACATCCTGAACCTGCTGTTTCCCGCCGGCGAGTTGTGGTTCTGCCGCGTTTACAACAAGGCGTTGCCGCTGATTACCGACGCGAAGCTGCGCGCCGATGCCGAGGGCTTCCTGCGTCAGGAGGCGGTCCATTCGCGCTCGCATGGCGGCGTGCTGACGCATTACTACAAAGACCACGGCATCGATACCCAGCCTTTCACCAAGCGGCTCGACTGGCTGTTCTCCAAGGTGCTCGGCGAACAGCCGTTGGGTCTGAAGATCGGCCACACGCGCTTCTGGCTGCGGCAGCAACTCGGCATCATTGCTGCGCTCGAGCACTTTTTCGGCTATCTGGGCAACTGGGTGCTCAACGCAAAGGGGCTCGACGCCGCCCAAGCCGATCCCGTCATGCTGGACTTGTTGCGCTGGCATGGCGCGGAGGAAGTCGAGCACCGCACCGTCGCGTTCGACATCTTCCGGCACATGGGCGGCTCGTATCTCGAACGCTGCTTCCATATGCTGACCACGATCCTGTTGCTCCTGTACTTCTTGGTCACCGGCTTCGGCTTCATGTACCAGCGCGATCCGGGGGCGGGCAGGTTCCCCGGTTTTATCCGCGGCTGGTGGCATGGCTCGCGGCGTAACTGCCTGCCATCGTTCTGGAAAATGCTGGGGGCCGCGCTGCGCTATTTCCGGCCCAGCTATACGCCGCATCATGAAGGGTCGACCGAGCAGGCGCTGGCCTATCTGGAAATATCGCCGGCAGCGCAGGCCGCGGCGCACGGCGGCAACTGGGTGCGTGATCGCGCCTGACTGGCTCGCCCGCCGGCAGAAAAACAAAACGGCCGGTGCAATGCCGGCCGTTGTGTTTGCGGGGCGATGCCACGCTCAGTAGTTGTTGTGATCCATCTTGATGTCCTGCAGGATCGTCGTGGCAATTTCCTCGATCGACTTGTGCGTTGACGACAGCCATTTGATGCCCTCGCGCCGCATCATCGATTCGGCTTCATTGATCTCGTAGCGGCAATTCTCCAGCGCGGCATATTTGCTGCCTGGGCGACGTTCATTGCGGATTTCCGACAAGCGCTGAGGATCGATCGACAGCCCGAAAATCTTGCTCTTGTAGTCGTACAGCACGGTGGGCAGCTTGCCGCGCTCGAAATCGTCCGGAATCAGCGGGTAATTGGCCGATTTCACGCCGTACTGCATCGCCAGATACAGGCTGGTCGGCGTCTTGCCGCTGCGCGACACCCCCACCAAAATCACATCCGCCTCGGCTAGGTTCTTGTGTGACTGGCCGTCATCATGGGCAAGTGAAAAATTGATCGCTTCGATGCGGTTTTTATACGCCTCGGTGTCGGCGTTCTGGTGAAAGCGGCCGATGGCGTGGGTGGACTTGAGGTTCAGCTCCTTCTCGAGCGGCTCGATGAAGGTCTGGAACATGTCCAGGATGGTGGCCTTGGCCCGATGGACGATCTCGTTTGCCTCGGCATCCACCAACGTGGTGAAGACGATCGGCCTCACCCCTTCGGCGTGGAACGCCTCATTGATCTTGGCGACCGCAACATGCGCCTTGTCGATCGTGTCGACAAACGGAATCCGCACCTGGCGGAATTTCATCTCAAACTGCGCCAGGATCGAGTGGCTGAAGGTTTCTGCGGTGATCCCGGTGCCATCCGACACGATGAAAACGGTCCGGAAAGGTGTCCGGCTGGAAGATGCGGAGGCGAGGTCGGTCATCGAAAACGAGGGGTTTTTCCAGCACGCCGGCAGGAAATCGTGCTGCGGCACGGTAGAATAGCGGCGATCGTTTAGCTAAGCAATTCGGGCCAATCGCCTGTCAGGCAATGCCGCAGCTGCAATCCTGGCAGGGCTTCCGGATGATTTAGCCAAGCGATTCGTACGGCCAGACGACAAGAAGAAAGCCCCGTGCGGATCCGACCGGTTTTTCACTTAGTTTAGGGGCTTGTATGACTAACCTGTCGCAAGACGGCGCCTATGTGCTGCCGTTCGAGCAATTGCGGATGACCGATGTCGAGGTCGTCGGCGGTAAAAACGCTTCGCTGGGCGAGATGATCTCCCAGCTGGACGGCGCCGGCGTGCGCGTTCCGGGCGGTTTTGCCACCACGGCACTGGCGTTCCGCGATTTCCTTGCACACAACAACCTGACCGAGCGCATCTCGCAGCGTCTGGCCAGCCTCGACGTCGACGACGTCAAGGCGCTGGCGGCCGCCGGCAAGGAGATCCGCGAATGGGTCGCCACCGCGCCGTTCCAGCCGCGTCTGGAGCAGGAGATTCGCGAGTCGTACGCTCGCGTGTCCGCCCGCGAAGGCGCTGAGGCATCGTTTGCGGTGCGCTCGTCGGCCACGGCGGAAGATCTGCCGGATGCTTCGTTCGCCGGCCAGCAAGAGAGCTATCTCAACGTCCTCGGCATCGACGACGTGCTCGACAAGATCAAGCACGTGTTCGCCTCGCTGTACAACGACCGTGCGATTTCGTACCGCGTGCACAAGGGTTTCGCCCATGACGTGGTGGCCCTGTCTGCCGGCATCCAGCGTATGGTGCGCTCGGACTGCGGCGCTTCGGGCGTGATGTTCACCATCGACACCGAATCGGGCTTCCAGGATGTCGTTTTCATCACCTCCAGCTACGGCCTGGGCGAAACGGTGGTGCAGGGCGCTGTGAACCCGGACGAGTTCTACGTCTTCAAGCCGACGCTGGCCGCCGGCCAGTACCCCATCATCCGCCGCTCGATCGGTTCCAAGCTGATCAAGATGGAGTTCACCGCGCCGGGCGAAGCAGGCCGCGTGAAGACCGTCGACGTGCCGGGCGAGCTTCGCAACCGCTACTCCATCAGCGATGCGGACGTGACGGAACTGGCCAAGTACGCCGTCATCATCGAGAAGCACTACGGCCGCCCGATGGATATCGAGTGGGGCCGCGACGGCCGCGACGGCAAGATCTACATCCTGCAGGCCCGCCCCGAAACGGTGAAGAGCCAAGCACACGGCAAGGTCGAGCAGCGTTTCCGCCTCAAGGGCTCAGCGCCGGTGCTGACCACCGGCCGCGCCATCGGCCAGAAGATCGGCACGGGCCCGGTGCGTGTGATCAACGACCCGGCTGAAATGGAACGCGTGCAGCCCGGCGACGTGCTGGTGGCCGACATGACCGACCCGAACTGGGAGCCGGTGATGAAGCGCGCCTCAGCCATCGTCACCAACCGTGGCGGCCGTACCTGCCACGCGGCCATCATCGCGCGTGAGCTGGGTGTGCCGGCAGTCGTGGGCTGCGGCGATGCGACCGACCTGCTGAAGGACGGCACGCTGGTGACGGTCTCGTGCGCCGAAGGCGACGAAGGCAAGATCTACGACGGCCTGCTGGAAACCGAAATCACGGAAGTCCAGCGTGGCGAAATGCCGCCGATCAGCACCAAGATCATGATGAACGTCGGCAATCCGCAGCTGGCGTTCGACTTCTGCCAGATTCCGAACGGTGGCGTGGGCCTGGCCCGCCTTGAGTTCATCATCAATAACAACATCGGCGTGCACCCGAAGGCGATTCTCGACTACCCGCAAGTCGACAGCGACCTGAAGAAGGCTGTGGAAAGCGTGGCCCGCGGCCATGCCAGCCCGCGTGCGTTCTATGTCGACAAGCTGGCCGAGGGCATTGCCACCATCGCAGCGGCGTTCTATCCGAAACCCGTGATCGTGCGCCTGTCGGACTTCAAGTCCAACGAGTACAAGAAGCTGATTGGCGGTTCCCGCTACGAGCCGGACGAAGAAAACCCGATGCTGGGTTTCCGTGGCGCCTCGCGCTACATCGCCGAAGACTTTGCCGAAGCCTTCGAGATGGAGTGCCGTGCCATGAAGCGCGTGCGCGACGAGATGGGCCTGACCAACGTCGAAGTGATGGTGCCGTTCGTGCGTACGCTCGGCCAGGCTGAGAAGGTTGTCGAGCTGCTGGCCAAGTACGGCCTGAAGCGCGGTGAAAACGGCCTGCGCCTGATCATGATGTGCGAAGTGCCGTCCAACGCGATCCTGGCCGAGCAATTCCTGCAGCATTTCGACGGTTTCTCGATCGGTTCGAACGACCTGACGCAGCTCACGCTGGGTCTGGACCGCGACTCCGGCATGGAACTGCTCGCCCGCGACTTTGACGAGCGCGATCCGGCAGTCAAGTTCATGCTGCAGCGTGCCATTTCCACGGCGCTGTCGATGAACAAGTACGTCGGCATCTGCGGTCAAGGCCCGTCCGACCATCCGGATTTTGCCGAGTGGCTGGCCAAGGAAGGCATCTCGTCGATCTCGCTGAACCCGGACTCCGTGATCGACACGTGGCAGAAGCTGGGCTCGGCTTGATTCCGACCTAGAGTGCCGTAAGACAAGGCGCGTATTCTGAAGGGTACGCGCCAACAAGAACGCGAAGTGCCCGGCGGCGTCCAACGCTGGCGGGGGCCGAGCGACATGCCCCCGCAGACGTCCAGCGTCGCGGGGGTTTTTTTATGGGATTCAGGGAGAGGGAGTATGTCGGCTCTGACCGTCTGGTTTTCTCTGGCCGTGCTGCTCGTCATCGGCGAGCTGATGACGGGGACCTTCTATCTGCTGATGGTGGCAATCGGTCTGCTCGCAGGCGGCCTTGCCGCGCTGATCGGCCTCGCATTCCCTGCGCAGGCGATCGTTGCCGCCATCGTGGCGGTATTCGGTATCGTCGGGCTGCGGCGTACGCGCTATGGGCGCGTCACGCGCGAAAATGCCGCCCGCAATCGCAACGTCAATCTGGACATTGGCGAGATGTTGCGCGTCGATGCCTGGTCGCCGGAGCGCCGCGCGCGCGTGCAATATCGCGGCGCCGCGTGGGATGTCGAACTCGCGCCGCACGCGCCGGCCACGGGTGGCGAATTCCGGATTGTCGAAGTACGTGGCAACGTGCTTGTTGTCGCGCCCAGATAGCCATCAGCAACAATCAACAACAACCAACAAGCCCAACCACGGAGGTTCTATGTTCGAGCTGGGGACTCTCGCGATCATCGTCCTGTTTGCCGCCATTGTGCTCATCGCGCAAGGTATCAAGATCGTGCCGCAACAGCACGCCTGGATTCTGGAGCGGCTGGGCAAGTATCACGCGACGCTCTCGCCGGGGCTCAATATCGTGCTGCCCTTTGTTGATCGCGTGGCTTACAAGCACGTGCTCAAGGAAATCCCGCTCGACGTGCCGAGCCAGATCTGTATCACCAAGGACAACACGCAGCTGCAGGTGGACGGCATCCTGTACTTCCAGGTGACCGACCCGATGCGGGCATCGTATGGCTCCAGCAATTTCGTGATCGCCATCACCCAGCTGGCGCAGACGACGCTGCGCTCGGTGGTCGGCAAGCTCGAACTGGACAAGACGTTCGAAGAGCGTGACTTCATCAACCACAGCGTGGTCAATGCGCTGGATGAGGCGGCATCGAACTGGGGGGTGAAGGTGCTGCGCTACGAAATCAAGGATCTGACCCCGCCGAAGGAAATCCTGCACGCCATGCAGGCGCAGATCACGGCCGAACGCGAAAAGCGTGCGCTGATCGCCGCATCCGAAGGCAAGCGCCAGGAGCAGATCAACCTGGCATCCGGTGCGCGCGAGGCCGCCATCCAGAAATCGGAAGGGGAAAGGCAGGCTGCCATCAACAAGGCGCAGGGCGAAGCGGCGGCGATTCTGGCGGTGGCCGAAGCGAACGCCCAGGCGATCCAGAAGATCGGTCAGGCCATTCGCACCGAGGGCGGTGTCGATGCCGTCAACCTGAAAGTGGCGGAAGAGTACGTGAGCGCGTTCGGCAACCTGGCCAAGCAGGGCAACACGCTCATCGTGCCGGGGAACATGGGCGACCTGAGCACGATGATTGCGTCAGCGTTGACGATCGTGAAGCAGCAGCGGCCGAGCGCGTAAAGTTCGGAGCGGGAGGGCTCAAGCCTTCTCGCGCATGAGGCGGGCTTTTTCGCGCTGCCAGTCGCGGTCCTTCTCGGTTTCGCGCTTGTCGAACTGCTTCTTGCCCTTGGCGAGGCCGATTTCGCACTTCACGCGGCCACGCGTGTAGTGCAGGTTGAGCGGAACGAGCGTGTAGCCGCGCTGCTCCACCTTGCCGATGAGCTTCTTGATCTCTTCGGCGTGCAGCAGCAGTTTGCGGGTGCGCACGGGGTCCGGATTGACATGCGTGGAGGCCGATTGCAGCGGGCTGATATGGGCCCCGATCAGGAACAGCTCGGCGTTACGGATGACGACGTAACCTTCCTTGATCTGCGCACGGTTGGCCCGGATGGCTTTCACCTCCCAGCCCTCGAGAGCCATGCCTGCCTCGTAGCGCTCTTCGATGAAATAATCGAAAAAGGCCTTCTTGTTGTCGGCGATGGTCATACGTTGGAATATGCGGTGCGCGCATTGGGGTGACGATCCCTGCATGCGCTGCGATAAAATGGCGAGTTTAACAAATCCGCCGCAATCCCAACCGGGACGCGGCGCGCAAAGCTTTCGGATCACGCATGGCAGACGTTGAAAAAACCGTGTTGATTGGCCACTCGGCCGAACAGATGTTCGACCTGGTCACCGACGTCAAGGACTATCCGAACTTTCTGCCGTGGTGCGGCGGCGTGGAAATCTACGAGCAGACGGAAACGTCACTCGACGCGCGTATCGATATTGCCTTCAAGGGCATCCATCAGTTCTTTCGCACGCGCAACGTGCAAACGCGCCCCACCCGCATTGATATGACGTTCGCTGACGGGCCTTTCAAGTCGTTCACCGGTTTTTGGATCTTCACGCCGCTGCGCGCGGATGCCTGCAAGATCAACTTCCATCTGCATTACGAATTTTCCAGCGTGATTCTGGAAAAACTCATTGGCCCGGTGTTCAGCATGATTGCCAACACCTTCGTCGACTCATTCGTCAAGCGCGCCGAGGCTGTGTATGGCGAGTCCTGATTCCAACACCGTGATCGACGTGATGGTCTGTTTGGCGACGGTCACGCCGCCACGGCTTGTCACGGTGCAAGTGCCGGCGCAGGCGACGGTGGCCGACGCAGTGCGCGCGTCGGGCTTGCTCCACGGCTTGGACCTGACCATCGATACCTGCAGGCTGGGCGTTTACGGCAAGCGCAAGACGCCGGATGCCGCATTGCATGCGCGTGATCGGGTGGAAATCCTGGGTCCGCTGATCGCCGATCCAAAAACTGCACGCCGGCGGCGCGTGCAGAAGGTGCGGGCCACCGGCACGCGCGAAGGGCTGAAGTGGCTGCGCAACGAGGCGCCGCCCAAAGACGACGTCCTCGAATAAAGAGCGATCAGTTGCAGTTGGCGCTGAGGGCAGCCTGGTTGCGCTGGACGGCTGCGGCGCGCTGGGTGTCATCCAGGTAGGCGATTGAGCCATCGGCCTGCACCGAGCCGACGCGGCGGCCGTCTTGCATATACGTGGTTTCGTTGCGCAGGCGTGCGCATTCGGCTTGCTTGCGCTGCGCAGCGTCAGCCTGCCTGGCTTCCTCCTGTTCCCTCTTTGCGCGATCGGCCAGGCGCTTGCGCAGTTCTTCGTCAGGGTTGGGCGCGGCGACGCTCGAGGCTGGCTGACCGGGTTTGGCGGGCGCATTAGGGTCTGCCGCTTTGACGCCCGAGGCCGGTGCGGACAGCGCTTCATAGGCCGTGGCCGTGCGGCTGTTCGGGTTGCGGATGATGCGGCTGGGCGGCACCGACGGTGGCGGTGCGGCGTCGCTGTAGACCATGTGGCCCTTGTCATCGCGCCATTGCCAGGCCCATTGCGCCTGGGCAACCGGGCAAGCGAGGGCGGTCAGGGCCGCAGTGGCAGGCAATAGGACGTGCAGTCGTTTCATGGAGTTCTCGTTCGTGGACTGCCGACGGCGCGCTGGCCGACCCGACGACGGCCCCTCGACGCGCACGGGAGCCCGGTGGCGTGATCGCCACTCGCCAATTTAGGCCGACGGCCTGGCTTGGCCTGTCGACTCGCCCCCCGGCAAGGCGCCCAGTTTATGCAGACTTCTTGTTGGCGTGCAAGCGCACCGACCAGCCGACACCCAAGATCAGCAAGGCGATTGCGGCCATCTCAAGCGGGCGCGGCCAGCGATCGTCGTACACAAAGCCATATGCCAGCGCGAACAGGGTCTCGAACACGATCATCTGGCCCGACAGCGTGAGCGGCAGCCGCCGGGAGGCGATGTTCCACAGATTGTTGCCGATCAGCGACGCGCCCAGTGCCACGGCAGCGTTCACGGTCCAGAACGTACCCCAGACGCGTCCGCCGGTATCCATCCAGCTTGTGCCGACTGCAAGCAGGGCCGCCATGGTCAAGGCGGCAGACAGGATGCCGCTCGAAATGCCGTACAGCGCAGACCATTCGTTGCTGGAGAAATGCGGATTGCGCTGCAGGTAGCGGGCGTTGTCCAAGGCGTACCACGTCCAGCTGAAAAGCGCGCCTGCCGCGCAAGCGATGCCAACAATGCGTTGCCAGACCGGCCGGACGTTGGTGGCCGCCGTTGCCGCTGTCTGGCCGAACAGGTCAACGTTGATGCAGGCGATGCCGGCAGCGACAACCAGGAGCGGCCAGATCAGCCGGGAGAGCGGCACGGCGCCATGATCGCGCCGGCCAAGCATGGTGATTGTGATGGGCAGAATGCCAACGATCAGCGAGGTGGGCGCAACACCAGCCAGCTGCACGCCAAACGCCACGAAAACAAAATAGACAGGTTGCCGCTGCAGGATTGCCTGACCAGCGCCAAGCAGTCGGCGCGGGTAATTTTGCGGGCAATGCGCGGAAGGATCGGGGCAGCGGCAATGGCTGCGATGACGCCGTAGGCGAGGTAGCGGCCGAGGGTCAGTTCCCACGGTGAAAACGCGGGCAGCGCGCGCGGAGCAATAAAGACCATGCCCCACATCGCCCCGGCCAGCAGGGCGCACAATACGCCAATTCCCATTCGAACACTCGCGAGGCTGATTCTGCGCGGCCGCTGGTGGCGCAGGGTGCTGTAGGTGCGTGCGCGAAGAAAAATTTATCGAGCATAGCACGGGTCTCTACAACCGTGGGGCGAATTCCCGTATAATCCGATTTTGCGCCTAGAGGAAATTGCTATGCGTCTTGTCCAGAAAGCACTCACGTTCGATGATGTGCTGCTCGTCCCGGCCTACTCGGCCGTCCTGCCCCGCGATACGTCCCTTCGCACCAAGCTCACCCGTTCGATCGAACTTGCCATTCCGCTCGTCTCCGCCGCCATGGATACGGTTACGGAAGCGCGGCTCGCCATCGCTATGGCGCAGCAAGGTGGCATCGGTATCGTCCACAAGAACCTGAAGCCCGAAGAACAGGCGCGCGAAGTCGCCAAGGTCAAGCGCTTTGAATCGGGCGTGCTGCGCGATCCGATCACGATCGGCCCGGACATGAAGGTCCGCGACGTGATGGCGCTGTCGGCACAACACGGCATCTCGGGTTTCCCGGTGCTGGAAGACAAGAAGGTGGTGGGCATCATCACCAACCGCGACCTGCGTTTCGAAGAAGAACTGGACGCCCCGGTGCGCGCCAAGATGACGCCGCGCGAGAAGCTCGTCACCGTCAAGGAAGGCGCCTCGCTGGAAGAGGCCAAGCGCCTGATGAACAAGCACCGCCTGGAGCGTGTGCTGGTGGTGGGCGAGGCTTTCGAGCTGCGCGGCCTGATCACCGTCAAGGATATCCAGAAGGCCACCGAATACCCGCTGGCCTCGAAGGACGAGCGCGGTTCGCTGCGCGTGGGTGCGGCGGTGGGCGTGGGTCCGGATAACGATCTGCGTATCGATTTGCTGGTCAAGGCCGGCGTGGACGTGATCGTGGTCGACACCGCGCACGGCCACAGCCAGGGCGTGCTGAACCGCGTGCGCTGGATCAAGGACAACTACCCGCAAGTGCAGGTGATCGGCGGCAACATCGCCACGGGCGACGCGGCCAGGGCGCTGGTCGACCATGGCGCGGATGGCGTCAAGGTTGGTATCGGCCCGGGTTCGATCTGCACGACACGGATTGTCGCGGGCGTGGGCGTGCCGCAGATCTTTGCCGTGTCCAATGTGGCCGAGGCCCTCAAGGGCACCGGCGTTCCGCTGATCGCCGACGGCGGTATCCGCTACTCGGGCGATGTGGCCAAGGCACTGGCTGCCGGCGCACACACCGTGATGATGGGCGGCATGTTTGCCGGCACGGACGAATCTCCCGGTGAGGTGTTCCTGTTCCAGGGGCGCTCGTACAAGAGCTACCGCGGCATGGGCTCGGTTGGCGCGATGAAGGACGGCGCTGCCGACCGTTACTTCCAGGAAGACAACACCGCCAACGTCGACAAGCTGGTGCCCGAAGGTATCGAAGGGCGCGTGCCGTACAAGGGTTCGGCACTGCCCATCGTGCATCAACTCACGGGCGGCGTCCGCTCGTCGATGGGCTACTGCGGTTGCGCGTCGATCGCCGAATGGCACGAGAAGGCCCAGTTTGTCGAGATCACCGCCGCGGGCATGAACGAATCGCACGTGCACGACGTGCAGATCACGAAGGAAGCGCCGAACTATCACCGCGACTGATCGCTTGTCGATCATCGCAAACAACAAACAAGATAGAAGGCAAGCAGTACTGCCGCCGGGGCGCGCGGGCGCTCCGGCCGATTCAACCGGTGGCCGAGGCACGGGCGGCCGCCCGCAACTGGAGACGATGATGAAAGCGCTTTTGCGACTCGTTCTGTTTCTGGATGCGGCTGTCGCACTGTGCGTCGGTCTCGTCCTGCTGGCTTCACCGATGACGTCCATCTTCGGCGCGCTGCAATTGCCGCAGCCGGAACCGGCGATGTACGGCCAGCTGCTCGGCGTCACGCTGATTGGCGTGGCCTGGCTGCTGTGGCACGCCACCGTCAACGGGCAACTGACGACCGCCGTGGCGCAGGTAGTCGGTCATCTGAACCTGGCGGTCGCCGTGCTGGTGATTGTCTGGCTGCTGTTCTTCCACCTGCCGGTGGAGGGCGCGGGCCGTATCTGGTTGCCGACGTTTGCCGCGGTGCTGGCGGCGTTCTCCGCCGTGCAAATTCCCGCCTCGCGCCGCGTGCGCACCAACGAGCGCGTGCGCGCACAGAAGGCCCGCGAAGACGCCGCGGCCGCGCGCGAACGCGAACGCGCAGAAAAGGCGCAACGCAAAGAACCTGGCTACATGCCGCCTCCGGGCTACGGCCCCGGCACTGAAGTCGACACGATTGCCGATTCCATTCCTCCTCAACATGCACGACAAAGTCCTCATCCTTGATTTCGGCTCGCAGGTCACGCAACTGATTGCGCGGCGCGTGCGTGAAGCACACGTCTACTGCGAAATCCATCCGAACGACGTGTCCGACGCCTTCGTGCGCGAATTCGCGCCCAAGGCGATCATCCTGTCCGGCAGCCACGCCAGCACGTACGAAGATCATCAACTGCGCGCCCCGCAGGCCGTGTGGGACCTGGGCGTGCCGGTGCTGGGCATCTGCTACGGCATGCAGACCATGGCCGTGCAGCTTGGCGGCAAGGTGGAGTGGAGCGACCACCGCGAATTCGGTTACGCCGAAGTGCGCGCGCATGGCCATACCCGCCTGCTCAAGGACATCCAGGACTTCGCTACGCCCGAAGGCCACGGCATGCTCAAGGTGTGGATGAGCCACGGCGACAAGGTCACAGAGCTGCCACCGGGCTTCACGCTGCTGGCCTCGACGCCGAGCTGCCCCGTCGCGGGCATGGCCGACGAGGCGCGTGGCTACTACGCGGTGCAGTTCCACCCGGAAGTCACGCACACCGTGCAGGGCCGCGCGCTGCTCGAGCGCTTTGTGCTGGAGATCGCTGGCGCCAAGCCCGACTGGGTCATGCGCGATCACATCGACGAGGCCGTCAAGGCGATCCGCGAGCAGGTGGGCGATGAAGAGGTGATCCTCGGCCTGTCGGGTGGCGTCGATTCTTCGGTGGCGGCGGCGCTGATCCACCGCGCCATTGGCGACCAGCTGACCTGCGTGTTTGTCGACCATGGCCTGCTGCGCCTGGACGAAGGCAAGATGGTGATGGACATGTTCGCTGGCCGCCTGCATGCCAAGGTTGTGCATGTGGATGCGTCCGAGCAGTTCCTCGGCCATCTGGCTGGCGTGACTGACCCCGAAGCCAAGCGCAAGATCATCGGCCGCGAGTTCGTTGAAGTGTTCCAGGCCGAAGCCAAGAAACTCAGCAACGCCAAGTGGCTGGCGCAGGGCACGATCTACCCGGACGTGGTGGAATCGGGCGGCACCAAGACCAAGAAGGCGACGACGATCAAGAGCCACCACAACGTGGGCGGCCTGCCGGAGACGCTGGGCCTGAAGCTGCTCGAGCCGCTGCGCGACCTGTTCAAGGATGAAGTCCGCGAGCTGGGTGTGGCGCTGGGCCTGCCGCACGAGATGGTGTATCGCCACCCGTTCCCGGGGCCTGGCCTGGGCGTGCGCATTCTGGGTGAGGTCAAGCGTGAATATGCAGACCTGCTGCGCCGTGCCGATGCGATCTTCATCGAAGAGCTGCGGGGCACGAAGGCCACGGCGCAGGATGCGGCCGCCGGCCTGTGCGGCGAAGGCGATGTTGGCAAGAGCTGGTACGACCTGACCAGCCAGGCGTTTGCGGTGTTCCTGCCGATCAAGTCCGTCGGCGTGATGGGCGATGGCCGCACATACGACTACGTGACGGCGCTGCGTGCAGTGCAGACCACCGACTTCATGACCGCACATTGGGCGCATCTGCCGTACGCCCTGCTGGGCCGCGTGTCGAACCGCATCATCAATGAGGTGCGTGGTTTGAGCCGGGTCGTGTATGACGTGTCGGGCAAGCCGCCTGCGACGATCGAGTGGGAGTGAGGTTCACCTCCCAAGTCGGAAGAAGCCCGCGTTATGCGGGCTTTTTTTCGTCCTTATAGTTGGCTATCCAGTGTCTGCCAAAAAGCTACCCCGAACGGCGTCTACGCCTCCAGTGACCAGCCTTGGTTGTCCACGTTCTTTTCGTCGCGATAGACCCATCGCGCACCGCATGTGGGACACGAGAACGTGCTGACGGTGATTGCGCGCGCGGAGGGCGATTTGATGCGTTGCGTGTCGGTGATTCTGAGCAAAGCATGGCCTGGCGCGCCGCGTTTATGGAGTTCGATTGCGGCGCAAGCCGAGCAGAGTGTCATGCCGATGGTTCTCTCAAGAGCGCATGCCCACTGTGGCGTGCTGACTCAGCGGTGGGGTGCGGGGTGGGTCAATGGTGGCAGATTATCTAATTATTTGTTGACGCGGGTCTGAAATGTCTGTAGAAACCATCCCTGCAGGATCTTCAAGCAGTTACTCCGATGTTCTGGGTTGTCACGCCAAGCGGTGCTTCCTTTGCTCCATGTTTCTTCCTTGATTGTCGTGCCTGGTGAGCACAGGCTCATGCAGAACTTTTTAGGATATCCAACATGGAAACCGGCACAGTAAAGTGGTTCAACGACTCCAAGGGCTTCGGCTTCATCACCCCGGACGCAGGCGGCAACGATCTCTTCGCTCACTTCTCTGAAGTTCAGGGCAACGGGTTCAAGTCCCTCCAAGAGGGTCAGAAGGTGCGCTACGTTGCAGGCGTTGGCCAAAAGGGCCCGGCTGCCACGAAGATCGAAGCGATCTGATCGGTCGCATCTGCCAAGAAAAAACCCCGCACTGCGGGGTTTTTTTTCGTAGCAACATTAAGGTGTCCAAGACGCACTTTGCCGCAGCGTCTGAGGCTCTTGCGGCAGCAGATGAATCTGCTGCGGCATCACATAAACGGCAACCGCTGCCGAAAGCCCCGTAGCGCGCCTATGCCGCCTGCTTGCGGGGGCGTCGCACCGCGCGAATCTTCCCGGTGGTTCCGCCGCCGCAGAAGAACTGATCGGCGCCATCCGACTCGAGACCCGACACGTTCATGCCGGCCGGCATGTCAAGCTGCTCCAGCACTTCACCGGTTTGCGGATCGATGTGCCGCAGCTCGCTCGTATCGCCTTCCCAAGTGCCGTGCCAGAGCTCACCGTCGACCCACGTGACGCCGGTAACGAACCGGTTGGATTCGATGGTGCGCAATACCTTGCCGGTGTCCGGATCGATCTGGCGGATCTTGCGCTCGCGGTAGTGGCCGACCCACAGCGTGCCTTCGGCCCAGGCGAGGCCCGAGTCTCCGCCCGCGCCCGGCGCCGGAATCGTGGCGAGCACGGTGCCCGTTTGCGGGTCGATTTTCTGGATGCGGTCTTCGGCAATCTGGAACAGGTGCCGCCCATCGAACGCGGTCCCGGCATGGGCCGGTACATCGATGGAGCGCTGCGTCTTGCCGCTGTCGGGGTCGAGTTCCTTCAGCTGACCGCCGGCAGCAAACCAGACGTGTTGACCATCGTAGGTCACGCCGCCGACGTTCTCTGCGCCAGGGAAGGGGCCGTATTCGCGCACGACTTCGGCGGTGGATCGCTTCATGTTGGGCTCGCTGGAATCGGTTGTGGAGTCTTCATCCTAGTCACTTGGCAGCGGTGCGGGGAGTAACAAGGTGGTCGCGAATCCGGGTACCGGCGGCGTCACCCATCGGCGCGCGCGCGCGCGTCCGAAGAACTGCACCTTGCCGGCGGCTGCCAACGCGTCGAGCGCGCGCTGTACGGTGCGCTGGCTGGCCCCGAGCGCCAATGCCAATGCAGAGCTGGACCACGATTCCCCATCAGCGAGGCACGCCAGCACGGCGGCGTATTGCTCGTCGACAGGCTGTGCGAGAACAACGACGTCTTGCGTCGCGTGGGGTTGCAGTGCAAATCCGTGCTTGGTCGCTTTGACCGTGCCCAGCGCACCAAGCGCGGTGCGCAAACGCCCGATCTCTACGCGCAAGCGCACGCGGTGCGTTTCGTCGGGATGCCGGGTGCGGAATGCCCCCGCGATGAGGCTGTCTCTGGGCACGTCTTCCGGCCACGCCTCTGCAAGTGCACGTGCCAGCGTAAACAGAACGGGCCGCGTGGCGAGCGAGACGACTGTATCGGCCTGCCTCACGGCAAGCCGGCACGCATCCACCACCAGCGCGTCCGATGCAAAGAGCGCTTCGACATCTTTAAGGAGCAGAACGCGCTCCTCGCCGCGCGAGATGAGCCGTGCAGCCGGTGCGCTCAAGGCCAGGGCGGCACGTTCGACTTCGGCGGTGAGCGTCGGGATGCCGGCCTGACGCGCCGCGATATCTGCGTCGCTCAAGGCTGCGCGTGCGGAAGCGGTCTGCAAACGTCGGATGGCAATGCCCGCGACGACAAGCGCATGTGCCGCCCGCAAGACCGGAGGAAGATGCGCCGGCGTTAGCGCGGCGAGCGCGGCTTCTGCGTCGTCCAGACGGCCGATCAGCAGCAGGCGACGGATGCTGAGATACCGCGCGTGTGCGGCATTGACGTGGTCGCCGTGCGCCTCGAGCGTGGCGCATGCCGTGTCGAGGGTTTTGGCAGGCCAGCCAAGATCGCGCGAGGCGAGGGCGATTTCGGCTTCCGCAACGATGCAGCGAGCGCGTGCCACTGCCTCTCGAGAGCCGAATGCGCGGGCCGCGCGACGTAGCAGGAGCTTGGCGCGCGCCAGATCACCGAGCTGGGCCATGGCGATGCCACGCAGAGCCAGCGCGGCGGCATCGTCGCGCAGAGCGACGCGGTTCAGCGCTCCGAATGGGTCACCGGCAGCGAGTGCGCGCGCTGCAGCCGTGATCAATGAATCCATTCGAATCCCGCCACACTTGTCACTCCCGCCGTTTGAGGTCGGCGCCTAATCTAGCACACGACCACTCACCCAAAACGGAGGCAAGCATGAGTGCAACACACCCCACAGCAACCCGCGCAACCTGGCTGGCAGAGCGCATTGAACTGCTCAAGGCCGAGAAGGAACTCACGCGCCGTAGCGACGAACTCGCGCGCCGCAGGCAGGCACTGCCGTGGGTGCGCATCGACAAAAGCTACCGCTTTGAAACCGAGAATGGCAGCGCGACGCTTGCCGATCTGTTTGGCGGACGTTCGCAACTGCTGGTCTATCACTTCATGTTCGGGCCGGACTACAAGGCGGGCTGCCCATCGTGCTCGATGATCGCTGACGGCTTTGACGGCTTTGTCACGCATCTGGCGAACCACGACGTCACCCTGCTGGCGGTGTCGCGCGGGCCGCTGGCCAAGTTGATCGAGTATCGCGAGCGGATGGGCTGGGGCTTTCCGTGGGCATCATCGGTGGGTAGCGATTTCAACTACGATTTCAACGTCTCGATCTCGGAAGAGCAACAGCGCGCCGGCAGCGCCGACTACAACTACGTGCGCGGCAGCCACGTGATGGATGCATCCGACTTGCCCGAACCCGTGCAGCAGTTCGCCAGCATGTGCGGCACCGATGCGCCCACCTACGTGCGCGACCGGCCCGGCATGAGTGCGTTCGTGCTGGAAGACGGCGTCGTGTATCACACGTATTCCACGTACGCGCGCGGGCTCGACGGCTTGTGGGGCGCATACCAGTGGCTGGACCGCGCGCCGCTGGGCCGCAACGAAACCGGTGTCTGGTGGCGTCGCCATGACGAATACGCTCAGCAACGTTGAGCTGCCACGCGAGCATGGGGTGTCCGAGCGCGGCTTCCTTGCCGTCTCGGCGCTGCTGTTCGTCGCCAGCACGACGGCGACAGTGGCGTGGTGCAACGCGATGCCCGCCATGAGCGAGATGCCGATGGCCTGGATGCCGATGTGCGGTCAGACGTGGCGGAGCTTTGCTGCGTCCTTCATTTGCATGTGGACGGTGATGATGGCGGCGATGATGCTGCCGTCATTGCTGCCGATGCTGCAGCAGTATCGCGTGGCGCTTCATCTGGCAGGCAAGCCGAACGTTGATGCGCTGACGGCGTTGGCAGGCGCCGGGTACTTCGCGGTGTGGGCCCTGATCGGCGTGATGGTCTTTGGGCTGGGTGCGGCGTTGGCGAAGCTTGAAATGACGTGGCCCGTGCTGGCACGGGTGGCGCCAGTTGCCAGCAGCGCGGTGGTTCTTGCGGCGGGCGCTCTGCAGTTCAGCGCATGGAAGGCGCGCCAGCTTGCATGGTGCCGCGCAGTGCCAGCGCCCGGGCACACTGCATGGCAATTTGGCTTGCGCCTCGGCCTGCGCTGCGCCGCGTCGTGCGCGTGCCTGACGGCGATCCTGCTCATGATCGGCGTCATGGATCTGCGCGCAATGGCGGCCGTGTCAGCGGCAATTGCGCTGGAGCGCCTCGTTCCCGCAGGACAGCGTATGGCCCGCTGCATTGGCGTCGCTGCCATCGGGGCAGGATTGCTCTTGATGCTGCGTGCCGCGTTGCCCTGAGGCGTGCCGAGTACACGCCTTACATGACGCCGCCAAGTTGCCACGGCACGAACTCGTTGTCGCCCAGACCGTTGAGTTCGCTCTTGGTGCGATCGCCCGAGGCGGTGGCCAGCATCAGCTGAAACAGCGTCTGGCCGGCTTGCGCAATGCTGAGGCGGCCATCGACGATGCCGCCGCAATCGAAGTCCATGTCCAGCTCCATGTGCCGGAAAAGCGCGCTGTTGGTGGCGAGCTTCAAGGAGCGCACCGGCTTGCAGCCGTAGGTGGACCCCCGGCCCGTTGTGAAGCAGATCAGGTTGGCACCGCCGGCGACCTGGCCGGTAGCCGACACGGGGTCGTAGCCTGGTGTGTCCATGAAGACGATTTTCGATCGCTGCGTGCGACACCAAAGCAACATGAACCTTCCGCTCTTACTCAATATCGCGACGTTCGTCGTCATCCTGATCGCTCTGGGCCGCGTGAACGCGAGCTGGAGTCTGGCCAAACGTGTGCTGCTGGGCATGATGCTGGGCATCCTGTTCGGACTGGCGCTGCATCTGATCTATGGCGACGACAGCGCGACGCTCAAGCTGTCGATCTCGTGGTTCGGCATCGTTGGCGGCGGCTATATCCAGTTACTGCAGATGATCGTCATGCCGCTCGTGCTGGTGTCAGTGCTGAATTCGGTGGCCAGGCTCAACAGCACGGCGTCGCTCGGCAAGATCAGCGTGCTGACGATCGGCACGCTGCTGCTTACGACGCTGATCTCCGCGCTGGTCGGCGTGTTCGTCACCCACCTGTTTGGCCTGACGGCGCAAGGGCTGGTGCAGGGCGCGAAGGAAACCGCTCGGCTGACCGCCATCCAGGACAACTATGTCGGCAAGGTGGCCGACCTGTCGGTGCCGCAGCTGGTGCAGTCCTTCATTCCGAAGAACCCGTTTGCCGAGCTGACCGGCGCCAAGCCGACGTCCATCATCGGCGTGGTGATCTTCGCGGCGTTCCAGGGCGTGGCTGCGTTGAACCTGCTCAAGGATGATGCGGTGAAGGCGAGCGCGTGCTGACCGCCATCGATACCGCGCAGGGCTGGGTGATGAAGCTCGTGCGGCTCGTCATTCGCCTGACGCCTTACGGCGTGCTCGCGCTCATGACGAACGTGGTGGCCGTGTCCAACGTGCAGGACATCATCAAGCTCGGCGGTTTCGTGGTGGCGTCTTACCTGGGCCTGGCGATCATGTTTGGCGTGCATGCCGTGCTGCTGACGCTCAACGGCATCAATCCGCTTCGCTTCTTCCGCAAGGTCTGGCCGGCGCTGTCGTTCGCGTTCACGAGCCGGTCGAGTGCAGCGACCATTCCGCTGAGCATCGAGGCGCAGACGCGGCGCATCGGCGTGCCGGAGTCGATCGCCAGCTTCGCCGCATCGTTTGGCACGACCATTGGCCAGAACGGCTACGCAGGCTTGTATCGCGCCATGCTGGCAGTGATGGTGGCGCCCACCGTGGGTATCAACCCATTCGATCCTGTGTGGATTGCAACGCTGGTGGCGGTGGTCACGCTCAGCTCCGTTGGCGTGGCGGGTGTTGGCGGCGGTGCCACGTTTGCGGCGTTGATCGTGCTGCCGGCGATGGGCTTTCCGGTGACGCTCGTGGCCCTGCTGATCTCCATCGAACCGCTGATCGACATGGGCCGTACCGCGCTCAACGTCAATGGCTCGATGACCGACGGGACGATCACGAGCCAGTTGCTGGGGCAGACTGATCGCAGTGTCTTCGATGCTGCCGATGACGTGGAGATGGCACACCGCTGATCTGCGCGTCGAAATAAAAAATGCCGGCCATGGGCTCGGCATTTTTTTTTGAGGGCGAGGCGGCTCAGTCGGGCGTCTGCGCCAGCTCGGTCAGCAGTTCCATGAACGCGCTGGCCAGTTCGCTGGGTGTGGCGGCGCTTCTGCGCAGCAGGCCGACGGGCTCCTTGGTGCCCGACGTGGCGATGTCCAGACGGGCGAGTTGACCATGCGCCAGGTCGTCGCCCGCAGCGCGCTCGGGGGTGATCCACACCGCATCGGATCGGCATGCCAGCAACCGTGCGACGGACACCGAAAGCGTTTCCGTCACGCCCGCGGGCAAGCGCAGCCCGTGCGTCTGGAACAGCGCTTCGGTGTGATGGCGCGGCACCGTGCCCGGCGTGGCAATCACCAGCGGGTAGTCCAGCACCGCCTGCAGCGAGGCCGACGCGCCTGGCTGCGACAACAGCGGATGCCCGGGCCGGACGACCAGCGCCAGCGGCTCGGCATACAGCAACTCGAACGACAGCCCCTGCATGCGATCCGGCTCGGCCATGCGCCCGACGATGAAATCCAGTTCGCCGGCCTTGAGCGCGGTCAGCAGCTCGACATTGGTACCGGTGCGCAACCGCACGCCGGCATGCGGGCGCTGGGCGTGCAAATGGGCAATCGCCCGGGGCAGCAGGCTGCTGGCCACCGTCGGCAGCGCGCCTACATGCACGACCGGCGCGGATGCGTCCGTCGATCCCATCAGCGCGGCGGTGGCCGATTCCAGCGCCTGCGTCACGCCGACCGCATGCCGCAGGAATTGCTCGCCAGCCGCAGTGAGCCGTGCGCCTTGCCGGCCGCGCTCCACGAGCTGCACGCCGGCCAGCGCCTCCAGTTCACCCAACGTTTTCGATACCGCCGGCTGGCTCAGATGCAAACGTTCGGCGGCGCGCCGCAGATTGCGCTCCTGCGCGATGGCGACAAAGCAGCTCAGATGGCGAAAGCGGATGCGGGACGGCAATTCAGCCGAAAAGGCACTTTCCATAACTTGGCGTTATCTATTTTCCGATAAGAAGTCAATTTACTTCACTTTTTGTCGGCGATACAGTCTCTCCACGATTTCATAAGGAGACGCCCCATGACCCTGCCGCTTTCCGGCACCGGCGAATTCGCCCAGCGCGACACCGCGCAGCATCCGCCCGCACTGACCCCCGGCTACAAGACCAGCGTGCTGCGCTCGCCGCGCAACGCGCTCATCTCCACCCTGAATACGCTGTCCGAGACCACCGCTCCGGTGTTCCATGCCGACGACCTGGGCGCGCTCGACAACGACCTGATCCTCAACTACGCCAAGGAAGGCCTGCCGATCGGCGAGCGCATCATCGTCCACGGCTACGTGCGCGACGAGTTCGGCCGCCCCGTGCCGAACGCGCTGGTGGAGGTGTGGCAGGCCAACGCCGGCGGCCGCTACCGCCACAAGAAAGACCAGTACATCGCGCCGATCGACCCGAACTTTGGCGGCTGCGGCCGCATGCTGACGGACGCCAACGGCTACTACGTCTATCGCACGATCAAGCCCGGCCCGTATCCGTGGCGCAATCGCATCAACGATTGGCGCCCGTCGCACATCCATTACTCGCTCTCGGGCGATGGCTGGGCCCAGCGCCTCATCACGCAGATGTACTTCGAGGGGGACCCGATGATCGCGCAGTGCCCCATCATCAAGACCATCCCGAGCGAAGAGCAGGTGCGCGGCCTGATCGCGCTGCATGATACGGCCAACCACGTGCCGCTCGACAGCCGCTGCTACCGCTTCGACATCACGCTGCGCGGCCGCCGTGCCACGCATTTCGAAAACGCCGTGCCCGCCCTGCAAGGAGCCAAGTGATGACCACGACCACACTGCGTGAATCGCTCGAACGGGCCCAGGCAACGGCCATGACGACAACGCCGCCGTTCGCGCATTTCAACGAGACCGCATCGCAGACGGGTGGCCCGTACGTGCACATCGGCCTCGCACCGCGCCAGGCCGGCTTCGACATTTACGACAAGGAATTCGGCAGCGTCCTGACCACGCCCGCCACGCGCGGCGAACGCATCGCGTTGGAAGGCCGCGTCTACGATGGCTCCGGCTCGCTCGTGCGCGATGTGCTGATCGAGATCTGGCAAGCCAACGCGGACGGCAAATACGCCCATCCGGCCGACCGGCAGGACAAACCTGTCGACCCGGCATTCCGCGGCTGGGGCCGCGCCGGCGCCGATTTCGATACGGGCGTCTATCGCTTCGACACCATCAAGCCGGGCGCCGTGGCCGGCCGCAGCGGGACCACGCAGGCGCCGCACATCTGCATGATCCTGTTTGCGCGCGGCATCAACCTTGGCCTGCACACACGCGTGTACTTCAGCGACGAGGCTGCAGCCAACGGCACGGATCCGGTGCTGAACGGCATCGAGTGGGAAGTGCGTCGCAAGACGCTGATTGCCCAGCGCAGCGAGCGTAACGGCGAGGTGGTCTACACCTTCGACGTGCGCCTGCAAGACACGCCGGATGGAGGCGCGGAGACGGTCTTCTTCGATATCTGATCGCCGCATCACATCCAAGAGACCACGCCCGGCAGGTTCACACCGCCGGGCGTTGTTTTTGATGCAAGCAACACGACTTTCAGCGGGACGTCATGCGGGCGTCGATAATGGGCGGATCGCCAGCCCGGCGTTTGACGACCCTGCCGTGACCCAGCTCACTCTTCCCGGATTCGAAGCCACCCCGCAATTGCCCGCGCATCGCCTGTTTCTGGCGATCAAGCCTGACGTGGACACCGCCGAGCGCATCGCGCGGCTGATCCAGCAATTGCGGCCCGTCGTGGGCTTCAAGGGCAAGGCGCTGCGTACGGAGCGCCTGCATGTCACGCTGCATCATCTGGGCGATTTCGTTCATCTGCCGCCTGACGACGTCGTGGGGCGTGTGCGTGCAGCAGCGGCCGGTCTCGCGTTGCCGGCATTCGATGCCACGTTCAACCAGGTGGTGAGCTTCCATGGCCGGCGCGATCATCGGCCGTTTGTGCTGCTGGGCGATGAGGGCGTGGGCGGTTTGATGGCGTTTCAGGCGGCGCTGGGCGAGGCGCTCCAGCATGCCGCCGTGCCGGTGCCGCGTGGGCATTTCAAGCCGCACATCACGCTGTTGTATGACCGCGGCGGCTTTGCGCCGAAAGCGGTCGAGCCCATCACGTGGACCGTGCGCGAGTTCGTTCTCATCCATAGCTGGCTAGGCAAAACGCGCTACGACGAACTCGGCCGCTGGGCGCTCAAAGGCTGAGCGCCACGTTGTTATGCGCAGCCGTCCGGCCCGCAGACAGGGCCATCGGCTTCGTTCATCGGGGCAGGCGCGCCGATGTGCTGCGTCAGCGCCTCGGCCCAGGGTTCCGGTTTGCCGAGCCACGGACCAACGTCGATGATGCCCAGTTGGCCATCCGCATCTTCCAGCGCAAACGTCGGAAAACCCTGTCCGCCCACTCGATCGAGCCACTGCCGGCTTAGCGCGATGTGCTGCTGCGTGAGCGCACCGGTTTGCCGCGCGTATTCCGCATCGAATGCTTCGGGCGATAGGCCGATCTCCGCTGCAAGCGCGCGCAGTACCAGCACATCGGCAATGCGCCGGCCTTCTTCGTAGTGCGCACGTTGGACGCGATGGATCATGTCCAGCCCGCGGCCGCCGAGCGCCTGCGCTGCAAGCACGGCGGTAATGGGCGGCTCCGAATCCATCACCGCCGTGGTGTCGCGCAACAGGCCTTCAAAGTACGTCTCGCCGAAGGGCTGGCCGGTCAACTCGGCAATGCGGTGGTCGTGCGGCATCACGTAGTCGCGCCATTGGGGCGTGACCGTACGGCGGTTCGGGCCGGCAAGCATGCCGCCGCCGTGGAAGGCGATCGTGAGGCCGGGCACCGTGCGCGCGGCTTCCACCAGCGGCGCGGCGCCATAGCACCAACCGCACAGCGGGTCGTAGATGTAATGCAACGTCGTCATGTTGTTTCCTCTGGGTCGGGCCAGCTTACTGCGGCCACTTCATTTCGCCCTTGATGACCTTGGCGCTCAGCTCCAGCGATGCATCGCCGGCCAGCGTTGGATAGGCCGCCTTCATCGCCTTGATCAGCTCCGCAGAGTTGTTCGCCTTGGCGGCCTGTACCTCGAAGGTTTTCAGGTAATCCGCGGTAAAGCGTACCGCGTCCAGCCCCTTTGGCATTGCACCCGTGAAGTGACCAGGCACCACGGTCGTCGGCTTGAGCGCTGTGATGTTGTCCAGCGTCTGCAACCAGCCCAGGCGCGATTCGTGCGTCTGCGTGTCGGCCACCCAAACGTGGTCGCCGCTGTTGACCACCACGCCGCCGGCCACGGTCTTGATCGACGGAATCCACAGATACGTGCGTGCCGCGTCCGGGCCGTTCAGTCCCTTGATCTCGATGGTGCGGCCTTCCAGCGCCAGGTGGTCGGCGTGCAGCACATCGGGCAGCACGAGCGTCTTGGGCGCGTTGTCCTTCAGGATCGGGCCCCAATAGGCGAGCTTGCCGTTCATCGAAGCCTTGATGGCGGCCACGGTCTGCGGTGTGGCCACGATCTTCGCTTTCGGGAAGGCCGCGCGGATGACATCCAGCCCGAAGTAATAATCCGGATCGCTCTGGCTGATGTAGACCGTGGTGAGCGTCTTGCCGCTGGCCGTGAGTTTCTGCACGAGCGCCTCTGCATCGCTGCGCTGGAATTGCGCGTCGATCAGGATCGCCTCGTGTGCGCCGGTGATGATTTCCGACGACACGGGGAAGACGCCCTTGGCGCCGGGGTTGTAGACCTCGAGATGTAATGTCGCGGGTGCGGCAGCGTGGGCAACAAGGCCGGCGCTGACGAGGCCGGCGGCAAGCAAGGTGCGGAGCAGGGACATCGGGGTTCTCCAGGCGGATGCGATTTCTGCGAAGCCGCTACTTTAGGTTGCTTGATCCGATCAAAAAACCACCTAAGATGCGCATATTTGTTTCGCAAATCGATCAAATATGGATCGCATTACGTCAGCCGAGGTGTTCGTGGCGATCGTCGAGCGCGGCAGCCTGAGTGCGGCCGCCGAAGGGCTCGACATGTCGCGCGCGATGGTCACGCGTTATCTGGCACAAATGGAGGCATGGTCCGGCGCGCGGCTGCTGCATCGGACCACGCGCCGCATCGGCCTGACACCCGCCGGCGAGGCCACGCTTGCACGCTGCCGCCAGATGCTGGAAATCGCTTCGCAGATGGCCGTGTCAGAAGGCCCTGAAGCCGATACGCCGCGCGGGCTACTGCGCATTGCCTGCGCGCAGTCCCTGGCGCAGCAGACGTTGAGCGCGGCGGTGACGGCCTACCTGCGGCGCTATCCGCAAACGGCGGTCGATCTGGTAGTCGACAACCGCACCATCAACCTCGTGGAGGAGCGCATCGACCTGGCCGTGCGCATCACCAACGATCTGGACCCGAACCTGATCGCGCGGCCGCTGGGCATGTGCGAATCGGTCGTGGTGGCGGCGCCGTCTTACCTGGCCGCGCATGGCACGCCGCGTCGCGTACAAGACCTGGCCGTTCACAACTGCCTGACGTATTCGTACTTCGGCAAAAGCCTGTGGAAGTTCACCGAGGCGAAGACGGGTGCGCCGACGGACGTGCCGGTGGGCGGCAATCTCAGCGCGAATGAATCGATGGTGTTGCTGGCAGCGGCGCGAGAGGGCGCGGGGATTGCGTTGCAGCCGGTGTTTGCTGCCGCGCCGCTGATCGCCAGCGGGCAACTCGTGCGTTTGTTGCCTGACTACGTGCCGCAGGCGCTGGGCATTCACGGCGTGTACAGCTCGCGCAGGCAGATGCCGTCGGCGCTGCGGGCCATGCTGGATTTTCTGGTGGACTGGTTTAGGGTGCAGCCGAACGTTACGTGATCCCGGAAGCCTTCCCTCGCATGGCCAACATGCCAAGCGCCAGCACGCAGAACACCACCCCCGCGTGGAACGTTGCGGCTGCGCCGAGCTTGTCCCACAACAAGCCCGCCAGAACGCTGGCGGCCAACATCGCCAGTCCGCTCACCAGGTTGAACATGCCGTAAGCGGTGCCGCGCAAGTCGGCCGGTGCGGTGTCGGCGACCATGGTTGCCAGCAAGCCCTGCGTGATGCCCATGTGCACGCCCCACAGCGCCACGCCTGCGATGACCACGCTCCAGTGAGCGGACAGGCCAAGCACCACATCGGCGGCAATCAGCACCACCAGCCCAAGCGCGAGCAGCTTCGTGTGGCTCATGCGGTCTGAGAGCTTGCCGAACGGATATGCCGCGAGTGCATAGACGACGTTCATCGCCACCATGACCAGCGGCACCAGCGCGACTGGAATGCCGCCTTGCTGTGCCCGCAGGACCAGGAACGCTTCGGAAAACCGTGCGAGCGTGAAGACCGCGCCGATCATCACCACCCACCAGTACGCGCTGTTCAACCGCTGCAGGTTGTCGCGGCGGATCGGGTTGGTGCGGTGGGCGCCGTTGTGGGTTTGCGGCTCGCGCAGGCCGAACATCAGCAGCGCAACAGAGAGCAGCCCCGGCACGACGGCCACCCAGAACACGGCACGAAAGTCATTGGCCCAGAGCAGCATCAGCCCGACGGCCAGGAGCGGCCCCAGAAACGCACCCACGGTATCGAGCGACTGCCGCAGCCCGAAAGCCGCGCCGCGCAGCGCAGGCGGTGCAATGTCGGCGACCAGCGCATCACGCGGCGCCCCGCGGATGCCCTTGCCGACGCGGTCGAGCAGGCGCGCTGTCAGCACAATGCCGGCCGTGGACGCGATGGCGAACAGAGGTTTGGACAGCGCGCCCAGCGCATAGCCGAACACCGCCAGGCCCTTGCGCTTGCCAAGGTAGTCGCTCAGCGTGCCGGAGAAGATCTTGACGATGAGCGCAGTCGATTCGCCCAGGCCCTCGATCAACCCGACTGACAGCGCACTGGCGCCCAGCACCGACACCATGAACAACGGCAGCAGGCTGTGGATCATCTCGGAAGCGATGTCCATCAGCAGGCTGACGCAGCCGAGCACCCAGATGCCGGCGGGCATCTGGCGCAGGCCGCCGGGCGGCTTGGTGTCGGTTGGAGGGGATGCCAAGATTGGTTGCGATTGCCCGGCGGCAAGCGTCAGGCGAACGGCGCAAAGAGGCCGTTGAGCTTGGCTCCGCTGGCGGCATCGCGCGCAAAGTTGAACGTCCCGGCGGTGCGCAGTTCTTCCGCTGCACGCTGGAACGCACCCATGGCCACGCGTGCCAGCGTGGCGCCCACGCTGATGCGCTTGACGCCCAATTCCGTCAGTTCTGCCACGCTCAGGTTGCCGTCGGCGAAGCCCATCAGCACGTTGAGCGGGCGGTTGATCTCGCGCAGCACGGTGGCGATCTCGTCGCGCGTTTTCAGGCCGGGGGCGTACAGCACGTCGGCGCCGGCGTCCTGAAAAGCCTGCAGGCGGCGGATCGTGTCGGCCAGGTCGTTGCGGCCGTGCAGGTGGTTCTCGGCACGTGCGGTGAGCGTGAACGGAAACGGCAGCGACCGCGCAGCCTCCACCGCCGCGCGCACACGGTCGACCGAAGCTTCCAGGGAATAGATGGGCGCATCTGCGCGGCCCGTTGCATCTTCAATCGAGCCGCCGACGATGCCGGTGGCGCATGCCAGGCGGATCGTCTCGGCCACCGTTTCCGGCCCATCGCCAAAGCCGTTTTCCAGGTCGGCAGCCATGGGCACGTCCGTGGCGGCCGCCAGATCGGCCACGTGCGCGAGGATGGTGTCGCGGGCAACGCCATAGTCAGGCAGCCCGCGCGAGAACGCGAAGCCCGCGCTGGTGCTGGTCAATGCTTCGAAGCCGAGTGATGCCAATAGCCGAGCCGATCCCGGGTCCCACGGGTTGGGGATCACGAAGGTGCCGCTGCGTTCGTGCAGTACGCGGAAGGCACGAGCTTTTTCGATCTGGGTCGGCATGGGTTATCCGCTGTGATATGAACCAGGATTGGACTGCAATGCTACGGCGCAGGCGAGCGCATCGTCCAGGCGGTCGTTGCCCCAGAACATCGCGTCGCCGACAAAGAACGTGGGAGCGCCAAAGATGCCACGAATCTGCGCGGCGTGCGTTTGCTCGCGCAGGCCTAGCCTGCTTGCGTCGGACTGTGCCTGAGCGAGGATGGCGTCGACCGGCAAGCCGAGCGCCGTCAGTTCTTCTGCCACGGCGTCAGGCGTGTGGATGTCGCGGTCCTGCGCGAAATTGCGCAGCATGATCCGCTGACAGAAGGCGCCGACCCACGGCGCGTCTGCACCGAGCAGCGCCACACGCAGCGGGAGGACGGAGGCGCGCGGAAACGTGCTCGGCTGCGTCCACGGCAAACCGTGCTTGGTGCATTCGCGCGCCATGTCTTGCCAGACGTAGTGCCCTTTGGCCCGTTGCAGCACAAACGGCGAACTGGCCCAGCCGAGCGACTGGAAGATCGGCCCGAGCAGGAACGGCTTCCACACCACGCGCACACCGTGTTGCACCGCGGCGGCCTCGATGCGCATCACACTCGGGTAGCTGTAATTGCTCGCGAAGTCGAACCAGAACTCGACGGTGGGCGCGGGGACGAGCGCTTCCCACGTGGCGTTGTATGCGGCAGGCCGGGGGGCTGTCTGCGGTCGGGCGAGGGTGTCCATGCGGCCTCCAACGGGGTGTCGTTGGCGGCATTACACGTGGACTACCCGGTGGGCTCAAACGCCTTTCATGCAAGTTCGGATGCACCGGACGCATGCGTAGCCTGCGTTGCGGCTTCCGAACAGATCCAGGCAGCCACATCGCGCACGTCGCGGCGCGGGTTCGGCTCGGATTGGATCAACCAGTACGCATGCGTATTGCGCACGCCAGGGGCGATGGTCGGTACGGTGACAAGACGGCCGTCGGCCAGCAGCGGCGAGATCAACTCCAGACGGCCCAGCGCGATGCCCTGGCCGGCCACCGCTGCATGGATGATCTGGTCGTGTTGGTTGAAACGCAGCACGGTGCGCGGCTTGGCGTGGCTCCATCCGGCGGCGGCCAGCCAGTCGGTCCATTGGAGCCAGGGGCGGCGCAGGTCGCGGTCGTCAAAGTCGAGCAGCGTCAGGCCGGCAAGCGCCTCGGCGGAATCCAGCGAGCGCAGCCCCAGCGACGGATGCGCGACCGGCGCAACGGTTTCCCCAAACAGCCGGATTGCACCGGGCGGTGCATCGCTCGGTGGGCAATACCGGATGGCAAGCTCGATGCCCTCGTTCTTCAGGTCGACGAGGCGGTTGTTGGTGGCCACGCGCACGTCGATGTCGGGGTACTGCAGCTGGAAGCGCGCCAGGCGCGGCAGCAGCCACAAGCCGGTGACGCCGATGCTGGCCGTGATCGTGACTGGCCGGCGTTCGGCCGCCACGCGGATGGCCCCGATGGCGTCCTGCAACTGCTGCACGGCGCTGTCAGCGCTGCGGAACAGGCGTTCTCCCTCGGGCGTGAACGCGATCGAGCGGTGCCCGCGCACCAGCAGTTTCACGCCCAGCGCCTCTTCGAGCGCCGACACCTGGCGGCTTACGGCGGATTGCGTCAGACACAGATCATCGGCCGCGAGCGTGATGCTCATGCGCCGGCCTACCGCCACGAAGCCGCGCAACAAGTCCAGGGAGGCCAACCGAACCAGGGGAGTCAACATGCGTTTTCCTCATGCAAGGCGTTCTCAAAGATCAATTGAGAAGCCGGGTAGGGCGAAGTTTAATAAGCCATCAGGCGACATTCCAGCCCAACGCGCATTCGGTACGCTTGCGAAGCTGGAATGTCAGTCACACCGGAGAAAAACGCTCATGACATCGAAATCTTTCAGGCAATCGCCCTGGTTGCCGGTATTGGCCGGCGGGGCGGTGATCGGCGTGGCGCTGGGCATTCGGCACGTGCAAGGCCTATTCCTCGTGCCCGTCACGATGGGCCGTGGCTGGACACGCGAAACGTTCGGACTGGCGATTGCGTTACAAAACCTCATCTGGGGCGCAGCACAGCCATTTGCGGGCATGCTGGCCGACCGTTACGGCGCGGCCAAGGTGGTCGTTGCCGGCATCGTGGTCTATGCGCTTGGGTTGCTGCTGATGGCCCATGCTGGCACGCCGCTGGGCTTCACGCTGTCGGCGGGCGGGCTGATCGGGCTCGGGCTGTCAGGCACGTCGTTCGGCGTCGTGTATGGCGCGATCAGCCGATTGACGCCGCCCGAGCGGCGCAGCTGGGCGCTGGGCGTGGCGGGCGCGGTGGGCGGTGTCGGCCAGTTCGTGATGGTGCCGACGGCGCAGGGCTTGCTGAGTACGGTCGGCTGGGTGACGGCGCTGGTCGTCATGGCGGTGGTCATGGCGATCTTCTTGCCGCTGACCGCGCCGCTGCGCGAGAGAACATCGGCTGCCGCCGCGCAGCAGGCGCAGCAAAGCATGGGTTCGGCCATCCGCGAGGCCTTTGCCCACCGCGGTTTTTGGCTGCTGAATCTCGGGTTCCTGACGTGCGGATTCCAGCTCGCCTTTATCGGTGCGCACATGCCGGCGTATCTGCTCGACAAGGGGCTCACCGGCCGCCACGGCATGGTCGCGCTGGCACTGATTGCGGCCGCCAACATCGTCGGCACGTATTACTGCGGCGCGCTGGGCGGGCTGTTCCGGCGCAAGTATCTGCTGTCGTTGCTGTACCTGATTCGCACGGCGGCGATTGCGCTGTTTATCCTGCTCCCGCTGTCGCCCGCAACGCTGTATGCGTTTGCCATCGTGATGGGCCTGCTGTGGCTGGGGACGGTGCCGCTGACGAACGGGCTGCTGTCGCAGGTGTTTGGGGTGCGCTACATCGGCACGCTGTTCGGCTTCGTATTTCTTGGTCACCAGATCGGCGCGTTCCTGGGCGTGTGGCTGGGCGGCGTGGTGTACGACCACCTGCATTCCTACGACGCGATCTGGGTTGGCGCCATGGCGCTCGGCGTGGTGGCCGCGCTGCTGCACTGGCCGATCGACGATCGCCAACTCGTGCGTACGCCGGTGGCGCAACCCGCGTGAACGCACAGTTCAAAACATGGATGGCTTGGGCGCTGGCAGCGGCCGGCGCCGCCCTGATCTTTGCGGCGTGGCTGACCCCGGAAGGCGCACTTTCCTTTGTGACGCTGGCGTCCTTCTGCGGATAGGGCGACGCACTAGCTCGATTTGTGAAACAATATTGGGTTAATCACTAGTGGGCACTGGTACGGTTTGCGCGGGAAATACGTCGCTTCTGCGTCGTTCTCCTGTGAATGCCACCGTTCAGACATGACTTACGCCGTCAAGGAAATTTTCTACACGCTGCAAGGCGAGGGTGCCAACACCGGCCGCGCAGCTGTCTTCTGCCGCTTTGCCGGCTGCAATCTCTGGAGTGGGCGCGAAGCCGATCGCGCCACCGCCGTCTGCCAGTTCTGTGACACCGACTTCGTCGGCACGGACGGCACGCAAGGCGGCAAATACACCACCGCCGAGGCACTCGCCGATACCGTTGCCGCCGAATGGCCGGCCAACGCCACCGGCGGCAAGCCGCTCGTCATCTGCACCGGCGGCGAGCCGCTGTTGCAACTCGACAAGCCGCTGATCGACGCGCTGCACGCACGCGGCTTCGAAATCGCCATCGAGACCAACGGCACCATCGCCATGCCGGAAGGTATCGACTGGGTGTGTGTGAGCCCCAAGATGGGCTCCGAACTCGTCGTCACACGCGGCGACGAGCTGAAGGTGGTGATCCCGCAAGACGGGCAGGACCTCGACGCATACGAACGGCTGGATTTCCAGCATTTCTTCCTGCAGGCCATGGATGGCCCGCTTGCCCGGCAGAATACGGCGGCAGCCGTTGAGCTGTGCCAGCGCCGTCCGCGCTGGCGCCTGTCGCTGCAAACCCATAAGATGCTGGGCATCCGCTAAGGCGGGCCGCAGCACTTTGTCCCCGGTTTTCTGCCGGTTCCAGCCGTTTCGCGGCGTCTGCTGCCGCCACCCTTGCTCCATGACCAAGACCGTTTCCATTACGCGCCGGCTCGAATTCGACGCCGGCCACCGCATCCCGGGCCATGCCGGCCAGTGCCGCAACCTGCACGGGCATCGCTATCAGCTCGAACTCACGCTCACCGGCGAAGTCCTGCACAACGACAAGGCTGCCGACGACGGGATGATCCTCGACTTTGGCGACGTCAAGCAGCTCGCCAACAAGCATCTTGTCGACCTTTGGGATCACGCCTTCCTCGTCTATCGCGGCGATACCAAGCTGGTTGAATTCCTGAACGACATGGAAGGCGGTCACAAGACCGTCGTGCTGAACGATGTGCCCACCGTCGAGAACCTCGCGCAGGTCGCGTTCGATATTCTCGAGCCGGTGTTCCGCAACGCGTTCGGGCACCATCTGCGCCTGTCCAAGCTCGTGCTGTACGAAACCCCGAATTGCTGGGCCGACGTGAAGCTCGCGCGCCCGCACGAACAGGATTGATGCGACAGCGCCGGATCGCATGACCACACCGCACGTCCTCATCCCGCCTGCCGATATGTCCGCCCATGAGCGCGACGGTTACTGGATGCAGCAGGCGCTCGTGCAGGCCAAGTTCGCGTGGGGGCAGGGCGAGGTGCCGGTGGGCGCCGTCGTCGTGCGCGGCAACGAGATCGTCGGGGTGGGCTACAACGCCCCGATCGGCACGCATGACCCATCTGCGCATGCCGAGATGCGCGCCCTGCGCCAGGCCGCCGAGAAGCTCGGCAACTACCGCCTGCCCGACTGCGAAGTCTTCGTGACCCTGGAGCCTTGCGTGATGTGCGCCGGCGCCATGCTGCATGCCCGCGTGGCGCGCGTCGTCTACGGCGCGCCCGATCCCAAGACGGGCGCCGCGGGCAGCATCCTCGACCTGTTTGCAGAAACGCGGCTGAACCATCAGACCGCCATCACCGGCAGCGTGCTCGCGCAGGAGTGCGGCGACATGCTGCGCGCCTTCTTCGCCGAGCGCCGCGCAACCCAGAAGGCCGCACGCCTGGCCGCCACTGAATCCGACGAATCCGCCACATGACCACTGTCCGCCTGATTGCGCCTTCCGGTTATCCGAACGATGCGGCCATCGCCGAGCGCGGCGTGGCGGCACTGGAAGCGCAGGGCTGCACGGTCGTCAACCGCGAGTGCCTGAGCCGGCAGCATCAGCGTTTTGCCGGCGGTGAACTTGCGCGGCTGGCAGACCTAAACCAGATCGGTACGGGCGGTGGCCAGGAAATCGCCATGGCCATTCGTGGGGGGTATGGCCTGACGCGCTTGCTGGACCATATCGACTTCATCGACATCGGCCGCCGCGCGCAGGCGACCGACGCCATCATCGTCGGTCACAGCGATTTCACCGTGTTTTCGCTGGCGTACCTGGCGGCCACCGGCGGCGTGACGTTTTCCGGCCCGCATGTGTGTTCGGACTTCGGGCTGGAGACGGTCGACCCGTTCATGGTCGAGCACTTCTGGGGCATCTTGCGAAACCCGACCTATGCGTTGCGCGTGGATGGTCCGCAAGCGACTGGCTGCGCACGGCCGGGCCGCTACGCCGGCACGCTATGGGGCGGCAATCTGGCCATGCTGTGCAGCCTGATTGGCACGTCGTATCTGCCGGATATCCGCGACGGCATCCTGTTTGTTGAGGACATCAACGAGCATCCGTACCGCGTTGAACGCATGCTGCTGCAATTGCAGCAGGCTGGCGTGCTCGATGCGCAGCAGGCGCTGTTGTTTGGCGATTTCTCCGGATATCGCACCACGCCGTACGACGCCGGCTACGATTTCGACGCCATGCGCGATTACCTGGCCGAACGCCTGTCGATTCCGGTCGTCACAGGCTTGCCGTTCGGCCATTGCCCGACCAAGGCGACGCTGCCGATTGGCGCACAAGCCGAGCTGGATGTGGACGCCACGGGCTTTACGCTGCACTTGTCGGGATACCCGACACTGAAGGCATAAGTCTTCCGGCCATCCGGGTCACGTCCGGGTGGTAAAATCTCAGGTTCTCCAAATGGCGTCCGGTCAAGTGCTTGCCGCGCCAGATCACCGCTTTTCAAATCAAGGTTTCCACGTGCTTTCCACCGCCAACATCACCATGCAGTTCGGGCCCAAGCCCTTGTTCGAGAACATCTCGGTCAAGTTTGGCGAGGGCAATCGCTATGGCCTGATCGGCGCCAACGGTTGCGGCAAGTCGACCTTCATGAAAATCCTGGGCGGCGATCTGGAGCCGAGCGCAGGCAACGTGATGCTGGAACCGGGCGTGCGCCTGGGCAAGCTGCGTCAGGACCAGTTCGCCTACGAAGACATGCGCGTGCTGGACGTGGTGATGATGGGCCACACCGAAATGTGGGCCGCCGCGCAGGAGCGCGATGCCATCTACGCGAACCCGGAAGCCACTGACGACGACTACATGAAGGCCGCCGACCTGGAGGCCAAGTACGCCGAATACGACGGCTACACGGCGGAAGCGCGCGCGGGTGAACTGCTGATGGGCGTGGGCATTCCGACCGACCAGCACAACGGCACGATGAGCAACGTTGCGCCCGGCTGGAAGCTGCGCGTGCTGCTGGCGCAGGCGCTGTTCTCGAACCCGGACGTGCTGCTGCTGGACGAGCCGACCAACAACCTCGACATCAACACGATCCGCTGGCTGGAATCGGTGCTCAACGAGCGCAACTCCACCATGATCATCATTTCCCACGATCGCCACTTCCTGAACTCGGTCTGCACGCACATGGCCGACATGGATTACGGCACGCTGAAGGTCTACCCGGGCAACTACGACGACTACATGGAAGCCTCCCTGCAGGCGCGCGAGCGCCTGCAGGCCGCCAACGCCCGCGCCAAGGAGCGCATCTCCGACCTGCAGGACTTCGTGCGCCGCTTCTCGGCCAACAAGTCCAAGGCGCGCCAGGCTACGTCGCGCCTGAAGATGATCGACAAGATCAAGGTGGAAGACATCAAGCCGTCGTCGCGCCAGAACCCGTTTGTCCGCTTCGAGATGGAGAAGAAGCTGCACAACCTGGCAGTGGAAACCGAGAACGCGCGCAAGACGTACGATCGCAAGATCTTCGATGGCCTGACGATGGCCGTGCGTGCGGGCGAGCGCATCGCCATCATCGGTGAGAACGGCGCAGGCAAGACCACGTTGCTGCGTTGCCTGCTGAACGGCGCCGTGAAGACCGGCGTGCAGCGCGGCATCGAGATCGACGGTGGCACCGTCAAGTGGGCCGAGAACGCCAATGTCGGCTACATGCCCCAGGACACCTACGAAGAATTCCCCGAAGACCGCGACCTGATGGACTGGATGAGCCAGTGGACGCAAGCCGGCGATGATGACCAATCGCTGCGCGGCACCATGGGCCGCCTGTTGTTCTCGGCCGACGACATCAAGAAGAGTGTGAAGGTGCTCTCCGGTGGCGAGAAGGGCCGCATGATCTGGGGCAAGCTCATGCTCGGCCGCCACAACGTGCTGGCGCTGGACGAGCCGACCAACCACATGGACATGGAGTCCATCGAGTCGCTGCAGATCGCGCTCGACAAGTTCGAAGGCACGCTGATCTTCGTGTCGCATGATCGCGAGTTGATCAGTGCCCTGGCCACGCGCGTGATCGAAGTGCGCCCGGACGGCACGCTCACCGACTACCTCGGCACCTACGACGAATACCTGCAGAGCCAGGGCGTCGAAGTCTGACCCCCGATCTTTTGCCGTAGCCAAAGGGCCGCCGATGTGCGGCCTCTTTTTTTTTTCCGGGCGTCCCCGCGAGGCGAACATGTGTTTCCGATCCGGATCGGTCTCTCACGTGCGGCTCGCCGAGGCCGCGTTGACAGTGCCTCCTCCCGATTCCAGAATGCCTTGGCAGAACGCGGCACAGCATCCTTGCGGCTGCGTTGAGCGCCAACAAAGAACAATCAAAACATAAGAGGAGACTCACGTTGAAAAACGTACTGACCTTACTATCGACAGCCGCCCTGGTGCTGATGACGTCTGCACACGCAGCTGAGCGCCTACCAACCATTCCGCCGGACAAGTACAACGCCGAACAGACCAAGGCGGCGCAGGACTTTCAGGCTGCGCGCAAGGTGCCGGTATTCGGTCCTTTCGAGCCCCTGATGCATAGCCCCGAGGTGATGAGCCAGGCCCGCGCAATGGGCGACTATCTGCGATATCACTCCGCGATTGGCAACACGCTGAGCGAATTGGTCATCCTGATCACCGCGCGAGAGTGGAGCCAGGATTACGAGTGGTATGTGCACCATCCGATCGCCCTGAAGGCGGGTATCAAACCCGGTATTGCCGATGCCATTGCCGATGGCCGCCGCCCCACGGGCATGAGCGAGGACGAGGAGATCGTCTACGACTTCGCGACGGAGCTGATCCGCAACAAGCGCGTGGCCGACGAAACCTATACCCGGGCGGAAAAGCGGTTCGGCAACAAGGGTATCGTAGACATGACGGGCATCTGCGGCTACTACACGCTGCTCGCCATGGAAATGAACGTGGCGCAGTATCCGGCACCCAAGAACGCCGCCAAGCTCGCGCGTTTTCCGGAGCCTTGACCGCTGTGCCGTCGAACGAGGACTGCGCGCAGCTGTGATGCCGCGCAGGGTGAACACCGATTCTTTGCCGTCATCAAGGGGCCGCCAATGTGCGGCCCTTTGTTTTTGGTCTTCGCCGCAATCGACTGAAGCATGTCGGCAAAGTGGACCATCTATGAAAAAACCGACTGGGTTTCATGATTTTTTATCGCCATCAGAATGCATGGCCGTCGCTACACTGGTCTGCATATCCCAGTGAATAGGCCGAGACCTGCTGATGGGGCGCCCTACATCACAACAAGAAGCGCCAAAGTCAGGCTCGGCGAAGTACCAAGGAGACGAGATGACCTCTGATATTGGCGGCCGCATTCGCCTGCAATCCCTGCTGGACAAAGTGGTGTCTGCGGACGAAGCCGCGACCCTGATCCACGATGGCATGACGGTCGGCATGAGCGGTTTCACCCGTGCCGGCGACTGCAAGGCCGTGCCGTTTGCCCTGGCCCGGCGTGCCGCGCACGAGCCGCTGCGCATTACCCTGATGACCGGCGCCTCGCTGGGTAACGACATTGACAAGGTATTGGCCGAAGCCGATGTGATTGCCCGTCGCCTGCCGTTCCAGGCCGATGCCACCCTTCGGCGCAAGATCAACGCAGGCGAGGTCATGTTCATTGACCAGCACTTGTCGGAAACCGTCGAGCAACTGCGTTCGCGGCAGATTGCACCGCTGGATGTGGCGGTTGTCGAAGCCACCGCCATCACCGAGAACGGCGGCATCGTGCCGACTACGTCGGTCGGTAATTCCGCAAGTTTCGCGGTGCTGGCGAAGCAGGTGATCGTCGAGATCAACCTGAACATGCCCGCCAATCTGGAAGGGCTGCACGATATCTTCTTTCCGGTGCAGCGGCCCTATCGCCAGCCGATTCCACTCATTGCAGCGGAGCAGCGCATCGGCCTGCCGTATATCCCGATCGATCCGCGCAAGATCGCTGCCATCGTCATCACGGGGCAGGACGACAGCCCGTCCAACGTGTTGCCCCCCGATGCGGAGACCAATGCCATCGCGGGGCATCTGAACGCATTCCTGGCGCGCGAGGTGCGCACGGGCCGTCTTTCGCCCACGCTGCAGCCGCTGCAGGCGGGTATCGGAACGATCTCCAACGCGGTCCTGCATGGCTTCATCGACTCGCCGTTCCATGACCTCAAGATGTATTCGGAGGTTTTGCAGGACAGCTCCATCGAGCTGCTCGACTCGGGCAAGCTGGCGTTTGCCTCGGCCTCGTCGATCACGCTGTCACGCCCGGTCTACAAGCGGTTTCTGTCAGAACTGGAACGCTACAAGACGCGGGTGATTCTGCGACCGCAGGAGATCAGCAACCACCCGGAAGTGATCCGCCGGTTGGGCCTGATCACCATCAATACCGCGCTGGAATGCGATATCTACGGCAACGTGAATTCGACGCACGTGGGCGGAACGCACATGATGAACGGCATCGGCGGCTCGGGCGACTTCGCGCGCAACGCGCATCTGTCAGTCTTCGTGACCAAGTCATTGGCCAAGGCCGGCGACATCTCGAGCATCGTGCCGATGGTCTCGCATGTGGACCATACCGAACACGACGTCGACATCATCGTTACCGAACATGGACTGGCCGATCTGCGCGGGTTGGCGCCGCGCGAGCGTGCTGTGCAGATCATCAGCAACTGCGCTGATCCGCGCTACCGCGAGCTGCTGCGCGACTACGTTGTGCGCGCGCAGCGGCGCGGCGGGCATACGCCCCACCTCCTGGAGGAGGCGCTGGCCTGGCATGTCCGGTTTCGCGACCAGGGCTCGATGGCCTCAGCCGGGCTCACAGGTGAAAGTCTGCTCCCGGATCCCGCCCTCAGCGCTTGACGCGCGTCGCAGCCGCTGCTCAGGCGCCGAGCACTTCCTGGCACGTCGCGAGCCACGCGCGAGCGGCGTGCGACAGGTAGCGGCCGGGCGACCACAGGTGCGCGAGCGCCCAATCCATGTCGGGGGCGGTCAGGCGTGCCACGGCCAGCTTGTCACGGTTCGCGAGGTTGGCCACCAGCGGCTGCGGCAAAAAAGTCGTGCCCAGTCCCGCAGCGGCCATCGAGGCGAGGAATTCCCAATGCCCGCTCCGCGCAGCGATGTGCGGCTCGATACGGGCTTCGAGAAAGGCCTGTCGCAGCTTGCGCGTCAGGGAGAAATCCTCGGCCAGCAATAGCAGCGGTTCGTCGCGCAGTGCCGTGAGGGTGACGGTCCTGCCTTTGGCCCATTTCGCTTTGCGCGGTCCCACCACCCAGATCGGATACTTTGCAAACTGTCGCGTGGCGAGTTCGAGCCCACTATCGCCGGGCAGAACGGTGGCGCCCACTTCCAGTTCGCCGCTGGCCACCTGCTGTTCCACCGTCTTGCCGCCGTACTCTGCCAAGTTCAGTACCAGATTCGGATAACGCTGACGAAACGCGCTCACGACGGGCGAAAAGAACAGATTCACCATCGGTGGGATGCCGACCGTCAGTTCGCCCCGTCCGAGCGAGGACAGATCAGCGACTTCAAGCGTCAGCCTGTGCACCACGCCCAGCGTTTCCTGCCCGCGTGCGTACACGACCCGGCCCACGTCAGTGAGCCGCACCTGCCGGCCTTCGCGGATCAGCAGCGGCTGGCCGACCTCGTTTTCGAGCTGACGCACCATCTTGCTGATGGTGGACTGTGTCACCGAGAGCGAGCTCGCCGCCTGCGTGAAGCTCTGCAGCCGCGCGGTTTCGACAAAGTAACGAAGGGCTCGGATATCGATGGGCATGGACGGACCTTAGCCATGAAGCACGCGAATGGAATTCGCCATGGTAATGAAGTTTTCCCACTCCACGACGCGATGGCCTCAACATCGTGCGGGCCTGTGTGTGCATGTCTGATGGACACGCGCACGCAACGGCACTCGACAAAAGAAAGGCGGCTCATGCGGCCGCCTTTCATGCAGTCCGGCATACGTTGCAGTCAGCCTGTTGCCTCGTCGATCAGCAGATCCAGCTGGGCGATCAGGTTGCTGGTCTCGGGCTCGCCGCGCGTTTTGCTGAGGGCTGCCTTGAGCGTGTCGCGCAGGGCGACGAGTTCTGCGACGTTGCCGGCTTTCTCCACCTTCATCTCCAGCAGATAGCCGCGCAGGCCGAGATACCGGCTGATGGTTTCGGTATAGAAGCGATAGAGGCGTTGATAGCCTTCGGCGGCCGGCTCTTTTGAAGAGTCGACGGGGGCGGGTACGGATGCAGCGGCCGGCTCCACCTTTGCCGTGGTCGCCATGGGCATGTGCGGGCGGATATACCCCCCTCCCTCCAGCTCGTCGAATACCGCTTGCGTCATGCCGAGCGGCTGAAGCTGCACGAGGATGTCGTCGCAGGTTTTCTCGCCATTGATCATCAGGAGCACCGCGCGGTGACGCTGGTCGAGGTGGTTCGCGCGCGTTCGGATCTCGTCCTGACCTTTTTCGGTCTTCTGATAGATGCGGGTGGTCATGGTCGTCTCCCTCGGCCGGCGCGTCTGCGGTGTGCGCTCTGGTGGCTCTACAATAGACCGATCATAACCGCCCGGGGGCGATGTAGGGCTCAGTCGCAACCCGGATAGCACAACGCGCAAATCGCGCATCCACCAGAGCGAGACGACCGACGATGCAGCAACGCGACAAGCTTTTTATCAATGGCAAGTGGGTGGCGCCGCAGGGCAAGGGCGTCATTGAAGTGATTCATTCGGCCACGGAAGCCGTGATGGGGACCATTCCCGAAGGCAGCGCGGCCGACGCGGAAGCCGCCGTGGCCGCCGCGCGCGCCGCATTTGATGACTGGGCTGCCACGCCCGTGACCAAGCGCGCCGAATACATCCAGAAGATTGCCGACGGCCTGCATGCTCGCAGCGAAGAGCTGGCGCAGCTGATTGCCGGCGAAGTCGGCATGCCGATCAAGCTGGCGCGTGCCATCCAGGTGGGCGGCCCGGTCTACAACTGGGGCAATTTCGCCAAGCTGCTCAGCACGTTTGAATTTGAAGAGCACGTCGGCAACTCGCTGGTGGTGCGCGAGCCCGTGGGCGTGGTGGGCGCCATCACGCCGTGGAACTACCCGCTCAACCAGATCACGCTGAAGGTTGCGCCCGCGCTGGCGGCCGGCTGCACGGTGGTGCTCAAGCCGTCGGAAGTGGCGCCGCTCAACGCGTTCGTGTTGGCGGAAGTCATTGAAGAAGCCGGCCTGCCGCCGGGCGTGTTCAACCTTGTCACCGGCTATGGCCCGGTGGTAGGCGAGGTGCTGGCAAGCGACCCGGAGGTCGACATGGTGTCGTTCACGGGCTCCACGCGTGCGGGCAAGCGCGTGGCGGAACTCGCATCGCAGTCGGTCAAGCGGGTGGCGCTGGAGCTGGGCGGCAAGTCGGCCTCGGTGATCCTGGATGACGCGGACCTGGCATCGGCGGTCAAGGGCACGCTGTCGGCGTGTTTCCTGAACTCCGGGCAGACGTGCTCGGCGCACACGCGCATGCTGGTGCCGCGTGCCAAGTATGAAGAAGTGAAGGCGCTGGCCGCGCAGTTTGCCGCTGCCTACGTGCCGGGCGATCCGGCGCAGGAATCGACGCGCCTGGGGCCGCTCATCTCTGCCGTGCAGCGCGACCGCGTGCTGGGCTACATCCGCAAGGGGCTGGAGGAGGGCGCGGAACTCATTACCGGGGGCGCCGACGCGCCGGAAGGCCTGTCCACCGGTTACTTTGTCAAGCCGACGGTCCTGGGTAACGTCAAGACCACCGACACCGTGGCGCGCGAAGAGATCTTCGGCCCTGTGCTGACCGTGATCTGCTACGACGACGAGGAAGAGGCCGTCCGCATTGCCAACGACAGCATCTACGGCCTGGGCGGCGGTGTGTGGTCGGGCGACGAGGCGCGGGCGATTCGCGTGGCGCGGCGCATTCGCACGGGCCAGGTCAATATCAACGGCGGGCCGTTCAACATGCAGGCGCCGTTTGGCGGCTACAAGCAATCCGGCAACGGGCGCGAAAACGGCAAGTACGGCCTGGAGGAGTTCCTGGAGTACAAGGCGCTGCAACTCAATCCCGCCAAGACGGCCTGATCTGCCCCACGTGCAGCACCAATGAAAAACCCGGCCTCGGCCGGGTTTTTTGCGTTTGACGCCCTCCGCCTACTTGCGGCTGCCGTCAGCGTTGTAGCCCTGGGCGGTGCCTTCGGCCAGGATGCGCGTCCAGACCGCGTTGCGCTCTTCGTCGGTCATGAAGACCCAGTTGCTGACCTCCAGCTGTGTTCGCCCGCAGCCCTGGCACACCTCGTCGAAGAGCGTCGAGCAGATGCCGATGCAGGGGCTGTCTGGGCGGCCCAGCAGGGTGCTGTCGGAAGCACTGGTTGCGTCGTCTGGCATGGGGCTGAAAGCGGTCGATTCGGTCATGGCCGGTATTTTACCGCCTTCGGCCGGACGTCAGCTGCACGTCAGCTGCACGGCGGTTCCCCCGTGCGCTGGCTGACATGATCGGCCGCCTTGGATAGCGCCAGCGCGGAATTGACCAGCGCGATATGCGAAAACGCTTGCGGGAAGTTGCCAACGAGCCGTTGCACGCGTGGGTCGTATTCCTCGGCCAGCAGGCCCACGTCGTTGCGCAGCGCCAGCAGCTTGGTGAAGAGCGCGCGGGCTTCGTCCTGGCGGCCCTGCATGACGAGGTTGTCGACATACCAGAAGCTGCAGGCAAGGAATACGCCTTCGCCCTCGGGCAGGCCGTCGGTCGCCGCTTCGGTGCGGTAGCGGCGCACAAGGCCATCGACGAGCAGGTCTTCTTCGATGGCCTTGACCGTGCCCTGGATGCGCGGGTCTGATGCCGGCAGAAAACCCACCAGCGGCAGCATGAGAAGTGCAGCGTCCAGCTCGTGCCCGCCGTAGCTCTGCACGAAGCAGCCACGCGCGGCATTGTAGCCGTGGGCGCAGACCTCCGCGTGGATGCGGTCGCGCACGGCTCGCCAGCGCTCTACGGGCCCGTCTACATTGAATTGCTCGATGGTTTTGACGGCGCGGTCGAACGCCACCCACGCCATGACCTTGGAATGCGTGAAATGGCGCGAGGGCCCGCGGATCTCCCAGATGCCTTCGTCGGGCGTCTGCCAGACGCTCTCCAGATGGGTCATCAGCGCGACCTGCAGGCGCCAGGAGGCATCGTCCCCGTCAAGGCCCCCTTTGCGGGCGATGAAGAGGGCGTCCATCAACTCGCCGTATACATCGAGCTGCAGTTGCAGCGCGGCCGCATTACCTACGCGTACGGGCTGCGCGCCTTCGTAGCCGGGCAGCCAGGGGACGGTCCACTCGCCCAGGCGCCGTTCGCCGGCAATGCCGTACATGATCTGCACTTGTGCGGGGCTGCCGGCGATGGCGCGTTCGAGCCATTCACGCCACGAGCGCGCCTCGTTGTAGTAGCCCGCATTCATGAGCGCGAGCAGCGTGAGGGTGGCGTCGCGCAGCCAGCAGTAGCGGTAGTCCCAGTTGCGCACCCCGCCGAGCTGTTCGGGCAGCGACGTTGTTGGCGCGGCCACGACACCGCCGGTGCGGTGGTACGTCAGCGCCTTGAGGGTGATGAGCGAGCGTTCCACTGCTTCGGTCCATTCGCCAGCGCCGTGACAGCGGCCGGACCACGCGCGCCAACGTGCCTCCATGTCGACCTGCGCCTCCAGCGCGTCGATGGAGTCGGGCAAGGGCAGGTGCGACGGCGAATACGTCAGCACGAAGGGCATCGCCTCGCCTTCGCTCACGGAAAAATCCGCTACGGTGGAGAGATTTTCGCCTCGGATTGGGGCGGCGGTGCGCAGTGTCGTCATGTTGGGCCCGGCCACGGCCCGGAGCACGCAATCGGGCATGTCGCACCTGCCTTCAGGCGGCGCCCCCGTGACTTCGGACACGCGGCTGACCCACGGTACAGACGCGCCGTAATCGAACCGCAGCGTAAGGTCCATACGCATTTCGACGGTGCCGGAGAGCCCGCGCACGATGCGGATGAGCTCAGAGGTGTCGTCCCGTGCGCCGGCGATGCCGGGCAAGCGGGCCGTCATCAGGTCGGTCACGCTGGCGGAACCGGTGTCGGTCTCGAAGACGGTCTCCAGCACGAGCGTGCCAGGCAGGTAGCGTCGGCGCGTGGCGCGGACCTCGCCTTGCGGAGCGATGCGCCACCGGCCGTGGTCCGGCGTGCCAAGCAGCGCGGCAAAACAGGCGCCTGAATCGAACCGAGGCCAGCACAGCCAATCGATGGAGCCGTCGCGCGAAACCAGTGCCGCGGTTTCACAATCGCCAATCAACGCGTAATCTTCAATTCTTGAGGGCATTGCACTCCACTCCACGTACTTCAACGAGGCCGAGACCATGCATGAAACCACCCGTATCCTTCTTGAATACAACGCCGGGCGTGATCCCGAAAGGCTCACCCGAAAGCTGGATGCCATTGCCGCCGACCCGTTTTCATTCTTTCGGGGCACCAACAACCTGTACGCCGCGTCGCTGGCCGATGCTGCCTTGCTGCACGACGCGCCCCGCACGCTGGTCTGCGGCGACCTCCACCTTGAAAACTTCGGCAGCTTCAAGGGCGACAACGGCCTGGTCTACTTCGACATGAACGACTTTGACGAAGCCCTCGCCGCGCCGTTTACGGTCGACCTGGTGCGCGTGCTGTCGAGCCTGCAGGTTGCCGCCTATGGCTGGAAACTGGCCGACGAAGATGCCAACAACCTGTGCCGCCGCTTTCTGGACACGTACGCCGCGGCGCTGGTCGATGGCAAGCCGCGCTGGGTGGAGCGCGCCACCGCCACCGGTATCGTGCGCGACCTGCTGCGCGGCCTGCGCAAGCGCAATCGCGCCGCCTACCTCGCGCAACGCACCGAGCGCGATGGCAACCAAATCCACCTGCGCATCGACGGCCGCCACACCTTGCGGGCTAGCAAGGATGAGGCCCGCCGCGCACGCCGCATCCTGCAGGCCTATGGCGAGCAGGGCAATGGCACCAGCAGGGGTAGCCACAACCAGCGCTTTATCGCCATCGATGTGGCGCGGCGCATTGCCGGGACCGGCAGCCTGGGGCTGGAGCGCTATTCCGTGCTTGCGCGCCCGGAGAACGACCCCGCCACGCTGCGCCTGATCGACATCAAGCTTTCCATTCCGAGCGTCTGGGCCGATACGCTCGGCAACGCGTGCAGCGTGGCGCCGTGGCACAGCGAAGCCGGCCGCGTGGTTGACATTCAGCGCCTGTCGCAGGCCATCTCGCCGGCGCTGCTGCGTGGCGTCGTTTACGGGGCCAAGGGCGAGAAGCCCAAGTCGTACGTTGTCAAAAGCCTGCAGCCGACCGCGGACCGTGTGGCGCTTGGCTCCGGCAAGAACGTGGTCGCCAATCTGGACGATGCGCTGCAGACCATGGCGCACGTGGCGGCCTGGTGCCATCTGCGCGGCTGTGGCCGCCACGGGACGGATCTCGTGGAAAAGGTGCAGGACTACGCGGCCGGCACGGCGTGGCGCAAATCGGCGCTGAAGCTGGCGGCGCACGGCCGCAAGGTGTCGTTGAAGCAATGGGCCGAGTTTGCGGAGGACTACCGCCAGGCGCGTGGTGATAAGGCCGCTTAAGTGCGTGGCGTAAGTGCGGGATAGCGCGCCATTGACGGCAGGTGCGTGAGTCCCATTTGAAACCCCTGTGAGATCGCAATGAAGAACCTCGACAACCCATCGCATGATCGCGAGGTGGGCATTGCCGACGCCACGCAAGACACGACGCGTATCGACGACACGCGCATCGGTGCGGTGCGTCCGCTGATTTCTCCGGCGCTGCTGCTGGACGAGCTGCCCGTGCCGGCCGATACGCAGACGCTCGTTGAAGACACCCGCCGTGCCATCAGCAACATCCTGCACGGCCGCGACGATCGGTTGCTGCTGATCGTCGGCCCGTGCTCGATCCACGATCACGATCAGGCGCTCGATTACGCGCGCCGCCTCAAGGCTGCGGCCGATGCACTGAAGGACGACCTGCTGATCGTGATGCGCGTCTACTTCGAGAAGCCGCGCACGACGGTCGGTTGGAAGGGTTACATCAACGACCCGCGCCTGGACGGGAGCTTCCGCATCAATGAAGGGCTGCGCGCTGCGCGGCAACTGCTGCTCGACGTCAACGCGCTCGGGCTGCCCGCCGCGACGGAATTCCTTGACCTGCTGAGCCCCCAATACATCGCGGACCTCATCGCATGGGGCGCGATCGGTGCGCGCACGACAGAAAGCCAGAGCCATCGACAGCTGGCCTCGGGTCTGAGCTGCCCCATCGGTTTCAAGAACGGCACGGACGGTGGCGTGCAGGTCGCGTCGGACGCGATCATCGCGGCGCGCGCCAGCCATGCGTTCATGGGGATGACGAAGATGGGCATGGCCGCGATTTTCGAGACACGCGGCAACGACGACGCGCACGTGATCCTGCGCGGCGGCAAGGGCGGGCCGAACTACGACAGCGAGCACATCGAGGCGGCCTGCGCGGCGCTGCGTGCGGCGAAGTTGCGCGAACAGGTCATGGTGGACTGCTCGCACGCGAACTCAAACAAGTCGCATGAACGTCAGATCGAGGTTGCGCAAGATCTGGCGCGGCAACTCTCGCAGGGCGAGCGCCGGATCATCGGCGTGATGGTCGAAAGCAATCTCGAAGCGGGCCGCCAAGACCTGAAGCCGGGTGTGCCGCTCAAGTACGGCGTGTCGATCACCGACGCCTGCCTGAGCTGGTCGCAGACTGAGCCCGTGCTCGACATACTCGCCGAGGCGGTGCGGCATCGGCGCGCGTATTCGTACGACGGGTGATGTGACGGCGGCAGGTTCAGGCTTGTCGCCTTTTCCCTATCCATGATGTAGCTCGGCGTTTCAGTGCCATTTCACTGATGGCCAGCCGCTGCACATTCGCATGCGGCTTGGTCCGGCATTGTGTGTCGGCATCCTGCCCGCACGCTTTTCGGTGTCGTTCGTGGAGTGACACCGCCGCCCCTTTTTCCAGCTTTCCTCTTTCCAGACCGCATCTCCCGCACGGCGTGCACGTTGCACGCGCACGTGGCCTGCCGGTGCTCATCTTCCGCTCTTCAAATCCGCCCGCGCCTGGGTGGATTTTTCGGTTTTTAGGAGCGCTCCTATATCCGTGACATTTCTCAACACTGAGAATTTCACCCGGCAGCGCGTAGCAAAGACCAGCGCATTTTGATTGCGCAGCGCGTATTTGCGCCGAAAACCCAGTGGAAAAAAACTGAAATGAGGCTTTGGAGATCGATGATTGTTAAAGGATTGATTCAGCGCTGCATAAAAACGCTGAGAGCCGGAGGGCTCGTCATAGTGGGTTGGACCATGCTGTCGGGCAGTGCGGAGGCTGTCGGAAATTTCATCGTGTTTACCGGCGCCTACGCCCTCCCATCCGGAATGGCGAAGGGAACGGTGGTGGCTCGACGTACTTATACGCCTATGCAGCTTTGCGGCGATCTCCAATGCAGACTGACCACGTTCAAGGTGCAAAACTCGTCAGGCACTGAGAATACGACTGGAACGACAGGGGAGACGCGGTTGTCAGGATTGAGTATGCAGGTGATCGTCAATGGAAAGCCGCAGAGGAAATTGGACCCTCCTGACGAAACAATTTTCTCCACGCCCGTCGAAGTGCAATTGGTCCGAGATGCATGGGGCGATATCTCTACCAGCAAGGCAACTCAGATGGTTCACGTTTGGTTTTTTACGAAGACGATCGGAAGTAGAGATACCCTCATTAACTATTTCGGCATTGGCGATTCCACCCTGACCAAAATCGAAGGAACGTGTTCCGTGCCTAGTCAAACGGTGCAACTGCCGGGCACCATCGTGCGAAAGCTGACGGGTGTTGGCTCAATCGCCGGAGAGAGTGACTTTCAGATCAGGATCAACAACTGTCCGAAGGGTTACAACCGCGTGGGATACACGCTCGAGCCCATGGGCGGCGTGGCGGATTCACCGGGCGTGCTGCCGCTCACTGCCGATTCCACCGTCAAAGGCGTGAAGATACGCCTCGCCGACCGTGACGGCGTTGCCGCCCAATTCGGCACGTCGATCAAGGTGGACGATTACAGCAAGACCACCGGCGGCTCATATGCGATCCCGATGCAGGCCTCGTATGTCCAGACCGAAGCTGCGGTCACTCCCGGCTCGGTAAAGGGCGCTGTCTCGCTGCGGCTCGACTATCAGTAAGGCGGTTGCCCGATGACGGGCAGGGCGAAGGAGGCGCATTTGCCCCGTCGCCCTTAAGTTGACGGGCTACGCAGCCGATAGTGCCCAGGTAGCCGGCCGCCTGGCGCGATGGTCGCGCCGCGTGAAGAGCCGTGCACGCCACTCTCGCCGCGCCCATGTCCGCTCGCCTGACCATCCGCACCCGCCTGGTGCTTTCGGTTTCTCTTCTCTTCCTGCTGGCCTTGCTGATCGGCGTGGCTGGCCTGCTCGGCCTGCGTGACGCCAACCGCGCGCATGAGCAGACCTTTACCAACCAGTTTCCGTCCGCACTGGCGCTGGGCGAATCCGATCTGAGCCTGACGCGTGCCCGCACCGCGCTAGATAAGGCGATGCTGTGTCCGGAAGACAAGGGCGCGATGAAGCTGCTCGACCGCACCGAAGAGCTGATTGCCGAGGCGGATGGCGCCTGGAAGAAATACCTGGCCTTGCCGCGCGACGACGAAGAGGAACGCCTGGCCAAGGACGTTGCGACCAAGCGCGAAGCTGCCTCCACCAGCTTGCGCGACATTATCAAGGCGCTGCGCGCGGGTGATCGCGCCACGGCGGACAAGATCATGGATAAGGAAGTGTCAAAGGCCTTCCGTGATGCCAATGATTCGAGCCTGGCCCTGAGCAAGAGGCAACTCGCATTCTCCAAGGCCAACTACGACGCATCGCGCGATGCTTATGCGCGCTTCCGGCTGATCGTGGTGGCCGCCATCGTCATCGCGCTCGTGGTAGCGCTGTGGTGTGCTTGGTCGCTGCTGTACGCGATCGTCGGGCCGCTGAACGCCGCGCTGGCGCAGTTCGACCGCATTGCTGCCGGTGACCTGACCGAGCGTGTGCGCATCGACCGTCATGACGAAATGGGCCGCCTGCTCGAAGGCCTGGCCCGCATGCAGACCGCACTGACCGATACCGTGCGCCGGGTGCGCACGGGCTCCGAGTCGATCGGTGCCGCCACCAAGCAGATTGCCGCCGGCAATGCAGACTTGTCGCAACGCACGGAAGAGCAGGCCAGCTCGCTGGAGGAAACCGCTTCCAGCATGGAAGAGATGACCTCCATCGTGCGCCAGAACGCCGACAACGCGCGCCAGGCCAGCCAGTTGGCCGACAGCGCATCGGAAGTCGCCAGCCAGGGCGGCGCGGTGGTGACCGATGTGGTGGCGACCATGCGCGCGATCAGCGCGTCGTCGCGCACAGTGTCGGAAATCATTGGCGTGATTGACGGCATTGCGTTCCAGACCAACATCCTGGCGCTCAACGCCGCGGTGGAAGCCGCCCGTGCCGGCGAGCAAGGTCGCGGCTTTGCCGTGGTGGCCGGTGAGGTGCGCAACCTCGCGCAGCGCAGCGCAGCGGCCGCCAAGGAAATCAAGGAAATGATCGAGGCGTCGCTGTCCAAGGTCGAGACCGGCAGCGCGCTGGCCGAACGCGCGGGCAGCACGATGGAAGACATCGTGTCGTCCATCCGCCGCGTGACCGACATCATGGGTGAAATCGCTGCCGCATCGAACGAGCAAAGCTCGGGCATCGAACAGGTCAACAAGGCTGTCACGCTGATGGACGAAGCCACGCAGCAGAACGCTGCACTGGTGGAGCAGGCCGCAGCCGCGGCTGAATCGCTGGAAGAACACGCCCAGGCCCTGAACGCCGCGATCGCCGCATTCCGCCTCGCTTGATATTGGCCCCGTCGACGCACGGGGCATACCGAAGACTTGCCTTGAACGCCATTTCGGTTGATATAACCGACGGGTCCATTCAAGGAGTCGCCTCATGCCGTTCATCATTGCCGCGCTCGCGTTGGTTGGTCTGCTGATCTACGGCGCGCTCCGGCTGTATGCGGGCGTTGCCGCGGCATACGGCGCGGTGGCGGGCGGCGCGGCGGTGCTGCTCGCTGTGGCGCTGCTGGCCGGCGCAGTCGTTACTTTCATCCGGCGTTACCGCGCCGTTCATGGCGTGAACGTGGAAGGCCAGCGAATTGTGTCGCTCAGTGCAAGCTGGGGGCAGGTCGCGGTCGATGCCGAACAGAAGCGGGGGACGCTGCAGTTGCACGGGCAGGGCGCCCGCTTTCTCTTTGCCGATATTGCCGGCGCTGACTCGGTCGAGCGCGAAGGCGCCTGGACGCTGGCGCTGCGCCTGAAACATCAGACGCAGGCAGACTGGTCGATCCCGATGCGCAATCGCCGGGAAGCGAAACGCTGGGCGAAGATCTTCGCGCTGGCGGCTAGCCAGGAACTGTGATCGGCGTGTTGCCCCCGGTTACTCCGTCGTACTTGGGTTCCAGAATGCCTGCGCCACGTGCGGCTGCGATTGCAGCGACGCGACGATGCGGTCCAGCTCGGCCGCGTTCACGGCAGTCGACATCAGCATGGCTTCAATTTCCACATGGTCGTCGCCAAAGGGTTCGACCGATAGATCGCTGATTGGATAGCTGGCCTCTTCAAGCAGGCGTTCCAGGTCGGCCAGCGCCTCTTTCTGGCGTTCGCTGGTCGAGATGACGCACATCGTGTACGTGACTTCGCTCGCCTGATTGTCCAACGGCGTGCGGTTGATGCGGTCCACCACCGGCCGCAGCAGGATGTTCGAGGCCAGCACGAACAGCGTAATGAGAATGGCCTGCCCAATGAGATCGGAGCCGGTCGCCGCACCCACGGCGGCGGAGCCCCAGAGCGTGGCGGCGGTGTTCAGCCCGCGCACGTTCAGCCCTTCCTTCATGATGGTACCGGCACCCAGAAAGCCGACGCCCGACACCACATAGGCAATCACGCGGGTGGTGTCCGATGCGGTGCCGATCTGCGCGGCCATGTCGACAAACGCCGATGCGGCCACGGCCACCAGCGCATTGGTGCGCAGCCCCGCAGTCCGCTGCCTCACCTGCCGTTCAAAGCCGATGAGTGAGCCCAGCGCAAAGGCCGAGGCAAGGCTGATGAACGAATCCACCAGCGTGGCGACATTGAGGTGGACGAGGGCTTGCAGCGTCATCGGCGGCTCCTTGTTGTGGTGACCGGAGTCTTGGTGAAGGGCGCCGATGGTTATAGCACGGCGCCATGACACGCCGTGCGGGCCGGGGAGGCCGGACGGCTACTTATAGTCCCACTGCATCTGCTCTGGGATCGGCACGGCGTCCGATGTCTCGAGGCAGCGGTCGAGGTAAGCGAGCAGGGAGCGCGGCTGGAAGCCGGTCTCCTGCACCAGCCGCGTGTTGTCGAACACGTAGCTCATGCTGGCGAACTTGGCATACAGGTGAATGCAGCGCGCGACCAGTCGCACGTTGCCGTCCCCGGTCAGGCTCAGGAATTTACGCGCCAATGCTTTCTCGGCAATTTTTTCCTGATACACGTAGCCGGCGAGCGCTTGTGCGTCTTCTTCCGGCGTCTTGCAACGCTTGAAGCGCGGGTACAGCGTTTCGATGCGCTCGGAGTTCGCGTCGCCGGCACTGACGTGATACAGGTCGTGCGCCAGCCTGGGCTTGGTCGACAACTGCACGATGGCCTCGGCGCAATCGTCCACGGGCAGGATGTCGACGCGGTCGGACAGGCGGCAGCTGAACGTCTCGAGCAGCGCCACCATGCGCAACATCCAGAAGATGCTGCCTGACGGCTCGCAACCCAGCGTGCTATGGCCCACCACGATGGACGGCCGCACCACCACCAGGGGCAGTTCGGGCACCGCTTCGCGCAGTTTCAGCTCGGCCATCCCCTTTGAATACGTGTATGGCACCGCGTGTTGCGCGAGCGGGGGGACATCCCAGCTCTCGCTGACATGGCGATCGGCCAGCTGGCCGCATGACATGGCTGTGCCAATCTGCAGGAAGCGCTTCAGGCGTGAGCCTTGCGCCGCCAGCCGGCCGAGCGCCAGCACGCCGTCCACGTTGGTTTCCCACAGCGACGGATGGTTCGAAAACGTTGCCAGCGCCGCGCAGTTGATGATGATTTCCGGATTGCCCAGCTTGGCGGCTCCGGCATCGCGCAGGTCGAACGGGACGATTTGCGATTCCGTAATGCCGTCCAGCGTGCCCTGTGCGAATTCAAAACGCCGCAGGTTGCTGCGCAGCCGCGCCACCCCTTCAGCAGGCGTGTCGCCGCGCACGGCAAAGCGTGTGTCGGCCAGCAAGCCTTTGGCTGCCAGATTGGCGGTAATCGCACCGCCCACGAAACCGGTGGCACCGGTCAGCAAAATACTCATGCGAAAAAACTTGAATTTCCTGGGTGGCAAAACGGGCGACCGTCCCGTTTGCAAACAACACGACTGCCGCCCCACCGGCGAGGCGCGGTGTATTGGCAGCGCGCTCGGGGCAGGGGACAGGCAAGCCGTGCCAAATGAAGCCGCGCACACGAACCAAGGTTCGCGGGCCGCGGGGTTCGCATGATGCGCTGCGGCCAAAACCTGCGCACAGTCGGCGATTTATAAGAATGTAACCTTTCAGGCGCCTTTCGGCATCCCATTCGATCAGAGGGTTGACTCAACTCTGCGGCACAGCGCAGCTCGAAGCGGCGTTGGCGGCAATCTCGCGCGCAGCCTTGGCGCCTTCGACTTGCAGGATGGTCGGCAGCGACACACCGTTCTTGGCGGCCGTCACCTCGGCCAGGATCGAGATGGCGATCTCCGGCGGCGTTCGGCTGCCGATGTAAATGCCGACCGGCCCATGCAGGCGCGCCAGCTCGGCATCGCTCAGATCGAATTCCTTGAGGCGCTCGCGCCGGTTGGCGTTGTTGCGGCGGCTGCCGAGTGCGCCCACGTAGAACGCTGGCGTCTTGAGCGCTTCCATGAGCGCGAGGTCATCGAGCTTGGGGTCGTGGGTGAGGGCGATGACGGCGCAGCGCTCGTCGAGCTTCATGGCCATCACTGTGTCGTCGGGCATGGTGCGGACCATGGCCACGCCGGGAATTGACCACTCTTCGCTGTATTCCTCGCGCGGGTCGCAGACGGTGATCTGGTAATCCAGGCCCACGGCGATCTGGCACAGGTAGCGCGAAAGCTGTCCCGCACCGATGACGAGCATCCGGTAGCGCGGCCCGTGAATCGTCACGAGGCGCGCTTCGTCGAACTGCAGGCCGTCAGTGACGGTGGCGTGCTGCAGGGTTGCGGCGCCGGTCGCCATGTCGAGCGTGCGGGCGACGAGCTGACCGGCTTCCACGGCGCGCAGCAGGGCGTCGATTCCGCTGGAAGCGTTCAGCGGCTCCAGCACGAGTTGCAGCGTGCCACCGCAAGGCAGCCCAAAGCGATGCGCTTCTTCAGCGCTGATGCCGTATTTGACGGCTTCGGGCTTGGTGTAATGCAGGCCTTCGCGGCGCACGCGGTCGATGAGGTCGTCTTCAATGCAGCCGCCCGAGACCGAGCCGATGACGACACCGTCATCGCGCAGCGCGAGCATCGCGCCTTCGGGCCGCGGCGACGAACCCCACGTTTTGACTACCGTGACGAGCAGCACGCGCCGCCCTTGTTCTAGCCAGCGAACGCTGGTTTTCAAGACTTCAAGATCGACGCTGTCCATGATGCGTTGGCTGCGCTTTCGCGCGCTTGAGTGATGTGTTGCGGGGGAATGGACCGATTATGCCCCGTGGTGCAAAAACAGGTAGGCGGCCGCCACGGCCACCACCGCCACGATGATCCACGGCCATGGATTGCGCGGCTGGAGCGCGGGGCTGACGTTGGGTGCGTGGCCTGGCGGTGCACCGTGGGCCTGCAGTTGGCCCGCGGCCAAATCGGGAATCGCCTGTGTGGCCGGCATGCCGTCGACCGGCGCGGCATGTCCGTCGACGCCAGCCGTCTCTGCGAGGCCGAATTCTGCGGCAAAGCGCTGGAAGAACTCGTCGGCCAGTTTGCGCGCGGCGCCGTCCACAAGGCGTGAGCCGATTTGTGCAAGCTTGCCCCCCACCTGCGCCGTTGCGGTGTAAGAGAGCCGCGTGACCGTGGGGCCTTCGGGCGTGAGCTGCACCTGGGCGCTGCCCTTGCCGAAGCCGGCCGCGCCGCCCTGGCCGTCGAAATGCAGCGTGTAGCTGCGCGGCGGCGCCACGTCGGCCAGTTCCATGCGCCCCTTGAAACGCGCCTTGACGGGCCCGACGGCGGCGGTCATGGCGACATCGTAGGCGGGGTTGGCGCCGCCCTCGGCGGCGGTGATGCTCTCGCAGCCGGGAATGCAGCGTTGCAGCACGGCCGGGTCATTCAGCGCATCCCAGGCGGTCTGCAGGGGTACGGGCAGGAGATGGGTCTGGGTCAGTTCCATGGGGCGGTCAGTGGGGCAGGGGTGGGCGGGCGCGGGGGACGCGTGCGGCGGGCATGCGCCAGTTCGTGCTCCAGCGCAGCGAGGCTGTCGAAATGGTGGGCCGGCACCATCACGTCGACATGCGGCAGGATGGCCCGCACGCCACGTGCCCGCGGCTCAAAACCGGCAAAGCGCAATAGCGGGTTGAGCCAGACGATGCGATGGGCGAAGCGAGCCAGACGCGCCATTTCGGTGTCGAGCACGTCGATGTGTTCGTGGTCGAGCCCATCCGTCACGAGGAGGACGGTGGCACGGCCGGACAGCGTGCGGCGCGCCCATTGGCGGTTGAACTCCGCCAGCGCTGCACCGATGCGCGTGCCGCCCGACCAATCCGGAACAAGCTGGGCGATGGCCTGCACGGCGACATCCGGATCACGCTCGCGCAACTGCCGGGAGACATTCGTCAGCCGCGTGCCAAAGAGGAAGGCCTGGATACGCTCGCGCGACTGCACCAGCGCGTGGCAGTAATACAGCACGGCGCGCGAATAGCGGCTCATCGAGCCGGAGATGTCGAGCAGCAGCACCAGCGGCGGTGTCCGGTCGACGGGCTGGCGGTATTTCCAGCCGGTCCACTCGCCGCCGGCGCGCACGGCCTGCCGGGCGGTGGCGCGCAGGTCGGGATGGCGCCCGCGCGAGGCGGCCTTCAGCCGGCGTGTCCGCTCCTGGGCGAGATGCACGCGCCGGCGGCGGATCATGTGTTGCAGCGTGCGCCATTCGGCGGCGTTGAGTGTGTCGAAGTCACGCGTGCGCAAGGCCTCGTTGGCGGAAAACGCCAGCGGCGCCACGACGTCATGGCGTTCGCCGTCGGGCTTGGGGCCAGGCGGCAGGCGGGTCGACGGCTGCGCGCGCAAGGCATCGGCCAGGCGGTTGCTGCGTGCCGCCGGAATGCCGCCACGCACCTTGGGCAGCAGCAGGGCGCGCAGCTTGCCTTCCCAATCCGGATCCCGCCAGAACACGTTGAAGGCTGCGTCGAACAGCGTGCGCTCGTCGGGGTGCGAGACGAGCAGGGCGGACAGCGCGGCCTTGACGTCGTCGCGGCGGCCGATGTCGATATGGCTCAAGGCTTCGATGGCATCCACCGCGCGCGAGGGTGCCAGCGGCATGCCGGCATTGCGCAGCAGCCGCACGAAATGCGTGACGTTGCGCGCGAGCATGGGCAACTGCGTCGACACGGTCGCTTGCATGCGTTACTCCGGCAGCGCGGGGGCGGCCAGCAGTTGCTCGATGGTCGGCCTATCCACGCGGGCCAGGTCGTCCTGGTATTTGAGCAGCACGCCCAGCGTGTCCTGCACGGACTGCGGATCCAGCTCCGTCACGTTCAACGCCGCCAATGCGCGGCACCAGTCGATGGCCTCGGCAATGCCCGGGGCCTTGAACAGGTCGATGCCGCGCAGGCGGTGCACGAAATCAACCGCACGATGCTGCAGGCGGGCGGCCGTTTCGGGCGCGCGCTGCGCCACGATCTGCAGCTCCCGTCCCTTGTCGGGGTAGCCAATCCATTGATACAGGCAGCGCCGCTTGAGCGCGTCGTGCACCTCGCGCGTGCGGTTGGACGTCATGATGACGAGCGGAATCACCTGCGCGCGCACCGTGCCGAATTCGGGAATCGACACCTGGAAGTCGGACAGCAGCTCCAGCAAAAACGCCTCGAACGGTTCGTCCGCGCGGTCGATCTCATCGATCAAAAGAACGCGCGGTGTGTCGGGATGGAGCGGGTCGGGCAGCAGCGCCTGCAGCAGCGGGCGCTTGAGGAGGAATTCGTCACGGTAGAGGGTGTCGGCGCGGAGTTTTTCGCCGGCCGCCTCGGCCAGGCGCAGCGCCATGATCTGACGCGGATAGTCCCATTCGTAGAGCGCGCTGGCGGTGTCGAGCCCCTCGTAACATTGCAGCCGCAGCAGCGACGTGCCGAGCAGGCCAGCCGCCGCCTTCGCCAGCTCGGTCTTGCCGACGCCGGGCTCGCCTTCCAGAAACAGCGGCCGCTGCATGCGCAACGCGAGGAACAGGGCCGTGGCCAGCTCACGGCTGGCGAAATAGCCCTGACCTTGCAGTTGCGCGATGCAGTCGTCGATGGAATCGACTGGCATGCCGTTCCTTGGGCGTGCGCTCAATGGTGGTGCGCCAATGCCTGTTCGATCGCGCGCGCCGCCAATACCGGAATGAGGTGCGCCCGGTATTCCGGCGAGGCATGCAGATCGCCCACCAGATCGTCGGCCGGCACCACCACCTTGCGTGCGGCTTCCGATGTAAAGCTGGCTGCCAGCGCCTGCTCCAGGGGCGTGCAACGGAACACGGACGGCGCCGCGCCCGTCACCGCCACACGCACGTTGTTGCCCTTGCGGCTGATGAACACGCCCACCAGCGCAAAGCGCGACGCCGGATTGCGGAATTTCACGTAGGCCGCCTGGTCCGGCACGGGAAACTGCACCTCGGTGAGGAGTTCATCCGCAGCCAGCGCGGTCTCATACATGCCGAGGAAGAAATCGTCCGCCGCGATGTTGCGCCGTTCGGTGACGACGGTGGCGTTCAGCCCGAGCACGGCGGCCGGGTAGCACGCCGCCGGGTCGTTGTTGGCAAGCGACCCGCCGAGCGTGCCCATGGCGCGCACCTGCCTGTCACCGATGCCGCCGGCCAGTTCGCCCAGCGCGGGCAACATGCGGGCGATGTCAGCGCTGTCTGCCACATCGGCATGGCGTGTGGCTGCGCCCACCGTAATCACGCCGGGCTGCGTGCGAATGCCGGACATGCCCGGAATGCGCGTGACATCCACCAGCGTTGACGGCTGTGCCAACCGCAGTTTCATCGCTGCCAGCAGGCTTTGGCCGCCACCGAGGTATTTGGCGTCGGTGTGCGTCTTCAGCGCGGTCACGGCGGTCTGGGCGTCGGTGGCTTTCTGGTACTCGAAGTCGTACATGGTTCGCTCCTTGCCTAGGCCTTGGCCGCTTGAATGGTCTGCCACACACGATGCGGTGTCGCGGGCATCTGGATGTCCTTCACGCCCAGCGGCGCAAGCGCGTCGACGATGGCGTTGATCAGGGCCGGCGGCGAGCCGATCGCGCCAGCCTCACCGCAGCCTTTGACGCCCAGCGGGTTGTGCGTGCACGGCGTGCCCTTGGCGGTTTCCACTGTGAAGCTGGGCAGGTCGTTGGCGCGCGGCATGGCGTAGTCCATGTATGAGCCGGTCAGCAGTTGGCCGTTTTCGTCGTACACGCACGCTTCGAGCAGCGCCTGTCCGATGCCCTGGCCGAGCCCGCCGTGCACCTGGCCCTCGACGATCATCGGGTTGATGATATTGCCGAAGTCATCCACCGCAACGAAACGGTCGATGTGTACCTCGCCGGTATCAGGGTCGACTTCCACTTCGCAGATGTACGCGCCGGCCGGGTAGGTGAAGTTGGTCGGATCGTAGAAGGCGTTTTCGTCCAGCCCAGGTTCGAGCTTGTCGAGTGGATAGTTGTGCGGCACGTACGCCGTAAGCGCGACTTCGCCAAAGGTCTTGGTGCGGTCCGTGCCGGCCACGCGGAAGACGCCGTCCTTGAACTCGATGTCCTCCGCCGACGCCTCCAGCAAATGCGCGGCGATCTTCTTGGCCTTGGCCTCGATCTTGTCGAGTGCCTTCATGATGGCCGAGCCGCCCACGGCAATCGAGCGCGAGCCGTATGTGCCCATGCCGAACGGGATGCGCCCGGTGTCGCCGTGCACGATCTCGATGTTGTCGATGGGCACGCCCAGACGATCGGCCACCACTTGCGCGAACGTCGTCTCATGGCCCTGGCCGTGGCTGTGCGAGCCGGTGAAGACCGTGACGGAGCCGGTCGGGTGCACGCGAATTTCGCCGGCCTCAAACAGGCCAGCCCGCGCGCCCAGTGCCCCAGCGATGTTCGACGGTGCCAGCCCGCACGCCTCGATGTAGCAGGAATAGCCCAAGCCGCGCAGCCGGCCCTTGGCGCGCGAAGCGTCGCGTCGGGCGGCAAAACCCTTCACGTCGGCCAGTTCGATGGCGCGGTCGAGGCACGGCTCGTAGTCGCCCGTGTCGTACGTCAGCCCCACCGGCGTGGCATACGGGAACGTGCGGATGAAGTTGCGGCGGCGCAGTTCAGCCGGGTCGACCTGCAGTTCGCGCGCGGCCGTTTCCACGAGGCGCTCCACCACATACGTTGCTTCCGGCCGGCCGGCACCGCGATACGCATCGACGGGCGCGGTGTTCGTGAACACCGCTTTCACTTCGGCATAGATGGCCGGCGTTTTGTACTGGCCGGCCAGCAACGTCGCATACAGGATGGTCGGCACGCTGCTGGCAAACGTCGACAGATACGCGCCCATGTTGGCCGTCGTATGCACGCGCATGGCGAGGAAATTGCCCTGCGCATCGAGCGCCAGTTCGGCATGCGTGACGTGGTCGCGGCCATGCGCGTCGGTCAGGAAGGATTCGGAGCGCTCGGCCGTCCACTTGATCGGCCGGCCAACTTTTTTCGATGCCCACGTGAGCGCCACGTCTTCCGGGTACAGGAAGATCTTCGAGCCGAACCCGCCGCCCACATCCGGCGCAATCACGCGCACCTTGGCTTCGGTCAGGCCCAGCACGAACGCCGACATCAATAGGCGTTCCACGTGCGGGTTCTGGTTGGCGACGTAGAGCGTGTAGCTGTCGTCCTGGCGCGAATAGCTGGCGTTGACGGCGCGTGGCTCAATCGCATTCGGGATCAGCCGATTGTTGACGATATCGAGGTGCGTCACGTGCGCGGCCTTGGCAAACGCCGCGTCAGTGGCGGCCTTGTCGCCGTGGCCCCAGGTGTAGCAGGTGTTGTTCGGTACGTCGTCGTGGACAGCGGTGCCGGCAGTATCTGCGGTGGCGGTGTCCACCACGGCGGGCAGTTCGTCGTATTCGACGTCGATCATCTCGACGGCGTCCTTGGCGATCTTCACCGATTCCGCCACCACCAGCGCAACCTGGTCGCCCACATGGCGCACCTTGCCTTGCGCGAGCACGGGGTGGGGCGGCTCCTTCATCGGTGTGCCGTCAATGCTGTGGATGAGCCAGCCGCACGGCAGGCCATTGACCTTGTCGGCAGCCAGGTCGTCGCCCGTCAGCACGGCCAGCACGCCCGGATGGTTGCGTGCGGCATCCGTGTTGATGTGCTTGATACGGGCATGCGCATACGGCGAGCGCAGGAACACCGCGTAGGACTGGTGCGCCTGCACGACGTCGTCCGTGTATTGCCCGGCGCCCGTCAGGAAGCGGAAGTCTTCCTTGCGCTTGACGGACGCGCCAATCAGGTGGTTGTTGGGTTCTGCGGGAGCGTTCATGGTGGTCTCCTCGCTGGGGTCAGGCGGCGTGGGCCCGCGCCGCGGCCAGGCTTTGCAGCGAGGCATCGTCGCCCTGGGCTTCGGCCATGGCTTCGGCTCCGTGCATGACGGCGCGCACGATGTTGTGATAACCCGTGCAGCGGCACAGGTTGCCGTCGAGCTGCTCGCGCACCGTGTGCTCGTCGGGATGCGGGTGTTGCGCAACCAGCGCCGTGGCCGCCATCACCATGCCCGGGGTACAGAAGCCGCATTGCAGGCCATGGCATTGGCGAAAGGCTTCCTGCATCGGGTGCAGCGCACCATCTTTCGACAGGCCTTCAATGGTTGTCACCTCGGCGCCGTCGGCCTGCACGGCCAGGATGTTGCAGGACTTCACCGCCCGCCCGTTCATATGCACGGTGCAGGCACCGCATTGCGCCGTATCGCAGCCGACGTGCGTGCCGGTCAGGCGAAGGTGCTCGCGCAACAATTGAACTAGCAGGGTATGGGGTTCGACACTGACGGTGACAGGCGCACCGTTGACCGACAGCTTGAGGCTGATCGCCATGGGAGTCTCCTTGGGGGATGGGCGCCGGGTGCCATGCTGTGCGTCTTCCTGGCTGGAAAGATGCACGCGTGGTCTCGATATGGGTGGTCGCGGCTCTACTCAGTAAAGCACAGGCGAACGAGAAGACAACTGCGGCGCGGTGAGCCGGTCGGGGGAGACAGGGCGATGCTGTGGCATGCAACAACCCAGACAAATGCCGCAGAAATGACAAAGGGCCGGAAACCGGCCCTCGATTGGCACCAGGCGGTCATGACCTGGCGGGTGTGGCGGCGGGTGTGATGACACACGGCCGGCGCACGGTGCTACTGAGACTGCGGGTACTGCATACAGCTAACTCGGGCACACGCCCATCAACAATAGCGCGGCTGGTTAGGCCTTGGCAGTGCGGTGCGTGCCGAACAGGTTCGCGATTGCCGAGAAGAACTGGGCGAACGAGAACGATTGGCCGCTCGGACGGCGATAGAAGTAGATACCTTCGGACATTTCGCGCTCGATCAGTTCGCGTTCGAGTTGATCGGTCAGCTTCAGGTCGTTCGTGTTTTGCATGATTGGCCTCTTAGGGAAATCCCGGTTAGGGAATACCCTGACTATACACCAGATGATGCAATGCACCATACGTAGGCTTACGTATGCACCCTTTCTGCGCTGTCTACCGTTGCTCGGCCACCACGCTTGCGTTGCCTCGCACCAATGTGGTGCTGCCATCGCTTACTTGACTGGAATCGGCTGGCTGGCGGGAATCGGCACCGCCGTCACGCTGTTCTTCGGGCTGCCCGATATGACCTTGTCCGAATACGTCAGATAGACCAGCACATTGCGCTTGCGGTCCACCGTGCGCACCACGTGCAGCGTCTTGAAGACGAGCGACAGGCGCTGCGTGAACATGTCGTCCTGCTGCGGCAGCGGCTTGACGAAGCTGATCTCGCCGACCTGGCGGCAGGCCACGGCGGCTTCGCTCACGTCTTCGGCCACGCCTAGCGAGCCCTTGATGCCGCCGGTGCGCGCCCTCGAGACATAACAGGTCACGCCCTGAACGAGCGGGTCATCAAAGGCTTCGATGACGATCTTGTCGGAGCCCGTAATACGGAAATTGGTGCTGACGCTGCCGATGTCTTCGGCGCGGGAGCAGCCAACGGTGGTCAGAGCGAGCGCGACAATCAAGATGGGGAGTTTGGTGAACGGGCGCATGGTTTCGCGGAGATCAAGGGGAGGAGTGAACAGTCAGAGCAGCGACTCGGGCGGCCAGGACGCGGCGGCTTCGTCTACGAACGTGGGCCGCATGTCGGTGTGTTGGCGGGAATGCTCTATACGGCGGTGAAGGGCGTCCATGAAGACCTTGACCTTGGCGGGCATCAGGCGGCGGCCCGGGAAGACGGCGTACACGCGCATGGGCGGAGATTGGAATCCCGTCAGCACCTCCTGCAGCGCGCCCGAAGCCATCAGGTCGGTGGCAAACACGGAGGTGATGCGGGCGACACCCAGGCCAGCAATGGCCGCCTGCATGCGCAGTTCGCTATTGGAGGTGCGCATGCGGAAGTCGAGCGGCAGGTTGATCGTCTCGCCGCCAGGCGTGCGGAATTGCCATTCGGTTTCGTTCGAGGTACCGAGGCAGGGCCAGTCGGCGAGTTGGTCCGGGTGGGTGAGCGGCCCGAGGCGCTCCAGCAGTTGCGGGGCGACGACCACGGCGCGCCGCAAATCGAAGACGCGCTGCGCGACGAGGCCGGAATCGGGCAGCGGCCCGCGCGGCACGGTCAGCATGATGTCGTAGCCCTGGGCGAGCGGGTCGATCTGGCGTGGTGCCACGTCCACTTCGATGCGTAAGCCAGTGTGCTCGCGCATGACTTCCAGCACCACCTCGGCGAGCTGCTTGGCGGCAAATTCGTACGGCATGGCAATGCGCAACGTGCCGGCGGGCGACTGGAACGTCGCTGCGGCGTCTTCCGAAACTTCGCGCAGCCGCTGGAACAATGGGCCTGCGTCGCGCAGCAGGGCTTCGCCGGCATCGGTCAGGCGCAGGCGGCGCGTACTGCGCTCGAAAAGGCGTGCGCCCATCTTGCCTTCCAGCCGCGACACCGCCGTGCTGACCGACGATTTGGGCAACCCCAGCCGCTCCGCCGCGCGCGTAAAGCTGCCGAGCGTGGCCACGGTGCAAAAAGTGTCCCAGTCGTTCCAGTCCGTCGTTCGCATCATTGAACAATGAATTTGTTGGCAGGCGATTTCCGCCGGTTTCGAGGCAAATTACCATCCCTGCATGAACACGCCAAGCACAGACCACACGGTTTCTCCGCCGCCCGCAGTGCGCAACCCGGTTGCCGAATCGACCGTCGGCAGCCGGATGGAATTGCGTATGGTAGGCATGGTGATCGGCTTGGCGACGGGCGTGGACTACATGTCCAACCTGATGTTCTCAATTGCCGGACCGCATATCGAAGGCGGGGTGCTGGCGTCACAGGATGTCTATCTCTGGGCCGTGACGGCGTATGCAGCAGCGGCAAGTCTGTCGATTCTGGTGATGGGCCGGCTGGCCGACCACATGACCTACCGCAGGCACACGCTACTGTCGCTGCTGGTGTTTATTGTCGGCACGCTGATGTGCGCGGCGGCCGAGGGCGGAACGATGCTGATCGTCGGGCGGGCGGTGCAGGGGTTTGGCGGCGGCCCGATGCTGTCGACTTCGCGCATCTTCGTGCAGCACAGCCCCGCGCACGAACGCCGCACGATGATGAAGGGCATGATCTACGGCATCTTCGGGCTGAGCTGTGTGTCGCCGATGCTGTCGGCGGCGCTGACGGAGCAATTCGGCTGGCGCGCCATCTTCGTCGCGCAGTTGCTGGTGGCCGTGGTGGTATGCGGGCTGGTGGCGGCGTTTTATCCGCATCCGAAGATGCACGAGCGCCAGGGCGATTTCGCCTCGCTCGATTGGCCCTCAGCCATCGCATTTGGGCTGGCGGCGCTGATTGCGCTGCACGGCTTTCAGCAGGCCCGCTTCATTCATCCCGATGGTTCGCCTGCCCAGGTGGTGCCGATCATTGCGGTGGTGGCACTCATCATCTGGGTCGGCATTCGCCAGACGGCCCACCCATTGCCGTGGGTGGACTTGCGGGCCACGCTGCAGCGGCGCTTCATGATGGGCATGGTGTTCTACGCCATCTATTACATGTTTGCGAGCGCCTGGGGCTTTCTTTCGTCGAGCCTGCTGCAGAACGGTCTCGGCTTTCGCTACGAGACCACCGCGCAGTTGATGAGCCTGGGCGGGCTGGTGACGGTGGTGCTCGGCATCCTGAACTTTCAATTGACGAACGTGTTGCCGACCAAGCGCGTGCTGATCTCCATCGGCTTTGTGCTGATGGCGACAGCTCTGCTGTGGATGTCGCATGTGGCCATGCCAGGCGCCTCGGTGGCGGCGGTGGTGCCGGGCTTCATGATCGAAGGCATGGTGGGGGTGTTTGTGGTGATCCAGGTAGCGGGGCTGACCTACGTGGATTTGCCGGCCAAGGATTTCGGCCATGCCTACCAGTTCAAGGGAATCATGCGGGCTTGGGCGCAGGCCTTTGGGACGATGGGGGCAACATTGTTGCTGCAGCGCGGACAGGCGCAGCATCGCACCGATCTGGTGGGGCACGTCAGCGCGCTGACGCCGGCCTGGCAGTGGCCGCATCCGTTGCAGGGGTCGGAGTTGATGCGGCTCTCGTTGGAGATTGATCGGCAGGCGACGTTGCTGGCGGTGGGGGATTTGTTCGCCTGGGGCGCGGTGGTGGCGTTGGTTTGCGCGGGGGCGATCTGGTTGCAGCGGTCGTTGCGGTGAGGGTGCTGGGGGCCGGGTGTTTCGTCCCCTGGCGGGGCCGACTTACTTTCTTTGTCTTGCCAAAGAAAGGTAAGCAAAGAAAGGCGCGCCCGATGCGGCGACTTCCTCTTTGGATTTCTGTCGCGGGGAGGGAAGGGAGGCAAACTCGCTGCGCTCAGACAAGCCTCCTTCCTTTTTCCTCCCTGCAACAGAAATTCAAGGCGCCATCTAGGGCAGGGTACGGCCACACCGTCTGGCGGCCTGCGTTGTCGCCGTCGGTTGTGCAGACTTTGCTCAATCCAGCTTCTGTTCCGGCGCCGTGGCCTGCGGCATTTTGCAGTTGAAGGCTGGCGCCTCGTCTTGCAGGTCCAGGTGGTTCATCAGCGTGGGCGCCAGGACCTTGAGCACTTGCACCGTCAGGGCGCTGGTGAATTTGTACTTGGCCGCGTCTGCGCCGGCTACGTAGGCGACGACGGTGCCGAAGTAGCGGTCTCCCAGATAGAAGACGAACGCGCCGGAGCGGCTGACGACCCGCTCGGAGATAAGGCCGCCGCCGCGGCTAAAGGTTTTGAAGCGGTTGTCGCCGGTACCGGTCTTGCCGCCGATGGCGATGGGTTTGCCGTCCTTCTGGATGAACGTGCCGGAGATACGCTTGGCGGTGCCGCCTTCGACGACGCCGGCCAGCGCGGATTTGACCAAGGGTGGAATCTCGGGCGGCAGCACGCGTTCTCCGGCGTTGGGGTCGCGGCAGAGCATGACTTCGTAAGGCGTGTCGGCGGCGAAGCGCAGCCGGTCGATGCGTACGCTGGGCAGGCGGATGCCGTCGTTTTCGATGATGCCCATCAACTCCGCCAGCGATGCCGGCCGGTCTGCCGATGCGCCGATGGCCGTGCCGTATGAGGGCACCAACGATTCGAACGGATACCCCAGCTGCTTCCACATCGCGTGAATCTGCTGGAACGCCTCGATCTCCAGCATCTGCTTGATGCGCTTGTCTTGCGCGGCCTTGCGGTGCGATTGCAGCAGCCATTTATAGACGGACAGGCGCTCATCTGCGCTTGCCTCGTTCACCTGCGTGAGCGTGGCTTGAGGATGGGTCCGCAGATACGCCACCAGCCACAGCTCCAGCGGATGCAGCCGGGCAATGTAGCCGCGGTCGGCCAGGTCGAAGCGTTGGACGGAATACTTCTCATACAGGTTGGTGAGTTCGGCCTCATCGAGCTTCGCGCCCGGCAGGTAGCTGCGGATGAATGCAGCGAGTTTTCCTGGTCCGGCCTCCGGGTCGATGCTGCGGTAGATGGTAGCCAGCCGCACCGGCGTGGCGCGCGTGCTTTGCACCAGGATGGCTTCACGCTCCCGGTCGGTCTTGCCTTTGTACTTGGCATAGAAGCGGCCCATGAAGAGCTTGCCTTCGCGGTCGGCAAAGCGTTGCAGGTAGACCTGTCGCTGTGGGGAATCGGGGTTGGTCAACGCCTCGGCGCCCGCATTGGGCAACTGGTGCTGAAAGTAGCGCGAGATGTCGCGCATGATCCGGACGAAGACGAGGTTGACGGAGTGCTTGAGCCCCTCGCGCACCGTGAAGTTCTGGGTGCCCTCCCATTTCTCGAAGTTTTCGAAACTCTGCATGCCGCCGCCGGTGGCAAACCACTCGCCGGCGTTGCCGGAGTATTTGCGCTCCATCGATGCATCGAGCATCGCCGTGAGCGACCGGTCTTGCGTGTGGGCGAGGTAGTCGACAGCCCAGCGTTCGATCGGGTTCTGCACGGGAATATTGACCTTGCGCAGCGCCGCCACAGGTTGATCGGCGTAGCGCTTGTGCAACTCGGCCACGATCTGAAGGTACGTCACCAGCGTGCGCAGCTTGGCCGTTGAGCCCAGATCCAGCTTGACGCCCTCGTTGATATCGAACGGCTTGTCGAACGTATCGGCTTGCACCAGCACGCGGTTGCCGCCCTGCGCGCGTTCGTAGAGCGTGAAGCTATAGGTCACGCCGCCCGGGTCGCCGCGCTCCAGCATCTTGTCGCCGACGAGGCCGGCGGCCTTGGCGCGGGCCGGGTCGCCCAGCTTGCGCAGCTCAGATGAGACATCGCGCTGCAGCGGCGCGTCCAACGTGCTGCTTGCGGTCAGGTCGAGCCGGTCGAGCGCATACATGCGCGAGATGCCAAGCATGCCCGCCAGGTTCACGCGTACGGCATTCGTGCCTTTATGCTCCAGCGGCGGGGGCGGCACTCGCGTGTTCAGCGCCTGCTGCTTGAGCGACTGCGCAATCGCCGCATCGCGCAGCGCGGGCGGAATCACGCCGGACGCGGCCAGCACGCGCAGGTAGGCGTTGGTCAACGTCTCCAGCTCATCCAGGTTCTCAAGGTAATACGACGGCCGCCGCTGCGAGACCAGCAGGCTCAACGCTTCCTTGTAGGCCAGCGCACGGTCTGCGAGCGGCGCGGCCGACTGGGCAGCGAGCAATGCATTTACCTGGGCGAAGTCGCGTCCGTACCAGACCCACAGCGCATCGCCAATCCCCTGAATCTCGCCAAAGCCGGCGCGTGCGCCCAGTGGCACGGTGTTCAGGTAATCGACCGCGAGTTGGTGGCGCGCGGCAGTGGTGTCTTCGCCGTTCAGGTAAGCGCGGGCGGATGCGGAGAACATTTGCCGCAGCTTTTCGCTGGGCGATTCGGTGCGGCCTTCGGGCGAGTGGCGGTACTTCTCGATTTGCGTGGCGAGCGTGCTGCCGCCAGGCGATTCATGCGCCGGGTCGACCGCGTGCAGGGCACGGTCCCAGACGGCGCGCGCGAGACGCGACCACTCCACGGCCGGGTTGCGCTTGGGGTATTCGGTCTGCAGCAGCGTGCGGTTTTCAATCGCCAGCAGCGAGTTGACGAGCAGCGGCGGCACCGACGCGAAACTGTCATACACGCGTTCGGGGTGCCGCACGCGGTAGATCGGGCGGCCATCGTCATCGAGCAATTCCAGGCCAGCCTGGTCCTTCTCGCGATAGGGCGGATTCATGCCGCTGTCCATGCGCGCGATCATCTCCTTGGATGGCACGGCCTGCTGGGCGACGATGTAGCCGCGCGAGCGCAGGCGGTCCAGAAAGGTGGGGAGATCGTGATAGCCGAGCCGTAGGTCGTAGGGGCCGGAGTTTGGATAGCGGGCCGAATTGTTCGGCCCGGGCTTGATGGGAAAGGTTTGCGACTTCGCCAGTTGCGCGAAGTAGCGGGCTTGCCAGGCGGAGGTGCGGAATTCGTGCGCGACAAGCAAGGCGGCCATCGCAAGCACCAGCGCCACGACGACGACCAATTTGATGATGATGGGGCGGCGTATTCTTTTCACTCGCTTGCGCTCCAATCGCAGGCGAACGGGCGCCTTGCTTCAATCTAGCCCATGCGGCCGTCGTGTCCAGCGGCTTGTAACTTGGGAGCCGCCATTGCAAGCCTTACGAGGGCGCGTAATACGGGATGTTCTGCTCGTCGTACAACCGGTACGTCAGCGCCAGCATGGCCTGGATGTCTTCAGACTCATCGAGCAGCCGTGCGCTGAAGATAATGGGCGAGACCAATTGCGGATCGTCGAGTTCCATGTAGCAGACATCTTCGCGCCGCAGGCCCGCCACACTGCGCGGCACCACCGATACCCCTTCGCCTGCGGCGACCAACCCCAAGGCGATTTGCAATTCCCGTGCCTCGTAGATCTTGCTGGGTTCCAGCGCGCGATCGTGGAAGAGGGCGAGCACCTGATCGGCATAGCTCGGACGCGGTGTGCGCGGGTAAATGATGAGCGTGTCGCCGACAAGGTCGCGCAGGGATGCGGTTGTCCTGCCGTCCAGCAGCGCATGGCCGGACGGCAGCGCGACGATCAGTCGTTCATCGCGCAGGAGGATGCGTCGCACGTTTGGATCTTCATAGCGTATGCGCCCAAACCCGACATCGATGCGGCCGTCCTTGAGCGCCTGGATCTGGTCCATGGTCGTCATCTCGTGCATGGTCAGATCGACCATCGGGTACTCCGCGCGAAAGCGCCGGATGACCTTCGGCAGCATCCCATACAGCGTTGATGCCACGAAGCCGATGGACAGGCGCCGCTCGATCTGGCCGACGCGCTGTGTCATCGAGGCGAGTTCGGCCGTCTGCGCGAGCAGTTGCCGCGCGTGCGCGTGAAAGAAGCGGCCGGCTTCGGTCAGCTTGAGCGGGCGGCTGCCGCGCTCGAACAACAGCACGCCGACTTCCTCTTCCAACTGCTGAATCTGCCGCGAGAGCGGCGGCTGCGCGATGTGCAGCCGTTCAGCGGCACGGGTGAAGTTCAGCTCTTCAGCGACGGCAACGAAGTAGCGAAGGTGGCGTAGCTCCATTCTTATACCTCTGGAGTATGAAACTGATACTAAATCAGTGTTGGACGTGACAATTCGCGCTGCGTAATCTGGTTCCCACGTTGATAGCAGTTCTTCTGATACCTGGAAAACATGATTCGCTCGATCGAGGCAATTCTAGTGGATGTGCCCACCATCCGTCCGCACAAACTGTCCGTCGCCACCATGCACACGCAGACGCTCGTCCTCGTGCGAGTGTGCTGCGAAGACGGCATCGAAGGCTGGGGCGAGGCCACCACTATTGGCGGCCTCAACTACGGCGAAGAGAGCCCCGAGAGCATCAAGGTCAACATCGACACGCACATCGCGCCGCTGCTGATCGGCATGGAGGCGCGCAATGTGGCGGCAGCCATGGCTCGCGTGCGCAAGACCATCCAGGGCAACCGCTTTGCCAAGTGCGCGCTGGAAACAGCGCTGCTGGACGCGCAGGCCCGCCGGCTTGGTGTGCCGCTGTCAGAACTGCTGGGCGGCCGGCTACGCGATGCGCTGCCGGTGGCCTGGACGCTCGCCAGTGGCGACACGAAGAAGGACATTGCCGAGGCAGAAGCGATGCTGGCTGAGCGCCGCCACCGCATCTTCAAGCTGAAGATCGGCTTGCGCCCGGTAGCGGACGATGTGGCCCATGTACTGGCCATCAAACGGGCGCTGGGCGATGCCGTGAGCGTGCGCGTGGACGTCAATCAGGCCTGGAGCGAGCTCGACGCCGCCAATGGCATCGCCGCGTTGCAGGCCGGCGGCATCGACCTGATCGAGCAACCGGTGCGCGCAGAAAACCGCGCCGCGCTGGAGCGCCTCGCCCGCCAGTTCGCCGTGCCGATGATGGCCGATGAGGCACTGCACGGTCCGCTGGATGCCTTCGAACTGGCGTGCAGCGCGAGCGCCGACGTCTTTGCCGTGAAGATCGCGCAGTCCGGCGGGTTGGTTCCGGCCATGCAGGTCGCCGCCATCGCGCAGCTTGCGGGCATCAGCCTCTACGGCGGAACTATGCTGGAAGGGGCAGTCGGCACAGCAGCGTCGGCCCACGTGTTTTCCACCTTTGGCGAGCTGCAGTTCGGCACCGAGCTGTTCGGCCCCTTGTTGCTCACGCAAGAACTGCTGACCGAGCCGCTGCAATACCGCGACTTCATGTTGCAGGTGCCGACCGGCCCCGGCCTGGGCATCGAGATCGATCGCGACAAGCTGGCGCGCCTGCGCCGCCAATAACAACCGCCTTACCAAGACACCGCCAAGGAGACCACGATGCTGTTCCACGTCCGCATGGATGTCCGCCTGCCGGCCGACATGCCCGCCGATGTCGCCAACGAGATCAAGGCGCGCGAAAAGGCCTACTCGCAAGATCTGCAGCGCAGCGGCAAGTGGCGCCACATCTGGCGCTTGGTTGGCGAGTACGCGAACTACAGCGTCTTCGACGTGCAGAGCAATGCTGAACTGCACGACATCCTGACGGCGCTGCCGCTGTTTCCGTACATGGAGATTTCCGTGACACCGCTGTGCCGTCATCCGTCGTCAGTTCACAGCGACGACGCTTGAGACATTCCCTAGAAAACCACGTGGAGACACCCATCATGAACGTGCGCGTATTCCAAACGAAAGAAGTGCAGGACCTGCTGAAGGCCGCTACCAACCTGGATGGCAACGAAGGTAACGCCCGCCTGAAGCAGATCACCCACCGCTTGCTGGCGGACCTGTTCAAGGCCATCGACGATCTCGACATCACGCCAGATGAAGTCTGGGCCGGCATCAATTACCTGAACAAGCTTGGCCAGGACGGAGAGGCTGCATTGCTGGCTGCCGGCGTGGGCCTGGAGAAGTATCTCGACATCCGCATGGACGCCGCTGACGAGGCGCTTGGTCTCAATGGCGGGACGCCGCGCACAATCGAAGGCCCGCTGTACGTGGCGGGCGCAACGGTGCGCGATGGCGTGTCCCGCATCGACGTTGATCCGGACCCCGCCGCAGGCCCGTTGATCATTCACGGCACGGTAACCGGCCAGGACGGCAAGCCGGTCGCCGGCGCCTTGGTCGAGTGCTGGCATGCGAATTCGAACGGCTTCTACTCGCACTTTGACCCGACCGGCGAGCAGAGCCCGTTCAACCTGCGCGGCGCGGTCCGGACCGGTGCCGACGGCAAATACGAATTCCGCACGCTCATGCCCGTGGGCTACGGCTGCCCGCCAGAGGGTGCGACCCAGCAACTGCTGAACGGACTGGCCCGCCATGGCAACCGGCCGGCGCACGTGCACTTCTTCGTCACGAGCGATGGCCACCGCAAGCTGACGACGCAATTCAACATCGAAGGCGACCCGCTGATCTGGGACGACTTTGCCTACGCCACCCGTGAAGAACTGATTCCGCACGTGGTTGAGAAAACCGGCGGTGCCGCATTCGACCTGAAGACCGATGCGTACAAGGACATCGAATTCAACGTCGTGCTGACGCCGCTGGTGCAGGGCAAGGACAACCAGCGCGTGAACCGCCTGCGTGCTTCGGCCGAGGCCTGAGACCCAAGACCTCAACGTGGAGACGACCATGTCCGCCTTGATCGACAAAGCCAACGAACTGGATCACCTGCTCTCAACCGCGGTGGTGGATGACGAAGAGGCGGGCATCTTCCGCTGCCGCCGAGACATCTTCACCAACCCCGATCTGTTCGAACTGGAGATGAAGCACATCTTCGAGAACAACTGGGTGTATCTCGCGCACGAAAGCCAGATTCCGAACAACAACGATTACTACACCACGTGGATCGGTCGCCAGCCGATCGTCATCACCCGCGACAAGACGGGTGAGCTGAACGCGGTCATCAACGCCTGCGCACACAAGGGCGCGATGCTCTGCCGTCGGAAGCACGGCAACAAGGGCAGCTTCACGTGCCCGTTCCACGGCTGGACGTTCTCCAACACCGGCAAGCTGCTCAAGGTGAAGGACGAGAAGACCACCGAGTATCCGGTGCAGTTCAACACGCACGGGTCGCACGATCTGAAAAAGGTCGCGCGGTTCGAGAACTATCGCGGCTTCCTGTTCGGCAGCCTCAACGCCGATGTGCAACCGCTCGAAACCTACCTGGGCGAAGCGCGCGTGATCATCGACCAGATCGTCGACCAAGCGCCCGAAGGCCTGGAATTGCTGCGCGGCAACTCCACGTACGTCTATGACGGCAACTGGAAGATGCAGATGGAGAACGGCTGCGACGGCTACCACGTCAGCACCGTGCACTGGAACTACGCCGCAACGATGGGCCGGCGCAAGGAAGGTGGCACCCAGGCCGTGGATGCGAACAGCTGGAGCAAGTCGGTGGCGGGCGTCTACGGGTTCGAGCATGGCCACATCCTGCTGTGGACCAGGACGATGAACCCGGAAGTGCGGCCCGTCTATGCGCACCGTGACGAAATCAAGGCGCGCGTAGGCGACATCAAAGCGGACTTCATCGTCAACCAGACCCGCAACCTGTGCCTGTATCCGAACGTGTTCCTGATGGATCAGTTCAGCACGCAGATTCGCGTGGTACGCCCGATCAGTGTCGACAAGACCGAGGTCTCGATCTTCTGTTTCGCGCCGAAGGGCGAGAGCGCGACCGACCGCGCAACGCGCATCCGCCAGTACGAGGATTTCTTCAACGTCACCGGCATGGGCACCGCCGACGACCTCGAAGAGTTCCGCGCCTGCCAGAACGGCTATGCCGGCACCACTGCGCTGTGGAACGACCTGTCGCGCGGCGCGCCGCTGTGGGTGCACGGCCCCGACGAGAACGCCACCAAGATGGGCCTGAAGCCGCTTATCTCGGGTGAACGCAGTGAAGACGAGGGGCTGTTCGTCTGCCAGCACGAATATTGGGTACAAGTCATGCGCGAGGCTCTGAAGAAAGAAAGCGAAGGAGTGGCGGCATGAGCTCCAATTACCACAACATCTGCGCGGCTCTGTACCGTGAAGCGCGGCTGCTCGACGACCGCCAGTGGGACGCTTGGCTGGAGTGCTACGCGGAAGACGTCACCTACTGGATGCCGGCATGGGATGACGATGACCAACTGACCGACGACCCGCAAAGCCAGATCTCGCTGATGTACTACGCCAATCGCTGCGGGCTGGAGGATCGCGTCTTCCGCATCAAGACTGAGCGCAGCGGCGCGTCCACGCCGGAACCGCGAACCAGCCACACCGTCACCAACGTGGAAGTCCTGGCCGAACGCGGCGATGAAGTCGACGTGCGCTACAACTTTCACACACTCAGCCACCGATACAAAACCACCGATCACTTCTTCGGCACGATGTTCGTCACCCTGCGCCGCGCCGGCGAAGGTTTCCTGATCGCATCCAAGAAGATCGTCCTGAAGAACGACTACATCCGGCAGGTGCTCGACGTCTATCACGTCTGACGAGCACACCCGTATCCAAGGCAGTGAGGTATTCCATGTCCAGTTTCACAGTCGCATTGAACTTCGAAGACGGCGTGACCCGCTTCATCGATTGCAAAGCGGGGGAGAAGGTGCTCGATGCCGCCTTCCGCGCCAAGATCAACCTGCCCATGGATTGCTCCGATGGCGTCTGCGGGACCTGCAAGTGCCGCGCCGAGAGCGGAACCTACGACCTTGGCGACGATTACATTGAAGACGCCCTGACCGAAGACGAGAAGAACACCGGCCTTGTGCTGACGTGCCAGATGGTGCCGCAAAGCGATTGCGTGATCGCGGTGCCGACCTCGTCGACCGCCTGCAAAACGGGGCAGAGCACGTTCGGCGCAACGGTGTCGAACGTCGAGTTGCACAACGATGCCGCCGTGGTGCTCGAGCTGGACGTGGATGCCACGGCGCCGGTGTTCCTGCCCGGCCAGTACGTCAACATCGGTGTGCCGGGAAGCGGCCAGCACCGCTCGTATTCGTTCTCCTCAGCGCCCGGTGAAACGAAGATCAGCTTTCTGATCAAGAAGATTCCCGGCGGCGTGATGAGCACCTGGCTCGAAGCCGCAAAGCCGGGCGACAAGCTCGATCTGCAGGGGCCGCTGGGCAGCTTCTACCTGCGTGATGTGCAGCGGCCGCTGTTGTTCCTGGCCGGCGGCACCGGCCTTGCGCCGTTCCTGTCGATGCTCGAAGTGCTGGCGCGCAGCAACTCGCAGCAGCACGTGCATCTGATCTACGGCGTGACCCGTGATCTCGACCTGGTACAGGTCGACGCGATCGATGCCTATGTGACGCGGTTGCCGAACTTCAGCTACGCCACCGTCGTCGCCGACGCCGCGTCGAATCATCCGCGCAAGGGTTGGGTGACGCAGCACATTCCGGCCAACGCGCTGAACGATGGCGACGTTGATGTCTACCTGTGCGGGCCGCCGCCGATGGTAGACGCCGTGCGCAAGTACTTTGACGACCAAGGCGTGAAACCCAAGAGCTTCCACTACGAGAAGTTCACGCCCAATGCAGTACCGGAGGCGAAGGCGGCATGAGCACGCAACGATTTTCAGGCAAGGCCGTCGTGGTGACGGGCGCAGCGCAGGGCATCGGCCGTGGCGTGGCAGTGGCTGCGGCAGAAGAGGGGGCGCACGTGCTGCTGGTGGACCGCGCCGAACTCGTCCACGAAGTGCAGGCCGAGATTGCGGCAGCGGGCGGCCACGCCCACGCCACCACGGCTGATCTCGAAACCTACGCCGGTGCCCAGCATGCCGTGCAGACTGCGCTTGGCGCGTTCGGCCGCATCGACGTGCTCATCAACAACGTCGGCGGCACCATCTGGGCCAAGCCGTATCAGCACTATGAAGAGGCGCAGATCGAGGCGGAGATCCGCCGTTCACTGTTTCCGACGCTGTGGTGCTGCCGCGCGGTGCTGCCGCACATGGTCGAGCGCAAGCAGGGCGTGATCGTGAACGTGTCGTCCATCGCTACACGCGGCATCTACCGGATTCCGTACTCGGCGGCCAAGGGCGGCGTCAATGCGCTCACCGCGAGTCTGGCGTTGGAACATGCGGACGACAACATTCGCGTCAACGCCGTCGCCACGGGCGGCACGGAGGCACCGCCGCGCAAGATCCCGCGCAACGCGGCGCCCATGTCGGAGCAGGAAACCGTCTGGTACCAGGGCATCGTCGACCAGACCCTCGCCAGCAGCCTGATGCACCGCTACGGCACGATCGACGAGCAGGTGCGGGCGATCCTGTTCCTCGCGTCAGATGAGGCCTCGTACATCACCGGGACGGTACTGCCCGTCGGCGGCGGAGACCTGGGTTGAAGGTTTGAAGCGCCAACAGAGCGCGCCATCAGTCGAAGAAGCCAACCCAGCATAAGAAAGGCGCTCACGCCTTCAAAAAAAACCCCAAAGGAGACCACCCATGCGTCAGATTGACCTGCACGCAGTGGCCGACCACGCCCGGTTCGGCCGCTTCCATGCCATCACACTGTTCTGGTGCGCGCTCATCATCATCTTTGACGGCTACGACCTTGCCATCGCGGGCATTGCACTGCCGTCCATCATGAAGGACATGGGCGTCACGCCCACCAGCGCCGGCTTCATGGTCAGCGCGGCACTGTTCGGCATGATGTTCGGCGCGATCTTTCTGGGCACGATTGCGGATCGTATCGGCCGCCGCTGGGCGATTGCCGTGTGCATCGTGCTGTTCAGCGTCTTTACGGCGGCAGCGGGTTTCTCCACGGACCCAGTCACCTTCAGCGTGACGCGTTTCCTGGCGGGCCTCGGTATCGGCGGTGTGATGCCGAACGTCGTGGCGCAGATGACGGAGTACTCGCCGCGCCGGGCGCGCAGCACCCTCGTCACGCTCATGTTCAGCGGCTATTCAGTGGGCGGCATGCTGGCGGCGCTGCTGGGCAAGGGTCTGCTGGAACACTACGGCTGGCAATCGGTGTTCATCGCGGCTGTGTTGCCCGTGCTGCTGGTGCCGGCGATCCTGCGCTGGATGCCGGAATCGATGCCGTTCCTGCTGCGCACCGGCAAGCTCGATGCGGTGCGTGACATCGTGCGCCGGCTCAACCCAAACGATGCGCCTCAGCCAGGCGACACCTTCATCCTGCCCGAAGCCGATCGCGGCAACGAAGCGCCGCTGGGCAGGCTGTTCCAGGACGGACGCGGCTTCAGCACGGCGATGTTCTGGATTGCCTTCTTCATGTGCCTGTTCATGGTTTACGCGCTCAGCTCGTGGCTTACCAAGCTGATGGCGTCGGCGGGCTACAGCCTGGGTTCGGCGCTCACCTTTGTGCTGGTGCTGAACTTCGGAGCCATGCTCGGCGCCATCGGCGGCGGCTGGCTGGCTGATCGCTTCAACATCAAATACGTGCTGATGGCCATGTATGCGCTGGCGGCGGTGTCGATCGCATTGCTCGGCATCAAGACTTCAACCGAGGCGCTGTACGTGCTGGTGGCCGTGGCCGGCGGCTGCACCATCGGCACGCAGATCGTGACGTACGCCTATGCCGGGCAGTTCTATCCGATGAGCATCCGCTCCACGGGCATCGGCTGGGCATCGGGCGTCGGGCGCAGCGGGGCCATCCTCGCTCCCATCGTCATCGGCATGCTGGTGGGGATGGCGCTACCGCTGCACCACAACTTCTTCGCCATGGCTGTGCCGGCGGTGATTGCGACGATTGCCGTGGCGTTCATCAACCACCAGCGGTCGGCCTCGGTCATCGCGCGCTGATCTGCCACCAGCGATGCATCCATCGAGCACGCAAACGGCCTCGCGCGGGGCGCTGTCCGATTGGTCCCTCTCGGCCGTCGCGGCGGGGTTCCTGGCCGTGCTGATTTCGTATGCGGGGCCGCTGGTCATCTTCTTCCAGGCGGCGCAGGCCGCGCATGTGCCGGATGCGATGGTGGCGTCGTGGGTCTGGGCGATCTCCATTGGCGCGGCGGTGTCCGGCATCTACGCGAGCTGGCGGTGGAAAGCCCCGGTGGTAACGGCGTGGTCGGCGCCGGGGACGGCGTTGCTGGTATCGCTGTTCCCGGGGCTGTCGCTCAATGAAGCGGTGGGGGCGTACATCACGGCGGCCGTCGTCATTCTGTTGATCGGCGTGTCGGGCACGTTCGACCGGCTCATGCGGCTGATTCCCAAGGGCATCGCCGCGGGCATGATGGCGGGCATCCTGTTCCAGTTCGGTACCCACGCGTTTGCCGCGGCTTCTGCCATGCCGGTGCTGGCGTTTTCCATGATCGCCATCTACGTGGTGGGCCGGCGCTGGTGGCCGCGCTACTGCATCGTCGTGGTATTGCTGGCCGGGATTGCGCTGGCAATGCCCCTGGGGCTGACGCATTTTGACGGTGTCACGCTGGAATTCACCCATCCGGTCTTCATCGCCCCACACTGGGCCCTGAGTTCGACGCTGAGCCTGGCCATCCCGCTCGTCGTCGTCAGCCTCACGGGGCAGTTTTTGCCCGGCATGGCGGTGCTGCGCGGCTCCGGGTACGACATCCCGGCCAAGCCGATCATGACGGCCACCAGCGTGGCATCGATCAGCGTGGCGTTTTTCGGCGGCATCACCATCGTGATCGCCGCGATCACTGCCGCGTTGTGCACTGGCAAGGATGCACATGACGACCCGTCCAGGCGCTACGTGGCCGGTATCGCCAACGGAGTGTTCTACCTGATTGGCGGCACGTTTGCGGGTGCCATCGTGATGCTGTTTGCGGCGCTGCCCAAGCCGTTCGTGGCCATCCTGGCCGGGCTGGCGCTGATTGGCGCTATCGCCTCGAACGTGATGGGGGCGATCGAAGATGGCGAGCACCGGGAGGCGTCGATCATCACCTTCCTGGCGACGGCGTCCGGGTTGACGCTGTTCGGGTTGGGCTCGGCATTCTGGGGAATTGTGATCGGCTCGGCGGCGGCGCTTGTCTTGAGGCCGGCGCAGCGATAGCGCGCTCCAAAACAAAAACGGCGCCAATGCGCCGTTTTGTCATGTGTGCCGTGATGGCGTACCTGTCTTAGCCCAGGTACGAGCCCGACTTGCCAACCACTTCAGCGTACACCAGGTTGTTATCCCAACCTTTGCGGAAATAGTTGAACACTGCGCGCAGCAGCGACGGGCGACGAGTGGCTTGGGCTTGGCCGGCGAACTTGGGGGTGTAATAGGTTTGCTGGATCATGATGTTTTCTCTCAGTGCGTTATCTAGGGTTTTCCCGAGTATAGGGTTATCCCTAGGACGGAGCAATGAAGCAAGCCGTACTTTCAGTACATTCTGAATATCACACGCGGCTGATATGGCGCCACAGCAAGGCCGGGCGGGAAAAGGCGCCTCATAAGCCACAAAAATCGCGCCTCGCAAAAATTTTTTCCCTGCGAGATCGAAGCAGGACACGGCACATCTGCGGATAAAGCGCTCATCATCGTGCATTGGCAATGATTTCGCCGACAAAAAGCGTCGATCTGTCCGCTTGTCGTTTGATCCGCAAGGCACCTACCATACGCCGCCATGTGCCGGTTCCGCTTTGCAGCATGATGCGGGCCGGTGTTGTTGACTGGAGGTTCGTATGGCGTATCCCCCCATTCCTGTGCCGGCTGCCGGCGCGCAAGGTGCCTGCTCGGCCAACACGGCGTGGCAGGCGCGCAGCCGCGCGGCCGTCTGGCATCCGTGCACGCAGAACGCACGGCTCGATGCCATGCCGCCGCTGCCGATCGCGCGCGGCCAGGGCCCGTGGCTGATCGACTTTGACGGCAAGCGCTACCTGGACGGCACCAGCTCGTGGTGGGTCAACCTGTTCGGCCACGCCAATCCGCATATCAACGCTGCGCTCAAGACGCAGCTCGATTCGCTGGAGCACGTCATGCTGGCGGGCGCCACACATCGCCCGGCTGTGGAGTTGGCCGAGCGCCTGATCGATCTGACGGGCGGCGTGCTGGGCCACAGCTTCTTCGGCTCAGACGGCGCCTCTGCCGTGGAAATTGCGCTCAAGATGAGCTTCCACGCGCATCGGAATGCAGGGCGGGGCGCCCGCAATCGCTTTATCTGCCTGGAACACGGCTACCACGGTGAAACGCTCGGCGCGCTGGGCGTGACCGATGTTGCGGTCTTCCGCGATGCGTATGACCCGCTCATCCTGCAGTCGCACCGCGTGCCATCGCCCGACGCACGTCTGGTCGGCCCCGGCGAAACCGCCGCTGATGTGGCCGACCGCGCCTTGGCCGCACTGCGCGATTGCCTCGTCGCCAACGCGGGCACCATCGCCGCCGTCATCATCGAGCCGCTGGTGCAGTGCGCGGCCGGCATGGCCATGCACGACGTGAGCTATCTGCGCGGCGTGCGTGCCCTGTGCGACGAGTTTGGCGTGCATTGGATTGCAGACGAAATTGCCGTTGGCTGCGGCCGCACCGGTACATTCTTCGCATGCGAGCAGGCTGGCGTGTGGCCGGACCTGCTTTGCCTGTCCAAGGGCATCAGCGGGGGGTATCTGCCGCTGTCGATCGTGCTCTCGCGCGATGTCATCTACAACGCGTTCAACGACGATGCGCCGGTACGCAGCTTCCTGCATTCGCATTCGTATACCGGCAACCCGCTGGCGTGCCGCGCGGCACTGGCCACGCTCGATCTGTTTGCTGAAGAAGACGTCTTTGCGCGCAATCGCGTAACCGCGGCACGCATCGCTCAGGGCCTGGCGCCACTGTCGCACGATGCGCGTTTTGCCCATCTGCGCCAGACCGGGATGATCACCGCGTTCGACGTGCACCCGGACGTGGCCGGTGCACGCTTTGCCGAGCGCTTTGCGCTCACGGCGCGCACGCACGGGCTGCTGCTGCGCCCGATCGGCAACACCGTCTATCTGCTGCCGCCATATGTGCTGAGCGATGAAGAGACCGACACGCTGGTCGAACGCACGCTGCAGACGCTTGAAGACACGCTGGCCCAAGCCACGGGCGAAACAGAGGGACACACCTATGCGATTGCTTGACGACCTGCAGGCGGGCCTAGCTGCTATCGACGCCGCGCACCTGCGCCGCGTGCGCCGCACCGCGTACAGCCCGACCGACCGCAGCCAGCGCATCAGCGTGCCCGGTGAAGCGCCGCGCGACATTCTCGGCTTTTGCGGCAACGATTATCTCGGCCTGGCAGCGCATCCGGCCTTGGCCGAGGCGATGACGCAGGGCACACAGCAATATGGCTTCGGCAGCGGCGCATCGCACCTGGTCAGCGGCCATTCGATTGCGCACGCGCGGCTGGAAGCACGCATGGCTGCGCTGCAAAGCGAACACATTCCCGAGGCGGATGCGCTGTTCTTCTGCACGGGCTACATGGCCAATCTGGCCGTGGTGAGTGCCATGGCGCAGGCTGGCGGCATCCGGCAGGCGGAGGAATGCACGATCTTTTCCGATGCGCTGAACCACGCTTCGCTCATCGACGGTGCGCGGTTGTCGCGGGCGCCGATCAAGGTCTATCCGCACGTCGACCTCGCTGCGCTGGAAGCGCTTCTGGCCGCGAGCACCAGTCGCAACAAGCTGATCGTCACGGATGGCGTGTTCAGCATGGATGGCGACATCGCACCGCTGCCCGAACTGCTTGCGCTGGCCGAACGCTACGACGCCTGGCTGATCGTGGACGACGCCCATGGCCTGGGCGTGCTGGGCGAGAACGGTGCGGGTGTGCTGTCTCATTTCGGGCTGCACTCACAGCGCATCATCTATGTCGGCACGTTCGGCAAGGCTGCCGGCGGCTCGGGCGCGGCCATCGTCGGACATCGGCTGGTGATTGACTGGCTGGTGCAGCGCGCACGCACGTACATCTTCACAACGGCCACGCCGCCGGGCATTGCGTCTGCCGTGGAAGCAGCGCTGGACCTGATTGCAGGCGAAGAGGGTGCTGAACGTCGTGCCCGCCTCGACCGCCACATCGCCGTGTGGAGTTCCCACGCGCAGCGATTGGCTGCACGTTTCGGCTGGCAGTGGATGCCATCGCCCACGGCCATCCAGCCGATCGTGATTGGCGAGAACGCACCCGCTTTGGCGCTGGCCGCCGCGCTCGAACACGAAGGCATCCGCATCGCCGCGATTCGCCCGCCGACGGTGCCTGCAGGAACGGCACGCTTGCGCATCACGCTGTCAGCGGCACATACCGATGCAGACATCGAACGGCTTGCGCAGGCGCTGGAAGCGGCCGGCCAATCGCTGCAGCCGGCCAAGGCAGCCTGATATGCCCGCACGCTTCGATTGCTTTGTCACCGGCACCGATACGGAGATCGGCAAGACGCTCGTCAGCGCGGCATTGCTGACCCGGCTCGCCGACGCCGGCTACCGTGCCGCGGGCCTCAAGCCGATTGCGGCAGGCACGCTGGCGGGCGCGCCCACGCGCACCAACGAAGACGTCGAGCAACTGCGCGCCGCCGCGTCAGTCAATCTGCCGCTCGACACCGTTTGCCCATGGTTGCTCGACGCGCCGATGTCTCCGCATTTGGCTGCCGCGCGCGAAGGCGTGACGATCACGCTGCCGCCGATTCTCGATGCGTTTGCACACGCCAGATCGTTGGCGGATGCCGTTGTGGTGGAGGGCGTTGGTGGTTTTCGCGTGCCGCTGTCGGACGACTTTGATACGGCTGAGATGGCCGTGGCGTTGGGCTTGCCGGTGGTGCTGGTTGTCGGGTTGCGCCTAGGCTGCCTGAATCACGCCGCCCTTACTGCCGAGGCGATTGCCGCGCGCGGGCTGCATCTGGCCGGCTGGGTCGGCAACGTGGTCGACCCGTCCATGGCGGGGCTTGACGACAATGTCGCCACGCTGCGCCGCTGGATCAACGCACCGCATCTGGGCACGATTCCGCGATTGACGCACGCCGATGCGCGGCTGGCCGCGGCCCACGCCGACATCGCGCCGCTACTCGCGCGCACTGCTGAAACGCGGCGGTAAACTACGCGCTTCACTCAGTGCAACAGGGACCATTGTGATGCGGGCGATGCGTTGGCTGGCGGTAGCGATTGTCGTGGCGGCGACGGCAGGATGTGCAGCATTGGAGTCCCCCGTCACCAAGGGGCAGCGGCTGGTGGGTGCGGACGAGCCCGCCGTGCAGGCGCAATTCGGGCCGCCGCGCGAAACCTATCCGCTCGATGGCGGCACCCGCTGGCTCTATCCGACCAAACCGTACGGGCAGTTCACCTACGCGGCCGACTTTGATGCCGGCGGCAAGCTCGTCGCCTTCAAGCAAGTCCTGAGCAGCCTCGAGTTTGCCCAGGCCAAGATCGGCGTCTGGACCCGCGATGACGTGCTGCGGCATTTCGGTCAGCCGGTCGAAACCGCGTATTTCCCACGCATGGACCGGCTGGTCTGGTCGTACCGCTTCAAGGCAGACGACGTCTGGCCGTCGCTGATGCATTTCTACTTCGACTCCGCCGGCGTCCTGCAACTCACGCAGATTACGCCCGACCCGCTCTACGATCCCGACCGCCCGCGACTGTTCCGCCGATAGTGGGCCGACAGTTGAGGTAGCGCAATCCGATTGTGCGCTCAGGGTTCCTCCTGCATTGCGCGCATTGCGCGGCGACCTAAGCTAGAGGGCAGGGGAGGCAGACGCCGCCGGCGCTTGCCGAAAGCAACCGTCATCAGAACGGACGCGCATTGTTGGGGGTGCATCATGCTGACGCATCGCTGGGTCGACATCGACCCGATCGCAGCGGGCCAACATCCGCTGTACGGCATTGCCGGATGGCTGCCGTGGGTGCTGGCCATCGCCATCGCGGGGCCAACGTGGGTGTTCTGGCAGGGGCTGTCGATGGATGCGCTGCAACTGGCAGGCGCCGATCTATTTAATGCCAACGCGCCTGGCAGCGGGGCGATCAACCTGACTACGCTGCTTTATCTGATTTCCTGCGTGACGGTCCTGGTGCTGGCCACCACGCACGACAGCGCGTTCCGGCCGGCCATGCTTGTGCACATGGCGCTGCTGCCGCCGCTGATCGGACTGATGCTCATGGCCGGCGGCGTTCCAGGGGCGCGTTCAACTCTCATCGACGGCGTTGCCGTTGCGGTGGCACTGACGCTGACGTGCGGCGTCTACGTGCAGGTCTCGCGGCGCGTGCGCATCACCTTCGAATTTCGCGACCGGGCGCCGGGCGAGCATGCCTGGTTCAAGCGCCAGAAACGGGCCGCGCCGGGTTGATGGCCGTTGCGCGCCGCCCAAGCACCGCTGCGGCCGCGCCAATACGTAAAACGGGCCCGAAGGCCCGCTCGCAAGGAGACGGTTTCCGCCAGCATTCAGTCCATCAGCGCGAAGCGCGGCACTTGCCGGCCGTCGACTTCAACCATCTCGTGGAACATCGTCGATGGCCGTGTCCAAATCGTGCCGTTGGCGGCGCGATAGACCGTCATCCTGATGGCGGGATCCGGCTCGTATGTGGCCTCGCACAGCCATTCGTATTCGCCGCCCTTGTAGTGACGGTAGCGGCGCGTTGGCGTGTTCTGCATGGCGGCTTCAGTGTTGGGTGGGCTTGTCTTCTTCGTCGACGTAGGGCACGTGCTTGCCCTCTTGCGTCTGCGCGCCGAGCTTGGCGTCTTCCATGGCGTCCTTGTACGCCAGCATGGCGGCGGCCACGGCTTCGGGCTCGCCGTTGAACGAGATCACGCTCTCGCCGCAGTTCGGACATTCGCCGCCGAAAATGGCGTGGATGCCGGGCATGTCGCGCGGCTCCATGCCTTCAAATTCGGTAAAGGCAGTCTGACAGGCACCGCAGACCAGCTTTTCAGGACGCAGCGCGTCCAGCCGGGCGTGCGCCTGAGAAATGCGGTCGGCCTGAGAGCCGCGTCGTTTGGCTTCGCCCATGGTGTCCTCCTGTATTCAAATGATCACAGGCGGGATCATACCGAACGGCACGGAACCCATGACGACCGGCCCGTCAAGAAACTCAAGCCGGTGCTTTCGACAGGGCGTGCTGCCGGGCCGTCTCAACATAGTCGGGCGTGGGGTGCAGATCGTGGGTGCGTCCGGCCTTGGCGACCTGACCGTTGGTGTCATGACCGATGAGGCCCGGCAACAGTCGCGAAGCCTCCAGCAGGGCGCCAAGGTCGGTGCCAGTGTCGTAGTTCAGGAGTTCAAGCATGTGCACCATGTCTTCGGTGCAGACGTTGCCCGAGGCACCGGGCGCGTAGGGGCAGCCTCCCAGGCCGCCGAGCGCGCCATCGAAGCGATCGACTCCCGCCTGCAGCGCGGCCAGCACGTTGGCAAGTGCCATGCCGCGCGTGTTGTGCAAGTGCACGGTCAGCGTGGTCTGGGGGAACCGCAGCCGGAATGCACTGCACAGCGCGAACACCTGGCTGGGCCAGGCCATGCCGGTGGTGTCGCACAGCGTGATGCCGCCGATGCCCGCTTCGACGGCCCGTGCCGCCCAGGTCAGCACGGTGTCAGTGGGGATCTGGCCTTCCATCGGACAGCCGAACGCGCATGAGAGCGAAAGGTTGAGCGACGTGCGGCTCGAACGGACTGCCGCCGCGACCTGCGCAGCCTGCTGGAACGACTGCCCCGGCGTCATGCGCAGGTTGGCAAGGTTGTGCGTTTCGCTTACCGACATCACGAGGTTCAACTCGTCGACATCGCAGTCCACCGCACGTTCGGCGCCTCGCATATTCGGCACGAGCGCGGCGTAAGTGACGCCGGGCACGCGCGCGATACCGCGCATCACGTCTTCCGCGTCGGCCAGCGTCGGGATGGCCTTGGGCGAGGTGAACGAGGTGACTTCGATCTTGCTCAGCCCGCATTGGCTCAGCCGGTCGACAAGCGCGATCTTGTCTTGGGTCGGAACCATGCGCGGTTCAATCTGAAAGCCGTCGCGCGTGGCGACTTCCTGGATGAACACCCTTTTCCCTTGACCGTTGAGTACCACTGCGTTCCCCGTGCTGGACATGCTGGAACTGCAGTGTGTTGCGCAGGCAGCCAGCGCGCAATTGAAGAATCAGGACGTGAGCCTTCTCCGAACCAGATGGCTCGCGCTAGTTTTCTGCGCTGGCCTGGGATACCAGATGGTCGATCAGCAGCCGGGCCGGCACCGGCAGCGCCGCGTAGCCCCGCGTGATGACGGACAGTGGGCGCTGTGCCCACGTCTCATCCAGCTCGACCATGCGCAGGGTGCTGTTGCGCAGATAGGGCTTGACACTGGCCTTGGGCAGCAGGCCGATGCCAAGGCCCGCCGCCACCATGTTGCGCAGCCCCTCGAAGCTGGTCACCTGGATGCGGATCTTGTGCTGCTTGCCGGCCTGCTCGGCGCTCTGCGCGCAGAGCGTGGAGATTGACGCGCCCAGCGGCATGCTCACGTAGTCATAGTCCAGGGTATCGGCAAAGCGCAGGTGGCGCGCCGCGCCGATCGGGTGGTCGTGCGGCACGATCAGCACGAGCCTATCGACGTGATACGGCCGTACTTCCAGCCCCGGTGCAGCTTCCGGCTGGCTGCAGATGCCGATGTCAGCGGTACCCGCTTCGACCGAGCGCAGGACTTGGCTGCTGCTTTTCTCCATCAGGTCGATCTTCACGTCGGGGTTGATCGACAGGAACGAGGACAGGTCGCCCGGCAGGTACTGGACCATGGTCGAAAAGTTGACGTGCATGCGCACGTGCCCCCGCACGCCCTGGGCGTACTCGCTCATTTCCGACGAGATTTCCTGCATCTGATCGATCAGGCGCTTGGCCCGGTAGTACAACGCCGAGCCCGCCGGGGTGGGCTCCACGCCACGGCTGTGCCGATAGAGCAGGGCGGTGCCGGCGTCGCTTTCCAGCTCCGCAATGCGTCGGCTGATGGCCGAAGGCACGATGTGCTGCCGCTCGGAAGCCGCCGCCAGGCTGCCTTCCTCGATTACCGAGACCAATACCTGCAGCGATTCCAGATCGAAACGCATGGTCGTCCATTCCCCCTTCGTGTTGAAGCCTTCTCCTTTGGAGATGGCTCGCTTGATTATTTAGCGTTTTTTGGTCTGGCGAGAAGTGTCCATGATGCATTCATCGAGCGCGGCAATGTTGTGCGCTGCACGATATGGAGTTAAGAGGAGACAACATGGCACAGCCAGATCAACCCTTGCCGCTGCAAGGCATCAAGGTGATCGAGTTGGGGTCGCTGATCGCCGGCCCTTATGCCGGCACGCTGCTGGCCCAGTTCGGCGCCGAGGTCATCAAGATCGAGACCCCGGTCAACGGCGACCCGCTGCGCAAATGGCGCAAGCTGCACGATGGCACATCCCTGTGGTGGTATTCGCAGAGCCGGAACAAGAAATCGGTCACGCTCAACCTCAAGTCGGAACGCGCGCAGCAGATCGTCCGCGATCTGGTGAAAGATGCCGACGTCGTGATCGAGAACTTCCGCCCGGGTCTGATGGAAAGCTGGGGACTGGGCTGGGAGCAACTCTCGGCCATCAACCCGAAGCTGGTGATGGTGCGCATTTCGGGTTACGGGCAGAGCGGCCCGTACCGCGAGCGGCCCGGATTTGCCGCGATTGCCGAGTCGATGGGTGGCCTGCGCTACCTGTCTGGCTACGCCGATCGGCCTCCGGTACGCGTGGGCGTGAGCCTGGGCGATTCGCTGGCGTCCCTCTACGGCGTGATTGGCGCGCTGCTGGCCATGCATCACGTCAAGGCCAATCGCGGCACCGGGCAGTTCATCGACGTGGCGCTGTACGAAGCGGTGTTCGGGATCATGGAAAGCCTGATCCCCGAGTATGCGATGTTCGAGCACGTGCGCGAGCGCACCGGTTCAAGCCTGCCGGGCATTTCGCCCTCCAACACCTACCTGTGTGCCGACGGCAACTACGTGATCATCGCGGGCAACGGCGACGGCATCTTCAAGCGCCTGATGCAGGCCATCGGCCTGCCGGAGTTTGCGGAGGACGCGCGCTTTGCCGATAACGCCAAGCGCGTGCAGCACAACGATCTGCTCGACGGGGTGATCGGCGAATGGACCGCGCGTCATCCGATCGACGCTGTGCTGCAGGTGCTGGAGCAAGCCGATGTGCCGAGCGGGCGCATCTATACCGCCGCCGACATCGCACGCGATCCGCAATATGCGGCGCGTGGCATGATCGAGCGCCACACCTTGCCCGATGGCCAGCCTATCGACTTGCCGGGCATCGTGCCCAAGCTGTCCGCCACGCCGGGCAGCACGCGCTGGGTCGGCCCCGAGCTGGGTGAGCACACCGACGAGGTGCTGCACGCGCTCGGACTCGACGCTGCCGCGCTCGACAGCCTGCGCGCCGAAGGCATCATCTGACAGCGGGATCGCACATGACACCTCAGACCTTGTTCGCAAAGCTGTGGCAACGCCACGCCGTGCGTGATACCGACGATGGCCACACGCTGCTTTACATCGACCTGCATCTGGTCAATGAAGTGACCAGCCCGCAGGCGTTCGAAGGACTGCGCATCAGCCGGTTGCACCCGTGGCGGCCCGCCTCAGTGCTGGCCACCGAAGACCATAACGTGCCGACCGCCAACCGCGCCGCCGGCATTACCGATGACATCGCGCGGCGTCAGGTCGAGGCGCTGCGCAGCAACTGCGCGCGCTTCGGCATTACCGAATACCCGATGCAGGACGCGCGTCAGGGCATCCTGCACGTGATCGGGCCGGAGCAGGGGGCCACGCTGCCAGGCATGACGATCGTCTGCGGCGATTCGCATACCACCACGCACGGCGCATTCGCCACGCTGGCATTCGGTATCGGGACGTCCGAAATCGAACACGTGCTGGCCACGCAATGCCTGATCGTCAAAAAGATGAAGACGATGCGCGTGCTGGTGGAGGGCGACCTGTCGCCCGGCGTGACTTCCAAGGACGTGGCGCTTGCGCTGATCGGCCGTATCGGCACCGCGGGCGCCACCGGGTATGCCATCGAATTTGCCGGCTCGGCCATCTCTGCGATGAGCATGGATGCACGCATGACCCTGTGCAACATGGTCATCGAAGCCGGAGCACGCTGCGGCATGGTCGCCGTGGATGACAAAACCATCAACTACGTTCGCGGGCGGGCGCGTGCGCCGCAGGGCGCGCAATGGGACGCCGCGCAGGCGTACTGGCGCACGCTGCGCAGCGATGAAGGGGCGCAGTTCGATCGGACTATCGCACTCGACGCGACCACGATTCGCCCACACGTCACCTGGGGCACCTCGCCCGAGATGGTGGTCACCATCGACGGCCGTGTGCCCGACCCGGCCGAGGAAAGCGACCCCATCAAGCGGCAAGGCATCACCCGGGCGCTTACCTACATGGGACTCGAGCCGGGCACGCCGCTGCGCGACATCGCACTCGACAAGATTTTCATCGGCTCGTGCACGAATGCACGTATCGAAGATCTGCGTGCCGCGGCGCGTGTGGTGGCCGGCAAGCACGTTGCGGCCAACATCGTGCAGGCGCTTGTGGTGCCGGGCTCCGGACTGGTCAAACGCCAGGCCGAGGCCGAAGGGCTCGACCGCATCTTCGTCGATGCCGGTTTTGAATGGCGCGACCCGGGGTGTTCGATGTGCCTGGGCATGAACGACGACCGCCTGCAGCCGGGCGAGCGCTGCGCATCAACGTCCAATCGCAATTTTGAAGGGCGGCAGGGCGCTGGCGGGCGCACCCATCTGGTCAGCCCGCCAATGGCGGCTGCCGCAGCAATCGCGGGGCATTTCGTTGCCGTCGGCGAACTTGGCGCCGATGTTTTGGGGAGGAACAACGATGCAGGCTTTTGATTCGATTGACGGACTGGTGGTGCCGCTTGACCGCGCCAATATCGACACCGACGCCATCCTGCCAAAGCAATACCTGAAGATGATCGGCAAGACCGGTTTTGGGCCTTACCTGTTCGACGAGTGGCGCTATCAGGACCGCGGTGAACCGGAGCAGGATTGCTCGACGCGCCCGCGCGTGCCGGATTTTCCGCTCAATCAGGCCCGCTATGAGGGCGCGCAGATCCTGCTGGCGCGCGAGAACTTCGGTTGCGGCTCCAGCCGCGAGCATGCGCCGTGGGCGCTCCGGGATTGGGGCATCCGCGCGCTCATCGCCCCGAGCTTTGCCGAGATATTCCATGGCAATTGCTTCAAGAACGGGCTGCTGCCGATCGTGCTGGACACCGACGTGGTAGACCGCCTGTTCGGGGCCGTCGCACGCACGCCCGGCTATCGGCTGCAGGTCGACCTGGCGGGGCAGTCGGTAACGACGCCGGACGGCAACGTGTACCGCTTCGACATCGACCCGTTCCGAAAAGACTGCCTGCTGCGCGGGCTCGATGAAATCGGCCTGACGCTGCAGCACCGCAGCGCCATCGCCGCATTCGAGCAGGCGCGCCGCACCGCGGAACCCTGGCTATTCAACTCACCAGCATAAGCCGGCACAACACACAAAAAGCAGCCGCATATCCCTATCTTCCAAAGGAGACAACGATGGAAACCCAACAGGCGGTCGCTGCCGGCAAGCCCTGGCATGCAGACCTGACCCCCACGCACTGGCGCGTGCTGACCGGCAGCTTTCTGGGCTGGATTTTCGACGGCTACGAAGCCTTCGCGCTCGTCGTCGTGCTATTCCCGATGCTGCATTCGCTGCTCACACCCGCACAGCTGGCGACGCCGGCCCTCTACGCCGGCATCGTCATCGGCGTGACTCTGCTCGGCTGGGGGATCGGCGGCCTGGTGGGCGGCGTGATGGCGGACTATGTCGGGCGCAAGCGGATGATGCTGTGGTCGATCTTTCTGTACGCGCTGTTCTCGGGCCTGACCACGTTCTCGCAGACGTTCGTGCAGTTGTGCGCGCTGCGCTTCATCACCGGCCTGGCGATGGGCAGCGAATGGAGCACGGGCATCTCCCTGCTTGCCGAAACCTGGCCGGAAAAGGCGCGCGCCAAGGGCGCCGGCTTCCTGCAATCCGGTTTTGGCTGGGGCACGCTGATTGCTGCGCTGATCTGGTTTGGTCTGTCGTCGTCGCTCCCGATGGGCCAGGAAACCTGGCGGCTGATGTTTGCCCTCGGCGCACTGCCCGCGTTCTTCGTGCTGTACATCCGCCGCGGTGTCGAGGAGTCGGAAAAATGGAAGCAGGCCGTGCGTGAAAAGCGCTGGAGCGCCACCGGCGCGGCAGGCAAGGGCGGCAGCGACAAGCGGCCCTTCACGCTGTCCCAGTTGTTCCGCGAACCGGAGGCTCGTCGCCGTACGTTCGTCACGCTGCTGCTTTCGGTGGTCACCACCGTCGGCTGGTGGGCGATCTCGAGCTGGCTGCCGACCTTCACCATCGGACTCGCCAAGGAACAAGGCCTGGCCAACCCGGCCGGCTGGGGCTCGAAGATCACGATTCTCTACACGGTTGGCGCCATTGTTGCCTACATGGCCGCCGGCTTCATCATTGACGCCATTGGCCGCCGCCGCTTCCTGTTCCTGACGTTCCTGGGCTCACTGGCGACGACCTACGTGACCTACGCGATGACGACCTCGGTTGAATCGATGTCCGTCGTCGCGCCCGTCAACGGCTTCTTCACGCTGGGCTGCGCCTATGTGTGGATGGCGATCTATCCGGCAGAGCTGTTCAGCTCGACCGTACGCTCGACCGCGTGCAGTTTCGTCTTCAATGCTGCGCGCCTGATCGCCTGGGTGTTCCCGATCATCGCCGGCTCGTTGATCCACTCGTTCGGTGGCGTCGCCAATGCGGCACTGGCGCTTGGCTCTGTCTACGTCCTCGGGCTTGTATTGCCGTGGTTCCTGCCGGAAACGCAGGGGGAAGGTCTACCACACTAAGCGCCCATCCCTACGGCACTTTGGCTGCGCGGCGATATCGCCGCGCTTTTTTTTGAGAAGAGAAGGGGATTGAGCCCGCTGCCGACACGCACTGAGGCTCAGGGATGTGCCGGGGTGCCGAGCGACGCTGCCGTGCTTCGACGTGCCATCTGCGTCGTCAAACGCTGCGGCCGCGTACCGGCGTCATTCGTCCATCAGCCGAACCCTGACCTTCTTGCCCTTCAACGTGTCGGCGTTGAGCTTGCGCAGCGCGTCGAGCCGTGCGAGCAGGGCCAGCGCAAACGCAGCGGTTTTGCCGCTGCCCGTTTTTGCCTGCGCGATCAGATCGTGGTCGGCAGGGGCGATCGGCAGGCTTGCGGCCTGAATATAACTGCGCGCGCCGCATAGCGCACAGCGGAACAGCGGCCTTTGGCCCTCATCCTTGATGACGACGTCGGACAGCTCCCACTGCGTGCCGCAGCTCTGGTTTTTGCTCGTGTCTTTTATTTAACATAATGCAAATTATGAGAAATATAGACGCATGCGCTGAGTGGTGCGGGACATCGTCCGGCCAGCCTCGCAGCGCGCATCTCGCCATTCTCGCCAATTCACTCGGCCATCGCCGGCACCACCTCGACGCGCTTCGGCACGCCCGTCACGATCGTCGCGACGGCAGTGGCCAGCACCACGGCGGCGCCAATGAACACACCAGCTGCGCCGTTCGCGTCGAACACCAAGCCACCGGCTGCCGCGCCGGTGGCGATCGCGAGCTGTACGGCTGCAACAATCAGGCCACCCGCGCTTTCGGCTTCATCGGGCACGGTGCGCGTCACCCATGTCGACCACGCCACCGGCACGCCGCCAAACGCCATGCCCCACAGCGCGATCAGCACAGCGTCGATGACCGGCGCGCGGCCCAGCGCCACGAGCGCGACGCCCAGCACCACCATCAGCGCCGGCATTGCGATCAGCATTGGGCGCAGCCGGTGTTCCAGCACACGGCCTGCGAGCGATGTGCCGACGAAGTTGGCAATGCCGTAGCCCAACAGGATGGCCGACAGCCCGTTTACGCCAACGCCTGCAACCTGCTCCAGGAACGGCCGCAGGTACGTGAAGAACGCAAAGTGCCCGGTGAACACCAGGATCGTCGCGAACATCCCGATGCCCACGCTCGGACGGCGCAGCACGTCGATCAGCGTGCGCAGGCGCGTTGTGCCACTTGGCGCCATCGACGGCAGCGTCGAGACCTGCGACACAAACGCCATCACCCCCAGTCCCGCTGCGGCCAGGAACACATTGCGCCAGCCGATCAGGTGGCCGAAGTAGCTGCCCAGCGGCGCGGCGGCAATCGTGGCGACGGCCACGCCGCTGAAGATGATCGATAGCGCCCGCGGCACCAACGCCGGTGGCACGAGCCGCATTGCGGTGGCGGTCGCCATGGTCCAGAAGCCGCCCAGTGCAATGCCAAGCACAACGCGGCCGATCAGGATCGTCGTGAGGCTGGTTGCAAACGCCACCGCAAGATTGGATGCCACAAGCAGCACCGAGAATGCGAGCAGCACGCGCCGCCGGTCGATGGACCGCGTGACAGCGGCGGTCAACAAGCTGGTGACCAGCGCAACCGTTGCCGTGGCCGTGACGGCCTGCCCTGCCACGCCTTCGGTCACGCCCAGGCTTTCCGCCATGGGCGTCAGCAGGCTTGCAGGCAGGAATTCGGCCGTGACCAGCCCGAACACGCCCAGTGCCATTGCAAAGACAGCACCCCAGGCCGGTTCACGCGGAGCCGCAATTGACGCGGCAGTGGAGATTCCGGGATTCATGCGTCGTTCCGTCGAAAACATCAGGGAAAATACCAATAAGGGCGCATGGTAGGGCCCGATAGCCGGACGGTCTATGGCATACACTCCGACCTTGTTGATCAATCGTCCGGATTTTCGACATGCTGACTCCCCTGCCCGACGTGCACGACCTTGTCAGCGAGCTGCTGCTCGGCATGCGGCTGAGCGGCGTCCAGTACCGCCGTATCCATGTGGCGCGGCCCTTCGGGCTGAGCTTTGGCAAGGCGCCGGGGCGTGCGCAGTTTCACTTCGTGGGGCGCGGGCCGGTGCTGCTGCGCGACGCGTCGGGGGCGACGATGCGGCTGGAAGCGGGCGATGCGGTGTTGCTGCCGCAGGGCACCCCGCACGCGTTGCTGTCCGATCCGGATGCGCCGTGCCGCGAGATCGCCGGCTTTGAATCCGCGAAGATCTGCGACACGGTGGCGTCGGTTGGCGCCGGGGCGGAAGCGGCCCCGGGCGATGCGCTCATTTTCAGCGCCTGCATGGAGCTGGATCTGGGCGGCATGCAGCCCTTGGTGGGCACGATGCCGGAGTTCATGCACGTCGGCACCTTGCTCGCGCGCTACCCGGAAATCCGCCCGATGCTCGACGCGATGGAGCGCGAATCGTGCTCGGAGCGCGCAGGTTTTGCGGGCATCCTCGCGCGGCTGGCGGACGTGGTGGCCGCCTTCATCGTGCGCGGCTGGGTGGAATGCGGCTGCGGCGACGCCACGGGCTGGGTGCAGGCGCTGCGCGAGCCGAAACTCGGTCCGGCGATCGTCGCCCTGCATCGTGACCCGGGGCGCAACTGGAGCGTCGCGGAGCTGGCAGCGCAAGCCGGGGTCTCGCGCTCGGTGTTTGCCGAGCGCTTCCTGGCGGCGACCGGAATGACGCCCGTGCGCTATCTGACCGAGCTGCGGATGCGGCTCGCCGCACAATGGATCACGCGTGACCGCGAGGCGATCGAAGCCGTCGCGTACCGGCTCGGCTATGGGTCGCTCGCTGCGTTCAGCCGCGCGTTCAAGCGGGTGGTCGGACGGCCGCCGGGGGCCATGCGCGCGGAGGGTGCCGAAGCCGACGCGTGACGGTCAGCGATGACGATAGCGCTGCGCCGCGTGCCGAATCTCCTTGCTGAATTCCGCGCAGGCATGCGTCATCAGGTCCGCCGATCGGTAGACCATGTAGACGCTGAAGTCGGGTAGTTCGTCTTCCATGGGGAGCACCTCCAGCGCGCCCGAAATCGTACGCAGCGGCCCCAGTGTGTTGGTGAAGACAAAATCCGACCACATGCTCACCAGGTCCGTCTTGGTAGCCAGTTGCAGGCCGAGCAAGTTGGAGCCGCTCTGCACGATCCGGTGCGGGATTTCCAGCCGGTGCAGCCGCATTAGGCTTGCCATCGGGCTGCCAGGGTCATCCAGCGGGTCCAGCACCAGCCAGTCGGCATCCAGGAGCGAGCGCAGCTTGCGCGTGCGCCGTAGCGGATGACCGGGGCGCACCGCCAAGCGCATCGGCACGGAGAATAACGGCTCCCACTGGAAGCTGCTCGTGCCGGGCCCGCTGTTGGTTGAGATCAATCCCAGATCGATGCGGCCTTCGCGCAGACCTTCAAGAATCTGCTGCGAGCGCTGTTCGAAACCGCGCAACGCCACATTGGGAAAGCGCGTGCGGAATGCCGCCATGGCATCCGGTAGCGGGCCGCTGGAGGCGACGGCGGTAAAGCCGATGTTCAGTTCGGCCTCTGCGTGGCCGCGAATGGCTTCGATGTCTTCCAGCGCGTGACGCAGTTCCTGCTCGACCACGCTGGCCCGTTTGACGAGCGCCATCCCATACGCCGTCAGGCTCACGCCGCGCACCGAACGCGACAGCAGCGTGACGCCGAGCTCCCGTTCCAGTTCCGCAATCGCCTTGGACAACGCCGGCTGCGAGATATGCAACCCGCGCGAGGCCTCGTGAATGCTGCCGTGCTGTGCCACGGCAAGCAGGATGCGCAACTGGTGCAGCTTCACCTCGCTCTCCTCCTCGCTCATTGCACACGGTTGGGTGTGCGTCTCGCCTCACGCCTTCACGGGCTTTCCCTGATAGCGGATATATGCCGGTTATGACGGTGATTCTATTTGGTTATCGAGATGAATATTTGCGATTTTTTCAGCGCCCGTGTTCCCTGAATACTGCAAGCACCCAAGGCTCAGAGAAGCCCTTTCCAACATCGTGGACGGAGACCCCATGAACGACGCCACCTTGCAGACTACGGCCCTGCCCGCCTCGGCCGTTGCTGCGCCCAAGCCCGCCGGCCAGGCGCGATTGATCGCCGCGTGCTCGATCGGCAATGCGCTGGAGATGTACGACTTCACGGTCTACAGCTTCTTCGCGCTGATGATCGGCAAGCTGTTTTTTCCGTCAGACAGCGCGTACGGCTCGTTGCTGCTCGCGGTGGCGACGTTCGGCATCGGCTTTGTGATGCGGCCGCTGGGCGGTTTCGTCATCGGCAACTACGCAGACCGCCACGGACGCAAGGCCGCGATGACGCTGACAATCGGGCTGATGGTCATCGGCACGCTGTGCCTGGCGGTTGCGCCGACATACGCCACCGCAGGCCTGCTCGGCCCGCTGGTGATCCTTGCCGGGCGGTTGCTGCAGGGCTTCTCGCTGGGCGGTGAAATCGGCGCGTCGACGGCGATGCTGATGGAGTCCGGCGGTATCCGCGGGCGCGGTTTTCGCGTGAGCTGGCAGTTGGGCAGCCAGGGCATTGCAGCGCTGTGCGGCGCGCTGACTGCGGCCGTTCTGTACGGCAGCCTGTCGCCGGAAGCGCTGCAGAGCTGGGGCTGGCGTGTGCCGTTCTTCCTTGGCCTGCTGATTGCGCCGGTGGGCCTGTATATCCGCTCGCACCTGGATGAAACGCACACCGCCGAGGCGCATGCGCCGAGCCCGCTCGGCACCTTGTTCCGAGATCACGGCGGGCTGGTCATCAAGGGCGTGCTCACGATCATCGGCGGGACAGTCGGCACGTATCTGGTCATCTACTTCATGCCGACCTACATGATCCGCGAGCTGCATCTGCCGGCTTCGCTGTCGCTGCTGGCCGGTTGCGTGACGGGGCTGACGAGCTTCGGCGCGTCGCTCCTCTCCGGTTGGCTGGCCGACCGTCTACCGCGCCGCAAGCCGCTGGTGGTGGGTGCGACGCTGGTCACCGTGGCGGCGCTCTATCCGGCCTTCTGGCTGATGACGCATTACCCGAGCGTGCCGCTGGTGCTGGCACTGTCGGCGTTGCTCACCGGCACGCTGTACCTGGGCACCACGCCCATGCTGCTCATGATGATGGAGCTGCTGCCCATCAAGGTGCGCGCCAGCGGCCTGTCGGTCATCTACGCGATCGGCGTCACGGTGTTTGGCGGCTCGTGCCAGTTTGTCGTGACGTGGCTGCTGGCCCGCACCGGCAATCCGCTCTCCCCTGCCTTTTACATGATGGCGTGCAGCGCCATCACGCTGCTGACCGTGCTGAGCCTGCGCGAAGCGCGCGAAACCGATTGACCCCGGATTCCCATCTCCAACCTCCAACCCCCGGAGCCCCGACATGACGAAAGCCCCCACGCTCACGCCGTTCCAACTGTTGCCGCATCTCCTGCCGCCCGTCCATATCGATGCAGAAACGTTCGTCAACATCCGCCGTCAGATCCACGCGCAGCCCGAACTCGGTTTCGAGGTGGGCGCCACCAGCACGTTGGTGGCCGATCTGCTCAAGAGTTGGGGTTACGAGGTGCACACGGGCATCGGCAAGAGCGGCGTGGTGGGCCAACTGAAGCTGGGCAACGGCACGCGCCGCCTTGGCATTCGCGCGGACATGGACGCCCTGCCCATTGTTGAAGCGACCGGCCTGCCTTACGCCAGCCGCAACCACGGCAAGATGCATGCGTGCGGCCACGACGGGCACACCGCCATCCTGCTCGCCGCAGCCAAGGCGCTGGCCGAGAGCCGCGATTTTGATGGCACGCTGAACCTCATCTTCCAGCCCGATGAAGAAAACCTGTGCGGTGCGCGCGCCATGATCGAAGACGGCCTCTTCGAGCGCTTCCCCTGCGATGCCGTCTACGCCTTGCACAATATGCCGGGCGTGCCGGCGGGCAGCTTCCGCGTGCTGCCAGGGCCGGTGAGCCTGTCTTCCGACGTGGCCGACGTCACCATCAAGGGCATGGGCGGACACGGTGCGATGCCGCATCGCGCGCGGGATCCGATTGCCGCGTCGGCCGCCATCATCACCGCGTTGCAAACCGTGGTCGCACGCAATGTCGCGCCTGACGACACGGCGGTGGTGTCGGTCGGTTTCATTCGCGGCGGTGCAACGCACAACGTGATTCCCGAATCGGTGACGATCGGCCTGAATGTGCGCGCAGCGCGGCCGGAAACGCGTGCGCTGGTGGAAATCCGCATTCGCGAGATTGTCAGCCTCACCGCACAGGCCCATGGCGTCGAGGCGCAGATCGACTATCGTCAATTGACGCCGCCCATGGTCAATACCGAGGCCGAGACGCAACTGGCGCAGCGGGTATGTACCGAACTGGTAGGCGCGGCCAACGTCGTCACCCAGGCGCCCAAGGGGCTCAACGGCAGCGAAGACTTTGCCTGGATGCTCAATGAAGTGCCGGGCTGCTACCTGATCCTCGGCAATGGCGAAGGCGAATTCGGCGGCTGCATGGTGCACAACCCCGGCTACGACTTCAACGACCAGGTGTTGCCGTTGGGCGCAGCCGCCTGGGTGCGTCTGGCGCAAACCTACCTGAGCGCCGCGTGAAGTGAACTTCGAGTCAAGCAATGCAAGCGAATCCGAGCCAAGCTGCAACACCTGCGGCCGCCAACGAAGAGATCGTCCAATGGAGCGCGATCGAACTGTCCCGGCGTATCCACGCGCGCGATGTGTCGTGCGTGGAAGTCATGGAAGCGTTCCTTGCGCAGATCGATCGTCATAACCCGACGGTCAATGCCGTCGTGGCCCGCATCGATGCCGAATCCGCCATCGACCAGGCACGCGAGCGGGATGTGCTGCTGTCGCAAGGTTTGTCCGGCGGCTGGATGCATGGCTTTCCGCAAGCGCCCAAGGATCTTGCGGCCACCGCAGGCATGGTGACGGCGATGGGCAGTCTCGCCATGGCGCGCAATGTGCCGACGCATGACAGCATCGTCGTCGAGCGCATTCGCCGGCAAGGCACGGTGCTGATCGGCAAGACGAATACGCCTGAGTTCGGGCTCGGCTCGCACACCTACAACCGCGTGTACGGCACTACGCGCAACGCCTGGAACCCCGAGCGCTCGGCCGGCGGCAGCAGCGGTGGCACGGCCGCCGCGCTGGCGCTGAACATGCTGCCCGTGGCCGACGGCAGCGACATGATGGGCTCGCTGCGCAACCCCGCCGCCTGGAACAACATCTACGGCCTGCGTCCAAGCCTCGGTCGCGTGCCTTACGGACCGACCGGCGACGTGTTCTTCCAGCAGTTGGGCACTGAAGGCCCCATGGCGCGCAATCCGCACGACCTCGCGTGGCTGCTCGCCACGCAGGCCGGCTACGACCCGCGTGCGCCGCTGTCGCTGAGTGACGATCCGGCGTGCTTCATGCAGCCGCTGCACCGGGATTTCCGGCAGGCCCGCATTGGCTGGTTGGGAGATTTCGGTGGCTACCTTGCCGTCGACCGCGAAGTGCTGGCCGTCAACGAGCACGCGCTCGATACGTTCGATACGCTGGGCTGTCATGTCGAAACCGTACGGCCCTTCTTCGCCATGGATGCGCTGTGGGAATGCTGGTGCACGCTGCGCGCGCTGAGTGTGTCCGGCAACCTCGGGCTGCTGTACGCCAACGCCGCCACGCGCGATTTGCTCAAGCCCGAAGCCATCTGGGAGATCGAGCATGGACGCAGCCGCACCGCCATCGACATCAACCGAGCCATCGCCACACGGGCAAGCTGGTACCAGGCGCTGCTGCGGCAGTTTGCGCACTACGATTTCCTCGTCCTGCCTTGCACGCAGGTTGCGCCCTTCACCGCCGAAGAGCACTGGCCCAAGGCCGTAGCAGGCCGCGCGATGGACACATACCACCGCTGGATGGAAGTCGTGATTGGCGCCACGCTGGCGGGCGTGCCGGCCGCGAGCCTGCCGTCGGGCTTGACCGCCGATGGCCTGCCGCTGGGCCTGCAGGTGATTGCGCCGCCCCGGTCGGAGTTTGCGTTGCTGCAGCTTGCGGCCGCGTGGCACGAAGCGTTCGCGCCGGCACGTGCCGCGTCGCCGCTATTGGGCTGAGCGATGCACACGTACCGTGTTTTCCCGGCACGCGCATAGCCAATCCCACACCGCGCGCACGGCAGCGTCTTCAAGCCGCGCAGATGGCGCCACGGCCCAGAACGCATAGCGCTGAATGACCGGCGCTGCGAAAGGCTGGACGAGCGTGCCCGCCTCCAGCGCATCGCGCACCAGCGGCAGGTTCGCCAGGATCACGCCTTGCCCCGCCATTGCCGCCGACATGGCATGCCCGTCGTCGGACAGCACGATGCCCGTGTCGTGCCTGAGCGTGTGCTCGATACCTGCCGCGCGCGCCCACATCGGCCAGGCAATCGGCTGCGGCAGCGTGCGCTGCCACTCGGAGTGAATAAGCGGCACGCGCGCCAGATCGTCGTGCGACCGCACGTTCAGGCCCGGGTGGCAGACCGGCGCATAGGCGTCGCCAAAGAGCCGCTCGGTGACGAGTCCATTCCCCGTGACGGGCGTATCGCCATAGCGCACGGCAAGGTCTGCGCTGCCGCCATGCAGGTCGACCACGGTGTCGGACGCATGAATGCGCAGATCCACCTCCGGATGCTGCGTAGCAAATTCACCCAGCCGAGGCACCAGCCAGCGCGCAGCAACCCCCATCGGTGCCGTGAGCGTCACGCGCTGACGCCCCGGTTGCGCTTGGGAGCTACGAATGGCATCGATGGCCTGCGCAAACGCATCAAAGCCGGTGTTGAGCATCGGATACAGCTGCTGGCCGGCATGAACAAGCGCCTCGTCATCCTCAGCGCACGCGGCGATTTCGGTTACGGCCCCGGCCAGCACATTGCCCACCTGAACCACGTCGAGGCCGGCGTCGCCACGGCATTCGGCTACATCGGCGTCACGGATGTGGCATCCGTCGCGATCGAATACGACGAATTTGCCGACAAGCGGTTACGCGCGTCCATCGCATCGGCGGAAAGCGAGGCCGATGCGCTGGTCGCCCGTCTGGCGGCCGCCGTGGAAGCGGCCTAGTCGATCAGCCGGCCGTCCGGCTCAAAAAACGGATGCGGGCCATCGAATTGCCCCACGTAGGCGAGATGGCTCACCAAGCCTTGCCCCGGCACCCACGCATGGACCTTGTAGGCCGGTGGCTCCATGACAAAACCGGGCGCAGCATCAGGGTCCAGATCCAGTGCGACCTGGTGTGCCGGCGATGGGCAAGTGGACGCCACCGTGCCCGCAAAACGCACGTCGATGGAGCGATGCAGGTGCCCGCAGATGATGCGCTCGACGTTGCCGGCGGCACGCACGATCTGCGCGAAGGCCGGGATATCTTCTTCGGCGAGCGATTGCACGTCCATGTGGCCGATGCCGGTGGCAAATGGCGGATGGTGCATGGCGATGACGGTCGGGCGTTGCGTTTCGCATGCCAGCGCTTCGGCCACCCAATCAAGGCGCGGTAAGCCCAGACGGCCGCCCGGATGTCCGGTGTCCAGCGTGTCGATCACGATCAGGCGCACGTCGCCAATGTCGGTCCAGTACTGGAATGCACTCGTGTCCTGCGCGGCGGCCGGAATTGGCGCGAGCCAATCGGCAAAGGCTTCGCGTGCGGCATCACGGCCATCGTGGTTGCCGAGCACCGGCAGCATGCGGATGCCTGCCGCATCGAGCGGCGCCAGCACCGCACGCAGGTGGGCGTATTCCTCGGGCGCGCCGGCGTCGACCAGATCGCCGGTCAGGACGATAGCGTCTGGTTTCTCGGGCTGTGCCAGGATATGTGCCACGCAGCGTGACAAATAGGCCGCCGAATCTACGCGCCGATAAGCCAGTCGCCCCGGGCGCTTGATATGAAGGTCTGTCAGTTGCAGGAAGTGCATCGGCATCAGGCTTGCAAGGACAAGAGGCGGTCTGCTGGGATATCGAAGCCGACCGCATGGCCCAGCGCAAACTGCTGGCGGCCGGGCACATCGATGAACAACGGCGTGGCTGACACGCCCGCCACGCGCACGCGGGTGCGGAAGCCGAGAAACACCGCCGACTCGACCGTGCCCTTCAGCGCCGCCTGGGACGGGTCGGCCAGCACGGCATCTTCGGGACGGAAGAAGACCGCATTGCCGTCGCCGTCCGGCACGCGCACGCTGCCGCCCGCGCAGACGAACGTGCCATCCTGCCGCGTGCCGTCGAGCCGGTTCATGATGCCGATGAAATCCGCCACGTGCCGGTTGGCCGGCTGGAAGTAGATTTCGCGCGGCGTGCCGATCTGCGCAATGCGGCCGGCTTCCATGACGACAATGCGATCGGCCAGCGCCATCGCCTCTTCCTGGTCGTGCGTGACGTAGATGGTCGTGATGCCGAGACTGCGCAGTAGGCGGTCCATCTCTGCACGCACGGACTCGCGCAGCTTGGCGTCGAGCGCCGTTAGCGGTTCGTCGAGCAGCAGCACGCGCGGCTCGGGCGCCAATGCGCGCGCCAGTGCCACGCGTTGGCGCTGACCGCCGGAGAGCTGATCGACACCGCGGTCCGCGTACGGAGTGAGTTGCATCATCTCCAGCAGCATGTTTGCCCGGGCGCTGATCTGTGTGTCGGACAAACCGTTCTGCCGGCGCTGGATGCGCAGGCCGTATTCCACATTGCCTCGCACGCTCAGGTTGGGGAACAGCGCGTAGTTCTGGAACACCATGCCGACGCGGCGGCGCTCGATCGGGCGCGCGGTCACGTCTTCATCGCCGAAGTGCACGGTGCCGCCGGCGTCCGGCGCCTCCAGCCCGGCGACGACGCGCAGCGTGGTGGTCTTGCCGCAGCCCGAGGGGCCGAGCAGCACGACGGTCTCGCCGGCGGCGATGTCGAGGTCCATCGACTCCAGCACGCGCTGGCCGCCGAAGTGTTTTCCGCAGCCACGCAGCCGGATGGGCACGGGCGCGAGATGTAGGGATTCGGTACTCATCGGGAAGCCTTTCCGTTGTTCACCCGCAGGCCGCCAAAGCGCTGCATCAGCACCAGCAGCGGCACGATCATGACGAAGAAGATCAGCGTGTAGGCGCTGGCAATTTCCAGCCGCATCGACGCATAGGTGTCGGCCAGGCCGACCGGCAGGGTCTTGGTTTCTGGCGTGTGCAGCATCCAGGTGAGGTTGAACTCGCCCACCGAGAGCGTCACCACCGTCAGCGCGCCGGCCAGGATGCCGGGTTGCACGTTGGGCAGCACGATGGTGCGAAAGCGCTGCCAGAACGACGCGCCCAGGCTGGCAGCGCCCTCTTCCAGCGTCTTCAGGTTCTGGCCTGCCGCCACGGCGGCAACCGAGCGCACCATGAACGGCAGCGTAAACACCACATGGCCGACGACGATGAACCAAAGGCTCTCGCGAAAGCCGCCAAAGCCGCCGTACGCCACGATCAAGCCCAGCGCCGTCGCCAAGCCGGGCAGCGCCACGGGCAGCGTCAGGAATTCTTCGATCAGGCGGCTCGCACGGCTCTGGCGCCGCGCCAGTACATAGCCTGCCGGCACGCCGGCCGCGAGCACGATCACCAGCGTGCACAGCGCCACCAGCAGCGACATCCAGATCGACGCGTGATACATCTCCCAGACTTGGGCGACCCAATCCAGCGTCCAACCGCTCTTGAAGCCGCGGATGTAGTTGCGCGTCAGGCCCACGGCCATCGACAGCACGACGGGCACGATCAGGAACAGGCACAGCAGCAGCGTGATGAGCCACTGCGAAAGAGAAAGCACGCGTTTCATGCTGCGGCCCCACTTGGGCTACCACTCGCGGTGCGCGCAATCGCCAGCACCAGCCACGTCACCACGCCCAGCACCACCGACAGCGCTGCCGCCATCGCAATGCCCGCGTTGAGCGTGAACTCGGTATAGATCGTCATCGGCAAGACGTCGATATCGGTGGCGAGCGTGAAGGCGGTGCCGAATGCGCCCATCGACGTGGCAAAGCAGATCGCGCCGGAGGCGATCAGCGCAGGCGCCAGCCCCGGCACCAGCACATCGCGCGTCACCTGCCACGACGATGCGCCCAGCGAGCGCGCCGCTTCTTCCAGTGAGCGATCGAGCTTTTCCGCCGCCGCCATCACCGTCAGCACCACGCGCGGGATCGAGAAATACAGGTAGCCGAGAAACAACCCGCCGATGGAATAGGCGAACACCCATTTCTCACCGATGAGCTTGTGCGTGACGTCGCCCAGCAGTCCCTGGCGCCCCGCCAGCAGGATCACCATGAAGCCGACCACCACACCAGGAAACGCCAGCGGAAACGTCAGCATGGCGGTAATCATTTGCTTTCCCGGTACGTTGTGGCGCACCAGAAACAGCCCGGCGATGGTCGAGAGGACGAGCGTCGCCAGCGTGACTGCCGCCGACAGCATTACCGTCGAAAACAGGCTGCTGAGGTAGCGAGACGTGGTCAGCGCTGCGGTGTAGGTGGCAATCACGCCCTCGCTGCCGCTGACACGCAGCAGCGCGGCCATCGGCAGCAGCCAGAACGCGCAGAACAGCGCAACGGCCGGTGCCAGCAACGCCACCCGCCACCGTGCTGGCAATACCGCATCGTCGGGCAAGGTGGTTCGGGTGACGGTGCTCATGCTCAGCGGACCTCGTTCAGGTAGCGCGTGCCAAATGCCTGCTGGCCGGCTGCCATCTTGTTGAAGTCGACCGTCTTTGCACGGGCGTATTCGCTGGCCGGCAGGAAGCGCGAGGCGGCTTCCTTGCTCATGGCGCTGGCGCGCACCGGGCGCAGGTAGGCGTTGGCCCACAGCGTCTGGCCTTCGTCCGACAGGACAAAATCGAGCACCTTCTTGGCGTTCTCGGCATGCGGCGCGCCAGCTGTCAGGCTCATCACGTACGGCACGGCAATCGTGCCTTCCTGCGGGATCACGAATTCCACGTTCGCGTGATCCTTGTACTTGGCACGGTAAGCGTTGAAGTCGTAGTCGAGCAGGATCGGGATTTCACCGGCCACGACGCGCGCGTAGGCGGTCTGCTTCGGCACGATCGGCGCGTTCTTCTTCAACTGCTTGAACCACTCGATGGCCGGGCCGAAGTTGTCCAGCGAGCCGCCCAGCGCCTGGTTGACCGCCACGGCGCCCACATAGCCGACGAAGGCGCTGCTCGGGTCGAGGTAGCCGACCATGCCCTTGTATTCGGGCTTGAGGAGATCTTTCCAGGAACGCGGCACCGGCTTGCCTTCCAGTGCGTCCTTGTTGACGAAGAAGCCCAGCGTGCCGGAATGGATCGAGAAGAATGCGCCGTCCGGGTCTTTCATGCCGGCCGGAATGTCTTCCCAATGCTTGGGCTTGTAGTTGGCGACCAGGCCCTTTTCCTTGGCCTGATACGCAGACGTGATGCCGAGGTATGCCACGTCGGCCACAGGGTGCGATTTCTCCGCCAGCATCTGCGCGATGGCCTGGCCGGAGTTCTTGTTGTCGAACGGCACGGTAATGCCGGTCTTTTCCTTGATGGCCTTGATCTGGCTGGCCCAGTCGGCCCATTCGGGCGGGCAGTTGTAGCAGATGGCGACCTGCTGGCCCGCGGGCTGTGCCTGCACCGGCGCAGCCAGGGCGATGGCGCCGGCAGCCACGAGGCCGCACGCGCGCAGCCATTGAACGAGACGTTTCATCGAGACGCTCCTTGCGTATCAGACGTGAGGGAAGAAACAACGGAGAGAGACGTTTCAGCCGGCGCTCGGGCCAGCGTGCCGCCCGCCAGCAGGCGGTGCGGCAAGGTAATCGAGGGGACCACCTCGCCGGCGATGCGGCGAGCCAGCGCCGTGGCCGCATCGGTGCCGATCCGGCGGTGCGGCTGCGCCACGGTGGCCAGCGTGGGCGAGAGCCACTGCCCTATCGCCAGGCCATCAAAGCCGACCACGCTCACGTCTTCGGGCACGCGCAGGCCCATCTCGCGCAGCGAGCGGATGGTGAGCAGCGCGAGGCGGTCGTTGCTGCAGAAAATGGCGGTCGGGCGCGGCGGTGCGAGCAGCCGGGCCAACTCGGCGGGCAGCATGGCATCGGCATTGAAGTCAATTTCGACGGGCGGCTGCGGCGCAATGCCGGCCGCCTCCAGCGCTTCGCGGTAGCCGTCGTGGCGCAGGGCCGCACGGTCCGAGGCCGCCAGCGTGCCGGTAAGCATACGGATCTGTCGGTGCCCTTGCGCCAGCAACGCGCGGATGGCGTCGCGCGCAGCGGCCCGGTTGTCGACCGTCACGCAGCAGCGCGCCGGAATGCGTGCCTGGCCGACCGTATCGTTGTAGACCAGCACATAAGGCACATGCTCGGCGTCCAGTCGATCGAGATGCGGATTGGCGGCTGCATCGGCCACGGTCAGGATCAGACCGTCGACACGTTGCTCGAGCATGGTCTCGATGGCGCGGGCCTCGCGCTCGCGGTCGTAGGCGGTCGTCATGAGCATCACACGCTGGCCGGTGATGGATGCGGCTTCCTCGATGCCCTGCATGCACTCGGCAAACACGGGGTTGGCGAGCGACGGCAGCACCACGCCAAGCAAGCCCGTGCGCTCGGCGCGCAACTGGCGGCCCAGCGCGTTCGGGCGATAGTGCAGCGCATCCATGGCCGCCTGCACTCGGGCCAGCGTCGAGGCACTCACCCGCTCCGGCGTATTGACCGCCCGCGACACGGTGGCAATCGAAATGCCGGCGTGCGTCGCCACGTCCTTGATGCTGCTGCCCACTACGCGCCCCTGGAAGGTGTAAACGTTTACATCCTAGGTGCGCGCAGTGACTGTTTCATGACAATCGATGCTGCGGTGCAGCCATCATCGCAACGCAGCATCGCCAGCGTTGCGCATGGCAAAGTTACAAAGCTCGCATATGCTTCTTACGAACATGGGCAAGCTGGGGGCGCCAATGCGCGCGCAGCGGCATGGCCCACTTGCTGCTGTGCTGTCCTCGCTGCCTGCTCTGGAGACCCCATGCGCGTATCGCCTGTATTTGATGTGCCGACCACCGCCCTGCCCGCGCTGATGCAGCACTACGGCATGGTGCGAGCGCAATCCCTGGCCTTGACGGCGCAGTTGTCCGACGCCGATGCCACCGTCCAGTCCATGGACGACGCCAGCCCCGCCAAATGGCACCTGGCCCATACGACGTGGTTCTTCGAGGAGTTCATCCTTGGCCCCAACGCGCCGGACTATCGCTCACCCGATGCGCGCTACCGGTACCTGTTCAATTCGTACTACGAAACGGTCGGTGCGCGGCACCCGCGCCCGCGCCGGGGCATGCTCACGCGCCCCACGCTCGACGAGGTGCGCGCCTACCGCGCCCATGTCGATGCGGCCATGCAGCGCTTGCTGGCCGGCGGCGTATCGGACGATCTTGCCCGTCTGGTGACCCTCGGCCTGCACCACGAACAGCAGCACCAGGAGTTGCTGCTGACCGATCTTCTCCACCTGTTTGCGCAGAACCCGCTGTGCCCGGCCTATGCCCAAGCGCCCGTAGCACGCGTGCACGCGGCCCCGGTGCAACAGGGTTGGGTCAGCTTCCAGGGCGGTGCCGTGCAGATCGGCAGAACCGATACGGGAACCGATACTGATTTCATGTTCGACTGCGAAGGCCCGCGTCACACCGTGTGGCTGGAGGCGTATGCGCTGGCCACGCACCCTGTCACCAACCGCGAGTGGCTCGCCTTCATGCAGGACGGCGGCTATTGCCAGCCAACGTTGTGGCTGGCCGACGGCTGGGCGTGGGTGCAGCGGGAAGGCATTGACGCCCCGCTCTACTGGCGCGCCGGCATGGATGAGGCTGAAGGCTGGCAGCAGATGTCGCTGCACGGCCTGCAGCCGGTAGATCTGGACGCGCCGGTCACGCACGTCAGCTTTTACGAGGCCGATGCCTACGCCCGCTGGGCCGGCGCACGCCTGCCGACGGAAGCCGAATGGGAGCACGCCGCCGAAGGCCTGCCCGTGCAAGGCAACTTCGCCGGCCGCGGCGCGCTACGCCCGCTTCCCGACCACGGCATCGCCCAGGCCGGCAGCCTGCGTCAATTGTTCGGTGATGTGTGGGAATGGACCGCCAGCCCTTATGGCCCGTATCCGGGCTTCGAGCCGGCCGAGGGCGCCGTGGGCGAATACAACGGCAAGTTCATGTGCAGCCAGATGGTGCTGCGCGGTGGATCGTGCGTGTCGCCCGAGGGGCATCTGCGGGCGACGTATCGCAACTTCTTCTATCCGCACCAACGGTGGCAGTTCACCGGAGTGCGGCTGGCGCGGCGGGCGTGAAGCGCATCACGCCCGGCACCGGCGCTGACGTGCCGGGCCGTTCGGGCCGCGTCTAGCGGTTGCTGTCAAACAGCATGTTGGTGGGCGTGCCGATCGTATCCCGGCCGGCCGGGCTAGGCGCTCCGGCGTCGCGTTTAGCGGGCGCCATCGGCGTCGGCACATCCGGCGCTGCAGCCTTGAGAGGCGGCGAGACTGCGGCTGCAGGGACCGGCGCCGAAGCAGGCTTGCCGGATTGCTCCGCCAGCTTGCGCCGGCGCGATTCCAGCCCCGCAGCAATCTCATCCTGGTGATACCGCTTGGCGAAGTCGATCACGTCCATCTTCTGCTGATTGCGCAGGTTCATGTCGGCGCCCTCGTCCAGCAGGAGCTTGACGGTGGTGATGTGCCCGCCCATGACGGCCATCATCAGCGGCGTGGTCGCGTTGGGGCTTTCGGCATCGATATAGGCCGCGTGGTCGAGCAGGTATTTGACGATGTCGTCATACCCGTTGGTGGCGGCGTAATGCAGCGCGGTCCAGCCGGTCTTGTTGACCTCCACGTCGTACGTTTCCACCATCAGCTTCACCATGGGCAGCAGGCCCTGGTACGCGGCCATCATCAGCGCGTTTTCACCTGCGGCATTGGTGCGCTCGAAATCGATGTTCTTGGCGCGGATGAGCGCCTCGGCCACCTCGATGTTCTTCTCCTTGAGCGCATCCACCAGCAGCGGCGTGCCATCGCGGGTCTTCAGGTTGGGGTCGACGCCCTGCGCGACATACTTCTGCACCAGCGCCGGGCGGTTGTATTCGACGGCGTTGCGCAGATCGTCCTGCGGCGTGGCGAATGCGGCACCCGACAACGCCATGGTCAGCGCACCAGCCAGTGCGATTTTTTTCATCGCTTGCTTCAAGTTATCGCGGTATCGCATTGAATAGATTGAAGAAGTTCTCGGTGGTGGCGCTGGCAATCCGCTCGAGTGGTTCGCCGCGCAGCGTAGCCAGGAATTCGCCCACGTGCCGCACATACGCCGGCTCGTTCGTCTTGCCTCGGAACGGCACCGGCGCCAGGTACGGCGAGTCGGTCTCGATCAGCATGCGGTCCAGCGGCACCTTCCTGGCGGTTTCCTGCAGGTCCACCGCGTTCTTGAACGTCACGATGCCCGAGAAGGAGATATAGAAACCCAGGTCCAGCGCGGCCTTGGCCACGTCCCAGGTCTCTGTAAAGCAGTGCATGACGCCGCGCGCAGCCTCGGCGCCTTCCTCGCGCATGATCGCCAGCGTGTCGTCGGCCGACGAGCGCGTGTGGATCACCAGCGGCTTGCCGGTCTGCTTCGACGCGCGAATATGCGTACGAAAGCGATCGCGCTGCCATTCCATGTCGGCCACGGTACGGTCGCCCAGGCGGTAGTAGTCGAGCCCGGTTTCACCGATGCCGACCACGCGCGGATGATCGGCCAGCGTCAGCAGGCGCTCGAGCGTGGGCTCTTCAATGGATCTGCCTTCTTCGACGTCGGCCTCAGCGTCGGGATGCACGCCCACGGTGGCGTACACGTTGGGCTCCTGCTCGGCAATCTCCAGCACACTCGGAAAATCCTCCAGCGTGACGGAAATGCAGAGTGCGTGCGTGACGCGGTTCTCCCGCATGCGCGTCAGCAGCTCAGGCAGGCGCGCGCGCAAGTCGGGGAAATTGATATGACAGTGGGAATCGACAAACATCGAATAATCAGAAAGTTACGGCGTAAACTTCGTGCGCCGTATCAGGAAAAAATCAAAGTGTTTGGGTGGGACGCTGCGAATTGATCTGTTTGCCCAGCACCTCTTCGATCACACGGCGCAGCACGCGGCACTGCTCATCTTCGCCAAGGTGCACGCCAATGCCCGGCGTCTTGGCCGGCGTGCCCACCGGCGTGATCCAGGCTACCTTGCCGGCCACCTGATACTTCTGCGGGCGGTCCAGCAGCGACAGCACAAGGAAGACCTCCTCGCCAATCCGGTAAGGGCGCTGTGTCGGCACGAAGATGCCGCCGTTCTTCAGGAACGGCATGTAGGCGGCGTGCAGGCCAGCTTCATCCTTGATGGCCAGCGAGACGATGCCCGGACGGGTCGGTGCGCCTGAAGCCGTGCCGGGTGCAGCGGGGGTACCAGGGGTGACGGGAGTGCCGGGCGTACGAAGAGGTGCAGTGCTCACAGGGTGTCCACAGAGTGCAAACGTTCAGGTGCGGGTTCGGGTTCAGGCAGACGGAAAGAGCTGCCGGTAATCCAGCAAAAGGCTTTCGATGACGAGCCGCGCGGCCAGCGGATGCTGCTCGGAGCGGCGCCGCTGGGGCAAGGCACGCGCAAAACGTTCCAGGCGGTCCAGCGGAATGGTATTCGCGCAACGTTGCAGCACATCGCGCTGCGCCGGAAAGTAGCGCGGACGCCCCGCCAAGCGTGCCGCCATCAAGTCAAAGACCCATCGGTGCATGGTACTGAGAACGGCCGGGACCGACAATTTTTGTAAATGGTCGGCCGTAGCCAGTGCATCGAGCTTTGCGCCCTGGCCGAGCTGTTCAAGCAGGAATTGCAGCAGCGGACGGTCTTCGGACTCGGCGGCGGCCAGCGCGGCCAGCGGCGCATTGCCGAACTCCGCCAGCAGGCTTTGCGCGTGCGGCACGCCTTGCTGTTCCAGCCATTGGCGCGCGGCCTCGGGCTGCGGCGGCTGCAGCGGAAACTGCCTGCAGCGCGACAGAATGGTCGGCAGGATACGGTCGATACGATCCGTCACCAGCAGGAAGACGGTGTGCTGCGGCGGCTCTTCCAGCGTCTTGAGCAACGCGTTGGCGCCTTCGGTCTGCAACGCGTCGAGCGGATACAGCACCACCACCCGCAACCCGGCCCGGTGCGTGCCCACCCCCACCGCCTCGATCAGGTTGCGCACCTGTTCCATACGGATGATCTTGCTGGGCGCCTTCTTTTTGCCGTCGGCGTCCTTCTCCGTCTCGGGCGCGTCTTCCATCGCTTCAGGGCGCACGAGGTGGAAGTCCGGGTGGTTGCCCTGCGCAAACCAGTTGCAGGCCGCGCATGTGCCGCAGGGCTGGCCGTCGGCCGCCGGCGTATCGCACAGCAGGCTTTGCGCGAAGTGCATGGCGAAATCGCGCTTGCCGGTGCCGGCCTGGCCGTTGAGCAGAATCGCGTGCGGCAGCTTGGCCCGCATGGCTTGCAGGCGGGACCAATCAGCGAATTGCCAAGGATAAAGCATCATGAATCAATGGGTTGCGTCAGATTATTGATGCGAAAACTTGCCGTGGAACCATTATTTCCGTATCCGAAATTGCCTGCAAAATCAGAGCGTTGCAAGCAGATTCTCCAAGTCTTTCTGGATATCACTGCGCTCGCGGTTGGCGTTGAGCACGACAAATCGATCCGGTTCGGCTGCCGCGCGGCGCAGGTATTCGGCGCGCGTGCGCAGGAAGAACTGCGCTGATTCGGCCTCGAACTTGTCCGGCGTGCGGGCATCGGCCAGGCGCGCGGCGGCAATTTCAGGCGCCAGATCGAAGAGGATGGTCTTGGTCGGCTGCAGGCCCTGCTGTACCCAGTGCTCCAGCGCTTCCAGCCGGTCGATTGCCAGGCCCCTGCCCCCGCCCTGATAGGCGAACGTGGCATCGGTGAAGCGGTCCGAGATGACCCAATCGCCGGCGTCCAGCGCGGGCTGAATCACCTCGGCAATGTGCTCGCGGCGGCTCGCGAACATCAGCAGCGCTTCGGTTTCCAGGTGCATGCGTTCGTGCAGCAACACTTCGCGCAGTCGCTCGCCCAGCGGCGTGCCGCCCGGCTCGCGGGTGACGACCACCTTTTTGCCCAGGGGCGCGAGCTTCGCCTGCAGTTGCTGTGCAAACCACGCCAGGTGCGTGCTCTTGCCCGCGCCGTCGATCCCTTCGAATGTGATGAACTTGCCGGTCATGGTTGGCCGCGCTGATATTTGTTGACGGCCCGGTTGTGGTCCGTCAGGTTGGTCGAAAACTGGCTGCTGCCGTCGCCGCGCGCCACGAAATACAGCGCGTCGGACGGTGCCGGGTTCAGTGCCGCCTGCAGCGACGCCATGCCCGGCAGCGCGATTGGCGTGGGCGGCAGGCCGGTGCGCGTGTAGGTGTTGTACGGCGTGTCGGTCTGCAGGTCGCGCTTGCGCAAATTGCCGTCAAAGCCGGCACCGATGCCGTAGATGACCGTCGGGTCGGTCTGCAGCAGCATGTTCTTGCGCAGGCGGTTGACGAACACGGCGGCAATCATCGGCCGTTCCAGCTTCTGGCCGGTCTCCTTTTCGATGATAGAGGCCATGGTCAGCGCTTCGTACGGCGTCTTGTACGGCAGATCCAGTGAGCGCTTGGCCCAGGCATCGTTCAGGCGCTTCTGCATGGCTTGGTACGCGTGACGGTACAGCTCCACATCGCTGCTACCCCGTGCAAAGAGGTAGGTGTCGGGAAAGAAGAGGCCTTCCGGGTTGGCTTCGGGCGCGCCGATCTTGCGCATCAGGTCTGCATCGGACATGCCGGCCGTGTCGTGCTTGAGCGCAGGCTCTGCGTCCACCACCGCCCGCATCTGCCGCATCGACCAGCCCTCGATGACGGTGACCACGTAATGCGTGACGTCGCCGCGCGCTATCTTGTCCAAGATGGACATGGGCGTCGCGCCGGTTTCCAGCGCATAGCCGCCGGCTTTCAGGCTCTTGGCGTTGCCTGTCGCGCGCGCCACCAGCGAGAACAACTGCGGTTGCACGCCCACACCGGCGCTCGCAAGCTGCTTGCCGACCGAGATCACGCTCGAGTTCGGTTTGATCACCACCTCCAGCGGCGACGCCGCCAGGCTCACCGGTTGCTGGGCCCACCACACCACGCCGCCTGCCGCCGCCAGCACAATCAGGATGGCCAGCAGGACCAAGCGTTTGAGAAAAGAGAGCATTCTGTTGCGAATCTGTGTGAGGAACCGGCCGACACCGGCGATTTCCGCACTCTTGAAATGGATAGACAGGGCACAAGCTGCCCTTCAGACAGCCCAATATAATACCGGGTCAATCTCAGGCCGCCCCGCACCATGAATGATGTCTTCCACGATTTTGTCGATACGCTGAGCTTTCCTCCGCTCGACGTGCAATTTGATGCCGCCACGCGCGGCAGCGTGCTGTGTGCGCCGACCGATCTGGCGCGCATCGCTGTCGAAGGCGCCGATGCCGCCGAGTTCCTCCATAACCAACTCACCAACGCCGTGACCGGCCTGGGCCTGAACCAGGCGCGACTGGCGGGCTATTGCTCGCCCAAAGGACGGCTGCTTGCCACCCTGCTGGTATGGCGCCAGGCCGATACGATCGTGCTGCAGACAGACAAGCTGATCGCGCCCGCGTTGACCAAGCGCCTGTCGATGTTCGTGCTGCGCGCCAAGGCCAAGCTGCGCCCGATGGACGAGTTCATCGCCATCGGCGTCGCCGGGCCTGACGCGGCGGAAGCGCTGCGCGAGGCTGGTGCCGTGCTGCCTGAACCCGATACCGTCAACGCGGTGGCGCAGCAGCCTGCCACGGTCGGCCAGCAATTCGGCGCCGTCGTCCGCCTGCCGGATGCCGGCGGCCGCCCGCGCTATCAATGGATGGTGCATGCCGAGCACTTCCAGGACGCCTGGAAGACGCTGTCGTCGCGGCTGTCGCTGGTCGGCACCGAGGTGTGGGATTGGCTGAGCCTGCAGGCAGGTGTGCCGCACATCACCCTGCCCACACAGGAGCAGTTCGTCCCGCAGATGGTGAACCTGGAACTGCTGGGCGGCGTCGATTTCCGCAAGGGTTGTTACCCGGGGCAGGAAATCGTGGCACGCAGCCAGTATCGCGGCACGCTCAAGCGGCGCATGCAGCGCGCGCACGTCAATGCCCCCACGTCGGCCGGCGCCGAGGTCTACAGCGCAGCCGATCCGAACCAACCGTGCGGCATGGTGGTCAATGCAGCCATGGCGCCGGATGGCGGGACCGATCTACTCGTCGAGTTGAAGCTGGACGCCCTCGACACCGTCATCCACCTGGCCACGCCGGACGGCCCGATGCTGACGCTGCAAGAACTGCCGTACGTCATTCCCGCTTCAGAAAACGCCTGATACCGCCCCCACCATGGCCGACCACCTGTTCGTCTACTTCCGCGTCGCCGAGCGTGACGCTGCCAATGCCCTGCCACGCTGGCAGCGTTGGCTCGATACCGTGGAAGAGGCGACCGGTGTGGCCGGCGCGTTGATGCGCCGGCCCGAAACGCGCGACGGCAAGGCCACATGGATGGAGTCCTACGACGACGTCCCGCCTGCGTTTGCGGCCACGCTGGCGGCCCTGTGGGAAACCGGCGGCCCGCGTGAATTCGTCGCGGGTGAACGCCATGCAGAGCTGTTTGTCGATCTGGAAAACAGCTGACGGCGTCCTGCCGCAATCGACATCGCAAAAATCCGGCAGGCTGCTATGCTTGGCCGAAGCCCGCGCGACACAGGTCGTCACATTGACCATTGGCCGTTCGTTGCGCGGCACGTTCAAAGGAAGTGCCCATGTGTTTGATTCTCACGGCCTGGCACGCCCACCCCGCCTACGCGCTGGTGGTGGCCGCCAACCGGGACGAATTCTATGATCGCCCTGCCGCGCCGCTGGCGTGGTGGAGCGACGCGCCCAATGTGCTGGCCGGGCGTGACATGGCCCAGGTGGTCGGTCACGCAGGCACGTGGATGGGCATGACGCGTGACGGCCGCTTTGCCGCGCTGACAAACTACCGCGCGCCGTCCGAGCGCCGGCCCGATGCACGCTCGCGCGGGGAACTCGTCTCGAATTTCCTGATGGCGGACGACATGTCGGTGCCCGCCTATCTCGATAGCCTCGCCGCACGCGACCGTGCCTACAACGGCTACAACCTGCTGACCGCCACGCGCGACGAACTCTGGTGGACGAGCAACCGCGCCGAAGCGCCGCGCAAGCTCGCGCCCGGCCTTTACGGGCTGTCCAACGCATTGCTCGATACGCCGTGGTTCAAGGTGCGGCATCGCATGGCTGCCTTTGCCGAAGCGCTGGCCGCAGATACGGGCCGGCACGGCAACGCGCTGGACGTGGCGCGCTATCTCGATCTGCTGTCGGAAGCGCGCGAAGCACCGACCGGCGCTTTGCCCGCCACAGGCGTGGCCCCTGAATGGGAGAAGCTGCTATCCGCCGCCTTCATCCGCTCGCCGCGCTACGGCACGCGTGCCAGCACCATCCTGCGCATCCGCCACGACGGGTGCTTTGACGTGACCGAGCGCCGCTTCGACGCCCAGGGCCAGATTGGCGAAACACGCTATCTCGGCGTGCTCGATACCGTCACGCACGCCGATACCTAGGCGCTGCCCACTCAGGCTGCTTCCTGCTTGGCGCTCGCGGCCTGGTCCACTTCCATTTCGGTGATGGCCGCGCCGCCCGGGCGCAACGCCGACTGTTCGCGCCTTGACTGCACCAGCGGATAGAACATCTGCGCCGTCCAAGGCTCTGCGCCGAACAGCACGTCATCCTGCAAGCCGATCTGCGCGGGATATTTGCGCGTGATATGCGCCGTGCCGAATAGGACATCCCAGAAAAACAGCAGGTTGCCGAAATTGCCCTTGTAGTGGCCGATGCCGTCGGCGTTGGTGAGCGCGTGATGCGCCCAGTGCGTGGCGGGCGTGGAAATCGTCCGCTCGATCACCCACATCAGCGGACGCAGCGCGCGGATGCGGTACAGCGGTGCGTCCCAAGGCCAGGCGCAATGCGCGCCAACAATGACGGTCAGCTTGACGACCAGGTACGCCGCATAGACCGGCCCAAAGCCCAGGTACACCGCCGCACCGCCAATCCATAGGCCCGGCATCATCAGGTAGTAGAAGAAGTTGTTGCGGTACGTAATACGCACGCTCATGTAGGAAGCGCTGTGGTGCGCGCGGTGCAACGGCCACAGCAGCGGCGTGTGTGAAGCACGGTGCCACAGGTATTGCGTGAGGTCGTCGCCGATGAGCAGCAGGCCGGTCATCGCCCACCAGGGCAGATCGGCCCAGGCGTTGTGCTGAGCCGGGATGAGCCATTTGCACAATGCGTTGCTGCCCAGCAGCGCGATCGGTTGGGTGACGGCGACGAGGCTGATGAACATCAGCACCTCCAGCCAGGCATCGTTGGCAGTTGCGCGGCCCCGCACGTTGGCTTGGTAGCGCCGCGTCACGAACTCCATGGCGGCAAATCCCAGGATGCAGGCGACGATCAGCGCGTGCTCCATCTGCGAACTCATTGGTGTCTCCTCGCTTGTTGTGGAGACAAGCCTAGGAGGGCGATACCAATGCGTCCAATGCATAATTAACATTCATTCAATGCAAAGTACACAACATCATGGATTTGCGACGCCTCAGCCACGTGGTTGCCCTTGCCGACGCGCTGCACTTCGCACGTGCCGCGCAAGCGGTGCATCTGAGCCAACCCGCATTCAGCCGGAGCATCCAGGCGATCGAGGATGATCTCGGCATTCGCCTGTTTGATCGCGAAACCGGCGACGTGCGCCCCACTCCCGCCGGCGAATTCGTCATCGAACGCGCGCGGCGCCTGCTGTTCGAGGCGCGCTGCCTGCAACGCGATGTTGATCTGTATCGCGACAGCCAGCTTGGCGACACGGCCTTCGGTGTCGGGCCACTGCTGACGGCCACGCTCATGCCGCAAGCGCTGCAGGAATTGCGGCAGCAACATCCTCAGGTGGCGCTGCGCATGGAAGTCGGCAATTGGGTGCAACTGCTGGAGAGCCTGCGCAGCGAGAGCATCGAATTCTTCGCCGCCGACGTGCGCGACATGCCGAAAGACGCCGCGCTGGATATCCAATTGATTGGAGGTCAGCCCCCGCACCTGTACGTGCGGGCCGGCCATCCGCTTGCAGGGCGCACGCACACGCTGCGCGAAGTTTGGGAATACGGCATTGCCGTACCGAAGCTTCTGAGCCCGTCAAAGGTGGAACTGGCGATGCTGCTTGGCGTGCCGGCAGGACAGGAAGCCAGCATCGCGCTGGAATGCGACAACTACGGCGTACTGAAGACGGTCGCGCTCACGACAGACACCGTCCTGGGTGCCACGGACGCTGCGGTAAAGGCGGAGCTGGAGACCGGCACGCTGGTGCGGCTGGCGGTGACGGGGTGGCTTTCGCCGCCGTCCAAGACTGGGATTGTGCGGCTGCACGGCAGAACTGCGTCGCCGGCGGCGCAGGCGGCCATCGCAGCCATTGTGCGGGCCGCCCAGGACATCAACGTGTAAGCACGCGGCGCATGGTCCGGTGCGGAATGCCGGCCTCCTCGAACTCCTCGCCCTCGGCCGTAAAGCCTGCGCGCGAGTAGAACGGCATGGCGTGGGTTTGTGCGTTCAGGATCAGCTCGGGATAGCCAAGCGACTGCGCCTTGTCGATCAAGGCTTCCAGCACGCGTGCGCCAACGCCCGTGCCTCTCGCCTCCTTGCGCACCGCCATCCGGCCGATATGGCCGTCGGGCAATAGGCGGCCAGTGGCGACGGGGCGACCCGCCGTATCGTGTGCCAGCGCATGCCAGCACTCGTCATCCCACTCGTCCCATTCCAGTTCAACGGGCACGCCTTGTTCGATGACAAACACGTCGTAGCGGATGGCGCGCGCTTCTTCGCGCACGGCATCCCAGCGCTCGACTTCAACACCGGCAAGCGGGCGGACAGATTCAGGGGCAGTCATGCTTCGTTCTCACACTTCAGGCTTCAGAACTTCAAAATTGAAGATGCGTTCGCGCAGCGTCTCGGGAATCGGCGCGGAGGTCTGCGTGGCCATGGGTGTGGCTGGACGGGCGCACACATAGATGACTTCGCCGGTGACGAGGTGTTCGTCTGCGCGATACATCTCGATGATAAAGCGCATGCTGGAACGGTCGAGGCGCGCCACCCGGCAGCGCAGGTCCAGCTCGTCGTCAAAGCGCGCGGAGGCGTGGTATTCGAGCGTGGATTTGACCACGTAGAAATCCACGCCAAAGGTGTCGACCACATCCACCGGATACCGCACGCCGATGCTGCGCCAGTATTCGGTGATGCACACATCAGCGTACAGCAGGTAGTGGCCGTTGAAGACGATGCCCTGCGCATCCACTTCGGCCCAGCGTACGCGCAGCGGCGTGCTGTGGCGGAAATCCTCGATCGCCATGCGGTCTCCTCTCGTTATAGGGATTCGGTCTCGGTGCCGAAGGCTCGGCGTAGCGCGTCGGCGGCATCACGGTGCGCGTCTTCCACAGCCGGCACGAAGCGCCCGATCTTGAAGAAGTCGTGGATCATGCCTTCGTACAGTTTCAGCTCGACGGGCACTTCTGCCGCGCGCAGCTTGTTGGCGTAGCCGATGCCCGCATCGCGGATCGGGTCGAAGCCGGCCACGGCAATCCAGGCAGGGCAGACGCCGGTCACGTCCGCGCCATGGCCGCCTGCATCGAGCGGGGCGAAACGCCAGTCGTCGCGGTCGGCATCGCTGCGCAGGTATTGAGAGAAGAACCAGTGGATCATGTCCTGCGTCAGCAGGTAGCCCTCGGCAAACTCACGGTGCGACGGCGTGGATTCACGCGCGGTGGTGCCGGGGTAGATCAGCAGCTGCAGCACAGGTGCCAGGCCGCGGTTGCGTGCCTCGATGGCGCTGATCGCGGCCAGCGTCCCGCCCGCGCTGTCGCCGCCGAATGCGATGCGGGCTGGGTCAGCGCCCATGGTGGGGGCTTCATCGAACACCCACTGCAGCACGTCGAATGCGTCGTTCGCTGCGGTCGGAAATTTCCAGTCGGGCCCAAGCCGGTAGTCCACCGACAACACCATCGCCCCCGATTTGGCCGCCAGCGACCGGCAAAGCTGGTCGTGCGTCTTGATGCTGCCCACGGTAAAACCACCGCCGTGGAAATACACCAGCAACGGCAGCGGATCGGCCCAGCTGGCCTCACGCGCCGCGTACGTGCGGATGGGAATGGCATGGCCGTCGCGCGCCGGCACCGCCAGGTCGTGCACGGCTTCCAGCGGGATGGCCGGGATGTCGACAATGGGGCTGCTTTTTTCGTAAGCGATCTTCGCGTCGGCTGGGTCAAGGGCATTCAGCGGCGGACGCTTGGCACGCGCAACCAGATCGAGTAACTGGGCGACGTGCGGGTCGAGAGACGGGTGCTGCATGAGGGCGGGAACTGAACGATCGTTCTAATTTGGCTATCATCGGAGTATCCATTGAACCACGCCCGCACGACAAGACGGGCGATGCAGACCAACACCCTCTGGAGACAGCATGGCCCTCATCTTCTACCTCACGCACGTTCACCTTGGCTTCGGCACCATCAATGAACTGAAAAGCGAATGCGCACGCGTCGGCATCCGCCGGCCGATGATCGTGACCGACAAGGGCGTAGCCGCCGCAGGGCTGGCACAGCGCGCCATTGACGCCACGGGCGGCTTGCCCGTCACCGTGTTCGACGAAACGCCCTCCAACCCAACCGAGGCGATGGTGCTGAAGGCCACGGCGCAGTACAAGGACGCCGGCTGCGACGGGCTGATCGCCATTGGCGGCGGTTCGTCAATCGACCTGGCCAAAGGGATTGCGATTGCGGCCACGCATCCGGAGCCCCTCACCACCTACGCGACCATCGAGGGCGGTAGCACGAAGATCACGGAAGCGGCAGCGCCGTTGATTGCGATTCCTACCACGGCCGGTACCGGCAGCGAGGTGGCGCGCGGCGCAATCATCATCCTGGCAGACGGCCGCAAGCTCGGCTTCCACTCATGGCATCTGCTGCCCAAGTCGGCCATCTGCGACGCAGAATTGACGCTTGGTCTGCCGCCCGCGCTGACGGCCGCCACCGGCATGGACGCGATTGCGCATTGCATCGAGACCTTCCTGGCACCGGCGTTCAACCCGCCTGCGGACGGCATCGCACTGGATGGCCTCGAGCGCGCATGGGCCAACATCGAACGTGCCACGCGCGATGGCGCCGACCGCGATGCGCGGCTGAACATGATGAGCGCGTCGATGCAGGGTGCGATGGCGTTTCAGAAGGGCTTGGGGTGCGTGCATTCGTTGTCGCACCCGCTGGGCGGCGTGAAGGTCGACGGCAAGACTGGGTTGCATCACGGCACGCTGAATGCGGTGGTGCTGCCGGCGGTGCTGCGCTTCAACGAGACAGCCGAGACGGTGGTGCGCGACAACCGCTACGCTCGCATGCGCCGCGTGATGAACCTGCCGGCGGGCGCGGACCTTGCCCAGGCCGTGCACGACCTGACGGCGCGCCTGGGTCTGCCGACCGGCCTGCGCCAGATGGGCGTGCCCGAAGATGCGCTGGAACACGTCGTGGAAGGCGCCCTGCTCGACCACTGCCACAAGACCAACCCGCGCATCGCCACGGCGGACGACTACCGCCGCATGCTGGCGGAATCGATGTAACCCGGGCGTTCAGGAAACGAACGACCGGATCAGCGCAGTAACACGCTCCGGTTGTTCGTGCACGACCCAGTGCGTGCCGTCGGGAATGCGCTCCAGGCGCATGTCAGGAATGAAGCGTTCCAACCCGTTGAGCAGGCTTTTCGGCAGCGCCATGTCCATCTCGCCCCAGATCACGAGCGTGGGCACCTTCACAATAAACGCCTCGGGCGGCATCTGGTCGATGCGCAGCGGCGCCGTGCCCTCGCTGGGCGGGTGCAGCGGCGAGGCGCGGTAATAGTTGACGCCGCCTGTCAGGCCATGCGAGCCGCCTTCGCCCGGCTGGCTCCAGGCCGCGTGGTAGCGCGCCCGCACCTCGGGCGTGAACCATTCGGCCACGGGCTGGCCCATGCCGCTGAAGAAACCTTCGAGCTTTTCGAAGTCGTTGGCGGCCAGCGCCTCCTCCGAGCCCGGCTGGCGTAGCCAATTCATATACGCTGATGAAGCCTGCTGCGCGGGATCGCTCAGCAGCGCATTCGCAAACACCCACGGGTGCGGCGAATTGACGATCACCAACCGCTCGACCAACTCCGGATGCTGAATGGCAAGGTTCCAGCAGATCGCCCCGCCCCAGTCATGCGCGACCACAATCGCTCGCTCATAGCCGAGCGCCGCGATGAACTGCTCCAGATCCTGCACGAGAAATTTCGGTCGATACGCATCCACCGCAGCCGGCTTGCTCGACAGGTTGAACCCACGCATGTCGGGCGCTACGGCAAAGTGCGTGGCGCCAAACGCAGCCAGCTGCGCTTCCCACTCGTACCAGAACTCCGGAAAGCCGTGTACGAACAGCATCAGCGGTGCGCCGCGCTTGCCGGCGCTGGCGTAATGGAGCCGCGTGCCGTTGGGCAGATCGGCGAATTGCGATTCCGTGATGGCGGCAGCCGTTGCAGTGTTCATGGCGATCTCGGCGTTATGGCAGTCGTGGAGGTGGGGTTACCCGCGCAGCGCATCGACCAGACGCGCACGCACGTCTGGCTTGCCTTCAAACGGATCGGACGGATTGCGCTGCGAGACGATGTCTTCAAAACGATGCTGCACGGGCGCCAGCGCGTGTGGGTGCGAGTAGATGTAGAAGCCCGCGTTGCGGATCGCATCGAAGGTCATCTGGCCGACCTGCTCGGCGGTGACCTTGCCGGAGCTGACCGCCTTTTCCGACATGGCGCGCGAAACGAGCTGCGACTTGGTGGGCGGCGCCGTGTTGGCCAGATCCTGTGGGCGGTTGCGGTCAGACTGCGTGATGCCGGTCGGCACGAAGTACGGGCACAGCACCGAGCAATGGATCTTTTCGGTGACCAGGCTCAAGTCCTGATACAGCGATTCGGACAGCGCCACCACCGCGTGCTTGGACACGTTGTAGATGCCCATGGCCGGCGCATTCAGCAGCCCTGCCATCGACGCCGTATTGACGATATGACCCTCGTAAGACGGATCTTTCTTGGCGGCTTCGAGCATCAGCGGCGTGAAGATGCGTACACCGTGGATGACGCCGTGCAGGTTCACGCCGAGCACCCAATCCCAGTCGCGCTCGGTGTTCTCCCAGATCAGCCCGCCCGCACCCACGCCGGCGTTGTTGAACAGGAGGTTGACCTTGCCGAACGCCTTGATGGCGGCATCGGCCAGCGCTTGCACGTCTTCCACCTTCGACACGTCGACGCGCAGGCCGATCACTTCCACGCCCTGCGCCGAGAATTCGGCCACGGCGGCATCCAGCGCATCCTGCTGGATATCGGCCAGCACCAGCTTCATGCCCAACCCGGCACCAATCTTGGCGAACTCCTTGCCAAAACCCGACGCACCGCCCGTGATGACGGCCACACCGCCTGCGAATTGCTTCATACGTGTCTCACTGATGTCGTTGTAGTAGGAAAGGCGATCGAGATGGCAAAGCCGTGTCAGCCTGCCGCCTCGACCTTGCGCACGGCATAACCCACGCGCGGAAAATGCACCACCACCTGGCCGACGCGCGGGTCTTCGCGCAGCACGCCAACGCTGTCGCGCGTGGAGACGACGAGGTCCCCTTCGACAGGATCGACGCCGTAGTCGACCGCCGCCACCGTCACGCGCGTGCCTTTGGGCACGCCGTAGCTATCGTCGAAGGTAGCGTTCGTTTCCGTCAGCGCACGCGGTGCTGCGGCCCTGGCAACGTCCAGCGCCTCGGCCGGGGTCATCGGTTGCGCTTGCGAGTGCCCGAACGCCGCAACGCGATGCATCCATGCCACGACTTCCGGGTGCGCATCGAGAATACCGGCCACCGCCGTCGCACGGCGGATGAACCACAGGCAGTGGTAGACGGAAAAATCGGCCACGGTTGGCTGCTCGCCAAACAGGAAGATGCGTTCGCCCGTGGCGAGTTGACGTTGCAGCTGCGCCAGGAAAACATTCAGCGTGGCGGTGGCTTCCGGCAGCGGCGTGCGCAAACCGGTGCCACCCGCACGCATCGCCTTGCGGTCTTCCACGAAGGCTTTGACGTATGCTTCTGGCGCGTCGCCAAACAGGCTCTGGAAGCCCGCCGGTTGCGTCACGAATGTCGCTGTAGCCCAGAACAGCGCCGTATCGGCCCACTGCGCCATTGAAAACACCGCAGCGGCATGCTTTGCGGGATACAGCGTCGGCGCGGGATGGATGGACTCCAGCGTCTGCGCGATCAGCGCGGTATCGCAATAGATGTCCGCGCCGATCTGCAGGAACGGTGTGCGCCGGTAGCCGCCGGTCAGCGGCATCACATCGGGCTTGGGCAAGATCGGCGGCACCGTGACGGACTTCCACGGCTGGTCTTTGTAGCCGAGGATCAAACGCACCTTCTCAGAAAACGGCGAGGTGGCGTAGTGATGCAGGATCAGGTCCGTCATGCGGGCTCCAGAAATGTGCGTTGCCGATCAGTCGAGCAGATCGGGTTGTTCTTTGACGATGCGCGCATACAGCGGCTGGAACTGGAACCACCCCGCCTGCGCCGATCCGACGATGGAATACGCCTGACGGGCAGCGGCATCGGAAATCGTGCGCGGTGCTTCGCCCGTGCGTGCGGCAGCGGCTTCGGCCAGCAACTGCACCTGGCACGAGCGCTCCATCGTGATGAACCACCACGCTGCTTCGTCGACCGTCTTGCCGACCGTCAGCAGGCCATGGTTCTGCAGGATGGCGGCCTTGTTGTCGCCCAGCGCTTCTGCAATGCGCTGGCCTTCGTCCAGCTCGACCACTACGCCGCCGAAATCGTCATACACAGCGTGGTCGCCATAAAAGGCGCACACGTCTTGCGTAAGCGGGTCGAGTTTGCGGCCGAGCGTCGACCACGCCCGTCCGTACGTGCTGTGCGAGTGCGCAGCGGCCACCGCGTCGGGGCGCGCCTGGTGCACGCGCGAGTGAATCGCAAACGCTGCGGCGTTGACCGGGTAATCCCCTTCCACCACGTTGCCGTGGTGATCGCAGCGGATCAGGTTCGATACCGTCACCTGGCTGAAATGCACACCGAACGGGTTCACCCAGAAGCTGTCCTGGTGTTCCGGATCGCGCGCCGTGATGTGTCCGGCCACACCTTCGTCGAAACCGAATTTGGAGAACAAGCGAAACGCCGCAGCCAGGCGCTGTTTGCGATGCAGGCGCTCTTCTTCAACGGTGGCAAATTGCGGCGGGCGCGGCAGGTTGCGATAGCGCGCGGCAGCCTCGGGGCTGAGACTGGCGGCCATGCTGTCGGGCCGCTTGGCTTGCGTGGTTGCAGGTGCGTTCATGGTGTCTCCTTCACGCGTTCGTTGTGGGTGGGGCCATTCTGTGGCGGCCCTCGCCCAGCGGACTGTCAAGCGATTGACAGTCCGCGTGCGGCGCAGCTCAAACCAGCTTGACGAGTTGCTTGCCGAAGTTCTTGCCCTTGAGCAGGCCCATGAATGCTTCCGGTGCGCTCGCCAAGCCCTGTGCCACGCTCTCGCGGAATTTCAGCTTGCCCTGCGCCACGAAGCCGCCCAGCTCGCGCAGTGCTTCCGGCCACACGTCCATGTGTTCGGAGACGATGAAGCCCTCGATGGTCAGGCGCGACACCAGGATCAACTGCGGGTTCTGCAGCGGCAGCGGCTGACCGTCGTAGCCGGCGATCATGCCGCACATGGCGATGCGGCCGAACGCGTTCATGCGGGAGAGCACCGCATCCAGGATCGCGCCACCGACGTTCTCAAAGTACGAATCGATACCGTCGGGCGTCGCTTCCTTGAGCATCTTGTACAGCTCTTTCGCGTCACTGGCGGCCTTGTAGTCGATGCAGGCGTCAAAGCCCAGTTCGTTGACCACGTAATCGCACTTGTCCTTGCCACCGGCAAAGCCCACCACGCGGCAGCCCTTGAGCTTGGCAAGCTGGCCGACCACGCTCCCCACCGCGCCCGAAGCGGCGCTCACGGCCACGGTCTGGCCGGGCTTCGGCAGCATGATCTTGTTCAGGCCATACCACGCCGTCACGCCCGGCATGCCCACCGAACCGAGATACGCCGACAGCGGAATGTGGCGCGTATCGACCTTCTGGATGCCGCGGCCGTCCGACACGCCCACTTCCTGCCAGCCGAACATGCCGACCACGGCATCGCCCACGGCAAACGACGGGTTCTTGGACGCTTCCACCACGCCCACCGTGCCGCCGATCATCACTTCATCCAGCGGCTGCGGTTGCGCATACGACTTGCTGTCGTTCATGCGGCCGCGCATGTACGGATCGAGCGACAGGAAATGGTTGCGCACCAGCACCTGGCCGTCCTGCAGCTCGGGGATGTCCACCGTCTCCAGGCGGAAATTGTCGGGCGTCACGGCCCCTTGCGGGCGCGAAGCCAGAACGATGCGCTGATAGGTCTTCGACATGAAAAACGCTCCTGAATATCGGATATCGGTGTTGGTTCGGGTTGTTACTTGTGTTGCATGAAGTACTCGGCCAGCGCCGCATAGGCGCGGTGCGTGACCGGATCATTGGCAGCATTGGCAGCGATCGGGTGCGAGGCATAGCGCACGATCGTCATCTGGGCCACCGGATCAATATAGATGCGCTGGCCATGGATGCCGCGCGCTTCGAACGTGTGGTGCTCGTTGCTCGAAACCCACCACATGTTGCGATACGAATAGCCGGGCAGCGTCGTGTAGCCTGCCTTGGCAAACTTGGCCGGGTCGCCGCCCCGGCGAATGTCGTCGATCACACTTTTGGGCAGGATCTGCTTGCCGTTGAAGCGGCCGTCGTTGCGGATCATCTCGCCAAAGCGCGCCAGATCGCGCAGCGTGGTGTTCAGGCCACCTCCGCCCGATTCGGTACCGATGCTGTCGATCGAGAAGTACGCGTCATCCTGTGCCCCCATCGGTTGCCAGATGCGCTCGGACAGCAGCGCCGCCAGCGATTTGTTCGACGCACGGCGCACGATCCACGCCAGCGTTTCGGCGTTGACGGTCTTGTACGCGAACTCCGCGTCGTGCTCGCCTTCCTTGCGCAGCGTCGTCAGGTAATCGTAGAAATTGTCAGGGCCCTTGTAGCCCGCCGGCCGCGGCAGCATGCCGCCGGCGCGGGCGTAGGCCCAGACATCGGCGTTCGGATCGGCGTAGTTTTCGGAATAACGCACGCCCACCGTCATGTCCATGACCTGGCGCACAGTGGCGTCGCCATAGGCCGTGTCCTTCAGCTCCGGCACGTACTGCGTCACCGGCGCGGCCGGATCGAGCTTGCCGTCGGCCACCAGCATGGCGGCTAGCGTGCCGACAAACGATTTCGTGACCGACATGGCGATGTGCTGCGTATGCGCATCGAGCGCGCCGAAGTAACGCTCGTAGACAACCTTTCCCTTGTGCATGACGAGGATGCCGTCGGTGTAGGTCAGCTTGAGCGCCTCGGCAAACGTGCGGCGCGTGCCGTTCGGATCGGTAAACAACACGCCGCTGATATCGCGCTCGGCGCGCGGCAGCTTGCTGACCGGACCGTCGCCGCGCCACACCACACGCGTCGGCACAAACTCGCGCATGTGGCTATAACCGTAGCGCGTGCGCGGGAACATGTTGCCCGCCAAGTCAAAGCGGATGATGCGATCGGGCGGCGGCGGAAAGCCCTGCATCCAGCCCATCCTGCTCGGATCGGACTCGTCGGCCGTGAGCGGTTTCTGCATCGGCGGCGTCGGTGCGGTCGGCGCCTGCACGGTGGTTTGCGTGTCGCCGGCCGGTGCGGCAGCCGGTGCGGAACTGGAGGCGCATCCTTCCAAGGTCATGGTCAGTCCGGTGCAGCAAAGCAGAGTGATGGCAAGGGCAGACGCCGTCCGCCGCGCGGGTTGTTGCATGGGTGTCTCCGTGGTTGCTCTTCTTGTGTGTCGGACGCTATCCGATGTGCAACTGGGTACTCCAACTGAGGTGTTGTCTGATCAGCCGTCCGCACCGGGTTCGGGCGTGCGCGGCGGTGGCATGCGCTTGACGAACTTGAAGGTGCCCGAACCGCGTGCGACCAGCTTGTCATCTGCGTCACGCACCTCGCCTTCGCAGAACGCCATGGTGGTGGACTCATGCACGCAACGGGCGCTCGCCTTGAGCGTGCCGCGCCCGGGCTGCATGAACGCCGTCTTCATCTCGATCGTCACCACGCCGCGGCCATGCACGTCGGCCGATCGGCCGGCCATGGCCATGGCGACGTCGAGCATCGTCATGGTCACGCCGCCGTGGGCCATTTCCCAACTGTTCATGTGCTCGGCTTCGAGTGCAAGTTCGACCACGCCCTCGCCATCGGCCACCTTCAGGCAGCGCATGCCGAGAAGCTTGAGGAAAGGGATGTCGATCGGAAAACCGTTGTTGTCTGCGTTCATGCTGCGTCAGAAAGAGTAAGAAGCAGCCGAAATTAGACCACGCTCACGCCGCCGTCGACGGCGAGGATCTGGCCCGTGATGTGCTTGGACGCATCCGACGCGAACAGCGCGGCCACGCCCTTGAGGTCTTCGTCGTCGCCAATGCGGTGCAGCGGCGAGCGTTCGGCTAGCTTGTCCACGCCGAGCTTCTCTAGCGAGCCGCGCGTCATCTTCGACGGGAAGAAGCCAGGTGCAATCGCATTGACGGTGATGTTGTGCTCGCCCCACTCGCCCGCCAGCGCGCGCGTGAAGTTGACCACCGCACCCTTGCTGGTGTTGTAGGCGATCGTATCCAGCGAGCCCGGCGGGTTGCCCTTCAGGCCTGCAATCGACGCCACGTTGACGATCTTTCCGTACTTGCGCGGGATCATCGAGCGCTTGCCGATCTGCTGCGTGAGCAGGAACAGGCCGCGGATGTTCAGGTTCATCACCTTGTCCCACGCTTCGACCGGGTGGTCTTCAGCCGGTGCGCCCCACGTCGCGCCCGCGTTGTTGACGAGAATGTCGACGTGGCCGAGTTTGGCCAGCGCCTCGTCGGCCAGGCGCTGGATGTCGGCTTCGACGGCGCCGTCGGCGGCGATCCAGTCGGCCTCGATGCCGAGGGATTTCAGGTGCGCCTGCGCTTCCTTCAGCTCATCGGCCTTGCGGGCAGACAAAACGATGCGCGCGCCCTGCTCGCCCAATGCTTCGGCAATCTGCAGGCCGAGCCCGCGCGAACCGCCGGTGATCAGCGCCGTCTTGCCGGAAAGATCGAAGAGGTGTTTCAGCGTACCCATGGTGTCTCCTGTGTCTCGTTGTGGTTGTGCGATGCCGTCAGAACCAGGCGTCCTGCATGTCCAGCGTGGTCGTGTCGAGCGAGCCCAGCAGCACGATCTGCGGGTCGATCTTCGGCAGTTCCCACTGGAAGAAATAGCGCGCGGCCTGCAGCTTGCCGCGGTAGAAATCAGCGTCTTCGCCTTGGGCGGCCGGCAATGTCTTGGCGGCGGCCAGCGCCTGCTCCAGCCAGATCCACGCGACGACGACGTGGCCGAACGCTTCCAGATAGACCGAGGCATTCGCCAGCGTCACGCGCGGGTCGCCGGCGGCCCACAGCGTCTGCGTGACCTTGGCCAGTTTCTGCGTCGCCATGCCGAGCGCACGACCGTAGCCGACCAGCGTTTCATCGTCGGTTTCCAGCGCGCGGCCCACGGTGGCCTGCACGCGCTCACCGAGCGCGGCGAAGGCAGCGCCGTCCTGCATCACGACCTTGCGGCCCAGCAGGTCCAGGCCCTGGATGCCGTGCGTACCTTCGTGAATCGGGTTCAGGCGGTTGTCGCGGTAGAACTGTTCGACGTTGTATTCGCGCGTGTAGCCGTAACCGCCATGCACCTGGATCGCCAGGCTGTTGGCCTCCAGGCACCACTGCGACGGCCAACTCTTGGCAATCGGCGTGAGGATGTCGAGCAGCAGACCGAGCTTGGCGCGTTTGGCTGCGTCGGTTTCCCCGCGTTCTTCATCGACGAGCTTGGCGCAATACAGGTTCAGGCCGAGCGCGCCTTCCACATACGCCTTCTGCGCCAGCAGCATGCGACGCACGTCGGCGTGATCGACGATACGGATCTGCGGAGATGCTGCATCCTTGCCCGATGGCCCGACCGGGCGGCCCTGCGGGCGATTGCGCGCGTAGTCCACCGCGTGCAGATAACCCGTGTAGCCAAGCATCGTTGCGCCCATGCCGACGCCGATGCGCGCCTCGTTCATCATGTGGAACATGCATGCGAGACCCTTGTGCGGCTCGCCGACGAGGTAACCGATGGCGCCAGCGCGCGGCTGGCCATCTGCGCCCTTCGGACGGAACTGCGTGCCCTCACCAAAATTCAGCAGGCAGTTGGTCGTGCCGCGATAGCCCATCTTGTGGTTCAGGCCGGCCAGCACGACGTCGTTGCGCTCGCCGAGCGAGCCATCGGCGTTGACGAGGAACTTCGGCACGATGAACAGCGAGATACCCTTCACGCCCGGAATCAGCTTGCCGTCCGGGCCGGGGATCTTCGCCAGCACAAGGTGGACGATGTTTTCCGACAGCTCATGTTCACCGGCGGAGATCCACATCTTGTTGCCGGTTAAACGGTACTGCGCGCCGAGCGGCGATTCGCCCTCGTACTCGGCCCGCGTGACGATGTCCGAGAGCGACGAGCCGGCCTGCGGCTCCGACAGGCACATCGTGCCGTAGAAGCGGCCTTCCATCTCCGGCTGCACGAACGTCTCGATCTGCGCGGGCGTGCCGTGCGCAAGCAGCAGATTCGCGTTGCCGATCGTGAGGATCGGATACGAACTGGTGCCAACGTTGGCCGCCTTGAAGAAACCGAAGCCGGCTTTTTCGACCACCGTGGGCAGTTGCATGCCGCCACGTTCAAAGTCTTGCCCGGCAGCCATCAGGCCCGCTTTGTTGAAGGCGTCCAGCGCTGCCTTGACCTCGGGAATGATGTGGACCTTGGTGCCGTCGAAGTGCGGTTCTTCTTGGTCGTTTTTCTTGTTATGCGGAGCAAACAGATCCGTTGCGATGCGCTCGCAGGTGTCGAGCGCGGCGTCGAAGGTTTCGCGGGAGTGGTCGGCGTAACGGGGAATGCTTGTGAGTGACTCAACGTTGAGCCATTCGTAGAGCAGGAAGCTGAGGTCGCGGCGGGATAGCAGTTTCGAGGACATGATGTTGGTGCATCCTGAGTTTCGTCCCCTGCCGGGGCCGACTCACTTTCTTTGTCTTGCCAAAGAAAGTAAGCAAAGAAGGCGCGCCCGAGATGGCGCAAGATTCCTTGAATTTCCGTAACCGGGCGGAGAAGGTCCGAAACTCGCCGCGCTTAGACAGCAGTCCTTCTTTTTTCCGCCCGCTTAAAGAAATTCAAGGCGTCATCTAGGGCGAGAGCGGCCCAACCATCTGGGTGCATGCTCTGGCGATCAAGCCAGTTCCAGCGGAAACAAATCAGGCTCCCGTTTTGAGGGGGAGCCTGCTTGGCTTTAGAGCACCTCGAACAGGCCGGCTGCGCCTTGGCCGCCGCCAATGCACATGGTCACGACCACGTACTTGACGCCGCGGCGCTTGCCTTCGATCAGCGCGTGGCCGACCAGGCGTGCGCCCGACACGCCGTACGGATGGCCCACGGCGATGGCGCCGCCGTTGACGTTCAGGCGGTCCATCGGGATGCCCAGCTTGTCTGCGCAGTACAGCACCTGCACAGCAAACGCTTCGTTCAGTTCCCACAGGCCAATGTCTTCAACCTTGAGACCCGCCTTCTTCAGCAGCTTGGGCACGGCAAAGACGGGGCCGATGCCCATTTCGTCCGGCTCGCAGCCGGCCACGGCAAAACCGCGGAACACGCCCAACGGCTGCAGGCCCTTGGCGGCTGCCACCTTGCCATTCATCACCACAGCAGCGGATGCGCCGTCGGAGAATTGGCTGGCGTTGCCGGCGGTGATCACGCCGCCGGGCATGGCCGTGCGGATCTTCGACACGCCTTCGAGCGTGGTGTCAGCGCGAATGCCTTCGTCGGCTGAGATCGTGACTTCGCGCGTCATGAGCTGGCCGGTCTTGGCATCGGCCACGCCCATCACCGTGGTCATCGGGACGATTTCGTCGTCGAACTTGCCGGCTGCAGCGGCGGCAGCGGCGCGCTGCTGGCTTTGCACGCCGTACTCGTCCATGCGCTCCTTGGCGATGTTGTAGCGCTTGGCGACGTTCTCGGCGGTCTGCAGCATGCTCCAGTAGATTTCCGGCTTGTGCTTGTTGAGCCAGCCTTCGGTCATCATGTGGCGGTTCATTTCCTGCTGCACGCACGAGATGGATTCCACGCCGCCCGCCACGAAGATGTCGCCTTCATCGGCAATCACACGCTGCGCCGCCATGGCGATGGTCTGCAGGCCCGACGAGCAGAAGCGGTTGACGGTCGCGCCCGGCACGGTCACGGGGCAGCCGGCACGCAGGGCGATCTGGCGAGCGATGTTGGCGCCCGTTGCGCCTTCCGGATTCGCACAGCCCATCAGGATGTCTTCCACTTCGCCCGGCTCGATCCTGGCGCGCTCGATGGCGTGCTGAACCGCATGGCCGCCCAGCGTGGCGCCGTGCGTCATGTTGAAGGCGCCCTTCCAGCTCTTGGCCAGGCCGGTACGTGCGGTGGAAACGATGACTGCTTCGGTCATGGTGTTGCTCCTCGTATCTGGTGGCGGGCGCGGCTCCGGCAGCGCCCGATGTGTTCCGTTATCCGTTCAAGACTGTGTGCGACTGCAACCGCGCGATGCCCGCATCCGTCATGCGCTGCCACGCCTGCACCAGCGAACCGTTGAGGTCGATCGCGCGACAGGCATCCTCGATGACAGCGACGTCCAGCCCCGCCGCACGCGCATCCAGCGCCGACCACGCCACGCAAAAATCCGTGGCGAGGCCAACGCAGAACACGCGCTCGACCCCAAGCTCGCGCAGATAGCCGAGCAGGCCGGTCGGCGTCTTGCGATCCGCTTCAAAGAATGCGGAATAGCTGTCGATGTGCGGGTGATAGCCCTTGCGGACGATCAACTGGGCATGCGGCACATTCAGCCCATCGGCCAGCGCGGCACCCGCGCTGTGCTGCACACAGTGCACCGGCCACAGCACTTGCTGCCCATACGGCAAATCGATCGTGCCAAACGGCTGCGTGCCCGGATGGTTGGCCGCAAACGAGACGTGCTCGCTCGGATGCCAGTCCTGCGTCAGCACAGTACGACCAACGGCCCCGAATGCCTTGGCGAGCAGGTTGACGACCGGGATGACCTGGTCGCCGTCCGGCACGGCCAGTGCACCGCCGGGCAGAAAATCGTTCTGCACGTCGATGATCAACAGGCAATCGGTGGACGTCAGTTGCATGGTGGTTCAGTCGCGTCAGTCGATTGATTAGCTGCTCATTCAGCCATTAAAGCCCTTGCCTTCATCGGCCAGCTTCTGCAGCAGCGGGGCAACCTTCCACGCTTCACCGTGGTAGCCCTTGCTGTAGCGGTGCATGGCTTGCGCGACGTTGTACAGGCCGACCGTGTCTGCGTAGAGCATCGGGCCACCGCGGAACAGCGGGAAGCCGTAGCCGGTCAGGTACACCATGTCGATGTCGGAAGCCTTGGAGGCAATGCCCTCTTCCAGGATCTTCGCGCCTTCGTTGACCAGCGCGAACACCAGGCGCTCGACGATTTCCTCGTCCGAAATCTTACGGCGCGTGATGCCCAGATCCTTCGAGTGCTGGACGATCATGTCGTTGACCTGCTGGTTCGGATACGGCTTGCGGTCGCCCGCCTTGTAGTCGTACCAGCCGCCGCCGGTCTTCTGACCAAAGCGGCCCATCTCGCACAGCAGATCGGCGGTCTTCGAATAGACGATGTCCGGCTTGTCCACGGCGCGGCGCTTGCGGATGGCCCAGCCGATGTCGTTGCCGGCCAGATCGCCCATGCGGAACGGGCCCATGGCAAAGCCGAACTTCTCGATGGCCTTGTCGACCTGCTCGGGCAGCGCGCCTTCGTCCAGCAGGTAGCCGGCCTGGCGGCTGTACTGCTCGATCATGCGGTTGCCGATGAAGCCGTCACACACGCCGGAAACAACGGCCGTCTTCTTGATGGCCTTGGCCAGCTTCATGACGGTGGCCAGCACGTCCTTGGCGGTGTCCTTGCCGCGCACGACTTCCAGCAACTTCATCACGTTGGCCGGGCTGAAGAAGTGCATGCCGACAACGTCTTGCGGGCGCTTGGTGAAGCTGGCGATCTTGTCGACGTCCAGCGTGGAGGTGTTCGACGCCAGGATTGCGCCCTGCTTGACGACTTCGTCCAGCTTCTTGAACACGACTTCCTTGACGCCCATTTCTTCAAAGACGGCCTCGATGACGAGGTCGGCATCCTTGATGTCGTCGTAGGACAGCGTCGGGGTCAGCAGGGCCATGCGCTGCTCGACCTTCTCTTGCGTGAGCTTGCCCTTCTTGGCGCTGTTCTCGTAGTTCTTGCGGATGGTGGCGACGCCGCGGTCCAGCGCTTCCTGCTTGGTTTCCAGCATCGTGACCGGAATGCCTGCGTTGAGGAAGTTCATCGAGATGCCGCCGCCCATCGTGCCGGCGCCGATCACGGCAACCTTCTCCACCTTGCGCACTGGCGTATCTTCCGGCACATCGGGGATCTTGCTTGCAGCGCGTTCACCAAAGAAGGCGTGGCGCAGTGCGCGCGATTCGGACGTATTCACCAGTTCGATGAACAGGTCGCGCTCAAACTTGATGCCGTCGTCAAAACGCTTTTCCACGGCGGCCTGCACGGCGTCAACGCACTTGCCCGGCGCCGGGAAGTTCTTGGCGACGGCCGCGACGGTGTTGCGCGCAAATTGCAGGAAACCTTGCGGATTGTCGTGCTCGACCTTGCGATCGCGCAGCTTCGGCAGCTTGCCCTCGGCTGCGGCCTTCAGTGCGAAATCGATGGCACCGGCCATCAGGTCACCTTCGATCATCTGGTCGAACAGACCGCTCTTGGCGAGCTTTTCCGAGGGGATGGCGTTGCCCGAGACAATCATGTTCAGAGCGGGCTCCAAGCCGATTGCGCGCGGCAGGCGTTGCGTACCGCCCGCGCCCGGCAAAATCCCCAGCTTGACCTCGGGAAGCGCAATTTGTGCGCCTGGTGCGGCCACGCGGAAATGGCAGCCCATCGCCAGTTCCAGCCCGCCGCCCATCGCCACCGAATGGATGGCCGCCACGACCGGCTTGCTGTTCGACTCGACTGCCTTGATGACAGCGTGCAGCGTCGGCTCTTGCGTGGCCTTGGGCGTGTTGAACTCGCGGATATCGGCGCCGCCCGAGAAGGCCTTGCCCGCACCGGTGATCACGATGGCCTTGACGTTGGCGTCGTCGCCCGCTTTCACCATGCCTTCAACGATGCCCAGGCGCGTGGAGTGGCCAAGGCCGTTGACGGGCGGGTTGCTGAGCGTGATGACGGCAACGCCGTCCTGGACCTTGTACTCCGCGGTCATGCTGGTTCCTTTGGTGATGCGAGGGCCGGCAGATCAGGCGCACCGTGCCTCGCGGTTGAACTGTCTCTCAACTATCGTTTTTTTAACGCGCGGTAAGGCCGCGACTCGACACAGAATACACAAAATAGCACGGTCGTTCAATTTTTATTTTTGCGCTGCACGGCGCCGTCTGGCGGGCGATGCGGCACGCCCCGGCAGGTTCAAACGCGGGTGCTGCAGCATGGATTTTTTGCCCGCTACGTGACGGTTTTGATAGAGTCGCGCATTTCGTTTGCCGGGTGCCCATCAGGCGCGGGAACGTCTCGTCACATTTCGTCGATTTGATTCGCGATCCGAGCAAAATCGACCACTCTGTATCCATGTCAGAACACGCTACCCCGTCTTCAGAGACGCCGGGCTTGCGCCGCACCTTGCGCGCGCGCCATCTCACCATGATCGCCATCGGCGGGTCGATCGGCACCGGGCTCTTCGTGGCCTCGGGGGCGTCGGTCTCGCAGGCCGGCCCCGGAGGCGCCCTCGCCGCCTACATCCTGATCGGGGCAATGGTCTACTTTCTGATGACCAGCCTGGGCGAGCTTGCCGCCTATATGCCGGTTTCCGGGTCGTTTGCCACCTACGGCGCGCTGTACGTGGACGAAGGCTTCGGCTTCGCGCTCGGCTGGAACTATTGGTACAACTGGGCCGTGACGATTGCCGTTGAACTGGCGGCCGCGCAGCTCGTCATGCATTACTGGTTTCCCGATGTGCCGGGCGTGCTGTGGAGCGCCGTGTTCCTCGCCATCATGTTCCTGCTCAACGCCATCTCGGTGCGCGGCTTTGGCGAGGCGGAATACTGGTTCGCGCTCATCAAGGTCGTTACGGTCATCTGCTTTATCGGCATTGGCCTGGCGATGATCTTCGGGATCATGAAGGGCGGTCCGCAATCGGGCCTGCAGAACCTGACGATCGATGATGCGCCGTTCGTGGGTGGGCTGCCGGCGATGATCGGCGTGGCGATGATCGCCGGGTTCTCGTTCCAGGGGACGGAGCTGATTGGCGTGGCGGCAGGCGAATCGGCCGACCCGGCGCGTACCATTCCACGTGCGGTCAAACAGGTGTTCTGGCGGATCCTGCTGTTCTACGTGCTGGCGATCTTCATCATCGGCGTGCTGGTGCCGTACACCGATCCGAATCTGTTGTCGACGGAAGTCACCAACATTGGCGTGAGCCCGTTCACGCTGGTGTTCAAGCATGCCGGCCTGGCCTTTGCCGCCGGGCTGATGAATGCGGTGATCCTGACCGCGGTGCTGTCGGCGGGCAACTCGGGCATGTATGCATCCACGCGCATGCTCTACAACCTGGCCACTGAGGGCCGCGCGCCGCGTATCTTTGCGCGACTCACCCAGAACGGTGTGCCGCGCAATGCACTACTGGCCACGACCGCCGTTGGCGCGCTATGTTTCCTGAGTTCGCTGTTTGGCGACAAGACGGTCTACCTGTGGCTGCTGAACACCTCTGGCATGACCGGCTTCGTGGCGTGGCTTGGGATTGCCGTGAGCCACTATCGCTTCCGCAAGGGACTCGTGGCGCAGGGGCACGATCCGGCGCAGTTGCCGTACCGCTCCAGGTTCTTCCCATATGGCCCGTTGTTCGCGTTCGGGTTGTGCCTGGTCATCACGCTGGGCCAGAACTACCAGGCGTTCACCAGCGGCACCGTCGATTGGCCGGCGGTGATCGCCACGTACATCGGCATCCCGGTCTTCTTCCTGATCTGGATCGGCTACCGGCTGGTGCGTGGCGGCGGCATTGTCCGTTACCCGGACATGCACTTCCCGCGCCCGCCCGTATTGCGCGATTCGCTGGCCGGCCAAGACCCCGGCCCCGAATTGCCGATCGTGGCAAACAGTACACAGTAACCATCCCCCCGCTCCGCCAGCCGTTTGCACAGCATCCGGCCGGCGCTTTTATTGGGGCGCCTGCTCCGGCGCTACCGGCTATGCATACACCCATCACCCCCACCGGGCTCGAAGCCCAATCCGAACTGCGCCGACGCCTGCGCTCGCGCCACCTGATGATGATCGCCCTGGGCGGCGCCATTGGCACGGGGCTGTTCGTCGCGTCCGGCGCGTCCATTGCCCAGGCCGGCCCCGGCGGCGCACTGCTGACCTACACGCTGATCGGCGTGATGGTCTATTGCCTGATGACGAGTCTTGGCGAGCTGGCGGTACATCTGCCCGTCTCGGGTTCGTTCGTGACTTACAGCCGCCTGTATGTCGAAGAAGGCTTTGGCTTTGCGCTGGGATGGAACTACTGGTTTGCACTGGCCGTGTCCGTTGCGGTGGAATTGGCGGCCGCGCAACTCGTGATGAAGTACTGGTTCCCGGGCATCTCGGGCATGGTCTGGAGCGCCGCATTCCTGCTGCTGATGTTTGGCCTCAACGCCTTCTCCGTGCGCGGCTTCGGCGAGGCGGAATACTGGTTCTCGATGATCAAGGTGGTGACCATCATCGTGTTCCTGCTGATCGGCCTGGCGATGATCTTCGGCATCATGCACGGCGGCCCACAGTCGGGTTGGCAGAACTTCACCGTGGGTGATGCGCCGATCGTGGGCGGTGTGCCTGCCATGGTGGGTGTGGCGATGATTGCCGGGTTCTCGTTCCAGGGTGTCGAAACCATCGGCGTGGCCGCCGGCGAGGCGGAGAACCCCTCCCGCACGATCCCCCGCGCCATCCGCCAGACGTTCTGGCGCATTCTGCTGTTCTATGTGCTGGCGATCCTGATCATTGGCGTGCTGCTGCCATACACCGACCCGAACCTGCTGCGCAATGAAGCGACGGACGTCGGCGTCAGCCCGTTTGCGCTGGTGTTCCAGCACGCGGGCCTCGCGTTTGCGGCCGGGATGATGAATGCGGTGGTGCTGACCGCGCTGCTGTCGTCCGGCACGTCGAGCCTCTATGTGTCGACGCGGATTCTGTACGATTTGGCGCTCGAAGGCCAAGCGCCGCGCTGGTTTGCCAAGGTATCTACCAATGGCGTGCCGCATCGCGCGCTGCTGGCCACGTCCGCTGTTGGCGCGCTGTGCTTCTTCAGCTCTTTGTTTGGCGATCAGGTGGTCTACCTGTGGCTGCTGAATACATCTGCGGTAACGTGCTTCATCGCCTGGTTCGGCATAGCGCTGGCGCACTATCGATTCCGTAAGGGATTCACGAGCCAGGGCAACTCCGTGGAGCAACTGGCGTATCGGTCGCCGTTCTTCCCGTTCGGGCCGATCATGGTGGCGATCCTGTGCGCGGTGATCATCCTTGGGCAGAACACCAAGGCACTGTTTGCACCGGTGGACAACTTCGGCGCCTTCATCGCAACGTATTGCGGCGTGATTCTGTTCGTGGCGATCTGGCTGGCTTACCGCTGGAAATTCAAGACGCGATTCGTGAAGTACACCGAGATGCAGTTCAGCCCGGCGCATCTGCAACAACCCGAACCTACCAACGCCGCTGCGACGGGCGTGGTTGCCAACTAAGCGAAAGAAAAAAGGCCCGCACAATTGTCCATGCGGGCCATCTTTTCAGTGTGGTTAAACATCCGGCCTTTACACCTCCAGCCACTCCTGCCGGACTTTCCCATCCGCCTTCAACTGCTGGGGCGTTCCTTCAAACACGATCTGCCCGTGACCCATCACATACACCCGCTGTGAAATGTCGAGGGCAATGGCGAGTTTCTGCTCCACCAGCAGCACGGAGATCCCCCGCTCCTTGAGCGTCTTCAGATACTCGCCCACGAGCGTCACGACCAGCGGCGCAAGGCCCTCGGTCGGCTCGTCGATGATGATGAAGTCGGGATCGCCCATCAGCGTGCGGCACAGCGTCAGCATCTGCTGCTCGCCACCCGACAGCACACCGGCGGCGGTGTTCTCGCGCTCCTTCAGGCGCGGGAACATCTGGTACATGTCTTCGACCTGCCAGCGCGGCTTGGGCTGACTGGGATTGCGTTTCTCGCCAAGCAACAGGTTCTGCCGCACCGTCAGCGTGGGGAAAATATCCCGGTTCTCGGGCACATAGCCGATGCCTTTGTGCGCGACTTCGAAGGTTCGCAGGCCACTCACGTTCTTGCCGCGCAGCAGGATTTCGCCTTCGTGCCGCACCATGCCCATGATGGACTTGGCCAGGGTCGAACGCCCCACGCCGTTGCGGCCGAGCAGCGCAACGATCTCGCCCTCGCCCACATGCATGTCGACGCCGTGCAGGATGTGGCTCTTGCCGTAGTACGCGTGCAGGTCGCGCACCTCCAACATCGGAGTATTCGTTGCCATCAATGCGCTCCTGCAGATTCGGTTTCATTCGCGTCCAGCGTGGTGCCGAGGTAGGCTTCCTTCACGCGCCGGTTGTTGCGAATGGCTTCGGGTGTGTCGGTGGCGATCACTTCGCCATAGACGAGTACCGAGATGCGGTCGGCGAGGCCAAACACCACGCTCATGTCGTGCTCGACCATCACCAGCGTCTTGCCCACCGTGACCTTGCGGATAAGCTCGACCGCATGGTCGGATTCGGAGCGGCTCATGCCGGCCGTGGGTTCATCCAGCAGAATCACGTCGGCACCGCCCGCGATGGTGATGCCGATTTCCAGCGCCCGTTGCTCGGCGTACGTCAGCAGGCCTGCGGCGGCGTCACGCCGATGTGTCATGCCGATCTGCTCGAGCACTTCTTCCGCGCGCTCGCGTGCGTCGCGCAGTTCGGCCAGCTTGTGCCAGAACGAATACTTGTAGCCAAGCGACCAGAGCACCGCGCAGCGCAGGTTCTCGAACACCGACAAGCGATGAAAGATATTGGTGATCTGGAAGCTGCGCGACAGGCCCTTGCGGTTGATCTCGAAGGGCGCCAGGCCGCTGATCTCTTCGCCGTTCAGGCGCACGCTGCCCGAGCTGGCCGGGAAGCGGCCCGAGATCAGGTTGAACGTGGTCGATTTGCCGGCGCCGTTCGGGCCGATGAGCGCATGGCGCTCGCCCTTGCCGATGGTGAGGTTGACCCCTCGAATGATTTCGGTCGCGCCAAAGCGCTTGCGAACGTCGCGCAACTCGAGCGCGGCGGTCGGCCCGGATGTCAGTTGGCTCATGGTTGCGGCTCCTGCAATGCGTTGTCCCAAGCGGCACGCAGCTTGCTCGCTGCAGCACGCAGGCCGAAGGCGCCCACCAGCCACAGCACGGCGGTGACAATCCATGGCTTGAGGGTATTCGGTTCGACAGACAGGCCGAACAGCGTGGCCACGCCACCCGAGGCGTCGTCCTGCACGGCGTAGATCATTTCCACGGTGGAAATCAACGCGACCAGCAGGATGACCGCCGGCACAATCGCCAAACCGTAAGCTGGCAGGAGCGTCTTCAGCTTGCCGCGTCGCAGGATCGGCAGATGTATGACCAAAAGGCTGGCGATGCCGCCCGGCGCGTACATGACCATCAGCACAAAGAACAACCCCAGGTACAGCAGCCACGCCTTGGTGATGCCCGACAGCGCCACGGTGAAGAACACCGTGAGCACCGCGCCGATGATCGGCCCGAAGAAGCTGCCCATGCCGCCAATGAACGCCGCCAGCAGCACGGAGCCCGAGCGCACTGCCGACACGTTCTCGGCCGTCACGATCTCAAAGTTGATGCACGACAGCGCGCCGGCAATGCCAGCGAAGAACGCCGACAGAATTACTACCAGGAAGCGCACGCGCTGCGTGTTGTAGCCGATGAACTCCACGCGCTCAGGGTTGTCGCGCACCGCGTTGGCGATGCGGCCCAGCGGCGTCTGCGTCCAGGCGTACATCAGCGCCATTGAAATCAGGCACCACGCGGCGATCAGGTAATACACCTGGCGTGCCGGGCCGAAGGTGATGCCGGCCAGGGCATCGCCAATGCTGCGGTTCGTGGAGACACCGCCCTCGCCACCAAAGAAGTCCGGAAACATCAACGCGCTGGCAAACACCATCTCGCCGATACCCAGCGTGATCATGGCGAACGTCGTGCCGGACTTCTTGGTGGTGACGTAGCCGAAGATCACGCCGAATAGCGCACCGCCCAGGCCGCCGGCAATCGGCAACAGCGCAACGGCGAGCGGCCCGCCGATGCCCAGCGCCTGCACGGCGCCGATCTTGTTGAGCAGGTGCACGGCCATGAAGGCGCCCAGGCCGGCATACACCGCGTGCCCGAACGACAGCATGCCGGACTGCCCCAGCAGCATGTTGTACGACAGCGCGAAGATGATCATGATGCCCATCTGCGAAAGCAGCGTGATGGCAAAACCCTGCGGCCAGATGAGCGGCAGCACGATCATCACCAGCGCAGTGGTGGCCCAGAGCATCCAGCGGGCAAGATTGACAGGCTTGAACTTCATCGTCCGCGCTCGATCGTTGGCCGGCAGCGCGGCTTGTTGTTGCGCTTGTTGGTGCATGGTGCGTTCCATTTAGCTCTCCCGCGTACCCATCAGCCCACGCGGGCGGAAGATCAGCATCAGCACCAGCAGCAGATACGGCAGCACCGGTGCGACTTGCGCAATCGTCAGGTTCCAGACCGAGATGAGCGGCACGTCGGGGTTGAGCGTGACACCGATCTTCCCGAGCACGCTGGTCACCGAAATATCAAGCGTGACGGCAAAGGTCTGGATGCAACCGATCAGCAGCGACGCAACGAACGCGCCCACAAGAGACCCCATGCCGCCCACGACCGCCACCACGAAGACGATGGAGCCGACCGCTGCCGCCATCGATGGTTCGGTCACGAACGCGTTGCCGCCAATCACGCCCGCCAACCCGGCCAGCGCACAGCCGCCGCCGAACACCAGCATGAACACGCGCGGTACGTTGTGACCCAGCGCTTCCACCATGTCCGGATGCGTGAGCGCAGCTTGAATGACGAGCCCGATACGCGTGCGCGTGAGCAGCAGAAAAATGCCAACCAGCATCAGTAACGACACCAGCATCATGAAGGCGCGGTACTTGGGAAACGACGAGGTGAACAGCGTGAACAACGGGCCATCCAGCGCGTCCGGCACGCGGTACGGCACGGCGGGCAGGCCCCACACCAGCTTCACGCCTTCTTCAATCAGATAGGCCAGTCCGAAGGTAAACAGCAGTTCGGCCACGTGGCCATAGCGGTGCACCGTGCGCAGGCCGAAGCGCTCGACAACTGCGCCCAGCGCGCCCACCAGCAGCGGCGCCACGATCAACGCGGTCCAGAAGCCCAGATAGCCGCTGACGACATAGGCGAAATACGCGCCCAGCATGTAGAAGCTGGCGTGTGCAAAATTGAGCACGCCCATCATGCTGAAGATCAGCGTCAGGCCCGAAGACAACATGAACAGCAGCAGCCCGTAGCTGATGCCGTTCAAGAGATTGATGACTAGAAATTCCACGCTGCAGCCCTTCCAGCAGATTCGGCGGAGCACGGGCGAGCGCATCAATGCGCTGGCCCATGGACTCCGTTTAAAACATCGCCGCACGATAGCATCGGACGGCCCTTCGGCACACCACCCGCCGCCTTACTGTGGACGCTTCATCTGGCAGGAAGTCGGCTGCGACGCGACGTACTGGTCGAGCACCGCATCGGTCTTCCAGCCGTAGCCGGTGTTTTCCTGGTCGAACTTGACGTTCTTGCCGTTGGTTTTTTCCCAGGTGGCGATGTAGAGCGGCTGCTGGCCCTGGTGGTCAGACGCGCGCATCTCGAAAGTGCCGTTCAGGCTGTCGACCTTCATGCCTTCGAAGGCCTTGGCCACCTTGGCAGGCTCGGCCGACTTCGTCTGCTTGATGGCCTTGGCCAGCATGGCGATGCCGGTGTACGACGCCATGAGGTAGTAATCGTCGTTGTACTTCTTCTTGTAGCCCTCGACGATATCGGCGCCCTTGTAGCCGTCGTTGTTGACGTTCCAGTAGCCCACGTATTTCACATGATCTGCCCCTGCGGAGCCCATCGCTGTCGGAACGCCCGTGGTCGAGGCGTAGTACGTATAGAAGTTCGCGTTCAGGCCTGCATCCTTGCCGGCTTTGATGAGCAGTGCCAGGTCGCTGCCCCAGTTGCCGGTGATGACGGTGTCGGCACCCGACGACTTGATCTTCGAGACGTACGGCGAGAAGTCCTTCACCTGCGCCAGCGGGTGCAGGTCTTCACCCACGATCTCGATGTCTGGACGCTTGCGCTTGAGGTATTCCTTGGCCGCACGCGCGACCTGATGGCCGAACGAATAGTTCTGGTTGATCAGGTAGACCTTCTTGACCTTCGGATCTTTCGCCAGGAAGCTGGTCAGCGCTTCCATCTTCATGTCGGAGTTGGCGTCCAGGCGGAAGTGCCAGTAATTGCACTTGCTGTTCGTCATGTCCGGATCCACCGCAGCGTAGTTCAGGTAGACGATTTCCTTACCCGGATTACGCTCGTTGTACTTGGCCACGGCGTCTTCCAGCGCCATGCCCACGCTCGAGCCGTTGCCCTGCACGATGTAGTGGATGCCCTGATCAGCCACCTGCTTGAGCGCCGTCAGGCTTTCCTGCGGCGAGAGCTTGTTGTCGAAGCCCACCACTTCGAACTTCGTGCCGTCGCCGGCCCAGTTCTTCTGCGTGGCGAGATCGGCAATGTACTGCCAGCTGCGCAACTGGTTCTGACCCAGCGCGCCCATCAGGCCGGACAACGGATCGATCCAGGCGATCTTCACGGTTTCGGCGGCGGACGCTGCAGTGGGCAGAGCTGCCCCACCGATTGCCGCAACACATGCAACAGCCACAACCAACGGACGGAACTTCGTCATGCGTGTCTCCTTCATGTGGTGGAGCCGCCGGCGAGTCACTCTCCGCATGCCTCTGGTGGGCGTGCGGCTGCTTGCGTCTCCAGGTTGCAACGCGCCCGGGCTTCATCCCGCTGCGTCGACGTGTCCGTCGCGCGGCGGCCGGCCCTGATCCGGTTGTCTTACGTCCGCCGTCCTCGTGCCGGGGTGACCCCGTGCACGGGCGGCGGTTTCTATATGTAGCTAAGCCTGTACAGCGGGGAACTGATAATCCTTGAACTGCTCGCGCAGCTTCAGCTTCTGCATCTTGCCGGTGGCCGTGAGCGGAATTTCGGTGACAAACACCACGTCATCCGGAATCCACCATTTGGCAACCTTGCCTTCGAAGAACTTGAGCATCTCCTCACGCGTGAGTTCCACACCTGGCTTCTTCATCACCACCAGCAACGGGCGCTCGTCCCACTTCGGGTGGTGGCACGAGATGCATGCGGCCATGTGCACGCCGGGGTGCGCAGCGGCCACGTTTTCCACATCGATGGACGAAATCCACTCACCGCCCGACTTGATCACGTCCTTGCTCCGATCTGTGATCTGCATGTAGCCATCGGCATCGATATTGGCCACGTCCCCCGTCGGGAACCAGCCATCAACCAGCGGCGACACCTCGTTGCGGTAATAGCTCTGAATGGTCCAAGGCCCGCGCACGTAGAGGTCGCCGAAAGCCTTGCCGTCCCACGGCAGTTCGTGGCCCTCGGCATCGACGATCTTCATCTCGACGCCGTAGATGGCGCGACCCTGACGTTCGAGCACATGCTGCTTGGCCTCGTCCGGCAGGTCGGCATGCTTGCCCATCAGCTTGCACGTGGTGCCCAGCGGGGACATTTCCGTCATGCCCCACGCGTGGATGACTTCGACGTCCAGTTCTTTGAGCGTACGGATCATGGCCGGCGGCGCAGCCGAGCCGCCAATCACGGTCTTGCGGAACGTCGAGAATTTCAGCTTGTTGGCCTGCACGTGTTGCAGCAGGCCCAGCCATACCGTCGGCACGCCGGCGGAGAACGTGACCTTCTCCTGCTCGAACAGTTCGAACAGCGAAGCGCCATCCAGTTTCGGCCCCGGGAAGACGAGCTTGGCGCCCACCAGCGGCACCGAATACGGCAGCCCCCACGCGTTGACGTGGAACATCGGCACCACCGGCAGAATCACGTCCTGCGCCGAGCACCCGAGCGCATCGGGCAATGCAGACGCATACGAATGCAGCACTGTGGATCGATGCGAGTACAGCGCGCCCTTCGGGTTGCCCGTAGTGCCCGACGTGTAGCACAGGCCTGCTGCGGTGTTCTCGTCGAACTGCGGCCAGGTGTAGTCGGCGCTCTGCGCGTCCAGCAGCTCTTCGTAGCAGAGCATCGGCACGCTGGAAGTGGGCATGTGCGCGCGATCGGTCATCGCCACCCAGCCCTTCACGTTCGGGCAGTGCGGGGCGATGCCCTCGATGAGCGGCACGAACGTCAGGTCGAAGAAGACGTACTGATCGTCTGCGTGATTGACGATGTAGGCGATCTGGTCAGGAAACAGCCGCGGGTTGATGGTGTGGCACACCGAGCCCGAACCGGAGACGCCGTAATAGATTTCGAGATGGCGATAGCCGTTCCAGGCCAGCGTACCGACGCGTTCGCCGGGCTGCACGCCCAGTGCGGCCAGCGCATTCGCCAGTTGCTTGGAACGGTCTCGCACGTGCCGGTACGTGGTGCGATGGATATCGCCCTCGACACGGCGCGACACGACTTCAGTCGAACCGGAATTGCGCGCTGCATGTTCGATGATGGTCGAGATGAGCAACGGAGCGCTCATCATTTGTCCCATCAGGGCCATGGTGTCTCCTAGAAAAAACTGAACAACCGTTCTATTTTTTGGCCGATTGTTCCCGTGATCGCCAAGCACGTCAACGGGATATTGTTGTGCGCTGCCACATCGGCCCCCATGTTTACCCGGCCATCTGAAAAATCCTGCGAATCGTTGTGGTGCAAGGGTTCGCAGGCTGCAGCTTTTTTTACTCGCAAGTACAATACGCGATAGCGTTGCTGCGTCTCAACATGGCGTTTTCCCCTACGCAGAGCGCATTTTGCTGCGCTGCAAAGCGCACAACCTTTGAGGATTCGGCACTGTTTTTGCGCCGTTTCCTGTGTTATCCGCCCCCTGCCCGGCGCTCCCATCCCATGACTGCCTCCCCCGCCGCCTTGCCTGACGATTCCCTTGCGAGCCCCTTCGACTGGCCTGGCCGCCCCGCAGCAGCCCCCGGTTTCTCGGCACTGGGCGAACGCTTTCTTACACGCCTGCCCCCGATGCCCATGCCTTTGGGAGCGATTGGCGAACCGTATCTGGTCGGGTTCTCGCCAGATGCCGCAGCGTCGCTCGGCATCACGCGCGCCGAACTCGACACCGCTGCGGGGCTGGCCGTATTCACCGGTAACGCCGTCGCCACCTGGAGCGACCCGCTCGCCACTGTCTACTCAGGCCACCAGTTCGGCGTGTGGGCAGGCCAGTTGGGCGATGGCCGTGCGCTGCTGCTGGCGGAATTCCAGACCGCCGACGGCCCCTACGAAGTCCAGCTCAAAGGTGCCGGCCGTACGCCGTATTCGCGCATGGGCGACGGGCGCGCCGTGCTGCGATCGTCCATTCGGGAATTCCTCTGCTCGGAAGCCATGGCAGGCCTCGGCATTCCGACCACGCGCGCCCTGTGCGTGACCGGCGCTGACGCCCCCGTGCGCCGCGAAGAGATCGAAACCGCTGCCGTCGTTACGCGCCTCGCGCCGTCGTTCGTGCGCTTCGGTCATTTCGAACACTTTGCGGCCAGCGAACAGCTGCCCCAGCTTCGTGCACTCGCCGATTACGTCATCGACCGCTTCTACCCCGCCAGCCGCAGTGAGCCGCAACCGTATCTCGCGCTGCTGCGCGAACTCGCCCGCCGCACCGCTGAACTGATGGCCGACTGGCAAGCCGTTGGCTTCTGCCACGGCGTGATGAACACAGACAACATGTCGATTCTTGGCCTCACGCTCGACTACGGCCCGTTCGGCTTCCTGGACGGCTTTGACGCCAACCACATCTGCAACCACTCGGACACCGGCGGCCGTTACGCCTATGCGCAGCAGCCGCAGATCGGCTACTGGAACCTGTTCTGCCTCGCGCAGGCGTTGCTGCCGTTGTTCGGCGAAGATCCCGACGTTTTCGTCAATTTGAGCGACGAAGCGCAGGCTCAACCCGCCATCGATGCCGCGCAAAACGTATTACTGACCTACCGCGACGTCTACGGCGCGGCGTTCTACGCACGTTATCGCGCCAAGCTCGGCCTCTCCACCGCACAGGACGCAGACGAGGCGCTCTTCGGCGATCTGTTCAAGCTCCTGCACAACCAGCGTGCCGATTACACGTTGTTCTTCCGCCACCTCGCCGACGTACGCCGCGACGACACGCCGGCTGCGGCAGAAGCGCGCACCGTGCGCGATTTCTTCTTCGACCGTGCAGCCGCAGACGTATGGCTTGCCGCTTATCGGCAGCGCTTGCAGGCCGAACCGCAATCCGACGACGAACGCGCAGCCGCCATGCAGCGCGTCAACCCGAAATACGTGCTGCGTAACCACCTGGCTGAAATCGCCATCCGCCGCGCCAAGGAAAAGGATTTCTCCGAAGTCGAAAACCTGCGCGCCGTGCTGGCCCGCCCGTTTGACGACCACCCCGGCTTCGAGCACTACGCGCAGCCCGCGCCGGACTGGGCATCGTCATTGGAAGTGAGCTGCTCGTCGTGAGCCGGCATGCCGACATGCGGGGCGCGTGATGCACCGGAACTGACGCCGTGCTCTAATCCGCGCCTGTCAGGATTGCCGCTGCCGCACGACAAAACAACGTCAGCCGCTCGATCGCTCCATCCCGCGGTTGCCGAATCCAACAAGGAGTCTCATCACCATGACCGTCAAGAAATCCGACGCCGAATGGCGCGACCAACTCTCCGACATCGAATACCGTGTCACCCGGGAAGCGGCCACTGAGCGCCCCTTCACCGGCAAGTACTGGGACCACTGGGATCGCGGCGTCTACAACTGCGTCTGCTGCGGCACGCCGCTGTTTGAATCGTCGACCAAGTTCGATGCGGGCTGCGGCTGGCCGAGCTATTTCCAGCCCATCAACGGCGAGGTGATCGACGAGAAGACGGACCGCTCGCACGGCATGCTGCGCATCGAAGTGCAGTGCAAGAATTGTGGCGCGCACCTCGGCCACGTGTTCGAGGATGGCCCCGCGCCCACTGGCCTGCGGTATTGCATCAACTCGGCTGCGCTAAAATTCGGCGATTGATCTTTCCCTACTCATCGTCCGTATAGGCCCGCACAAGCGCGTTCCCGCATGAAATTCCTGTTCGATCTGTTCCCGGTCATCCTGTTCTTTGCTGCCTTCAAGGTCGCCGGTATTTATGTGGCGACCACCGTCGCGATGGTCGCCACCGTGCTGCAGATCGCCTGGGTGTGGTTCAAGCACCGCAAGGTCGACGCCATGCAGTGGCTGTCGCTGCTCATCATCGGGGTGTTTGGCGGCGCAACGCTTATCTTCCACAACGAAACCTTCATCAAGTGGAAGCCGACGGTGCTCTATTGGCTGTTTGGCGTTGTGCTGTTGGGCAGCGTGGTGGTCGTTCGCAAGAACCTCATCCGCGCCATGATGGAGCAGCAGGTATCGCTGCCCGAAACGATGTGGGGGCGCCTGAACCTGGTGTGGGCGCTGTTCTTCCTGGTCATGGGCTGCCTGAACCTTTATGTGGCCTACAACTTCGACACCGACGTGTGGGTCAACTTCAAGCTGTTCGGATCGATGGGCCTGATGGTGGTATTCATCCTTGCGCAGAGTGTCTGGCTGGCGCGCCACATGCAGGAGCGCCCGGCCAACGCGGCCAACGATGCCAACATCGGAGACGACCGCTGATGGCCGCAGATCCGCAAGAAATTGAACGCCTCCTGCGGGAGGCCTTCCAGCCTGTCCAACTGGTCGTTGAAGACGACAGCGCCAAGCACGCCGGGCACGCCGGCGCAGCCTCCGGCGGCGGGCATTACAACGTCGAAATCGTCAGCGCGGCCTTTGCAGGCAAGAACCGTTTGGCCCGTCATCGCATGGTGTATGATGCGCTGCACACGCTGTGGCCGGCGGCAATCCATGCGCTGGCGATCCGCGCGGTCACTCCCGAAGAAAACACGTAAGCGCATTCCACGCTCACTCGTCCTTCCCTCGAACGCAATCCCATGAAGATTTCCAGCCTCACTGCCAGCCTGCTGGCTGCTGCCCTTGCTGCGACCGTTGCTCCCGCGATGGCGCAAAACGCCGCGGTGGTCAACGGCAAAGCCATCCCGAGCGCCAAGGTGGACGCGCTGATCAAGAAGTCGGGCCAGCCCGAATCGCCCGAGCTGCGCGCCAGGGCCCGCGACATGCTGGTCGACCGTGAACTGATCGAGCAGGACGCGGCCAAACGCGGTCTGCTGGAGCGTGACGACATTCAGGAACAACTCGCTGCTGCGCGCCTGAATGTGCTCGTGGCCGCCGAGTTCGAAGACTACGTCAAGAACAGCCCTGCCACCGAAGACGAACTGCACAAGCAGTACGACAAGATCAAGGCGCAGTTCGGCAACGGCAAGGAATACCACGCCCACCACATCCTGGTGGACAAGGAAGCCGACGCGAAGGCCATCATCGCCAAGCTCAAGGCCGGCGCCAAGTTTGAAGACATCGCCAAGGCGCAATCGAAGGACAAGGGATCGGGCGCCAACGGCGGCGATCTGGACTGGGCGAACCCGGGCACCTACGTGCCGGAATTCTCGGCCGCTCTCACCGGCCTGAAGAAGGGGCAGATCACCCAGACGCCGGTCAAGACGCAATTCGGCTGGCACGTGATCCGCCTGGACGACACGCGCGACGCCAAGATCCCGTCGTACGAAGAGGTCAAGCCGCAACTGCTCGAGATGATGATGGGCGACCAGAACTGGCAACGCAGCAAGTTCCAGGCGATGCTGAAAGACCTGCGCGAAAAAGCGAAGATCCAGTAAGCAGAGCAGCCCGTTGGGGCAGTGAAAAAAGGGGCCGCGTGCCCCTTTTTGATTTGATGGCGACGTTGCATCGCACGCAATCGGAATCCCCTCCCTGCCCCAGGTTTTCTTTTGAAGTGTTTGCTGAAAAGCATTGCGATTTGGCCGATAATGTGCGCCCACGCGCGCCGGCATTGCACTGCTTCGGTGCGCTCAAGAATCAAGACAGTCTTACAAAACCAACCACGCCGGCACGGGCATATCCCGCCCGCCGCCAGAGCGAAACCACCCAAAAGGAAACAGGAGATCCTTATGTCCACGTTCAAGCACGCCTTCCGCATTGCCGCGCTTGCCGCCATTCCGATGGCACTGCTGCAAGCCGCACCGGCACTGGCCCAGGCCACCAAGTCGGTCGAAGTGCTGGCCATCGTTGAGCACCCGGCGCTCGACGCCATCCGCGATGGCGCCAAGGAACAACTCAAGGCCGAAGGCTTTGACGCAGGCAAGAACCTGAAGTGGGAATACCAGAGCGCACAAGGCAGCACGGCCACCGCCGCGCAGATTGCCCGCAAGTTCATCGGCGACAAGCCGGACGCCATCGTCGCCATCGCTACCCCGTCGGCGCAGGCCGTTGTGGCTGCCACCAAGTCGATCCCCGTCGTGTATTCGGGCGTGACCGATCCGGTTGCCGCACAACTGGTCAAGAGCTGGGCGCCGACCGGCACCAACGTGACCGGCGTGTCTGACAAGCTGCCGCTGGACAAGCAGATCGCCCTGATCAAGCGTGTGGTGCCCAATGCCAAGCGCGTGGGCATGGTCTACAACCCGGGCGAAGCCAACTCGGTCGTGGTCGTCACCGAGCTGAAGAAGCTGCTGTCGGCGCAAGGCATGACGCTCGTCGAGTCGGCAGCTCCGCGTACCGTGGATATCGCGCCGGCCGCCAAGAACCTGATCGGCAAGGTCGACGTGATCTACACGAACACCGACAACAACGTGGTGTCGGCGTACGAATCGCTGGTGAAGGTGGCCAACGAAGCGAAGATCCCGCTGGTGGCCGGCGATACCGACAGCGTCAAGCGTGGCGCCATCGCTGCACTGGGCATCAACTACTACAAGCTGGGCCAGCAGACCGGCAAGGTCGTCGCCCGCATCCTGAAGGGTGAGAAGCCGGGCGCGATTGCGTCGGCCGGCAGCTCCGACCTGGAGCTGTTCGTGAACGAAGGCGCAGCCAAGAAGCAAGGCGCCACCCTGTCGGCGGACCTGCTGAAGGACGCCAAGGAAGTCATCAAGTAACTCGCAAGGCGCCGGGCCGGCCTCCGCCCGACGGAGCCGGCCCGGCGCGGGTCTGCCTGCCCGAGCCCCAACGCGGCTATCCGCCGCATAATGGCCGGGCGCTTACGCTCCTACCCACAAGCGTCCCCGTTCATTGCACACAGGCCGGTGCCCAATCACCGTGCCCTACTCTGTCATGTCACTGTTTTCATTGCTCGGCGCCCTGGAGATCGGTCTGATCTTCAGCCTCGTGGCGCTCGGGGTGCTGATCTCCTTCCGCATCCTCAACTTCCCTGACCTCACTGTCGACGGCAGCTTCCCGATGGGCGGCGCTGTGGCGGCCACGCTCATCGCTGGCGGACACGATCCGTTCATGTCGACGCTGGGTGGCACGCTGGCCGGCGCAGTTGCCGGCTTCATTACGGGCTGGCTCAACGTGCGCCTGAAAATCATGGACCTGCTCGCCAGCATCCTGATGATGATCGCGCTGTACTCGGTCAACCTGCGCATCATGGGTAAGCCGAACGTGCCGCTCATCTCGGAGCCGACGATCTTCTCGCTGCTGCAGCCGGAGTGGATGCCCGACTACGTGTTCCGACCCGTACTGCTGGGTGTTGTCGTGGTCGTCGTCAAGCTGCTGGTGGACTGGTTCTTCTCGACGCAGATCGGCCTGTCGCTGCGCGCGACCGGTGCCAACCCGCGCATGGCACGCGCGCAGGGCGTCGCCACCGGCGCGGCCACGTTGGCCGGCATGGCGCTGTCCAACGCACTGGTGGCGCTTGCTGGTGCGCTCTACGCGCAAACGCAGGGCGGCGCCGACGTGTCGATGGGTATCGGCACCATCGTCATCGGCCTGGCTGCCGTCATCATCGGCGAGACCGTGCTGCCGGCACGCCGCCTGGTGCTGACCACGCTGGCCGTGGTGGTGGGCGCGATCCTGTATCGCTTCTTCATCGCCCTGGCGCTCAACAGCGATTTCATCGGCCTGCAGGCGCAGGATCTGAACATGGTGACCGCCGCGCTGGTGGTGATCGCGCTCGTGCTTCCCGGTGTGCGCCGCAAGGTGTTCGGCAAGCTCGCCAAGAACGGTACCAAGGGGAACTGACATGCTGAGCGCACAAGGACTCACCCTCACCTTCAACCCGGGCACGCCGATTGAGACGCGCGCGCTGCGCGGCCTGTCGCTGGAGATCCCGTCGGGCCAGTTCGTGTCCGTGATCGGCTCGAACGGGGCCGGCAAATCGACGTTCCTGAACTCCATCAGCGGCGACCAGCTGGTCGACTCGGGCCGCATCACCATCGACGGTGAAGACGTCACGCGCAAGACCGCGTGGCAACGCGCCGACAAGGTCGCCCGCGTGTTCCAGGACCCGATGGCCGGCACCTGCGAAAACCTGACCATCGAAGAGAACATGTCGCTGGCCATGTGCCGCGGGCAGCGTCGCGGTTTCAAGTTCGCGACCAACCGCAAGTGGCGCGAGATCTTCCGCGAGCAACTGCGCCGGCTCGACCTAGGCCTGGAAAACCGCCTGACCGATCGCATCGGCCTGCTCTCCGGCGGGCAGCGCCAGGCCGTGAGCCTGCTGATGGCCTCGCTGCAGCCGTCGCGCATCCTGCTGCTGGATGAGCACACCGCCGCGCTCGACCCGAAAACGGCCGCCTTCGTGCTGGAGCTGACCGCCAAGATCGTCTCGGAGAGCAAGCTGACGACGATGATGGTGACGCACTCCATGCGCCAGGCGCTCGACTACGGCGACCGCACGGTGATGCTGCACCAGGGCAACGTGATCCTCGACGTGCAGGGCGAGGAACGCCGTGGCCTGGACGTGCCGCACCTGCTGCAGAAATTCGAGGAAACGCGCGGTGCCAAGGTGGACGACGACGCGCTGTTGCTGGGCTGAACCAACCGCTGCTTTTCAACGCGCTAGAGAAACGGGCACCTTCGGGTGCCCGTTTTCTTTTGGGGCAAGCGCATCAATGTCGCATTCGACGTTCGATTTACTATCACTTGTTCTGAATTCTGATTTTGAAAATTAGAAACGGCTTTCAGAACCGTCTCATGTATTTGCAGCATCGCTTTTGGCAGCCTTTGGCAGGTTTGCACGTATTTCATTTTGTCGATTACTTGCCAAAGGAGCCCCTTCATGGACGGCCTAGATCATTTGCCGCTTTCTGGCCGGACCATTTCCGTTTCAGGCGCGGCATTGCCCATGCTTCTTGGGCAACCCACCTTGGTGTTTTCAAGTCTATCCGGCACGGACAACCTCAACGAACTGTTCGAATACGATCTGGAACTGCGCACGCCAGATGAACGTAACGCAATCTATGGCCCCGCAGCCGACCTTGACAAAAAGACCCTGGAGGGCACCGAAGTCACGATCCGGATTGAACTGGATGGCTCGGGCATCGGGTTGCAAAGCGGCACGGGTGCAGGCACACGCGAGATCACCGGGATCGTCACACGGGTGCGCGGCCCCTATCTGGTAGGCCGACATATCGCCTATCGCCTCACACTGCGGCCCTGGTTATGGCTTGCAACGCTGCGCTCAGACTACAAGATCTACCAGGAAATGAACGTTGTTCAGATTCTGGATGCGTTGCTGGGAAATTACATCTACCCGGTAGAAAAACGCCTGGATGTGCGGAGGTACCCGAAAAGGGTCTTTCAGCAACAGTATGGCGAGACGGACTTCGCCTACTTCCAGCGCCTCACTCAAGAGTGGGGAATTTCCTGGTTCATGGCCCATTCCGGCGGGCGGCAACGCCTTGTGCTAACCGATAGCAATAGCGCATTCGGGCCCTGCTCAAGCGCCGCATATCACACGATCCGCTGGCAGGCCACACCCAACCGCATCGACGAAGAACATGCCCATGAATTCGAACTCATTGACCAGCTTGTCTCGGGCGAGTGGCGTACATCGGACTACGACTTTGGCAAGCCTCGTGCCGACCTGAGCATTCGGGACCGCGACCCGCGCGAGACTGCGCACTCAACGCACAGTCTCTACGAATACCCCGGCGACCACAGCCAGCCGGCAACCGGCAGCGACCCATGGGACGAAGGCCGATTCATCGCTCGCATTCGGATGGAGGAAATCCGGCAGCATGGATTGCGCGGCAAAGGCAAGGGTAACTTGCGCGCAATGGTGCCGGGCTGCACCTTCCACCTCGTTGGTTTTCTTGAACAGGAAGCCAACCGTGAATACCTCATCTTCGGCACCAAGCTTCGCATTGAAGACATCGGCGAAACCACGGGAACCGGCCAGCAATGGCGTTGCGAAGTGGAATTCGAGGTACAGCCAACCAACGAAATATTCCGGCCCGCACGCACGCAGCACAAGCCACGTATGTCTGGCCCGATCCAAGCGCGTGTCGTCGGCCCGGCAGGACACCCGATACATACCGATCAGTACGGGCGCATCAAGGTGCAGATGCCGTACGACCTGTACGGCAACAACGACGAGCACAGCTCATGCTGGGTACGCGTTGCCAATGCGTGGGCGGGCATACGACCTAAACTCAGACACATCGGCACCACCACACGATCGACCGCCGAGCTTGCTCGGGCAAGGCATCCGGGGTTTTCCCTATTGTGGTGCCACGGGCCCGCGCGCCCGTGGGACGTGCCTGCGCGGCTGCCAAAAATGGCTCCATCAAATAACCGGGATTGGGTCCACTTGGCAGAACAATGAGCCGCTATAGTCCATCAACAATTCGTCACAACACAGCATGTGGACCGAGGCAGATGGATCGGGAAACAGCACAACGGGCTGCATGAGCGCAAGCCAGCGAATGCAGTCTGCAGCCGACAGGGCTCAGGCTGGATGACCGACATGGTACGGAGGAAGCAGCAATGAAGACCGACGACGTGATCGTCAGCTTTCGCGGTGTACGCAAGACGTATGACGGCGAGACCCTCGTGGTCAAGCACCTGGACCTGGACATCTACCAGGGCGAGTTCCTCACCCTGCTCGGCCCCTCCGGCTCGGGCAAGACCACGTGCCTGATGATGCTGGCCGGGTTCGAATTCCCGACCGGCGGCGAAATCCGCCTCGAAGGTGCGCTGCTCAACAACGTGCCGCCGCACAAGCGCAACATCGGCATGGTGTTCCAGAACTACGCGCTGTTCCCGCACCTGACGGTGGCGCAGAACGTGGAATACCCGCTGACGGTGCGCAAGATCCCCGCCAGCGAGCGTGCAGACCGCGTGCACAAGGCCCTGCAGATGGTCCGCATGGAAGGCTTTGCCAAGCGCTACCCCGCCCAGCTCTCCGGCGGCCAGCAGCAGCGCATTGCCCTGGCCCGCGCGCTGGTGTTCGAGCCCAAGCTCGTGCTGATGGACGAGCCGCTCGGCGCGCTCGACAAGCAACTGCGCGAACACATGCAGTACGAGCTGAAGTCGCTGCACGAAAAGCTCGGCGTGACCTTCGTCTACGTGACGCACGACCAGGGCGAGGCGCTCACCATGTCCGACCGCGTGGCCGTGTTCGACAAGGGCATCGTGCAGCAGCTCGACACGGTGGACAGCCTCTACGAACGCCCCTGCAACGAGTTCGTCGCCAACTTCATCGGCGACAGCAACACGCTGCGCGGCACCGTCACCCGTGTCGACGGCGACTACTGCGAACTGCAACTGAACAACGGCGCCCGCATCATGGGCCGCAATATCGCCGGCGCCAATGTGGGGGCCGCCGCCACCGGCTGTATCCGCCCGGAGCGCATGCGCCTGGCCGAAGGCGCCTCCGCCGCCGGCAATGCGCTGGTGGGCCAGACGCGCGGCCTCGTCTACTTTGGCGACCACGTGCGCATGCGCTGCGCCCTGCCCGATCAGCCTGAATGTTTCGTGAAGGTGCCGCTGGGCACGCGTGCGCTTGAAGGCTTCGCGCCCGGCGCGCCGATCCAGCTTGAGTTCGCACCTGAACATCTGCGCGTTTTTGCATGACGCACGCGGGCAGCCCTGCCGGCATGCCTCGACCACACGTTGTACCCACACGCCAATAAGAGGAGCCAGGAATGAAACAGATCACAAAGACGCGTCTGTCCGTGCTTGCCGGCGCATTCGCCATTGCATTCGGCGCGCACGCTGCGGAAATCACCGTTGTGAACTTCGGCGGCGCCAATGGTGACGCACAGAAGGCCGCCTTCAACAAGCCGTTCGAGGCGCAGACCGGTAACAAGGTCACCGTGGTCGAGTACAACGGCGAGCAGGCCAAGATCAAGGCCATGGTGGAAGCCAAGCACGTCAACTGGGACGTAGTGGAAGTCGAATCGGGCGACATCGGCCGCGGGTGTGACGAAGGCCTGTTCGAGAAGCTCGACTGGAGCAAGATCGCCAAGAAGAGCGATCTGATCCCCGAGTCGCCGAGCACCTGCGGCGTGGGCTTCTTCGTGTGGTCGACCGCGATGGCGTACAACGCCGACAAGCTCAAGACTGCCCCGACCGGCTGGGCCGATTTCTGGGACGTGAAGAAATTCCCGGGCAAGCGCGGCATGCGCAAGGGTGCGCGCGGCAACCTGGAATTCGCGTTGATGGCCGACGGCGTGCCGGTCAAGGACGTCTACAAGGTGCTCGCCACCAAGGACGGCCAGAACCGCGCGTTCAAGAAGCTCGATCAGCTCAAGCCGAACATCCAGTGGTGGGAAGCCGGCGCACAGCCGCCGCAGTTCCTGGTGGCGGGTGACGTGGTGATGTCCACCGCGTTCAACGGCCGCATCGACGCCGCGCAGCGCGAAGGCAAGAACCTGAAGGTGGTCTGGAACGGCAGCATCTACGACCTGGACTACTGGGCCATCCCCAAGGGCACGCCCAACAAGGCGCTGGCCGAGCAGTACATCGCCTACACGCTGTCGCAGAAGCCGCAGCAGGAATACGCCAAGCACATCGCGTACGGCCCGGCCAACGTGGCGGCGATCAAGGCGCTCGACGCCAAGACGCAGGCCAACATGCCGAACTCCCCGGAGAACGCCAAGAACGCCGTGCTGCAGAACCTGCAGTTCTGGACCGACCACGGCGACGAGCTGGAACAGCGCTTCGCCTCGTGGGCGTCGAAGTAACCGCATAGCGGTGTAACGCAGTGACCGCGCGGATGCCTTGCAGGTTTGGCAAGGCATCCGCCGGACGAATTCCCGTAGCGATGGCGAGGCAGCATTGAACACCATGACGATCGCGGCTGAATCGGTTCCGGAATCGACGGCCAAACTCAAACGCGAATTGAAGAGCGCTGAGGCGCGCAGGCGTGCGATGGCGCTGGCGCTGGTGGCGCCGCTCGCCATCTTCCTGCTGCTGATCTTTGTCGTGCCGATCGGCGCCCTGCTCACGCGCGCCGTGCAAAACCCCGAGGTGGCCGACGCGCTGCCCAAGACAGTCATCGCCCTGAAAAACTGGGACCGCAAGAGCCCGCCGGCCGACGCCGCCTACGCCGCCCTCGCCGCAGACCTCACCATCGTGAGCGAAGGCGAAGCGATGGGCGCACTGGCCCGCCGCCTCAACACCGAAATCCCGGGCTTCCGCTCGCTGGTTGCAAAGACCGCGCGCGCCATGCCGCTGGCCGATGATCAGGGCAAGGCATTGACGCTGACACCCGGCCAGATCCGCGCCAAGCTCCTCGAAGTCGACGAGCGCTGGGGCGATGTCACCTACTGGCAGGCCATCGCCAAGAACAGCAGCCGCACGTCGCCGTTCTATCTGCTGGCCGCGCTGGACCACCGGCAGGATGCCTTCGGCCAGATCGAAGCGACCGACCCCGACGAGCAGATCTACGTGACGGTGTTCATCCGCACCTTCGTCATCAGCGCGATGGTGACGTTGTTCGCGCTGCTGCTGGGTTATCCGCTCTCGTACTGGATTGCCTCGCTGCCGGAGCGCCGCGCCAATCTCGTCATGGTGATGGTGCTGATCCCGTTCTGGACGTCCATCCTCGTGCGCGTGGCGGCGTGGATCGTGCTGCTGCAGACCGAGGGCCTGATCAACCACGGCCTGATGGACCTCGGCATCATCAAGGAGCCGCTGGCGCTGCTGTTCAACCGCGTGGGCGTGTACATCTCGATGACGCACATCCTGCTGCCGTTCATGATCCTGCCGCTGTACAGCGTGATGAAGTCGATCCCGCCTACGTACCAGCGCGCGGCAGTGTCGCTGGGCAGCCATCCGTTTGCCGCGTTCTGGCGCGTGTATGTGCCGCAGACGTATCCGGGCATCGGCGCCGGCGCGCTGCTGGTGTTCATTCTCGCGCTGGGCTACTACATCACCCCCGCACTGCTCGGCGGACCGAACGACCAGATGGTCAGCTACTACGTGGCCTACTTCACCAACGTCACGATCAACTGGGGCATGGCGTGCGCGCTGGGTGCGCTGCTGTTGCTGGCGACGCTGGTGCTGTATGCCGTGTATGGACGCTTCACGCGGCCCAAGGTCCGCGTTGGTTGAACGGAGCCCATCGACCATGAAACTCACCAAACCGATGTTTGCCCCGCACACCTCGCTCATTGAACGCATCTGGTACTTCGCGCTGCGCGGCCTGGCCGTGCTGACGCTGCTGTACCTCGTGCTGCCGGTACTGGTGATCGTGCCGCTGTCGTTCTCGTCGAGCACGTTCCTCTCGTACCCGATTCCGAGCTATTCGCTGCGCTGGTACCAGAACCTCGTCACGTCGGACGAATGGCGCATGGCCGCCGAGAACAGCTTCATCGTCGCGCCTGCCGCCACGATCGTGGCAACGGTACTGGGCACGCTGGCCGCCATCGGGCTGAACAAGGCCGACTTCCGTGGCAAGGGCCTGCTGATGGCGGTGCTGGTGTCGCCGATGATCGTGCCGGTGGTGGTCGTGGGCGTTGGCATGTATCTGTTCTTTGCCCCGCTGGGCCTGGCGAATACGTATATCGGGCTGATCCTCGCGCATGCGGCGCTGGGCGTGCCGTTTGTGGTGACGACCGTGCTGGCGACGCTGCAGGGCTTCAATCACAACCTCGTGCGGGCAAGCCTTTCGCTGGGTGCCAACCCGGTCGTGACGTTCTTCCGCATCACCCTGCCCGTGATCGCACCGGGCGTGATTTCCGGCGCGCTGTTTGCGTTTGCCACCTCATTTGATGAGGTGGTGGTGACGCTCTTCCTGGCGGGTGCCGATCAGGTGACGCTGCCACGCCAGATGTTCACAGGCATTCGCGAGAACATCTCGCCGACGATTGCGGCGCTGGCGACGATCTTGATCGTGTTTTCGACTTGCCTGCTGCTGACGTTTGAGTGGCTGCGGGGGCGGGCTGCGGCTAAGGCGGTGGCGTAAGCGGTTTGGGTTTTGGTTGTTTTCTGTGGTTCATTCCCTGTTTCAGCCCCGGCAGGGGGTGAAACAGGGAATGCGCTGCTGTCCCAAGCATCAAGCCCCAAGTTCCCACACCTCGGAACTCAACACGCGAAGCTCTTCGCACGGCGCTCAGAGCTCGGCAGTTGGCGTTCTGAACGCCATGCCCCGGGACGGGCGTGCTTAGAGGAACATCCCGCCCGAAGCTTCAATACGCTGCGCATTGATCCACCGGTTGTCCGGCGACAGCAGCGAGGCCACCACGCCGCCAATATCGTCCGGCACACCAGCGCGTCCCAGCGCCGTATTGGCCGCCACCATGGCATTGAGGCTGGCGTTGTCGCGCACCGCACCGCCACCAAAGTCCGTCTCGATGGCGCCCGGCGCCACCACGTTCACGGCAATGCCGCGCGGGCCGAGTTCCTTCGCCAGATACCGCGTCAGCACCTCCACCGCGCCCTTCATTGCCGCATACGCGCCGTAGCCCGGCAGCGCAAAACGCGCCAGCCCCGACGAGATATTGACGATGCGCCCGCCGTCAGCCATGAGCGGCAGCAGGATCTGCGTGAGGAAGAACACGCCTTTGAAATGCACATTCATCAGTTCGTCGAACTGGGCTTCAGTGGTTTCGGCCACCGTGGCGTGCACGCCCACGCCGGCGTTGTTGACGAGGTAATCGAAGCGCTCGGCCTTCCACTGCGTCAGCACGCCGTGCACGGCCTCGGCAAAGGCGGGGAACGTGGCGATCTTGCCGGTGTCAAGCTGCAAGGCAGCGGCACGGCGACCCTGGGCTGCCAGTTCGGCGACGAGGGCATCGGCTTCAGCGCGGTTAGTGCGGTAGGTGAAGATCACGTCGGTGCCGCGCTGGGCCAGCTTCTGCACCATGTTCTTGCCAAGGCCGCGGCTGCCGCCGGTAATGATCGCGATGGGGGTATGGGTCTGCGTCATGGTTGCTCTCCGGTTGGGTTTGGGATGGGTGTTGAACACCGTGAGAGCATGGTATTGAGCGATAAATAAAGAATAAATCTCGCTTATCCTATCGCTGTGTTTGCTCACAGATAACAATCAACCCACCCGCCATGTCTACCAACCGACTAGAAGCCATGCAGATTTTTGTGCGCGTGGCCGAACTTGCCAGCTTCACGCGTGCGGCAGAAGCGCTGAGCATTCCCAAACCGGCCGCCTCGGTGGCGGTGCAGCAGCTGGAAACGATGCTCGGCACGCGCCTGCTGCACCGGACCACCCGCAAGGTGCAGCTTACGCAGGACGGCCAGACGTTCTATGAGCGCTGCCAGGATCTGCTGGCCGACATGGACGAGCTGCAAACGATGTTCCGCCAGAGCCCGCAAGCCCTGCGCGGCCGCCTGCGTGTCGACATGCCGGTGGGCGTTGCGCGCCGCATCGTCATCCCCGCCCTGCCCGCGCTGCTCGATGCGCATCCCGAGCTGGAAATCGAACTCTCCAGCACCGACCGCCGCGTTGACCCTGTACGCGAAGGCTTCGACTGCGTATTGCGCATCGGCGTGCTGACCGACAGCAGCCTGATCGCCCGCCCGCTCGGTCAACTGCATCAGGTCAACTGCGCGAGCCCCGCCTACATCGCGCGCTATGGCATGCCGAGAACGCTCGACGACCTCGACCGCCATCGCATCGTCCACTACGTGCAGACGCTGGGGACGAAATCGCCTGGATGGGAATACACGGTGGACGGCCGCTCCGCATTCCGGCCGATGAAAGGCGCGGTGACCGTCAGCTCAGCCGAGAGCTACGACGCTGCGTGCCGCGCGGGGCTGGGGATGATCCAGGCGCCGGTGTACGCGGGGCTGTCGTCGGCGATTGCGGACGGCACGCTCATCGACGTCATGCCCGACTTCCGGCCCCCGCCGATGCCGGTGTCGCTGGTGTACCCGAACCGGCGGAATCTGCCGGTTCGGGAGCAAGTATTCATGAACTGGATGGCAAACCTGTTGGCGACGCACCTGGAGACGGCATCGAGCGGGCGATAGTGAGCGAGGTCACTGCGCCGGCTTATCGCTACGCTTTTTCAGGTTGGCGCGCAGTGCATCGCTCATCGGCATGTCGAGGTTTGCACCGGCCGGCGGGATGGGCGACTCGAACCATTTCTTGTACAGCGCGGTGAATTCGCCGGATTTCATGAGCCGTGTGATGGTCGCATCCACGAGCCGCTTGAAGGCGGGGTCGTCCTTGCGAACCATGCAGGCGTACGGCTCGACCTGCAGGGTTTCCGCCACGACTTCCAGCGCAGCGGGATTTGCAGAATTGGCACGCAGGCCGTACAGCAGCACGTCATCGAGCGCCAATGCCGTCGCTCGGCCGGTTTCGACGAGCTTCAACGCGTCTGCGTAGTCCTTGCCGGAAATGATCTGGACGTCGATGTTGTGTTCTACGGCAAACTTCTTGAGCACCTTTTCGTTCGTGCTGCCTGCCGTGCTCGCGACGGTCTTGCCGGCCAGGTCCGGGTAGTTTTTGATGCCCGAATCGCGCTTGGTCAAGAGGCGCGTTCCCGCGTAGAAGAAATTGATCGAGAAGGCCACGTCCTTGCCGCGCGCGCTGGTGTTGGTGGTCGATCCGCATTCGAGGTCGTAGGTGCCGTTCACCAGCAGCGGGATCCGATTCGTGCCGGTCACCGGAATCGCTTCGACCTGCAGAGACGGCTTCTTCAGCCGGGCGCGCACATCGTCGACGATGGCTTGCGTCAGGTCGACGGAAAATCCGACCGCCTTGTTCGGGGCCAGCAAGTAGCTGAACGGAACCGCCGCTTCACGGTAACCAACCGTGATCTTGCCTGCCGCAGCGACCTTTTCCAGCGTCTGGGCGTGGATGCCCTGCGCCGCCACCGTTAGACCCGCCACGACAAGCGTGGAAGCGAGTGTGTGTCTCGTGTTCATTTGCGTCTCCATGGATGCGTCCCGCACTCTGTAGGCTTTTGGCAGCTACAGCGCCCTCCCTACGGAATCTAGGCGCAACCCCGTTCTTGCCATTGATGCAGGTCAACATGCCGGACCCGTGTGGCTCAGCATGAAAAAAAAGCGCCGAGTTGCCCCGGCGCGTTGTTCATCGTTCTGTCCAGCGTGCGCATTGGCACGCCCTATTCCGTCAGAACCTGTGATTGACCCGCACATACGCGGACTGCGTAGACACGTGGCTCGTGTTGAGGGTCGCATCCACGCCCAACGACACCGTGGTTGCCTTGGTTGCCTGAAGCGTGACGCTGGCACCGGTCGTCAGGAACGAACGCGGCAGATCGGTGCCCGGGGCGGTGAACGCGGTGGCGTCCTGGCTCTGGACCTGGACGACGCGCCCCGCGTTCATCAGCTCGTGCGCATAGCCCACGCGAAGCTGCACGTTGAGCGGGCGCACATCACCGAAGGCCTTGTCGAGCGTGACGCCCACATACGGCTGGAGACTGCGCGCGCTGTCCGGACCGGCTTGCAGGTTCTGGCCGTTTGCGCCGTTCTCGCCGAAGCCGCTGCCGCGCACATAGGCATAACGCATGCCGACGTGTGGCGCGAGCCGGATGCCGCCCATCTCCAGGGGCAAGCTGGCCTGCGTGGCGGCGGTGAATTCGTGCGCCAGATGGTCGCCCTCAGCGGTACCCACACTGCCAAACGGCCGCTTCTGCGAGAGGAAATCGAGCCCATAGCCCACGGTAGCCGATAGATCGACGGCGCCCATCGGCTGCGCGCCGTAAAGCGCCACGCGCAACGTGTCGATGGTGCCCGATGCGCCGGTGGTGTCTTCGCCGAGCGTGGTGTGCGTGTAGCCGCCCGCTACGCCAACGGTGGCGGCACCCACGCGGCCCTCCGCGCCCGCGAGGAACCCATAGGCATGCGTGAGGAAGCCCGGCGCATTGCCCGACCCACCCACCTTCGTGCTGGAGCCGCTGGCCGTGACCCACACATCTTTGGAACCAGCCAGGGCATCCTGCGGCCCAGACACCCGACCGAGCAGCGCCGCGTTGGCGCCCTGTGCCTGCAGCAGCGCTGTCGTGCCCTGCGCCGTGTAGATGGTGGTCTTTGTCGGCGCCACGACGGTCGGACTGCCTGGGTTGCCGGGCGCTGTTGCTTCAGCAAGCAGCACGTCGACCGCATTCCTTCCGTAGTCCACCGATGTCTGTAACGTGCCGAGGTTGGCTCCGGCCGTTGCTGTGTTGACGTTTGCGAAGCGCCCCGTCACGCCACTGGCTGCGCTCAGCACGGTATAGCGGCGGGCGGTATAGGTGCCTGGATCGAACACGATGGCCAGCGAGCCGCCGAGCGCTGCCGCACCGCCCACGCGCAGTTGCGCTGCGTCCGTGGGGCTGACTTCGATGGCGAGCATCCCCGTCGAGCCTTGCGTGTAATTGCCGCCCACGGAAAGCGTTCCGATGGAGCCGCCCGGCGCGACCACCCCGCTGCTGCTCACATCGCCGGAAACCGTGCCATGGCCGCGCAGGGTGCCCAGCGCGTTCACCAGGACATTGCCGCCAAGCACAGCACCGGCGTTCGCTGCATCGCCAACGGCCAGGGTGCCGCCCGCTACCGTGGTCGACCCCGAGAAGCCGCTGCTGACACCGTTGAGCGTGAGCGTGCCCGTGCCCTGCTTGATCAACGCGCCGTTGCCGCTCAGGCTGCCGCTGAAGGTTTGGGAGGAATCGTCGGCCAGCGTAAGCGCGCTGCCGTTCAGCACCACGCGGCTACCAGCTACGCCGGAGAGATACGCCACCGTCTGGTTGCCGCCAGCAGACAGATCGAGTGACGAACTGGCCCCCGTGAGCGTGACGCGCGTAGCCGAAGCCAGGCGGCCGGCACCCGACAGCGCCAGCGTGCCGGCGTTGATGGTCGTTGCCCCGCTATAGGTGTTCACGCCGGACAGTGTTTGCGTGCCGCCATTCAGCGTGAGGCCACCCGTACCGCCGATCGCGCCGCTAAACGCGCCGCCTGCATTGGCCAGCGTGAGTGTCCGGCTGCCCAGGGCGACCGCGCCCGAGCCGCTCAACGCGTTGATGGTGGCGTCGGCGGTCGTCCCGGAAATATCGAACGAGCCGTTGTTGACCACGCCGCTCGAGGCCGCAATGCTGCCGCCCCCGGTCAACGCCAGTGTGCCGGCGTTGATCGTCGTCGCGCCGGTAAAGCCGTTCGCACCCGACAGCGTTTGCGCGCCATTGGCGACCGTGAGGCCGCCCGTACCGCCAATCGCGCCGCTGAACGTGCCGGCTGCGTTGGCCAGCGTGAGTGTCCGGCTGCCCAGGGCAACTGCGCCCGTGCCGGTCAATGCGTTGATGGTGGCGCCGGAGGTCGTCCCCGAAATATCGAACGTGCCGTTGTTCACCACACCGCTCGAAGCGGCGATACTGCCCGCGCCGGACAACGCGAGCGTGCCCGCATTGATGGTCGTGCTGCCGGCATAGCCCGCCGTGCCCGAGATGGTCAACGTGCCAGCCCCCGTTTGCACCACATTGCCCGACCCGCTGATGGTGCCTGCGTACGTCACTGCATCGCTGCGGTTGAAAGCCAGCGTGCCGTTGTTGACGATATTGCCCGCCACCGAGCCGGTGGTCGCACCGTTGCCGATCTGCAGCGTGCCGGTGGTGATGGTAGTAGCGCCCGTGTAGGTGTTGTCGCCCGTCAGCGTGATCGTTCGACTGCCGGTGACGCCCACGCTGCCCGCGCCCGATATGACGCCTGAAACAACGAGATTCGTCGTGGTCGAATCGAGCGTGACACGCGACGTGGCGTCGCCCAGCGTGACGTCGTTGGACAGCGAGAGGCCTGCACTGCCCGCCGTGATCTTTGCTGCCGCCCCCGCGGCCACGTCGAGGTTGCCGATGATGTTGGACCCCGTCAGCAGTTGCAGCGTGTTGTTCGTCCCATTGAACTGGATGGCAGCCGCCCGCGTGAGACCGTCGCTGTACAGGCCGCCGCTAATGGTGCCGCCATTGACGATGACGTCACCGTTGGTAATGACACCCACGCCCGCGGCACCGCCATTGCCCGCACCGCCGGTGATCGTGCCAACGTTGGAAAGCACGTTGAACCCGGCAGCCAGATTGACGCCCGCGCCGCTGGCACCGGCCGTGCTGCCGCCGCCACCACTGGCACCGCTTACACCGCCCACGATCGACCCAATGTTGGTCACCTGGGTACCGGAGCCCAAGGTCAGCAACCCGTCGCCGCCGCCACCGCCGCCGCCCGGGTTCCCGGCAGAACCTCCGTTGCCGCCGTTGCCACCGATCAGCGTGCCTTGGTTGTTCACGTCGGCCGCTGGCGTCACTATGACGAACGCTGCACCGCCACCGCCGCCGCCACCGCCGTTGGAGGCCGGCCCCGATGTGCCGGCACCGCCATTTCCGCCCGCGCCCCCCTGCACGGTCATCCCGCCGTTGACTGTGACGCTGGTGCCCGTGGAATACACGCCCGCACCGCCGCCGCCCGCGCCGCCTGCAAAAGTGAATCCGTCGAACGCTTGGCCAGACCCGCCCTGCGCGTTTGCATTGACCACGGCATCGCCAGCGAGCACGACTGCGGGCGCGCCGCCCGGGCCGCCCTGCCCGCTGTCGTTCGTGGCACCGGTGCCGCCCGTCCCGCCGGAAGTCGGCCCGCCCGGGACCTGAACGGTGGCCGAGCCTCCGCCCAGCGTCGACGAACCACCGCCCCCGCCATTGCCGCTGCCGCCATTACCGCTGCGGTTCGGGATGCCATTGCCGCCAGCAGCGCTGCAGGCTGTGATCGTGCTCGACGAGCAGGTCGCGGCCCAGCTCGGGAGTGCCGCGCCGGCCAGACCGAGTGATACGCCAATCGAAATGATGGATGCGCGCCGACGCGCATGTGTCGTGTCGCCGCTGGCGTCAACGCCCCCGCGCGATGCCTTTGTCAGTTCCGATACCACTTGCGGAGCACGCAAGGTGCGGCTCCAGACCAGCCGATAGACCCGGTTCATGTTGATCCCCTCGTCGCGTAGTCCCATGGGTCGGGCGCTGATCATTGAGAGGCTGGACCGTGGCGCGAGTGACCCGTTTTTTTTTCTTGTCGTTCTCTGGCGCGCCGGCTGCGGGACTGCATTTTCGGCTCATCGGCCGGGGCGCATGCGCGCGAAATATAACATTTGCCTAGGAAATATTGCCCGGGCTATCGGTAAGGGTTGATGTCCAGCCTCGTCGTCCCAACGGAGGGCGAAAAAAAACGCGCCGAGTCGCCCCGGCGCGTTCTTCATTTTGCTGCTGAGCGGACTGCTTACGCCATCCACTTGCGCGCATTGCGGAACATCCGCATCCACGGGCTGCTGCCGTCGCCGGCGGCTTCCCACTCCTTCGGATGCCAGCTCATCTGCACGGCGCGGAACACGCGTTCCGGGTGCGGCATCAGTGCGGTGAAGCGGCCGTCGTGCGTCGTCACCGAGGCAATGCCCTTAGGCGAGCCGTTCGGGTTCAGCGGATAGGTCTGCGTGACTTCGCCGCGGTTGTCGACGTAGCGCAGGCCAACAGCCACCTTGTCGATGTCGCCTTGCTGCGAGAAGTCGGCATAGCCTTCGCCGTGCGCAACGACGATGGGAATGCGGCTGCCTTCCATGCCCGCGTAGAAGATCGACGGCGATGCTTCGACCTGCACGGTCACCAGACGCCCTTCGTACTGCTCCGACTGGTTGCGCGTGAACTTCGGCCATGCACCGGCGCCCGGGATGATCGGGGCGAGGTTCGCCATCATCTGGCAGCCGTTGCACACGCCCAGCGCGATCGAATCGGTGCGGTTGAAGAAAGCCGCGAACTGCTCGGCGAGCATGCTGTTGAAGAGGATCGTCTTCGCCCAGCCTTCGCCCGCGCCGAGCACGTCGCCGTAGCTGAAACCGCCGCAGGCGACGAAGCCCTTGAAGCTGGCGAGGTTCGTGCGGCCGGCCAGCAGGTCGCTCATGTGCACGTCGTAGGTATCGAAGCCGGCCTTGTCCATCGCGTAAGCCATTTCGATCTGCGAGTTCACGCCCTGCTCGCGCAGGATCGCCATGCGCGGGCGGGCGCCCGTGGCAATGAACGGCGCGGCCACGTCTTCCGCAATGTCGAACGTGAGCTTGGGTGAGATGCCCGGGTCTTCAGCGTCGAGGATGCGGTCGTATTCGCTCTGCGTGCACTCGGGGTTGTCGCGCAGGCTGGCGATGCGCCAGGAGACATCCGTCCAGGTGCGTTGCAGTTCGATACGCGACGCGCTGAACACCTTCTTGGCGTCGCGCCAGACTTCAATGTGGTCGTTGGCGTTGGGCGCGCCGATCACGTGGCTGCAACCGGCCAGGCCGTGCTCGCGCAGCACCGCAAAGACGGCGTCGCGCTGGGCCAGCGGCACCTGGATGACGGCGCCGAGTTCTTCGGCAAACAGCGCGCGCAGCGTCAGGTCGGCGCGGCGGCCGGAGACTTGCTGCGCCCAGTTCTTGGCGTCGCCGTAGTCGGATTCGTGCGCACCGTCGAGCGTGAGCATGTCGACGTTGATCGACACGCCGCAGTGTCCGGCGAAAGCCATTTCGCAGACGGTCGCCCACAGGCCGCCGTCGGAGCGGTCGTGATACGCCAGCAGCGAACCGCTGGCATTCAGTTGCTGGATGGCTGCGAAGAAGCGCTTGAGGTCTTCGGCGTCATCCACGTCCGGCACGCTGTTGCCGATCTGCTCCGTGACTTGCGCCAGGATGCTGCCGCCCATGCGGTTCTTGCCGCGGCCCAGGTCAATCAGGATCAGCGTGCTGTCGGCCGGCGCGTTCGCCGATTCGACCTGCTTGAGCTGCGGCGTGAGCGTCTTGCGCACATCCGTCACGGGCGCAAACGCCGAGACGATGAGCGAGACCGGCGCGACCACTTCATTCGCCGCGCCTTCGTCTTCCCACTTGGTGCGCATCGACAGCGAATCCTTGCCCACCGGAATGCTGATGCCCAGTGCCGGGCACAGCTCCATGCCGACCGCTTTGACGGTGTCGTACAGGCGCGCGTCTTCACCATTCACGCCGCAGGCGGCCATCCAGTTGGCCGACAGCTTCAGTTGCGTGAGGGAGTCGATCGGGGCGGCGGCGATGTTGGTGATGGACTCGCCGATAGCCATGCGGCCCGAAGCCGGTGCGTTGATGACGGCCAGCGGCGTGCGCTCGCCCATCGTCATCGCTTCACCGGCGTAGCCCTTGTAGTCCAGCGTGGTGACGGCCACGTCGGCCACCGGCACCTGCCAAGGGCCGACCATCTGGTCGCGCGTGTTCAAGCCGCCAACGGTGCGGTCCCCAATGGTGATGAGGAACGACTTGCTGGCCACCGTCGGGTGACGCAGCACGTCGCGTGCGACGACTTCCAGGTCCAGACCGGTGACATCGACTTCCGGCAGTTCCTGCGCGACGCGGCGCACGTCACGGTGCATGCGCGGCGGCTTGCCGAGCAGCACGTCCATCGGCATGTTGACCGGGAAGTGTTCGGGCAGGTCGGCTGCGGTGTCGCTGTCGACCACTTGCAGTTGCTGTTCATCCGTGGCGAAGCCGACCACCGAGAACGGGGCGCGCTCGCGCTCGCACATGGCCTGGAAGCGCGGGAAATCGCCGGGGGCAATCGCGAGCGTGTAACGCTCTTGCGATTCGTTGCACCAGATTTCTGCAGGGCTCAAGCCCGACTCTTCCAGATGCACCTGACGCAGATCGAAGCGCGCGCCCTTTCCGGCGCCGTCCACGATTTCCGGGAAGGCGTTGGAGATGCCGCCCGCGCCCACGTCGTGGATCGACAGGATCGGGTTGTCTTCGCCCAGCGCCCAGCACGCGTTGATGACTTCCTGCGCGCGGCGCTGCATTTCGGGGTTGCCGCGCTGGACGGAATCGAAGTCCAGGTCGGCGGTATTGGTGCCGGTAGCCATCGAGCTGGCAGCACCGCCGCCCATGCCGATGCGCATGCCGGGGCCGCCCAGCTGGATCAGCAGCGTACCGGCCGGCAGGCCGTGCTTGTGCGTATGACCGGCGTCGATATTGCCGATACCGCCCGCGATCATGATCGGTTTGTGATAACCGCGCACAGTGCCGCCGACGTTCTGCTCGTAGACGCGGAAGTAGCCGCCGAGGTTGGGCCGGCCAAATTCGTTGTTGAACGCAGCGCCGCCGATCGGGCCTTCGATCATGATCTGCAGCGGCGAGGCGATGCGGTCCGGCTTGCCGACCGGGCCCGGTACAGCTTCATCCGGGTTGCGGTGCGCCACCGGCTGGGCGGTATCGCGCGCGTTTTCCCACGATTGCACGGCTTCCGGCAGCAGCAGGTTCGACACGGTAAAGCCAGTCAGGCCCGCCTTGGGCTTGGCGCCGCGGCCGGTTGCGCCTTCGTCTCGGATTTCACCGCCGGCGCCGGTCGACGCACCCGGGAACGGCGAGATGGCCGTCGGGTGGTTGTGCGTCTCCACCTTCATCAGCGTGTGCGTGAGGGCTTCGCGGCGGCCATATTGCGGCACGCCTGTCTCGCCTTCCGTGCCAGCGTGCGCAAACCAGCGCTCGGCCATGCCGCCTTCCATCACGGCGGCGTTGTCGGAATACGCGACGATCGTGCCCTGCGGCGCCAACTGGTGCGTGTTGCGGATCATCGCGAAGAGCGACTTGTCTTGCGTCTGGCCGTCGATGGTCCAGTCTGCGTTGAAGATCTTGTGCCGGCAGTGCTCGCTGTTGGCCTGCGCAAACATCATCAGCTCGACGTCGGTCGGGTTGCGTTCGAGCTTGCGGTAGGCGTCGACCAGGTAGTCGATTTCATCGTCAGACAGGGCGAGGCCCATCTCGACGTTGGCGGCTTCCAAGGCACGACGACCAGCATCCTGGCCACCGGCGATATCGACAAAGCGCAGTGCCTTGGCGGGCAGCACGTCGAACAGGCCATAGCCGGCTTCGCGCGAGTCGATGACGGTTTCGGTCATGCGGTCGTGCAGATGCTCGGCGACGGCGGCGCGGGTGGCGTCGTCCAGGTGCTTGGCAGCACCGGTCAGGCTGCGAATGAGGCCCTTCTTGCATGTGACGGTGAATTCCACGCCACGCTCGATGCGATGGATTTGCAGCAGTGCGCAGTGGCGGGCGATTTCCGTCGCCTTGCTGGCCCATGGCGAGATCGTGCCGAAGCGCGGGATGACCACAAAACGGTCGCCCTCGACATCGGCCGGCGCGGGCGAACCGTAGGTCAGCAGCGCTTGCACACGGGCGGATTCATCGGCCGACAGGGGCGTGTCGGCGGCCACGAAATGCAGGTATTGGGCACTGACGGCATCGATGTCCGGATCGATGCGCTTGAGGGTGGAAAGCAGGCGTTGCTGACGGAAGGCGGACAGCGCGAGAGCGCCGGGAAAGCACGAGAAATGCGCCATGGTGGGCAAGGCAGGCAGTAGCTGGAAGAGGAGGTTCCCGGCGTGCGCGGGGAAACCGCCATTGTACCTTGCCCCGTCCTTGTTACCGACCCTCAAATCGGCCCGAAATGCGCCTGCCTCGGCCGGAACGGGTCAAAAACGCCCGTTTTACAGCGACGTAGCGGACCGTGCCGCCTGCTCGTAAAGACCCGTCAGCACGCGCAGCAGGCGCGCCAGTTCGCCAATTTCGGCATTTTCCTCGCCGCTGGGCGAAATATTGCTGGTCAGGCACTGCTCGCGGATCTCGCGGTAGCGGGCGCAGGCCTTTTCGCCGGCTTCGGTGGTGGTGTAGGTGACTTCCTTGCCGTTGCGCGTGCCCTCCACCAGGTCCATCCCCTGCAGTTTCTTGAGGGAATACGTGACAAGGTGGGTGTCTTCCACGTTCAGCACGAAGCAGATGTCGGCCAGGCGCTTGGCGCGGCCGCGGTGGTTGACGTGATGCACCACCAGCACGTCGAGGAAGGTCAGGTCGCGCACGCCGGCGGCGGCCATGCAGCGCACGCACCAGCGGTTGTAGGCGTTGTAGGCGGTGTTGAGCGCGAACTCGAACTCCGACAACTCGGGGCTGCGCGCCGACACCAGGTGTGACGAAGACACGATCGGCCCGCCCTTGCCTGCGTCCTCATTGGCTGCGGATTGCGGCAGATCAGCTTTCGGGGTGGTCGGCGATTTGGACATTGCAACAGGCTGGGAAAGGACCGGAAACGCGGGCTATTGTAAGAGAATAGATCGTCATGTCTGCACTGTTGAAAGCGTAGTTGCCATGTCCTCACACCCTAGCTGGCGCGAAATCCTGATCGACGGCGCACTGGCCGCACACCACGGCGCCGACCTGCTCTTCGGCACAGCGGGCATCCGCGCGCTGGAAGCAGCTGCGTACCGAACCCTCGAACCCTTCACCTTGATGGCCAGGGCGGGCGAAGCCGCCGCCGACTGGCTGCAGACGCGCGCGCCACACGGGCATGTCCTGCTCGTTGCCGGCCCAGGCAACAACGGTGGCGATGCGCTCGTTGCGGCGACGGTGCTGCATCTGGCGGGGCGCGCCGTCACGGTGTGGCTTGCCGCAGACCCGGCCAAGCTGCCTGATGACGCGCGCCGCGCCTGGACGGAGGCTTGTGCCGCGAATGTCCCCATTGAACCTCTGCACACGGCCGTTTCGGTGCCGGCGGCTGCCTCCGTCATCGTCGACGGCCTCTTTGGTATCGGACTCGCCCGGCCGCTGACGGGGTTGCATGCCGCACTGGTCGACACCATCAACGCCAGCGGCTTGCCGGTGTTTGCGCTGGACATTCCCTCGGGGCTGAACGGCGATACGGGCCAGCCGCCCGCCCCAGATTCGCCCGTCATTCAGGCACGCGCCACCATCACGTTCCTCGCCGTCAAACCGGGGTTGCTGACCGGCGATGGCCGCGACGCCACCGGCGACATCGCGCTGGCCGACTTGCAGGCTGCGCAAGCGGCTTATGACGGCGTGATTGAAGCGGACGCCTTTGTCAACACGCCGTCACGCTGGCTTGCGCATGTGCCGCGCCGGCGGCATAACGGCCACAAGGGCACATATGGCAGTGCGGCAATCGTGGGCGGTGCGGCAGGCATGGTCGGAGCGCCGCTGCTGTCGGCGCGCGGAGCGCTCTATCTGGGCGCGGGCAAGGTGCACGTGGTCTCGCTTGCCGCCGATGCACCGCGCATCGACCCCGCGCAACCGGAATTGATGCTGCACACCTGGGGCGCACTCGATCTGGGCGGCATGCAGGCGCTGGCCGTGGGCCCCGGCATGGGTACCGGCAAGGAGTCGGAAGCCGCGCTCGAGCATCTGCTGGACCGCATGCTGTCGGTGCGCACGCCCGCCGTGTTCGACGCCGATGCACTGAACCTCTTTGCGAAAACGCCCGCCCTGCTCGCGCGTCTCACGCAACTGGCCGGCAGCGGTGTGCCGTTGGTGCTGACGCCGCATCCGCTGGAAGCCGCGCGACTGCTGCATACCGATGCGCTCGCCGTGCAGCACGATCGGCTGTCCGCCGCCAAGGCGCTTGTCAATCGGACGGGCGCGGTGGTCGTGCTCAAAGGCTCGGGCACAGTCATCGCGGCGCCTGGCATCCCGCCGGCCATCAACCCAACCGGCAACGGCGGGCTCGCCACCGGCGGCACGGGCGATGTACTGACCGGCATGATCGGCGCACTGCTTGCGCAAGGCATGGGCGCGCGCGAAGCTGCACTTGCGGCCGTCTGGCTGCATGGTCGTGCGGCCGATGACCTTGTCCACGCGGGTGTGGGCCCCATCGGGCTGCACGCAAGCGAGCTTTGCGTACCGGCACGGCGTGCGCTCAACGCCTTGCTGGCGTCGGACGTTCGCCGATAGAAACGCGTCATACAGCACCGTTATACTGCCCACTCGTTTTCCAGCCCCTACCTCACGTCACATCACGCCGTATGCCTACAGCCCTACCCGCCTGGCAGTCCCTCACGCAACATGCAGAATCGATCCGCGCGACACATATGCGCGACTGGTTTGCCGCGCCGGACGCCGAAGAACGGGTACGTGCCTTCACGCTGGAGGCCGCTGGCCTGACGGTCGATTACTCAAAAAACCGCATCACCCCCGACACGCTTTCCCAACTGCTGCAACTTGCTGAGGAAGCCGGCGTGCTCACCCTGCGCGACGCCATGCTGCGTGGCGAACGCATCAACAACACCGAGCACCGCGCCGTCTTGCACGTGGCCCTGCGTGGCCGCGCTGAAGACGACTATCGTGCCGACGGCGAGCCCGTCATGCCCGAAGTGCTGCGCGTGCGCGCGCAGATGCGCGACTTTGCCAACCGTGTGCACAGCGGCGCATGGACAGGCCATTCCGGACGGCGCATCACGGACGTGGTGAACATCGGCATCGGCGGATCGGACCTCGGCCCGCGGATGGTATGCCGTGCGCTCGACCACCTTGCCGTGCCGCAGGTGCGCGTGCATTTCGTCTCCAACGTCGACGGCACGGACCTGGCCGAAACGCTCGACCATCTGAACCCCGACACCACGCTCGCCATCGTCTGTTCCAAGACGTTCACCACGCTGGAAACGATGGCCAACGCGCACAGCATGCGCCGGTGGTTTGTCGACCACGGCGTCGCGGAAAGCCAGCTCAAGCACCACTTCGTCGCTGTCTCCACCAACCGCGAGGCCGTCGTGCAGTTCGGCATCGACCCGGACAACATGTTCACGTTCTGGGATTGGGTTGGCGGGCGGTTCTCGCTGTGGTCGGCGGTGGGCCTGTCGATCGTGCTGGCGATCGGGCCGCAGCAGTTTGAAGCGATGCTCGACGGCGCGCGTGCGATGGACCGCCACTTTGCGACGGCCGCGCCGCGCGAGAACCTCCCGCTCATTCTCGGGATGCTGTCGGTCTGGTATCGCGGCTTCTTCGATGCGGCGAGCGCATGCACCGTGCCCTACTGCGCGCCGCTGGAACTGCTGACCGACTTCATGCAACAGTTGGAGATGGAGAGCAACGGCAAATCGGTCCAGCGCAACGGCGCGGCCATCGATACCGACACCGGCCCCATCGTCTGGGGCACGGCCGGCACCAACGGGCAGCATGCGTATTTCCAGTTGATCCACCAGGGCTCGCAGATCGTGCCGGTGGATTTCATCACCACGCTCGAGCCGGTGCGCAACCTGCCTGGCCACCATGCCAAGCTGCTCGCCAACTGCTTCGCGCAGGGCGAGGCACTGCTGCTGGGGCGCACCGCCGAGGAGGTCCGCGCGGGCGGCGTCACCGACGAAGCGCTGGTGCCGCATATGGTGTTCGAAGGCAATCGCCCGAGCACGACCATCCTGATGGAGCGGCTGGACGCTGCCTCACTCGGCGCGCTCATCGCCTGCGCCGAGCACCGCACCTTCGTGCAGGGCGCGGTCTGGAACATCAACTCGTTCGATCAGTGGGGCGTGGAGCTTGGCAAGAAACTCGCCAAGCCGATCCAGGCGGAACTGGAAGGTGCGCCGGCCTCTGTGGCGCATGATGCGTCGACGGTGGCGTTGATTCGCCGCGCCAAAGCCGCGCTCTGACGCAAACGTTCAGAGTTCGGTGACAGCCTCGTCGCCCACGAGATGCCCTGCTTCGATGGTGAGAATGCGGCTGCAACGCGCCGCCACGGAGCGGTCGTGCGTCACCAGCACCAGCGTGGAGCCGGCACTGCGGTTGAGTTCAAACATCAGCGCGATCACGGCCTCGCCCGTGGCGGTGTCGAGACTGCCGGTCGGTTCATCGGCAAAGAGAATGTCGGGCTCGGTCACAAACGCACGTGCCAAGGCCACGCGTTGCTGTTCGCCGCCCGAAAGCGTCTTTGGATAGTGCGACAGCCGCGCACCCAGGCCGACGCGCTCCAGCAGAACCGTTGCGCGACGCCGCATTTCGGCGGTGCTCACGTCGCCCTGCAACTCCAGCGGCAACATCACGTTCTCAAGCGCCGTCAGATGGGGCAGCAGCTGGAACGATTGGAAGACAAAGCCCACGTGGCTGCCGCGCACGGCCGCACGGCCATCCTCATCCAAGACGAACAAGTCGTTGCCCAGCAGCTTGACCGAACCCGATGTCGGCAAGTCCAGGCCGGCGAGCAACCCTAGCAACGTCGATTTGCCCGAGCCGGAAGCGCCAACAATGGCCAGTGTCTCGCCCCTTTCCACACGGAAGGCAACATCGCTCAGAATAGGCAACTCACCGGTGGCATCGCGCACGGTCTTGTGCAGCGAATCGACTTCAATCACCCAGGTAGCGGAAGACGACATGATTGAACTGGTAGGTAGTAGAAGGCGCAGTGTGAAGTCACTAGCAGCGGCACTAGGCTTCGCCATGTTCAGCATGCTGCCGCTCGCACAGGCCGCTGCAGCAGAAGGCGCGCCGGCATCGCATCGTGTGGTGGTGCTGGGTGACAGCCTGTCGGCGGGATACGGTCTGGCGCAAGGCACAGGCTGGGTCGCGTTGCTCGACAGGCGCCTCAAAGAACGGAAGCCCGATTATAGCGTCGCCAATGCAAGCATCAGCGGCGACACCACGGCCGGCGGCCGCTCGCGCCTGCCCGCCGTGCTGGCCCGCGAAAAGCCCTCTGTCGTGATTCTCGAACTGGGCGGTAACGACGCGCTGCGCGGCCTGTCGCTCGCCTCCAGCGAGGGCAACATGAAGGCGATGATCGAAGCATCGCAAGCGGCTGGCGCGAAGGTGCTGCTGGTGGGCATGCGCATCCCGCCGAACTACGGCCCGGATTACAGCGAGCGCTTCTTCGCCATGTTCGGCAAGCTGGCGCAGCAGTACAAGCTGCCACTGGTGCCATTCCTGCTCGAAGGGGTTGCGCAGCGGCCCGACTGGTTCCAGGAAGATCGCATCCACCCCATTGCCGCAGCGCAGCCGACGATGCTCGATAACGTGTGGCCCAAACTGGAACCTCTCCTTAAAGCCCGGGTCGGAAGATGACCCTTCTGCCGCACCGATGGCGTCATCCGGCGCATCGGATTTCCGGCTCCGGCACGGCGGCCACCTCTCACTCGGGCGAACACCATGAAGCTTCTGGCAAGCGGGCTGCGCGCAGCGCGTGACAACAAGCGGTTCCTGGTCGGCATGTCGCTGCTTTTTGCCTTCCGCGCCTGCATTGCGGACTGGGCAGTCGTGCCGAGCGGCTCAATGAATCCCACGCTCATCGAAGGCGACTACATCTTGATGAACCGGTTGGCTTACGGGGTGCGCGTACCGGCCACCACCGTCTGGCTCAAGCGCGGCAGCGACCCGCGACGTGGTGATGTCGTCGTCTTCTCCTCGCCCGAAAACGGCACGAAGCTGGTCAAGCGGCTCATTGGGCTGCCCGGCGACGTGGTTGAAATGCGTGACGAAGCGCTCTACATCAATGACCGGCGCATGGCCTATGCGCCGCTGCCAGACGTCGCACCCGGCGCGCTGCCGCAAGCAACGGCGATGCTGCCGCACGAACTCTGGTCGGAAGCGCTACCGGGCCGGGAGCACACCGTGATGGTCTTGCCGGAGGTGCGTGCCCTGCGCAGTTTCGGTCCCATCACCGTCCCGCAAGACCACTACCTCATGCTGGGTGACAACCGCGACAACAGCCGCGACTCCCGCTACTTCGGCCTCGTACCGCGCAAGAATCTGATCGCCCGCGCTTCCCATGTGGCCCTATCGTTCGATCCAGACCACTTGTACATGCCGCGCCTCGCACGCATGGGCAAGCCGCTGGACTAGCGCAACGCCAAAAAGTACGCAAAGAAAAAGCCCCCTCGTTATTGAGGGGGCTTTTTCGTCAGGCTACGTGCTCTGCACGCCGTATCAGTCCTCTGCCGTATTGGCTGGCTTGCTGCTGTCGACCGCGCTGCTGTTGATCTTCACCTTCGAGCGCGCCTTCAGTGCTTCATAGTAGGCGTTGAACTCGGTCTGACCAGCGGCCTGAGCCAGTTGTTGTGCATCGGCAGCACGGCGCGTCTCGTCCACATTGGCCGGCGGCAGCACCTTGTTGATGCGATACAGCGCGTAGCCCTCAGGACCCAGGTCGACACCAATGGTGGTCGGCAGCTTGGTCGCATCCGCGCGCAGGATGGCTGTCAGTGCAGCCGGCGGCGTGCCCTGCGCCTGCTGGCGCGAGACCGTCTGTGCAGCACCGAAGCCATCGGCGCTGTTGCTCTGCTTCACGGCGGCAAGCTTCTCTTCGCCAGCCTTCTTGGCCAGCGCAGCCGCTTGCTCGGCGATCACCTTGGCCTTGACCTGTTCACGCACGTCGGCCAGCTTCTTCACCGTGGCCGGGCGGTACTCCGCCGCGCGCGCTGCAACCAGCGTGGTCGGGCCCACTTGGATGGCGGCCGTATTGCGGTGATTCTTGATCACGTCGTCAGCGAACAGCGCCTTGAGCACCTTGTCGTTGCCGATGGGGCTGCCGGACTGCGCCGGGCTCGGGGTGCGGGTTACGTTGTCGGTCGTCTGGATCTGCAGCTTGAGCTTGTCAGCCACCGGCTTCAGGCTGTCGGACTGATCTTCCACCGTGTTGGAGAACGCATCGGCCAGCTCCGAGTACTTCTTGTTCGCGAGTTGCGTACGCAGTTCGCGTTCAAGCTCAGGCTTCACGGCTTCCAAGGGCTGCACGCCGCCGCCCTTCACTTCTTCCAGCTTGATGATGTGGAAACCAAAATCGCTTTGGACCACGTCACTGATGTCGCCCGGCTGCTTGAGCGCAAACAGCGCGTTCTCGAACGGCGGCACAGTCGCGCCCTTGCCGAGGAAGCCCAGCTCGCCACCCTGCGCGGCCGAGCCTGGATCACCCGAGTACTTCTTGGCAAGCTCGGCAAAGCTCGCGGGATTCTTGCGCACCTCGGCCAGGACTTCTTCGGCCTTCTTCTTGGCGGCTTCCTTGTCGGCAGGCTTGGCGTTATCCGGCAGCTTGATCAGGATGTGAGCGGCGCGGCGTTCTTCCTGTGTCTTGAAGCGCGCAGCGTTCTGATCGTAGTACTCCTTGATCTGCTCGGGCGGGACCGGAATCTGCTTCATCATCTCTTCGCCCGAGAACACGACATACTCGGCCTTGACTTGCTCCGGCACAGAGAATTCCTGCTGGTGCGCGTCGTAGTAAGCCTGGATGGCCTTGTCGTCCGCATTGACCTTTGCAGCGTAGTCGGCCGGCTTGAACAGCAGTGTCTGAACTTCGCGTTGCTGATCGCGTACCTGGATGAGGCGCTCCACCAGCGACTTCGGCACAAACGCCGACGACACGATCGATTGCGGAATCTGTTGCTGCGAGAGCTCGAAGCGCAGATTGCCTTCCAACTGCTCGGGCGTCATGTTCTGCGCAGACAGCAGCCGTACGTAGGCTTCCTGATCGAAGGAGCCATCCGGCTTGCGCAGCGCCGCCACGGCCGGAATCTGCAGGATCGTGTCGCGAATCTTCTCGTTCGAGATGGTCAGGTTCGCACGCACGACTTCATTGGCCAGCACGCGTTGCTGAATGATGCCGTCGAGCACGTCGCGGCGCATCTGTGGACCTTCGAACTGGCGCGGATCATATTGCGCGCCAAGCATCTGGCGCAGGCGCTCGGTCTGCTCGCGCACGCGCGCGTCGACTTCGTTGGTCGAGATGACCTTGCCGTCGACCTTGGCGGCGTCATGCGAGCTGTCCATGAAGCTCGAATAGCTCTGCACGCCGAAGAACACGAACGACGGGAACACCAGAATCAGCAGCACCAGAAACATCAAGCGCCGATGCGTACGTACGAAATCAAGCATGCTGGACCGGAGGTGAATGGAAGATGGAAAATCCGGCGATTCTATCAGGTGCCGCCGACATTCCGGACAATCGCGGCACAGCGTCCCGGCATGACCTGCAAAGCATTCGCCGCTGAAAAGACAAAGGCCCGAACGAATCGGGCCTTTGTACAGAAATCTGGCGGAGCGGACGGGACTCGAACCCGCGACCCCCGGCGTGACAGGCCGGTATTCTAACCGACTGAACTACCGCTCCAGATTGGGTCGGACCACCCGACACGTGAGCGGCAATACGAACGATGGTGGGTGCTGAGAGGCTCGAACTCCCGACCCGCGCCTTGTAAGGGCGCTGCTCTACCAACTGAGCTAAGCACCCGTTCGTACTGCCGGCGTGAGCCGGACTGTCCGGCGCCCGCGTTGTCACCCACGAGCACCAAAGCCCGTTAGTTTAGCGCATCTTTCAGCGCTTTGCCAGGTTTGAATTTCGCAACCTTACCGCCTTCGATTGTGATGGCGGCACCCGTGCGCGGGTTGCGTCCATTACGCGAAGATCGCTTGCCGACCAAGAATGTCCCGAAGCCGACCAGCGTGACCGACCCGCCCTCGCACAACGCATCCTTGATGCCGTCGATCAGTGCGTCGATGGCGCGACCCGCTGCGGCTTTTGACATGTCAGTTTGCGTCGCCACATGGTCGATGAGATCTGTTTTGTTCATCGTGCCACCTCCCCGAACACCCGCTAGTGTGGATTCATTAAAGTGGCCGTCAATCGACGTGTCAAGGCGAAGAACTGTGTGCCACATGTCGCAGCCAGCGCAAAGAAAAAGGGCCCGAACATGTCGGGCCCTTCTTCAACCTCGGCAGGCTACGGTGTCAGTGATGCACCATTTCCTGCGACTTGCCGTCATCGCCCTGGGCGGGCGCCGGCTTGGCTTCTTCCTCCGGAAGAGGCTCCGGCTTGCGCACCAGCGCGAGTTCCAGCACCTTGTCGATCCAGCGGACCGGCTGAATCTCGATGCTGTTCTTCACGTTGTCCGGAATGTCAGCCAAGTCCTTGACGTTCTCCTCCGGAATCAGCGCGAGCTTGATGCCACCGCGGTGAGCTGCCAGCAGCTTTTCCTTCAAGCCGCCGATCGGCAACACTTCACCGCGCAGGGTGATTTCGCCGGTCATTGCCACGTCTGCGCGCACCGGAATACCGGTCAGCACCGACACCAGCGCCGTCGTCATTGCAATACCTGCCGACGGGCCATCCTTGGGCGTCGCACCTTCGGGTACGTGGATGTGGATGTCACGCTTTTCGAACATCTCATCCTTGATACCCAGCCGAGCCGACCGCGAACGCACCACCGAGCGCGCAGCCTCGACGGACTCCTTCATCACGTCGCCCAGCGAACCGGTGCGGGTGATGTTGCCCTTGCCCGGCATCAGCGCGGCTTCGATGGTCAGCAGATCGCCGCCCACTTCGGTCCATGCCAAACCAGTCACCTGGCCCACCTGGTCTTCCTTGCCGGCCAGACCGAAGTCGAAACGACGCACGCCAAGGAATTTGTCCAGGTTCTCCGAATCGACCTTCACGGACGTATTGGCTTCCTTCTTCAGCAGCAGTTGCTTGACGACCTTGCGGCAGATCTTCGAGACCTCGCGTTCCAGGGAACGCACACCAGCTTCCCGCGTGTAGTAGCGGATGATGTCGCGCAGCGCGGCTTCGGTCACCTCGATCTCGCCCTCTTTCAGACCATTGTTCTTGATCTGCTTGGGCAGCAAGTAGCGACGGGCGATGTTGACCTTTTCGTCTTCCGTGTAGCCCGACAGACGAATCACTTCCATCCGGTCCAGCAGCGGCGCCGGAATGTTCAGCGAGTTCGACGTCGCCACGAACATCACATCCGACAGGTCGAAGTCCACTTCGATGTAGTGGTCCTGGAACGTGTGGTTCTGTTCCGGGTCCAGCACTTCGAGCAGGGCCGACGAGGGATCGCCGCGGAAATCCGCACCCATCTTGTCGATCTCGTCCAGCAGGAACAACGGATTGCGCACGCCGACCTTCGTCAGGCTCTGCAGGATCTTGCCCGGCATCGACCCGATGTACGTACGGCGGTGACCCCGAATCTCGGCCTCGTCACGCACTCCGCCAAGCGCCATGCGCACGAACTTGCGGTTCGTTGCACGCGCCACCGACTGCCCGAGCGACGTCTTGCCAACACCCGGCGGCCCCACGAGGCACAGGATCGGCGCCTTCAGCTTGTCGACGCGCTGTTGCACCGCGAGGTATTCAAGGATGCGCTCCTTGACCTTCTCCAAACCATAGTGGTCCTGATCCAGCACCTGCTCGGCGTTCGACAGATCGTTGTTCACCTTGCTCTTCTTGCGCCACGGCAGACCAACCAACGTGTCGATGTAGTTGCGCACGACCGTCGCCTCGGCCGACATCGGCGACATCAGCTTGAGCTTCTTGAACTCGGACTCGGCCTTCTTCTTGGCCTCCTTCGGCATGCGGGCGGCCTTGATCTTCTTGTCCAGCTCTTCGAGATCGGCGCCTTCCTCGCCTTCGCCCAGTTCCTTCTGGATGGCCTTGACCTGCTCGTTCAGGTAGTACTCGCGCTGGCTCTTCTCCATCTGGCGCTTGACGCGGCCACGGATGCGCTTTTCCACCTGCAGGATGTCGATCTCGCCTTCCAGCTGCGAAAGCAGGCTCTCCAGACGTTCGGTCACATTGAACATCTCGAGAATCTTCTGCTTCTGCTCGAGCTTAATCGGCAGATGCGCAGCAATGGTGTCGGCCAGACGACCCGGCTCGTCGATGCCCGACAACGAAGTCAGGATTTCAGGCGGGATCTTCTTGTTCAGCTTCACGTACTGATCGAACTGCGACACGATGGCGCGACGCAGCGCCTCGGTCTCAGCCGATTCAGTGGGTTCCGGGCCGACGGGCACAGCTTCGCAGAAGAAGTGCGATTCGTCGTCGGTGACGGACAGGATATTGGCGCGCTGCGTGCCCTCGACCAGCACCTTCACGGTGCCGTCCGGCAGCTTCAGCATCTGCAGAATGTTGGCGATACAGCCGACCTCATACAGATCCTTATCGGTCGGCTCGTCCTTGGCGGCAGTCTTTTGCGCCACGAGCATGATGCTCTTGCCCGCCTCCATCGCAGCTTCCAGCGCCTTGATGGATTTGGGGCGCCCCACGAACAGCGGAATCACCATGTGCGGAAACACCACGACGTCACGCAGCGGCAACAGCGGCAGGCGAATCTGCTCAGCGGGTAAAAGTTGGGTTCCGGACATTATTTTCCCCAGAAAGTCATGTAAGGGCTAAATTGGGCACAGCGGCGGTTTTACAAGACCGCTGCTGCAAGTCGCATGCCGACCCGGTTTCCCGAAGCAAAAAAAGCCGCTCGCGAGCGAACGGCTTCCTGCAGGGGATGCATACGGCGCATCCCGGCCGGGCATTCGCGTCAGTTGGAACCTGCAACCTTGGGTTGCTCTTCGTAAATCAGCAAGGGCTTGCCTTCGTCGGAGATCGTACTTTCATCGATCACCACCTTTTGCACACCCTTGTGGTTGGGGAGGTCATACATCACATCCATCAAAGCGTGCTCAACGATGGAACGCAGACCGCGCGCTCCCGTCTTGCGCTTGATCGCCTTGCGGGCAATTGCCGTCAGCGCGCTCGGACGAATCTCCAGCTCCACCCCTTCCATTGCCAGCAGCTTCTGGTACTGCTTGACGATTGCGTTCTTTGGTTCGACCAGGATTTCCATCAAGGCAGCCTCGTCGAGCTTGGCCAGCGTCGCCACCACGGGCAGACGGCCGATCAACTCGGGAATCAGACCGAACTTGATGAGATCTTCCGGCTCCACTTGCGGCAGAACTTCGCTGACGTCGCGCTCTTCCTTGCTCTGCACCTCCGCGCCGAAGCCGATACCGGTCTTGTCGGAGCGCTGCATGATGATCTTTTCCAGACCATCGAACGCGCCGCCGCAGATGAACAAGATGTTGGTCGTATCAACTTGCAGGAAGTCTTGGTTTGGATGCTTGCGGCCACCTTGCGGCGGCACCGACGCCATCGTCCCTTCCACCAGCTTCAGCAGCGCCTGCTGCACGCCTTCGCCAGAAACGTCCCGGGTGATGGAAGGGTTGTCAGACTTGCGCGAAATCTTGTCGATCTCGTCGATGTAGACGATGCCGCGTTGGGCTTTGTCCACCTCGTAATTGCAGTTCTGCAGCAACTTCTGAATGATGTTTTCGACATCCTCGCCCACATAGCCTGCTTCGGTCAGCGTGGTGGCGTCGGCGATGACAAACGGCACGTTCAACAGACGCGCCAGCGTTTGAGCAAGCAGGGTCTTGCCCGAGCCAGTTGGCCCGATGAGCAGGATATTGCTCTTCGACAGCTCGACATCGTCCTTCTTGCCGAGGTGCCTTAAACGCTTGTAATGGTTGTAGACCGCGACCGCCAGGATCTTCTTGGCCTGCTCCTGACCGATCACATATTGGTCCAGGCTTTGGCGGATTTCATGCGGTGTGGGCAGATCGGACTTGACCGCCAGACCACCTTCCTTTTCGGAGATGGCGGCTTCGTCCCGGATGATCTCGTTGCACAGGTCGATACATTCATCGCAGATGAAGACCGAGGGGCCGGCAATCAGTTTTTTGACCTCATGCTGGCTCTTGCCGCAAAACGAGCAGTACAGCAGCTTTTCGCCAGTCGAGCCTTTCTTGTCCGCCATAACGATTACCAGTAGTTCTTGGCAGCATCATACGCCAAATTATCTGGCGACGATCCGCAGGTGTTGTTCGAAGCAAAAACGAGGCGCGAGGCCTCGTTTTTGACACCGCTTGACATGTTTCGTGCGGTTAACCGGGGTGCCGTAGAATGCACCGGCAACCTCGCCTACCGCGCACATCGGCGCACGACTTCGACACTTCAACGCTTGGCGATGACCTGGTCGATCAGGCCGTACTCCTTGGCCTGCTCGCTACTCATGAAGTTGTCGCGATCCGTATCGCGGGCGATCTTGTCGACGGGCTGACCCGTTACCTCCGAAAGCACCGTGTTCAGGCGCTCGCGCAGATACAGAATCTCGCGCGCCTGGATCTCGATATCCGAGGCCTGGCCCCGAGCACCGCCCAGCGGCTGGTGAATCATGATGCGCGAGTTTGGCAGCGCCAGACGCTTGCCCTTGGCACCGGCCGCGAGCAGGAACGCGCCCATGCTGGCCGCCATGCCCATGCACAGCGTCGACACGTCGGGCTTGATGAACTGCATCGTGTCGTACATCGCCAGGCCGGACGAAACCGAACCACCCGGGGAATTGATGTACAGCGAGATGTCCTTGTCCGGATTCTCGCTTTCCAAAAACAGCAACTGTGCCACCACGAGGTTGGCAGTCTGGTCGTTGACCTCGCCCACCATGAAGATCACTCGTTCCTTGAGCAGGCGCGAGTAGATATCGTAGGCGCGCTCGCCGCGGCCCGACTGCTCGACCACCATCGGCACCAGACCGAGCCCCTGCGTTTCGAGCGCGGAAGCCTGGGTGCGGGCAAGTTGGTCGATCAGTTCATTGCGGATCATGCGGTTCTCCGGTGCTTATTTCGGGAGCTATATCGATCGAATCAGCCTTGCGCCGGCGTGGCAGTCAGCTCTTCGAACGACACGGCCTTGTCAGTGACTTTGGCCTTGTCGCACACAAAATTTACCACGTTGTTTTCGAGCACGTAGGCTTCCATCTCGGCCAGGCGCTGTTGGTCGCCGTAGTACCAGCGGATGACTTCCTTCGGATCTTCGTAGCTCTTGGCGAACTCTTCGATCTCGGTCTTGATCTGCTCCGGCTTGGCTTCCAGGCCGTTGGCCTTCACGACTTCGGCCAGCACCAGGCCCAGCTTCACGCGGCGCTCAGCTTGCTGCGTGAACATCTCGGCCGGGATCGGCATGTTCTTGGCGTTCGGCATGCCGCGCGATTCGAGGTCACGGCGAGCCATTTCAACCAGGCGCTCTTGGTCTTGCTCGACCAGCGACTTCGGCACATCCAGCTCTGCCACCTTCAGCAGCGCTTCCATGACTTGGTCCTTGAGCAGCGCGTGCGTGCGGCGCTTGACTTCACGCTCGAGGTTCTCGCGGATATCGGCGCGCATCTTGTCCAGGTTGCCGTCGGCGATGCCCAGCGATTGGGCAAACGCTTCGTTGACTTCCGGCAGGTGCGCCCACTCGACTTGCTTGAGCGTGACGGTGAATTCAGCCGTCTTACCCGCGACATCCTTGCCGTGGTAGTCCTCGGGGAATGCCAGCGGGAATTTCTTCGACTCGCCTTGCTTCAGGCCCAGCGTGGCTTGCTCGAACTCGGGCAACATGCGGCCTTCGCCCAGCACGAAGCTGAAACCTTCAGCCTTGCCACCGGCAAATTCCACACCGTCAATCGTGCCGACGAAATCGACCGTCACGCGGTCGCCGTCCTGGGCAACGGCTGCACCGCCGTCACCATGCTCGCCGGCTTCGCCGCGCGGGTGGTAGTGCACGCGTTGCTTGCGCAGGATGTCGAGGGTCTTGTCGATCTCGGCATCGGTGATTTCGGTCTTGGTGCGGGTCAGTTCCGCGCTGGCCAGATCGCCGAGCCTGACTTCCGGATACACCTCGAAGGTGGCGTCGAACGCGACCTGGTCATCGGCCACGCCTTCGGTCTTCAGCTCGAAGCGCGGTTGGCCGGCAACCTTCACGCCTTGTTCGTTGGTGATGTCAAAGAACTGACGGGCGGCCTTGTCGTAGCGCACCTCGAATTCGACCTGTTGGCCGTATTGCTTCTCGACCATCTTCATCGGGACCTTGCCCGGGCGGAAGCCGGACATCTTGACGGTCTTGGACAGACGCGCCAGACGGCTTTGCTTCTCTTGCTCCACTTCGGCCTTCGGGACAGCCAGGGTCACTTTGCGATCAAGCTTGCCGAGGTTTTCGATAGTCGACATGGTCGTAATTCCAGATTCAGAAGATGGTTGCGTCGAACGGCGCAGCGCCAGCAGCAGCCGTGGTTCAAAGTTCTTGGTCTTGCCGGGCTTGCAGGAATGCGGCGCGAAGGCTGCACTGATTGCACAATGCACGGCACAACGGACGCGTTCAGGCTGGCAAACGCAAAACGCATATTATGGCATGGAACGTTCGGCGGCCCTGATTTTTTGGGTCGGAACGCTTGGAAAACCCTTCAAACGGCGCGTTAATCCAGAGGTTCCGCAGCTTCGCTTTCCGCGGGTGCGGCGCCCTGCTCCTGCGTGCGTCGAAGCTGCAATGCGCGCAGGATGAAACGGCCGGGATCAAGCGCTGCAGCCAGGTCCGATTCAAGCGGCAGCGGACCACCGTCGATCTGGGCCGCCAGCAACTCCGCACCCAGTACCGACCAGGTGAGGCCCCGCGCGCCATACGCAAGTGCGGCATACAGCCCGGCGAGGCGAGGCAGCTGCGCATGCGGACCGCGCAAACGAAAGCCCGGCGCCAAGGCCGCCGCCTCATCCACCAGCGGGCCGATCAACGGCAGCCGATTGGCTGACACGCACCGCACACCGACGTAGCCCTGCAGTTGCGCAGGGTCCAGCTTCGCCAGTGCACCCAATTGCTGAGGCTGCAACCCAGACAGTCGCCGGAGATTGCCGGCGTGATCGGCCACGCGCTCGGTCAGATCGGCTTCACCGGGCTGGAACGACGAGCCCGTGCGCACCGTTTTCGCGCCCGGCTCGGTGGGCAGCAAGTAGCCATCGCCGCAGACGACGGCCTTCGGCCACGCGGCGCCCGCTTCCAAACTGGTGATGGGCACGTCGGTGAGTTGACCGCGAACGGGCTTGAGCGACGCGGATGTCAGCGCAGCCAGGCGCGTAGCGCCAAGACCGTTGGCGAGGATGACGACCGGCGCGCTCGCGATCACATCGCCCTGCGCATCGAGGACCTGCCATTGATCGCCGTCTTGGCGCAGCGATTCGACGTGCGTACCCCAACGTGTGTCGATTGCAGCGCCTGCAGCGGCCAGATTGGCACGGCAAACATCAGGCGGCGCAACCCAGCCCGCTTGCGCAAACCACCAGCCGCCCTGCGGCACGCTGGCACCGACGCGCTTGGCGGCGGCGTCCACATTGAGCCAATCGATGTAGTCGACCGGGTAGCCGAGCGCCCGCACGATGCGTTGCTGTTCAGTGGCGTCGCCCACGTGTTCGGCGAGTTGGAGCACGCCGGTGGGCTGGAAACCTGTGGCGAAGCCGGCGCGATCGAGAGCATCCCAATGGCGGCGTGCGAGCAGGTTGCCGGCGCGCGATAGGCGCGAGAGCACGCTGTCGTCGATGGATACATGCGGATGCATGGCCGCAGCACGGTGCGCCGACGTGCCGTGTGCGGGGCCATCGTTTGCGTCGATGAGCGTGATGCGCCAGCCGCGCGACGCGAGCCGTTCCGCAACGGAGCAGCCCGCGAGCCCGGCGCCGAGCACGATGGCGTGACGCTGGCTCCAGACAGGCGCTTCAGCCGGCCCACGCCGTGTGCGCCAATGGGTCGGAAATTGCGCGACGGTCATGTCGCGCTTGGTTCCGAAACCGGGCGCCTTGTGCGCCTCGAAGCCGGCCTCCTGCAAGCCGCGCCGCACGAATCCTGCGGCGGTGTACGTGGCCAATGTCGCGCCGGCGCGAGCGACCCGCGCGAGCTGCCTGAACACGCGCGGCTGCCACAGATCGGGGTTCTTGGCGGGAGAAAAACCGTCGAGATAGAACGCGTCGGCAGCGCACGACAGTCGCGGCAGCATCTCCATCGCATCACCGAAAAACAGCATCAGCGTAACGCGGCCGCCGTCGAACGCCAGTCGATGCACGCCGGGCACCGGCACCGGCCATGATTGACGGAGCGTCTCGGCCAGCGGAGCCAGCGCACCGATTGTCGGATGCACGATCGACAAGCCTGCGCGATCGAACGGATGCTTCTCGATCGAGACGAAATCGAGCCGTGCACAACGCTGTGGATCGTCGCGCCATGCAGCCCAGGTGGCCAGGAAATTCAAGCCCTGGCCGAAGCCGGTTTCGACAATGGTGAAGGTGCGTTTGCCTTGCCACGCGCCCGGCAAGCGGTTACCGCCCAGGAAAACGTGAATCGCCTGGGCCAGACCGCCTTCGGAGCTGTGATAGACGTCGTCGTATTGCGCGGAGAACGGCGTGCCGTCCGACGTGAGCTGAGGCGTGGCGAGAACGAGGCCGCGTGGCATGGAACACCCTGGGAAGAAGCAGCGAATTGTAACGCCGCCCTTCCCCTGCGCTTTGATCTGAAGCAGTCCGCTTGCCGTCTTCAGGCTGGATGCCGGACCGACCCGACTGTCCATGCGCACGGTCATCGAATGCTCGGTCATTGTGGCCGGATAACCGCGCGGCTCGTCCAATCCATCCCGTCTTTACGGCGTCGCGGTACACGCGTGAGGGTGTCGGTCAACACCACTGCCGCATCTTATGAATGGGAATTCAGAATGGAGCGCCAAGAATGGGCGGGGCGCAGCCAGACGGCCTCAAGCCGCATCATCTGCAGACCGGCGCCGCCAAGCCATGAGTGCAACCGCCAGCGCCGCCACTGACAGGCCGATTGCCAGCCCAGTCAGCCGCCCCGCGCGACGGGCCTCATCAGCTTGCTGGCGCGCCTCGATGGCCTGGCGCACGGTTTCCCAGAAGGCCTCGCGGTGCTCGTTTTCGTCGAAGATGGACATGGCATGCCTCCCCGTTATGCATGACTTGTCTTGCCATCGTAGGGAACGTGCGCCAGATGTGCCACCGCGCGTTGCGCGTAGGACGCGGGGTTCCATACGCTGAAGAAGGCTCGTGCTGTCATTACGACGCACGGGCGATACAGAGGCGGTCGCCAGCCGCTTTCTGAAATACCTCGAAGCCGCTGCGCAGGAGAACGTGAAACCTTGACGGCTTAACTCACAACGCTTTACTGAGGAAGACCCGGCTCGTACCGGGCGGATCGCAGGGTACCTCTCCGAACCGCACCCAGCCGTTGCGTTCGTAAAACCATGGCGCCTGAAAGCTGATCGTATAGACCACCGCCGAGCGACAACCGCGTCGGCGCCCTTCTTCTTCAAACCTGCGCAACACCTCGGTGCCAATACCCATGCCGCGTAACGTCTCGGGCAGATGGAACAGATCAAGAAACAGCAGCCCCAGCGATGTTCGTCCGCTTGCGCCGCCAACCACGTCGCCGCTCTGCGGATCGCGGGCCAGCACCGCAAGCGGTTGCCGGTCGCGGTAGCCGACGTGCTGATCGTTAAAGTGATTCAGCCCGTTGCCGATGACCTGGATCGATTCGTCATTCGCTTCGTCGGTGACGATGATTTCTGGAGCTTGCACGCAGGCCCTACTGTGTTCGGGACGGCAGGATGGCGGGAGCGGACTGCGGGGGCGGCCGCATGTGCGGCATCATGTTCGTATTCAGGTGGTACATCACCCAGAGCGAACCGCTGAGCGTAATGACCACCAGCACCAATGTGAACATCAACGACAGCATGTTCCAGCCGCCTTCGGATTTGGCGTTCATGTGCAGGAAGTAAATCATGTGCACTACGATCTGCACCGCGCCGATGAGCAGGATCGTCACCGCCGTGGTCGATGATCTGTCGAAGACGTTCGCCATCACCAGCCAGAACGGGATCGCCGTCAGGAAGACGGACAGCACGAAGCCCGTCAGGTAACCGCCCAGCGTGGCGTGCGGCCCGATCTCTTCTTCGTGATGGTGACCTTCGTGGCCATGACCGTGGCCGTTCATCGTTTGATCTTGCGCGCTCATGGCAGCGTTCCCATCAGGTAGACGAAGGTAAAGACGCCGATCCAGACAACGTCCAGAAAGTGCCAGAACATCGACAGGCACATCAGGCGACGCTTGTTGGCCGTAATCAAACCGTGCTTCGACACCTGCACCATCAGCACGATCAGCCAGATCAGGCCAAACGTCACGTGCAGCCCGTGCGTGCCGACCAGTGAGAAGAACGAAGTCAGGAATGCACTCCGTGTGGGCCCGGCACCCTCGTGGATCAGATGCGCGAATTCATAGAGTTCCACCGCCAGGAATGCGGCACCGAAGACCCACGTGATGGCCAGCCAGATCTGCATGGCCGAGACCTTGTTCTGCTGCAACTGCAGCATCGCAAAGCCGTACGTAATAGACGACAGCAGCAGGAAGGACGTGTTCAACGCCACCAGCGGCAGCTCGAAGAGTTCCGCCCCCGTGGGGCCGCCTGCGTATTCGCGGCCCAGCACGCCATAGGCGGCAAACAGGCACGCGAAGATCAGGCAATCGCTCATCAGGTACAGCCAGAACCCGAGCAGCGTGCCGTTTGGCACGTGCGGTTCTTCGGTGACGTGGAACTGGTAGCCGCCCGGCGGTACGTCATCCGCCGTGGTAGTACCCGTGGGGCCGGTCACATGCAGGGATGCGGTCGTTTCAGCCATGGCCTGCCATCAGTTGCGTGCGCGATGCTTCGGTGCGGATCACCTCTTCCGCCGGAATGTAGTAGTCGCGCTTGTAGTTGAAGGTATGAATGATCGCCGAGAGGATCGTGGCCGCGAACGACACGATGGCCAGCCACCAGATATGCCAGATCAGCGCAAAGCCGCACAGCGTCGAGAGCCCCGCCAGCACGATGCCGGCAGCGGTGCCCTTGGGCATGTGAATCGGCTTGAAGCCTTCCTGCGGCCGCCGGTAGCCGTACTGCTTCATCTGCCACCAGGCGTCGGCGTCATGTACGAGCGGCGTCATTGCGAAGTTGTACTGCGGCGGCGGCGACGAAGTGGACCATTCCAACGTGCGGCCGTTCCACGGGTCGCCGGTCGTGTCGCGCAGTTCTTCCCGATGGAGGAAGCTGACCACCAGCTGGATCAGGAAGCAGGCAATGCCGATGGCGATCAGCAAGGCGCCCAATGCGGCAATCTGGAACCAGATCTGCAAGGACGGATCGTCGAAATGGTTCATGCGGCGTGTGACCCCAAGCATGCCCAGCCAGTACAACGGCATGAACGCGATGTAGAAGCCGACAAACCAGAACCAGAACGACGCCTTGCCCCACGACGACACGAGGCGGTAGCCAAACGCCTTGGGGAACCAGTACGTAATGCCGGCCATGAGGCCAAACAACACGCCGCCGATGATCACGTTATGAAAATGCGCGATCAGGAACAGGCTGTTGTGCAGCGAGAAATCCGCCGGCGGCACCGCCAACAACACGCCTGTCATGCCGCCAATGACAAACGTCACCATGAACCCGATCGTCCACAGCATGGGCGGCTCGAAGCGGATCTTGCCGTGGTACATCGTGAACAGCCAATTGAAGATCTTGGCGCCTGTCGGGATCGAGATGATCATCGTCGTGATCCCGAAGAACGAGTTGACGCTGGCGCCGGAGCCCATGGTGAAGAAGTGGTGGAGCCAGACGAGGTACGACAGCACGGTAATCACGACCGTGGCGTACACCATCGACGCGTAGCCGAACAGGCGCTTGCGTGAATACGTGGCCACCACTTCCGAGAAGATGCCGAACGCGGGCAGCACCAGGATGTAGACCTCGGGGTGGCCCCAGATCCAGATCAGGTTCACATACATCATTGCGCTGCCGCCCTGCTCGACCGTAAAGAAATGGGTGCCGACGTAACGGTCCAGGGCGAGCAGCGTCACGGCGGCTGTCAACACCGGAAAGGCGGCAACGATCAGCGTGTTCGTGCACAGCGCCGTCCAGGTGAAGATCGGCATGCGCATCAACGTCATGCCGGGCGCGCGCATCTTGACGATGGTGACCAGCAAGTTGATGCCCGATAGCACGGTACCAACCCCCGCTATCTGCAATGCCCATATGTAGTAGTCGACGCCCACATCTGGGCTTGCAAGGATGCCCGACAGCGGCGGATACGCCAGCCATCCGGTACGTGCGAACTCGCCCACGAACAGCGACATCATCACCAGGATGGCGCCGCCGGTGGTCATCCAGAAACTGAAGTTGTTGAGGAACGGGAATGCCACGTCGCGCGCGCCGATCTGCAGCGGCATGACAAAGTTCATGAGCCCGGTCACCAGCGGCATGGCGACGAAGAAGATCATGATCACACCGTGCGCGGTGAATATCTGGTCGTAGTGGTGCGGCGGCAGGTAGCCCAGGTTGTCGCCGAAGGCCACCGCCTGCTGTATCCGCATCATGACGGCATCGGCAAAGCCGCGCAGCAGCATCACGATGCCCAGCACGACGTACATGATGCCGATCTTCTTGTGGTCGATGCTGGTGAACCATTCACGCCAGAGGTAGCCCCAGAGGCGGAAGTACGTCAGCGCACCGACCAGCACGAGGCCGACCAGCGCGACGACCGCGAAGGTGGCGAGCAGGATCGGCTCGTGATACGGAATGGCCTCCCACGTCAGGCGGCCAAAAATCATGTTGGCGAGTTCAGAACGCTCGGGCATGGATGTCACCTGTGCCTGTATTGACCAATTCTGGCCGATCAATGTTGGCGAACAACATCAACGGGGCGGAAAGAGCTGAAAAGCCGAACGGGCAAGGCCCGGCCTACCGCAACAACCTTCGACCGTCGTTGATGGCCGCATCCGGCGCAAACATGGGCATGGCATCGGCCGTATTGCTGGCGGTACAGATTTCCGCCGACGGGTCGAAGCGCCTCACGTTGCGGTTGCTCGCCATGGTGTCGGCCAGGCATGCCTGGCCATCCACACAGCGGTTCAGGATGCGGTCATAGAGGTCCGGCGCCACGCTGGCGTAACGCTGCACCGGTTCGCTCTCGCTGGGCTTGGCCAGCTTCAGATAGGTGTCCTTCGACAGCGACGTGCCCGACGACTTGACCTGCTGGACCCACCGGTCGAACTCGTCGTTCGACAGTCCGTGGAATTTGAACCGCATGTGCGAGAAGCCCGCGCCGCTGTAGTTGGAAGAGAGCCCGTCATAGACGCCAGGCCGGTTGATCACCGCATGAAGCTTGGTTTCCATGCCCGGCATGGCATAGACCATGCCCGCCAGAGAAGGCACGAAGAACGCATTCATGACCGTGGTCGCTGTGATCCGGAACGCGATGGGCCGGTCGACCGGGGCGGCCAGCTCGTTGACGGTGGCAATGCCCTGCTCGGGATAGACGAACAGCCACTTCCAGTCCATTGCCACCACCTCAACGGTAAGCGGCTTGGTCTCGGCGTGCACCGGACGGTCCTGATCCAGCCGCGTCAGCGGCCGATACGGATCGAGTTGATGGGTGCTAACCCAGGTGACGGCGCCCAGCGTGATGATGATCAGGAGCGGCGCGGCCCAGATGGCCAGCTCCAGCACAGTGGAATGATCCCAATCGGGGTTGTAGTGCGCGTTCTCAGCGCTCTCCCGATACCGCCATGCAAACAACAGGGTCAGAACGATCACCGGGACGATGATCAGCAACATCAGACATGTCGCGATGATGATCAAGTCCCGCTGTCGCACCGCCATGTCGCCAGCCGGCGACAGCAGCACGGCATTGCTACAGCCTGCAAGGGTCACCAACAAGGCAATTGCTGCACCTCGCCAAAGCGACCTTCCCGTAATTCCAAGGGGTGTCACTACTGCATTGAAGCGTGGCATGGGTCTCGGAAGTGGCGTTTGGTTAACGTCGCGCTGGGATGGCCCAACGATCTTTCGACTTGTCGTTGCAGTTTAGGCGCTATTCTGGTCTTGTGATGACGGACTTTTGATCGCCGTACGACATCCCCTCCCCCGAATCCCGATGGAGACTCAACGATGGCAAGTCTGACCCACCAGCATCGCGCGTCGCCCACTGCACCTCCCGCACCAGGTCACCATGAAGTTGCCCCGGCAGAGATTGCCATAGGCGTCGTGATCGGGCGCGCGTCGGAGTACTTCGATTTTTTCGTCTACGGCATCGCGTCGGTGCTGGTGTTCCCTTCGGTCTACTTTCCGTTTGCCAGTGAATTGGCCGGTCTGCTGTTCAGCTTTACGGTCTTCTCGTTCGCCTTTATCGGGCGCCCGTTCGGCACGGCGCTGTTCATGCGCATCCAGCGCCGATGGGGGCGCAGTACCAAGCTGACGGCATCGTTGTTCCTGCTCGGCACAGCTACGGTGGGCATTGCGTTCTTACCGTCGTACGCATCGATCGGCCATTCGGCAATCTATCTGCTGGCGCTCTTCCGCTTCATGCAGGGCATCGCGTTTGGCGGCTCGTGGGATGGCCTGCCGTCGCTGCTGGCCTTGAACGCGCCCGAAAACAAGCGCGGCTGGTACGCCATGGTGGGGCAACTGGGCGCGCCCACCGGCTTCATCATTGCCGGAGCGCTGTTCCTCTTCCTCTATACCAGCCTGACGTTTCAGGAATTCATCGAATGGGGCTGGCGCTATCCGTTCTACGTCGCCTTTGCCATCAACGTGGTGGCGCTGTTTGCGCGGCTGCGGCTGGTGGTCACGCACGAATACACGCAACTGCTTGAGGAAGAAGAGCTGGAACCGATCAGCACCCTGCAGATGGTCAACGCGCAGGGGTTCAACATCTTCCTGGGGGCCTTTGCCGCGCTGGCCAGCTATGCGCTGTTCCACCTGGTCACCGTGTTTCCGCTGTCATGGGTGTCGCTGCGCAAGACACAGAGCGTACCTGCCGTGCTGACCGTCCAGATCATCGGCGCTGCGATTGCGTTCGTGGGTACGCTGGTTTCCGGCCTGATTGCAGACCGGTTTGGTCGGCGCACCACCTTGGCGGCCATGGCCGTGCTGATTGGCATCTTCAGCCTGGCCGCACCTTGGCTGCTCGATGGCGGTGTTGCGGGCCAGGACATTTTCATCCTGGTCGGCTTCGGTCTGCTGGGGCTGTCCTATGGCCAGGCGGCCGGCGTGGTGACGTCCAACTTTGAGAGCCGATTCCGCTATACCGGTGCCGCCCTGACGACCGATTTCGGCTGGCTGTTCGGTGCGGCATTCGCACCGCTCGTGGCGCTAGGCTTGTCGTCGCTGTTCGGACTTGGCGCGGTCAGCCTGTACCTGCTCTCAGGGGTGGTTGGGACGCTGGTGGCGCTGCGGATCAATAAGGCGCTTGGGACACCGGATTCCTAATGCCGTTGCCCGGGAAGCTCCGTAGGCACGCGAACTGCTAGGAACCCGCAGTGCGCAAGAGCGCTTTTTCAAAGGAGCAGACCATGAACAAGGATCAAGTGAAAGGTACTGTCGAGAAGATGAAGGGCAAGGTCAACGAGGCCCTGGGCAAAGCGACCAATAATCCTGCACGCGAGCTGAAGGGCGACCTCCAGCAGGCCGGCGGCCAAGCGCGCAAGGACGCGGGAGACGTCAAGGAAGCAGCGAAGGACATTGCAAAGAAGTCCCGCTGATTGGCGCGCGCATGGCTTCGGCACCGCGGTGCTGACGCGCATGGCCTAGAAGGGGGGCGACCGGGCGGTCGCCCTTTTTTTCGCCCATAGCGGAGCAGGCATGCTGCCATCGCAACGTGCAGCGGCCCAGAGTCGCGCTCAAGAAACGGTTTGCCCGATGGCCAGAAGATTGCCTTCATTGTCTCGGAACCACGCCCCCTTTTCCGCCGCCCCAGCCTTGGACGGGTAATTTCCTTCAATGCGTGCAACGCTGTTGACGGTCTTCAGCCCAGGAAGGCCGTATTCCTCAAACGTCACCCCGCGCTGCCGCAGCTCGCGAACCGTCGCCTCGATGTCAGAGACTTCCCTGCCCATTTGCGTATGGGCCCGGAGGCACCTCCGGCGGACTGGAACAGCGTGAAATAGCCATTCCCGCATTTGTAACGCAGACCGCCGGGCCGCTCCTCAACCAGCTCAAGACCCAGCTTCGACTGCCGCGCGCGTGCGAGATCCTGCGCCGGAATCAGGGTTGATACGTCGCCGGCGAGCGGGGGTGATAGCCGCCGGTGGTTTTCCATTCGCGTCGACAACTCTGCTCGATGACACCGATGGCCTCGTTACGTCAAGTTGCGCAGGCAGGACGTGCGCTCGCACATCGCGCGAATCACATCAATCGCGCAGTCGCTCGACGGTGAAGTCTTCATCGTCGACGTGGTCGCCAAAGACGACGATCTCCGCCCTCCCCTTCACGGGCGACTAGTCGGCCACCGTGCGGGCGGTGCCCTGGCGGGCATCCAGGATGGCAACCATTCTTGCGGAGGTCGTCGTCATGGCATCTTCAATCAGTCTGGTTTGCTCGCTTCAGAATGCTCCGGACAGCAGATAACCTGCATTCGGAACCTTGGCCTTCAGCCCAAGCGTCTTCAGCATCTGGTAGACCGTAGAAGTCGCCGCCGAGAACACAGGCCGATCGAGCCGGTCTTCGACCACCTGAATTGATGGCAGCGACGGCATCTGCACGCATGCCGACAGCACGACCGCATCGGCGCCGCTGATGTTGAGGCGATCCGCATGGCCGACGAGGTTTGCCGGATCGAGCCGACCCACGGCAAGATTGTCCGACACTTCCAGGCTGATTGAATCGGTGACTTCGATACCGGAATCCTCGATGTAGTCGATCACCGTTTGCGTGAGCGGCTTCATGTATGGCGTGATGATTGCTACCTTCTTGTAGCCCTGTACATGGATGGCGTCTATCAGGGCACCGGCGGAACTGAGCACAGGCGTAGGGGCATTGTTCTGCTCGGTAATCCTGGCCAGACGTTCCTGCGAAACACGGTGATAGCCACGGCCCTGGCTCATGATGGCGACCAGGCAAGCATATGCCATGACATCGCAGCGGGCATCACTCAATTCAAGCGCGCAGCGGTCGCTTGCCACGTCCATGTTTTTCAGTTCCTCTGGCGTGACATGCATCATGCGCATGCGGGCTGAGTGGAACGTGAAACGTTCATCGGGAAACTCGGCGTAGCGGGAGGTCAGCATCGCCGGGATTTCGGTCTCCATCGTGGTATTGGAGCTGGGGACAATTTGCCCAATGCGGAAATTCTTCATGATCAGAGGCTTCCTTCGAGAAGAGATTAGTTGTCGCTGGTGAGACGCACGCCCTTGGTTTCCTGAAGCAGGAACACCATGGCCGAAGCAATGAGGTAGGACACCGATGCCAGCGAAATCGTCGCAGTGAATCCGATCAGCGGTATCAGGATCGGCACCAGCTTGATACCGAGGATGGCGCCCACGCGGCCAAAGTTGAAACAGAAGCCTGCCGCCGTGGAACGAATGCTGGTGGGGAACAGTTCGGAATACCAGGCGCCGAAGCCGCTGAAGTAGCCGGTAAAGAAACCGAGCAGTGCCGCAAGGACGCCAATGGCGACGATGTTGCGGGTTGTGAATGCTAGTTTTCCGTCCGTCAGTGGCATCAATGTCGCGCCGTATGCGAACACCGGCACCATGATCGCCATGCCCAGGAAGAACAGCGCAAACGACTTGCGGCGACCAATCAATTCGGCAAGCTGGCCGTAGACGAGATAGCCTATCGTGGCACCGATGCCGGTCCAAATCAGGAACACCGGAGCCTGGTCCACACGCACATGCAGGATGCTCTGCAGATAGGTCGGGGTAAAGGTCGTGATGATCCAGTACCCGTACATGCCGAAGATCGAAATCGACAGGCCCAGCAGGGTCATCTTCAGGTAGGCCGGGCGGAATATCTCGAACAGGCTCGACTTCTTCGCGTGTTTCGCCTTGTAGGTTCGGTTAGCAAGCCAGACCGGCGACTCCTTCACGAACAGCAGGATGAATACAAACGTGACGTATGCAGGAATCGATGCGTAGATGAAGAGCTTGCGCCAGGAATCGGGGTTCGAGGGGTCGAGTAGCGTCCATGCGAAGCATGCCGCCAGGAGTCCGCCGCCTGACCAACCGGTTTGCATGAACGCGATGGCCTTGGCGCGGCCCTCCGGGGCCCAGATCTCAGACACCAGTGCCGATGCAGCGGACCACAGGCCACCCACGGCCACACCGACGCAGAATCGGTAGACATTCAGCTCGAGCACGCTCGATGCGAAGCCACACAGCAGCGTTCCGGTGCCATAGATGAACACGGACGCGAGAATGGTCTTCTTGCGTCCGATCCGGTCCGCGATATTGCCGAGAAACAGCCCACCGATCCCTGTTGCGAGCAGAAACCATGCGACAGTGGAGACGACATCCCTCAGGCCAACGGAAAAGGTATTCGCAATCGCAAGCATCACGAAACCGAAGATGGTCGCGTCCAGCGCATCGAACAGCCATGCCGCCCAGGAACCACCGAGCGTCACATAGCGCTGTACGGTAGACGAAAGAGCAGGCTGCCGGAACGCCCCGGTGCTTGCGGCGTCTGGCGATGAGTTGATAGTCAATTTGGTCTCCGTTCGTTATTGCCAGGTCTTGTCCGCTTGTGGGAAGAGGCCGACAGATCTTCGAGCTTGCGGCTACACTTGCGCCATGCGACTAACTCTGGGCGGATGAATGTTAGAAGCCCAACCAATGTTGGTACATCAATCATTCGCGAGCTCACCATCGCAGATTGCGATGGTGCTTCAGCAGCCAGGGCCACTGGATCACGCACGCCAATGAAACTGGATCCGCAATCACTTCGCCTGTTTATCAGCGTGCTTGAGGAAGGCACCATTGCGGCTGCCTCGCAGCGCGAACACATTGCCGCGGCCGCCGTGAGTCGCCGGCTCAGCGAGCTGGAGTCGCTTCTGGGATCGCAACTCCTGATTCGCAGCAATAAGGGCATCGAACCTACCGAAGCCGGAACGGCGCTGATGTACATGGCGCGCGGTGTCCTGAACGACCTCAGCGGCATCGTCTCGGAGATGCGGGAGTACTCGCATGGCAAGCGGGGATCGGTTCGCCTGCTCGCCAATATTTCCGCGATTACCCAGTTTTTGCCCGCGCTCCTGAAATCGTTCATGGAAAAGCACCCGAATATCCGGGTGACCCTTGAACAGATGGAGAGCCTCGCGATCACGCGGAGCGTCGCCGAAAGCCGTGCCGATATTGGGCTCTTTACGCGCATGCCGCATGAGGCCAGCGTCGAGATCCACCCCTTTCGCACCGATGAACTCGTGGTCTTGCTTCAAGCGGATCACCCGCTTGCGGACCGCGCCAGCGTTTGCTTCGATGAAGTACTTGATTTCGACGTTGTGTCCCTGCACGGTGGGACACACCTGCACTACCAGATGCTGCAGGCCGCAAACGAATCCGGCCGCACATTCTCGCCGCGGATGGAGGTATCCAGTTACGATGCGCTCTGTTTAATGGTGCAGACCGGCATGGGCATCGGCATATTGCCAAAGGGCAGTACCAGCGCGTATAGCATGCCGGAAATGAAGATCCTGCGTCTGGACGAACCGTGGGCCCAGCGAGAACTATCGATGTGCGTGCGCAACGTGGAAACACTGACACCGGCGGCACGGCTCCTGTTCGATCACCTTCAGCGCGAGCAATCTGCTGAAATACCGGCAGTGAATGGCACCGCGGCGACGTCCTCCTAGATGAAGCCGCCGTGCAAGCTGTCCGGTCAATGGCGTGCGCGCCTTTCAAAGACCCGAAGACCGGTCAACCAACGCACACACCCTTCTCCAGACTGTTCGCATTCGGCCTAGACCGCACCGTACCGCCGCCCGCACACCCGCCGACGTCGAGCGCGCGCTGCAACTGCTCAACAAACACCTCTACCAGGCAGACCGCTACACCGGCATGCTCATCGTCCTGCAGCACGACGACGCCAAAGAGCCCGCTGTCATCTCCGCCGGCACCTATCGGCACGAGCGCGCCCGCGCGCTGACTGATTTTGCGCGGGCGTCGGTGCAGATTTCGGAGTTGATTGAGGCGGGGGTGTAGACGCCAAACTGCGGGACGCATCGCTGGAGGCTTCGGCCATGCGATGCGGCGCTCAGAGTGAGACTTAAAGCAGAGCGAGCGCCTGCGCGCAAGACTGCCAGCCAATCTTTACACGGCCACCTTGCGCTTGCGGCGTCCGACCGCGATGTGTACCCACAGGGCGACACACGACAAAAGACCCGCAGACCAGTGAAGATACTCTGCACTTTGGCGCAACAACTGGCCATTCACGTAGTACAGCGCATAGCCCGTGACGACCAGCATCAATGCGAGGGAGCCGAGCAACGCTCCGGCTGCGCGATTACGTTTTCGCATCCATGCGTTACGGATATGCGGCGCCCACAGCATTCCAAACAGGTAAAGCACTGCCATGGCGGCCGCGCCGTGCAGCTTCATGCTCCAAGCGAGCACCAGCGTTCCGCCTTCGCTGCCGTCGTCTAGAAAATGCAGGACCAGCCAGGCGAGCCCCGTAACCAGCAGGGCAGCAAATACCCCATAGACCAGCCAGCGCCGTCGCGGACTAAGGCGAAAAGCGCTTTCGCGCAGATGGAGGGAGAAGCGTGGTGGAACGGACATGGAGTACTGTCGGCCGGCTAAGCTGGCGAGTATACGACCACAGCCCCGCCGTACCGTCTCAACAGCGGATGCGCTGCATCGCCAGTGGCAAGCACGACTTTGGTCAGCGCGTCGGCCAGCATGCAGGTGGGTGCCTGCACCGTTGCACCGGCAAGCGGTGGCAGCAACCTGCCGCGAGCATCGCGGATGCGGGATGCACTTTCGGCGACTGCGCCAAAACCGCCAGCCGTCGAACTCGCCAGTGCCGCGTTGTCGAGCAGCACAGACGTTGCAACACGGGCAGCGTTTTGCGGGTCACGCACCTGCACCGACATCGGCCAGGCGCCGTGGTGGCGCAGGTCGCCGCCGGCATTCACGATCGCGCGCTCGACCGCGAAGGTGCGCAACACCTCGATCGCACAATCCACCGCAAAACCCTTGGCGATGCCTCCAAGATCCATGTATGCGCAGGTTTCTTTGACGACGATGTCGCCGTCGAAGGAAATGGGAAACCGCCTGTCCGCGAGCAAGTCGGAGGGGCCGACACGGCAATCGAATGCGCGCTCCGACACGATATGCAGTTCAGCCGCAAGGCGCAGAACGGCAAGGGTCCGAGGATCTGCAATGAGCCTCTCACCCGGCGCCGCGCGATTGATGACCTGCAGTTCACTGTCCTTCGCATGAAAAGTGAGCAATGCGTGCACAGCGGCCATCTCGTCGAACGCGGCCGCCACGGCGGCTTCCGCCTCCGACCCTTCAGCCTGCACGTCGACCAGGGTGCCGAGCAACGGGCGCGCGCGCCGGCAAGTCGCGAGCATCAGCGCTGGACGAGCGCCAACTGCGCCATCACCGCAATGCGCCGGATGCCATCGGTGAGATGCGTGCACGACAACGTTGCTCCGCTGATGTTGTTGATGTCATCGCCCACACGCAGCGCCGACTTGGCCGACTTGCCCAGAAACTGTGCGCGCCACGGCTTGTTGCGGACTTCGTAGCCGTGGCTTTCTCGGTAGGTAAGGATTTCCACGCCACTGATCTCGCCAGCGGTGTTCAAGGCCACGGCGTAGTTGATGAGCTCGAATTTGCCGATGACGGCGTCGGTCACGAAGTAGCCGAGCGTCTTATCACCTTGCTTGGCTTGCCATGCGCGCCACGCACCCGGCTTGGCCGGGCCGCCCGCACGCTCGGCCAACTGCTTGAGCTGGTCGGCTGAGAGCGTGAGCGGCACCGGCTCAAAGCCTGTGGCGCCGGGAAACATTGCCTTCTGGGTCTCGGCAGCGGACAGGTAGTCCGCCGCAAACGCCTTGGTGACAATCATGCCCGGCGCCCCCACGGCGGCGGCACAGACAAGAACAATGGGCACTGGCTGGTAACGCATGGCTTGCACCTCCTTGGATTTGCCGCTCCCGCGGCTTAGAACGACACGCCCAGGCCCAGATCCACACGCGAGAAATCGCGGTTCTGCTTGAAGCGCTGGTAGTCCACCTTGAAGACCACGTTCGGGTTCAGATAGAAGTTCGCGCCGATGGTGTACACGGTGTCCGACAGCGAGGGCCAACCGGCAGGCATCGTGAAGCCCGGAGCCAGACCTTCGTACTTCTCGGCCATGTTGTAGCGTTCATAGCGGACGAACGGCGCGAAGCGGTAGTCGCCCTTCTGCCACAGGTTGTAGGCCGCCTGTGCATACCAGCCGTAGAACGCCGCCGGCATCGGGTTGGCGGCACCCGGGTTCAGCTGATTGGCGGCAGCGGTGTTGCTGAACGTACCGCGTGCATACAGGGCAGACAGATCCCACTTGCCCGGTGTCCAGCGCGCGTGCGCTTCGTACAGCGTGGCGCGCTGTTCAGGCAGCACGGCTTCGGTGCTCGACCGGCTGCTCTTGCCCGTGAAGACCGAGCCGCCCAGCGTTACGCCCGAAATACCGGTGTAGTTCAGCGCCACATACTGCGACAGGTTCTTGGCGTTGGCCAGCCCCAGTTCCTGGTGCGAGGTCTGCATCGGGGCGATGGCGTTGTTCTGCATCTCCAGCGCGGACTTAAACAGCGGGTTCTCCGGGTTGAAGTTCCACTTGGCCAGGTCCAGCCCGGTAGTCAGACCCACATTCCAGTTCAGGCCGAAATCGGTATCGCCGTACAGCGAGAGACCGCCCTCACGCCACGTGCTCGGGATGATCAGCGTCTCGACAAAGTTGCGATGCACGCCGTAGTAGTTGGTCGGCTCATGGTTGCGGTTGATGAACCCCGCTGGGATCAGGAACAGGCCTGCATTCAGGCCGATCTTGTCGGTCAGCTTGTGGTCGATGTAGAACTGCTCGACTTCGAATTCACCCGAGTCGGTGGCCGACGTGATGGCGTGCTCGATCTCGAATTCGGAGTTGAAGCGCGTCTTGTCGTCGAACTTGTAGCCGATACCGAACACTGCGCGCGCGAGATCGAACTTGGTGTCTTCGGAGCGGCGCGTCGGGCGGCTGTAGTTGGCTTCGCCGTAGCCCCACAGCGTGAGGTTGTCCAGCGGCGACGGCCTGGTCGAGGCGAGCTGTGCCGTCTGCACGGTCTGCTGCACGTCTTGCAGGGCCGCGGTTTGCTGTGCCTGTGCCTTCGCCTGCGTCTGCTGCTGCGTGGCGAGCGTCGCGTTCTGCGCCTTCACCTCTTTCAGTTCGGCCTTGAGCGCTTCAATCTGCGCGGCCATGGCGTCGAGTTTCTGTTCGAGTTGCGCGGTGGTGGCGGCATTGGCTGCGCCGGCCCCCATCAGCGCAATGGCGGCGGCTACCGACAAGGCGGTTCGTTTCATGCTGTGACGCTCCCTGGTCTTGAAATTTTGAATTGGCTTACTTGCTTGTTGCCGTCTTGCTCTGCGTGGCTCCGCTGGCAGAGACGGTCTGGATACGGGCGGCACCCACGCTGGCTGCGGTGGAACTGCATTGCGCTGGCACGCGATAGGCCGACGGGTTGGCCGGATCAAATCCGTCGGTGAGCGTGCACAGGAAATGCACGAGATCGCTCATCTCCTGGTTCGTCAGCGACGGCGCGGTGCCGGGGTTGTATGGCACTTCGGCCACGTTCACGTTGGCATCGAAGGCGGCCGGCAGATCGTTGTATGGCACATCGGGTGTGCCGTCGGCCTTGACGTACCAGCGGCCGGGGTCGGTATCGCGCGTGATGTACCACGCCACCACCTGATCCAGCGTCTGGAACACGCCGTTGTGGAAATACGGTGGCGTCAGCGCGATGTTACGTAGCGTCGGCACTTTGAACTTGCCGCATGTCGAGCCACCTACGCGGAAGTCGGTACGCAGCGGCCCGCAGATGCCGAGGTCGTAATAGCTGTAGTTCGGATTGCCCAGCGCCAGGCCGTTCTTCGGCACGTACGGCAGCGTGGTGCCTTCCTGGTTGGCGGCGATGCTCCAGTTGCGCGGGATACCGACGTTGTCGTACGTGAAATCGGTAAACAACGCCGGCGTGCTGCCCTTGCCTGTGGAGATATGGCAAGCGTTGCAGTTGCCCTTGGTCGGGTTGTTGAACAGCAGCAGGCCGCGCGTCTCGGCATCCGTCAGGTTTGTCTTGCCGGCGAGGTAGGCGTCGAACTTGCTGTCGAAGGTGTGGAAGCTCGGGTCTTCAGATTGGAAGGCCGCCAGCGCGCGGCCGATGCTCTGCATGGCGTTCGCGCTGTCCTGGATGCCGGCGGGGGTGAACACGGCCTTGAACTGTTCTAGGTAAGGGCGCGTCAACAGCGTTTTGAAAACATCGTCGGCCGAGAGGTTGGCCATCTCAAACGCGTTGGTGAACGGCTGCTGTGCCTGGTCCGCTAGCGACGCAGACCGGCCATCGCGGAAGAAACCGCCGGAAGCCTTGCCGGTACTGTCGATCTTGAAGTTGGGCGTGAACGAAGCGTAATTTAGCGACGGCGTGTTTCGCAGGCCGGGCAAATCGGAATTCGGCCCGCCGATCGATACGGCCAGATTGTTCGGATCAGTGAAACCGCGCGCCGGGTCATGGCACGACGCGCAAGACTGTTTGCCCGAGGCCGAGAGCGTCTGATCGAAAAAGATTTGCTTGCCGACCTGCGCCAGGGGCGACAGGCCATCTGTTGCCGCGGGGGAAGACGTGCTAGCGCTATCTCCGCCACCGCCGCATCCCGACACCAGCGCGGCGGACGCCGCGGCCGACAGCACCAAGCGAGCCGCACGCCACAGTCGGGCTTGTGCGCTGCTTCCTCCACATTTCTCTGCTTTCATTTCCCTGACGCGGCAAGCTCTTTAGCCTACTAAGGCGGCTCAATTAATGGTAATAGGAACAATTCGCGTTCGCATTCTATGCGAATGTCCAAAGGAAATCACCTGCATTTTTTCAAGAGGTCTCCCGCGCGCGGCCGACGCACGTTCGTTTCGTGGGCGCCGCCCACCTTGCACCCACAATTTGGGCCTCACTGGCACCTGTGGAACGCAAACTCCGGCCGCAGCAAGCGCCCCTCCCTCCCCTGCAGATACCTCAGTTTCTCCGCATCCCACTGGCCACAAGCGCCACGATGTCAATGGCGGTGAGCACGTCGTTTTGGCTGATCGTCATTCTTTGCGGCCTCCCATCCAGCGTTAGGCCGCCTGCTGCAACCACGCGCAGCAGCGCGCCCCAACCCGTTTGCTCTGCCATTCATGCGCCCACTGCCCAGCGCGCGGGGTGGCTCTGCGCCCTCCATGGACAGGCGAGCGCAGGCGGCGAGGCTGCAGCCTTGCTGAAGGATTGTTGGTTCATGGCGAGGAAATGAAAAAGCCCGCCGGGTGGCGGGCTGTTTGGATGCGGCCGCAATTGCGAACGCGCGGGGTCTCGTTACTTGGGCTGCGCCGGAATGACCAGGTTGGTCGCCTTGGCCGCCTTCTTGGCTTTGCTCTGCCCGGCTTTGGCCTTGCCACTGTCAGGCAGGCACACCCATGCGTTGACGATGCTCTCTGCCGGCGAACACCCCATGTGGGTCGCAAAGCAGATGGGCCACGCGGACTGGACGATGATCGCGCGCGTCTACGGCCGATGGATGCCGAGGCCGGTTCCAGGGCGGTGGAAAAGTTCGCCGGAAATGCTGGCAAATCGGACGCCAAACTGGCAAAAAGCGGCTGGATTTTCGCCAACCCGAAAAATTAAACCGTTGATTTTAAAGGGATTTTTGGTGCGAGGGAGGGGACTCGAACCCCTACACCATTGCTGGCGTCAGGACCTAAACCTGGTGCGTCTACCAATTTCGCCACCCTCGCCGGATGGATCGCGGCGCCCCTGAGCAGGGGCGCCGGAAAGGAAGCCCGCGATTATATCGCAGTCGTTCGGGGGTTTCCATCCCTACCCGATTTGACGTGGTGTAGGGGGTCGACTCCCCCTCCCTCGCACCGGCTGCCGGGGCGCAAACGTCAGACCGTCGGGGCGACCGCTTGCGCATCGGGCCGCTTAACGCGGAACCACGCCGCATACAGCGCCGGCAGGAACAGCAACGTCAAGACCGTGGCGATGATCAGGCCACCCATGATGGCGGCGGCCATCGGGCCCCAGAACACGCTGCGCGACAGCGGAATCATTGCCAGCACCGCCGCCGCCGCAGTCAGGATGATCGGCCGGAAACGACGCACGGCCGCCTCGACGATGGCATTCCACGTCGGCACGCCGGCCGCCACATCCTGCTCGATCTGGTCCACCAGAATGACCGAGTTGCGGATGATCATCCCGATCAGCGCAGTAATGCCAAGTTGCGCGACAAAGCCCATCGGGGCGCGCAGCAGCAGCAACGTGGCTGCCGCGCCAATCAACCCCAGCGGCCCGGTCAGGAACACCATCACCGAGCGCGAGAAGCTGTGCAGCTGCAGCATCAGCAGCGTGAAGATGATGAAAATGCACAGCGGCATCTGCGCAGCGATGGACGCACCCGCGTTGGCACTCTCCTCTTCCGCACCGGCAATCTTGATCTGATAGTCCGGCGGCAAGTCCGCGCGAATCTTGTCGAGCAACGGGTTGATCTGCGCGGTCACGGTCGGGCCCTGCACGCCGTCCACCACGTCGGATTGCACGGTGATGCCGTAGTCGCGGTTCTCGCGCCAGATCACGCCGGGTTCCCACGCAAAACCAACTCGCGCCACCTGCGTCAGGGGCACCGTACGGCCACTGCTGGTCGGGACTTGCACGCGCTGCAGCGCGTCGAGCGTGTTGCGCTCGTCTTCCTGCGGACGCATCACGATGTCGAGCAGCTTGTCGCCGTCGCGGTATTGGGCGATGGGCGCGCCGGACATCACCGTCTGCGTCACCTGCGAGATGGAACCGGTCGACACACCCAGCGCACGCGCCTTGTCCTGGTCGATGTCCAGGCGCAGCACCTTGACGTTCTCGTTCCAGTTGTCGTTCACGCCGACGGTGTTCGGATTGGCACTCATGATGGCCTTGACCTGATCGGCAATCTTGCGCACCCCGCCAATGTCCGGGCCCATCACGCGGAACTGCACCGGATACGGCACTGGCGGCCCGTTCGGCAGCAGTTTCACGCGGCCGCGCAACTGCGGGAATTGCGACTTGAGCAACCCGATGACGTGTTGCCGAACTCCCTCGCGCGCCTCCAGCGAAGTGGGCATCACGATGGCCTGCGCCACGTTGGTCTGCGGAAGGATCTGGTCCAGCGGCAGGTAGAAGCGCGGCGCGCCGGAGCCGATGAACAGCGTCACGCTGTCGACGTTCTGCTCCTTGCGCATCAGGGCTTCAAAGCGTTTGGCTTCGGTTTCGGTCTGGTTGAAGCTGGAGCCTTCGGGCAACCACAGCTCGACCATCAGCTCTGGGCGGCTGGAATCGGGGAAGAACTGCTTCTCGACATACTTGAAGCCGAACACGCCAAGCCCAAACGCCACCAGCGTGATGACGATCACCGTCTTGCGGTACTCCACGCACCAGTTCACCCAGCCGCGGAATCGGTTGTAGAACGGCGTGTCGAACAGCTCGTGGTGCACACCGCCATCCACATGTGATTGGGTCCGCAGCAGCAGGAAGCCCAGATACGGCACAAACACCACCGCTGCAAACCACGACAGCACCAGCGCCAATGCCGTCACCGCAAAGATGCCGAACGTGTATTCGCCCACCGTCGAACGCGCCAGCCCCACGGGCAGGAACCCCGTGGCAGTGATGAGCGTGCCGGTCAGCATCGGCATGGCGGTCGAGGTGTATGCGAAGGTGGCGGCCTCCATCTTGGAGAAGCCCTCTTCCAGCTTGCGCACCATCATTTCGACCGCGATGATCGCGTCGTCCACCAGCAGACCCAGCGCGATGATCAGCGCACCGAGCGAAATCTTGTGCAGGCCGATGTCGAAGATGTTCATGAACAGGAACGTCACCGCCAGCACCAGCGGGATCGTCAGGCCCACCACCAGGCCCGGCCACACGTCAATGCGCAGCTTCGGCTTGGTGTGCAAGCCGAGCGAGAGAAAGCTCACGCCCAGCACAATCACCACCGCCTCGATCAGCACATGGACGAACTCGCCCACCGAACTCTGCACCGATTTCGGCTGGTTCTGCACCTGCTGCATCTCGATGCCCATCGGCAGCTTGGCGCGGATCTTGTCAACCGTGGCACGCAAGTCCTTGCCGAGCTGGATGATGTCGCCGCCCTTGGTCATCGAGATGCCCAGGCCGATCACCTCCTTGCCGTTGAAGCGCATCTTGGCGTGCGGCGGGTCCACGTAGCCGTGCTTGACCGTGGCGATGTCGCCGAGGCGGATATTGGTCGTGCCGCCGGGGCCGCGCAGCGTCAGGTTCTCCAGATCGCGGATGTCCGAGAACTGGCCTGACAGGCGAATCTGCACGTTGTCGGTCGGCGTCACCAGCACGCCGCTGGGGCCGATGTTGTTCTGCTGGCCGATCTGCGTGGCGATGCTGTTGATGTCGAGCCCCATCTGCGACAGCTTCGCCTGCTGGAACTCGATGTAGATCTTTTCGTCCTGGTCGCCGAGCAATTCGACCTTGGCGACGTTGCGCACGCGCAGCAATTGCTGGCGGATCGCATCGGCGTAGTCGTTGAGCTGACGATAGGTGAAGCCATCGGCGGATAGCGCATAGATCGAGCCATACACGTCGCCGAAATCATCATTGAAGTACGGCCCGCGCACGCCTTGCGGCAACGTCGGCGCGATATCGCCCACCTTCTTGCGCACGGTGTACCAAAGCTGCTGCGTTTCCTTGGCGGGCGACGTGTCGGCCAGTTGGAAGGTGACGAGCGTTTCGCCGGGCTTGGAGTAGCTGCGGATCTTCCAGGCGTACGGCACTTCCTGCAGCGCCTTCTCGATCTTGTCGGTCACCTGGCGCGACATCTGCTCGGCCGTGGCGCCGGGCCAGAAGGCCTGCACGACCATCGCCCGGAAGGTGAAGGGCGGATCTTCATCCTGCCCCAGCTTGGAATACGCAAAGATGCCGCCGAGCAACAGCGCCACCAGCAAGAAGCGCGTGAGCGGTTGATGTTCAAGCGCCCAGCGTGACAGGTTGAAACGGGAATGTTCCATACGCGCGAAGGTTGGCGTGTTGGGGCGGGAGCCGGATGCGGCTTACCGGCGCGGCGTGATGGCGGACTGCGCCGACGGCTGATCGGCCGGCGCCATCGGCATCACCTTCTGGCCCGCCTTGAGCAAGTGCACGCCAGCGGTCACGATCGTCTGGCCGGGCTGCAGGCCGCTCGTCACCAGTAGCACGTTGTCGCGCGGCGCGCCCACCGTCACCGGCACGGGCTTCACCGTTTGCGATGCGGCGTCGTACAGCCAGACCACGTTTTTGCCTTGATCCTGGAGCAGCGCGCTCATCGGCACCCGCACGCCCATGCCGCCGCTATCGCCACCGCCGCCGGGCCGCACAAAGGTGGCCGCTGCGGTCATGCCAAGCTTGAGTTCCGGCGGTGGATTCGGTACCGAAATCTTGACGGTGTACGTGCGTGTGACCGGGTCGGCTGCCGGCGCAATCTCGCGCACCTTGGCCGGAATGCTGCGCGACTGATCGGCCCACAGCTTCACGCTCACCTCGGGCGATTTGCGCAGCGTATCAACCTGATCCTCAGGAATGCCGACCACGACTTCCTTCTCTGCCGTTTGCGCCACGCGCACCACCGGTTGGCCTGCGGACACCACCTGTCCGACTTCGGCGTCGACCCCGGTCACTACGCCATCGGCGTCGGCTTCGAGCGTGGCATAGCCGGCTTGATTCACCTGGTTGCGATAGCCAGCTCCGGCCTGCTCGTAGCGGGCTTGTGCGGCGTCATAGTTGGCTTGATGGCGTTGCTGCTCCGCCGCGCTGATAAAGCCCTTGGCGAACAGTTCGGAGTAGCGCTTAAGATCGGCGGCGGCCAGATCGCGGTCGGTCTTGGCCGCCGACAACTGCGCCTGGGCCGATTGCTGGGCAAGCGCCAGATCGGTCGGGTCCAACCTCGCCAGCACCTGGCCTTTCTTGACCGTGGCACCGACGTCCACCAGCCGGGCAACGATCTTGCCGGGCACGCGGAAGCCCAGGCGCGATTCAATGCGTGGGCGGACGTCGCCGGAGAACTCCGCCGTGCCGGCACCCTGCTCGCTGCTCACCGTCATGGTGCGCACGGGGCGTACGTCGACCGCCTTGGGCGGCTCCTTGCTGCAGCCGGCCAGCAGCGCCGCGCCGATCAGCAAGGCCGCCGATGCCGCCATCGGCAATGAACGCCGGCGCGGCCGAGATCGCGTGTCGGAGAAACCGGTGAAGTCGGAATGCGGGTACGGCAAACGCAACGCTGGCATGACACGCTCTCAGTAAATAACTGACCGGTCAGTAATATACCCACGGCAATGCGCAGGGTCAACGACACGGCCGCGTCTGATTGACTTTTCTTGGCAGATGCCCAGGCAAGGCTCTACGGCATGCTGCACCGCAACGCGCTGTAGAATGGCCGCCCTGCTTCAAACCTCACCAGAACGGCCTCCTCGTGACCCCCGACGATTACTGCGCCGACAAAGCGGCACCGCCCGGCAGCGACGTGTACTACAGCGTATTGTTTCTGGCGCCCGAACGCCGCCGCGCGACCATCGCGCTGGAAGCCGTGCGCCGTGAGCTGGAAGACGCCGTACGCGACGCGAGCGATCCGGCGGTCGTGCAATCGAAGCTGCAGTGGTGGCGGCAGGAGCTTGCGCGGCTGTTCGAGGGCCGCCCTGAGCACCCCGCGGCGAAGGCATTGCAGCCGCATCTGGCCCGCTACGATATCGGCGCCGTGCATCTGGGCGAATTATTGGCCGGCGTCGAGGCTGACGCCATGCAAAACCGCTATCTGGATTGGCCCAACCTGCGCCGCCACGGCGATCAGGTGGCGGGCGTGGCAGGCCGGCTGACGGCTCGCATTGCCGGACAGACGCATGCGCGCACGCTGGAATTCGCGCGGCTGATGGCACTCGCCGAGCAGCTCGTTCATTTCGTCAGGAACCTGGGCGAAGACGTGCGCCATAACCGCGTCTACATCCCCGTGGACGAGCTGCAGCGGTTCAACGTACCCGCCGCCGATCTGTTCAATCGCCGGTATGCAGAGGGCTTTAAGCCGTTGATGGCATTTCAGGCCGAGCGTGCCCGCGCGACCTACAAGGAAGCACTTGCCGCGCTGCCGGCAGAAGATCGCCGCGCGCAGCGTTCAGCGCTGATTCGCGGCGTGCTGGCCATGCGCCTGCTCGACGAGGTGGAAGCCGACGGCTTCCAGGTGCTCACGCAGCGTACGGACCTGACGCCGCTGCGCAAGCTCTGGCTGGCCTGGAAGACGCAGATCCGCGGTTGATCAGGCTTTGATCAGATCCAGCGGCGCAAACCGCCCTGCCAGCACCGGCTGCGAATCCATCCCCCACCAGCGCTCCAGCACCGTGGCATAAAGCGAGCGGAAATCGACCGACGGGTCGAGATTGCCGCCGCCGTCCAGGCGTTCCAGCACCGGCCCCTGCCCGGCCAGCCCGCCCTTGACGCGGCCACCGGCCACGAAATGCGCGGCAGCCGTGCCGTGATCCGTACCGTTGTTCATGTTTTCGCGCGGGCGGCGGCCAAACTCCGAATACGTGACGATCAGCGTGTCGTTCCAGCGGCCCAACTCGGTCAACGCGCTCTTGAGCGAAGCGATGCCCTCGCCCAACTGCCGCAGCAGGTTCGCCTGCGTGCCTTGCTGATTGGTATGCGTATCAAAGCTACCGAGCGACAGGCACACCACGGCGACGTCTGCGCCGCCATGGCCCGGTGCTGCCACCACCTGCATCGCCGCCTTGATCGAGTTACCGAACCCGCCGTCCGGAAAATGCGTCTGGAACGCGAACTTGCCGGACTTCGGACGCAGTCCGTCGGCCGCCTTGACGATATCAGCCTCGACCTTCAGCACGTGCGCGAGTGTGGCGTTGCCCATCGCGTGCGAAGGCATCGCCAGCTTGGCTTCGTTGAGGAACGCATCGGGATTGGCGAGCGCTACGGCACGTGCGCCGCCGTCGAGCGGGCCAAGATCGGCGCTGCCAATGATTACGCCATCTGCACCGAACGATGGCGGCACCGGCTGTGCGGCAAACGCACGCGTCAACCAGCCTTCGCGCAGGTATTGGTCGGAGCGCGACGCCGTGTCCCAGATCTCGATCGAGCGGAAGTGCGAAAGATTCGGCTGCGGATATGACAGCCCCTGCACCACCGACAATTCCCCCGCCTGCCACAGCGGCATCATCGCCTGCAAAGACGGATGCAGGCCGTAGCGGTCATCCAGTTGCAGCACCTGCTCCCGCTTGATGGCGATGCGCGGGCGCAGCGCATAGTACTGTGCGCTCGTGTAGGGCACCACGGTGTTCAGCCCGTCATTGCCGCCCTTGAGTTCGATGAGGATGAGCAGGTTGCCGTAGCCCTTGCGCTTGTCTTGCCCTTGCGCAAAGACAATCCCCGGGACCGCGCCACCCATGCCGAGCATGGCGCCGGCCTTCAGAAAATTGCGACGTTCCATGATGTGTGCTCCTGCGGCGGTGGCGTTACTTCAACTGGTAAGCCGGGTCCATCATCAGCGTGCGCAGGTACGCCGTACCGGCCAGCTTGACGGGAATCGGCGCAGTCGGCTCGATGGGCAACACGGCACGCTGGATCGAAATGCGCGGCGCCAGTTGCGGCGGATCATCGCCATCCGCTCCGAACTGCGCCAGCCACTTGGCCGAGTTGAACGACACCATCGTCTGCGACTGCGCAAGCTTGAAGCGCCCCTCCTGCCCCATGCCCTTGAGCGCCTGGCCCAGGCCCTGCACGGTGCCACCCTGCTTCAGGTCTTCGCGCATGGCAGCCATCATCATGCCGGGCTTTTGTTGCTGGGCCTGCTGTTGCGCTGACGGTGCCTTCATCTCCGTCGAACGGAAGAGTTGATCGAGAAACTGCTTGCGCCCCAGCAGCGTGGTTGAGTTGATCCACGCATCGCCGCCGGGCCAGCCCTTCACGTTGGGCGGGGCCAGCAGGTTCTGCCCCAGCTGCGCAGACTTGATCGCAAATGGCGTCGGGTCGGTATACTGCACGTTGAACTGCTTGAGCGTGCCGACAATCATTTCCACCGGGGACTTCACGAGCGTCGCGTGCGATTGCGGCGCCCAGAACGCCGGCGTCAGGAACACTCCGCGCAACGCCACCTTGATGTCATAGCCACTTGCCCGGAACGCATCGGCCACGCGCAGCGCCTGGGCCGCGTCCACGTCAGGCGAAACAAACTCGCGCCAGAGCTTGGTGACGATGAAGTTTGCCGTCTCTGGGCGAGACAGCAGGATGTCGAGCATCTGGTCGCCGTCGTAATCGCCGCTCTGGCCGAATACCGTCTTCACGCCCGTGTCGTGAATCTGCGGCCGCCAGACGTAGGCGAAATCGTGCTCGCGATCGATGCTCCAGCCCGTGTAGGTGCGCGCAGCTTCCTTGATGTCCTGCTCGGTGTAATGCCCCTCGCCGAGCGTGAACAGCTCCATCACCTCGCGTGCGAAATTCTCATTCGGCTTGCCCTTGCGGCTCTCGGCGCCATCCAGATAGATCAGCATCGCCGGGTCTTTGCCGATGGCGTGCAGCATCGTGCCGAAGTTGCCCACCGCGTTCTGGCGCAGCAGCACGTTCTGCCGATACATCAATTGCGCGAACGGCACCTTCTGCGAACTGGAAACGAAATGGTTGTGCCAGAACAGCGTCATGCGCTCTGTCAGCGGCGACGGCGTCTTGATCATCTCGCCCATCCACCAGGCGCGCAATTCCAGCTCGTGCGCGGCATTCTTCTGGCGCGCCGCCTTGCGGGCGTCTTCGTCGGGCAATTTGTTGTAGGGGACGATCGGCTCGTTCACCCACGCTGGGGGCGCTTGCGTGGCAACGGTGCCCGTCTGGGCAAGGACGCGGTCGACGGCTTCGCGGTGTGCGAGTCCGGCGTAGGCGTCGAGTTCGCTCTCGGAAGGCGCAAAGCCGATGCGGGTGAGGAAATAGCGTGCATCGTCGCGGTCCAGGCGCTGCTCGTCGGCGGCTGGCGCCTTGGCTTGCGCGGTGTGGCGATGCGGCTTGTCCTGCGTTGCCGCATGCGCGGTCTGCAGTGAAAGCGCGCCGGCGGCTGCCAGCGCCAAGAAGATCGTGGTGCTACGGATTCGCATGTCGGCCCCCCGAAACGACCCTACTGCTTTGCCGGGGCAGCGACTCGTGCGCCGTTCCTCGGCCCCCTACCTAGCCGCCACGGTGGTAGATATCCCGCGTGACGTCATAGATGTTCTGACGCAATTGCTTGCGTTCCTCGGGAGACAGCTTGCGTTGCGCAGACCCACGATCGGCATTCTCTCCCCGGCGGTTCTCCATCGCTGCGGCGCGGCGGCTGCGTTCCTCGCCACCTCGGCCGTGCGCCGAACCCTGCCCGCCCTTTTTCTCCTGCGCGCCGGTCTGCATTGCATGTCCGCCGCCGAAAAAACCGCCGAATCCGCCAAAGCCACCGCGTTCACTGCGCGCGTGCGCCTGCGAGCCGGCCGCACAGAGGGCAAGAACACAGGTCAACAGCGCCGCGCGCCGCCGAAACATCACCGAGCGATTCGAAAAAGGAAGTTGAGAAGCCACGTCTTTGTTGCTGGAAACCGATGCGCCATGCATCATTGCGCGACAATCGATAACAGGCAACCGCATTGCACGCCAGTCCCCTCCGCAGGGGGGAAACAGACCCCAAACCGTTGCGAGGAACTGCCAAGGCAGTGTAGCTGCGCGTCCTACAGACTGTTCGCGTGACTCGGTAAATAATGTAACCGTCTGTTTCAATTGGGCTATTACCGCCTCCTGTTGTCGATTGGGCCCATGTTTTTGTCGTTACCATTAGCGCCATGGAAAATTCCGGTCAAAAGATTCTCGTCGTCGACGACGACCCCCGCCTGCGCGACCTGCTGCGCCGTTACCTGGGGGAACAGGGCTTCACCGTGCTGGTGGCGGAAAACGCCACGGCCATGAACAAACTCTGGCTGCGCGAGCGCTTCGACCTGCTCGTGCTTGACCTGATGATGCCGGGTGAAGACGGCTTGTCGATCTGTCGTCGCCTGCGCGGCGCGAACGATCAGACGCCGATCATCATGCTCACCGCCAAGGGCGAAGACGTTGACCGCATTGTCGGCCTCGAAATGGGCGCGGACGATTACCTTCCCAAGCCTTTCAACCCCCGCGAACTGATTGCGCGCATCCACGCAGTGCTGCGCCGCCGCGGCCCGGCCGAAATCCCGGGTGCGCCGTCCGAGACGCCGGAAACGTTCGCCTTTGGCGATTTCGTCCTCAACCTGGCCACGCGCACGCTCAAGAAAAACGACGAAGAGATCACCCTCACGACGGGTGAATTCTCGGTGCTCAAGGTGTTTGCACGCCATCCGCGCCAACCCCTATCGCGCGAAAAGCTCATGGAAATGGCGCGCGGCCGCGAATACGAAGTGTTCGATCGCAGCCTTGATGTGCAGATTTCGCGTCTGCGCAAGCTGATTGAACCTGACGCCAGCAACCCGCGCTTCATTCAGACCGTGTGGGGCCTGGGCTACGTGTTCATTCCCGACGGCGCCAAGTAAGCACCCGAGCAACCTTTCTCTTCCGCATCCGACTTGCGCATCCCGCGTCCGGCCGCGTTGCGGCATCTGCTGATCAGTGTGTTTGGTTCGCTGTTCTGGCGAACCTTCATGCTGATCGCATTGCTCATCGCGATTTCTCTGGGCGTGTGGTTCCAGAGCTTCCGTATTTTCGAGCGTGAACCGCGCGCGCAGCAGATCGCCATGCAGGTGGTCAGCGTGGTCAAGCTCACGCGGGCGGCGCTGCTGTATTCGGATCCGTCGAGACGCCGCTTCCTGCTGCTCGATCTCGTGCAGAACGAGGGCATCAAGGTCTACCCACGCGAGAAGGAAGACGAATACCGGGAGCCGCACACCAACCCTTACCTGACGCAGCTTGTCCAGCAGGAGATCCGCAACCGGCTCGGGGCCGATGCGGTGATCGCCACGGCCGTCAACGACATCCCGGGCGTGTGGGTGAGCTTCCAGATCGAGGGCGACGACTACTGGGTCGCCATCAGCCCGGACCGTTTCGAGCACGTGCCGGGGTTGCAATGGCTGTGGTGGTCGATGGCGGCGCTGGTGCTGTCGGTGCTGGGCGCGGCGTTCATTACGTCACGCGTGAACCAGCCGCTCAAGCGCCTGGCCGATACAGCGCGCGCCATCAGCGCCGGGGAGGACCCGAAGGCATTGCCCGAAGGCGGCGGCACCGAAGTGGCACAGGCGAATCACAGCTTCAACCAGATGGTGCGCGACCTCAAGCAGCTCGAGGCCGATCGCGCCGTCATGCTGGCCGGCATCTCGCACGACCTGCGCACGCCCCTTACGCGCCTGCGCCTGGAAACCGAGATGAGCCCCGTAGACGAGCAGACGCGCGAACTGATGGTGGCCGACATCGAACAGATGGACGCGATCATCGGCCAGTTCCTGGACTACGCGCGCCCCAGCGGGGAGATGCTCGAGGACGTGGACCTGACCGAACTCGTGCGCGACACGGCGCCCGTCTACTCTGCGCATGACGATATCGACCTGACACTCAAGCTCGCGCCCGAGGCCATCGCCCGCTGCAACCGCATGGAAACGCAGCGCATTCTCGACAACCTGATCGAAAACGCACGCCGCTACGGCAAGACCCCCGGCACGAACCGCGCAGAGATCACCGTCAGCACGTTCCTGCAAGGCAACGAGGTTGTATTGTGCGTGGCCGATCGCGGTACAGGTGTGCCGGCCAACCAGCTTGCATTGCTCACCCGGCCGTTCTACCGCCTTGAATCGGCACGCAGCGAAGCCAAGGGCGCCGGGCTGGGTATGTCGATCGTCAATCGCATCCTGCAGCGCAGCGGCGGCCGCCTCGTGCTTGAGAACCGCACACCGCCCGAAACGGGACTGCTCGTCAGCGCCTGCTACGCGCGCGCCTGATCCGGCACACTGCGCGGCCTCTCCCGGGCATATCCCCTGCTTCCCACGCCTGTCATGCGTCGCCGATAAGGTGCGGCGGCGGGCAGCGCTATGGCTGGCGTTGAGAATATCAATTGGCCGGTTTTGAATTCATCGCCAATACTCCAGCCGCCAGGCTGCGCGCCTGCGCGTTCTTCGTCTCCGTCCGAACATCCTCCAGTCGGACCGGACGGCCGGTGAGCGTGTGTCTGCAAGTCCCCGCTTGGGTTTCGTACCCATTGCCACACAACTCCAGGAGAAGCTCATGAAGACCATTGGTGACAAGCTCGAACCGTTCAAGGTCGTCGGCGTCAAGCCCGGGTTCAACAATCACGAAGAGAACGGCGAGTCGGCGTTCGAGGACATCACCGAGACCTCGTTCCCGGGCAAATGGAAGGTCATCTTTTTCTATCCGAAGGACTTCACGTTCGTCTGCCCGACCGAGATCGTTGCCTTCGCCAAATTGAACGATGACTTTGCCGACCGCGACACCATCGTGCTCGGCGGCTCGACCGACAATGAATTCGTCAAGCTCGCATGGCGCCGCGAGCACAAAGACCTGAACAAGCTCAACCAATGGTCGTTTGCCGACTCGACGGGTGCCCTGGTCGACCAGCTTGGCGTACGCGAGCATGAGGCCGGCGTTGCGTTGCGCGCCACCTTCATCGTCGACCCGGACAACGTCATCCAGCACGTGTCGGTCAACAACCTGAACGTGGGTCGCAACCCGGACGAAGTGCTGCGCATTCTCGACGGCCTGCAGACGGACGAGTTGTGCCCGTGCAACCGCGCAGTCGGCGGTGCGACGCTGTAACGGCCACGCGGCGCCCTCCGAAGCCGAAGCCCGCCCCTGCGCGGGCTTTCTTTTTCAGCCGCCGCTGACAGGAGACATCGATGGAATTTCTGCAGACGATCAAGGGTCGGATTCCCGACTACGCCAAGGACATCCGCCTGAACCTGGATGGCACGATCGCGCGCTCCTCGCTGGAGGGCAATGACGCGGTGGGCGTCGCGCTGGCGGCCGCTTTTGCCACGAAGAGCAAGGTGCTGACCGACGCCATCCGCAATGCCGGGGTGCTATCCCCCGAGGAGGTGAACGGCGCGCTGACCGCCGCCGCCCTCATGGGCATGAACAACGTCTGGTATCCGTACGTCGAGATGGCCGACGATTCCGACCTGGCGCAGCAGAAAGCGGAGTTGCGCATGAACGCCTACGCCAACAACGGCGGCGTCGACAAGCGCCGGTTTGAGATGTACGCCCTGGCCGCGTCCATCATCGGCAAATGCCATTTCTGCATTAAATCGCACTACGACTTGCTGAAGAATCACCAGGGCATGAGCGCGCAGCAATTGCGCGACGTTGGTCGCATCGCGGCCGTCATCAACGCGACAGCGCAGGTCATCGCGGCCGAATAGCCGCACCAGTTCAGCAAACGAAAACGGCAGCCCGCATCGCTCCGGTGCTGCCGCTTGCCTTGGCACGATAACGATGCCAAGTCAGTCCTGATCGGCGGCTTCTGCGCGATAGATCAACACCACCGCCTGCGCGACGATGCCTTCCTCCTTGCCTTCGAAGCCGAGCTTCTCGTTGGTCTTGGCCTTGACGTTGCACCGGTCGGGCGCGATGCCGAGGTCTTCCGCAAGATTGGCCACCATGCCCGGCACATGTGGCGCGAGCTTCGGCTTCTGCGCGATGACGGTGGCGTCGACATTGCCGATCGCATAACCGGCCTTGTGCACGCGGCGCACGGCTTCGCGCAGCAGCACGCGGCTGTCGGCGCCGGCAAAGGCCGGATCGGTGTCGGGAAAGTGCCGGCCGATGTCGCCCAGGCCGGCGGCGCCGAACAATGCATCGGTAATCGCATGCAGCAGCGCATCGGCGTCGGAGTGGCCGAGCAGACCGCGTGTGTGCGGAATCTCCACGCCGCCCAGGATCAGCTTGCGGCCCTCCACCAGCGCGTGCACGTCATAGCCTTGACCAATGCGGATGTCCATCCAGTTCATGCTTGCGATGCCTCGTTGGGTTGTGCGCGCTGCGCGAGGATGGCCTCGGCGAGTGCGAAATCGTCGGGATACGTCACCTTGAAGTTGCGCAGCGCCCCCGGCACAAGCAGCGGCGGGTGACCGGCGGCTTCAATGGCGCTGGCTTCGTCGGTGACGATGCGCTGTTGCAACAGCGCCTCCCGCAAGGCGCGCTCCAGCAGGCCAAGCGGAAACATCTGCGGCGTCTGCGCTTGCCACAGGCCATCGCGCGGCACGGTGGCGTTGATGTGCTGAGCCGCATCGGCACGTTTGAGCGTATCTGCCACGGGTAGCGCAAGGATGCCTCCCGCAGCTTGCGTGCCTCCGGCCTCCACGGCCGCGACCAAACGCGCGACCAGTGCGGGCGTCAGGCCCGGACGCGCCGCATCATGCACGAGCACCCAGTCGTCATCGTGCGCACCGAGACCACGCAACGCCGCCAGCCCATGCGTGACGGATGCGTGGCGCGAGTCGCCGCCGCAATCGACCTCCACCAGCTTGGGCGCGTTGAAACCGCCCTCGGGAAAGCGCTGCACGAGCGGCTGTGCGCCGGGCGTTGTCACGACCAGCACGGTGTCGATTTCGGGGCTGGCCAGGAATGCCTGCGCCGTGTGCCACAACATCGGCCGCCCGGCAATCACCTGATATTGCTTGGGCAGATCGCCGCCGGCGCGCGAGCCGGTGCCGGCCGAGGGAATCAGCGCAAAACGGCGTCGGCCAGGGTGTGAAATCGACATGAGAGGCGGGAAAGTGAACGTGGGCGCAGCATTTGCGTGGGTTTTGGCCCGCCCAAGCGCGCGGCTGGCGCGGATTTTATAATAGCGCTCTGCGTCGCGACACCCCGCCTGCACATGCCGGCGGGGTGTCGTGCATTGTCTTGCAGTCGTGCCCCACACAACCTCACGCCTCATGTCCGATTTTTCGCTCTCTGCCCTGCCCGCCGTCAAACCGGGCGCGCGCTTCGTCTTCAGTGGCCTGCAGGGCGCGGCAGATGCCCTGCTGCTGGCACGCTACCTGGAGCAGCATCGCGCTGCGGCGCCGATGCTGGCGGTGGTCTGCGCCAATGCCGTCGATGCCCAGCGCCTGGCGGAGGAGCTACGCTGGTTTGCCCCGCAGGCGCGCGTGAAGCTGCTGCCGGACTGGGAAACGCTGCCGTACGACAATTTCTCGCCGCACCAGGATTTGATCTCCGAGCGGCTGGCGACGCTGCATGACCTGCAGAACGGTGCGTGCGACATCCTGCTCGTGCCTGCCTCCACGGCGCTGCAGCGCGTGGCGCCGCCATCATTCCTCGCCGCTTACACGTTCTTCTTCAAAAAGGGGGAAAAGCTGGACGAGGCGGCGCTGAAAGCGCAGTTCACGCTGGCCGGCTACGAGCACGTCAGCGCCGTGATGCGGCCAGGCGAATACTCCGTGCGGGGCGGCCTGATCGACTTGTTCCCGATGGGCTCTCCGCTGCCGTATCGGCTTGACCTGTTTGGCGACGAAATCGAGACGATCCGCTCGTTCGACCCAGACACGCAGCGCAGCCTCTACCCGGTGAACGAAGTCCGCCTGCTGCCGGGCCGCGAATTTCCGATGGACGAGGCCTCGCGCACTGCCTTCCGCGGACGCTGGCGCGAGGTGTTCGAGGGGGACCCGACGCGCTCGCCCATCTATAAGGACATCGGCAACGGCGTGCCGAGCGCCGGCATCGAGTACTACCTGCCGCTGTTCTTCGACGAGACCGCGACGCTGTTCGACTACCTGCCGGGCACCACGCATCTTGCCTTCGTGGGCGACATCGAAGGCGCGGTGCGCCGCTTCTGGGCCGACACCACGCAGCGCTACAACTTCATGCGCCACGACCGCGAGCGCCCGCTGCTGCAGCCGTCGGCGCTGTATCTGGATGAAGAGGCGTTCTTCGTCGCCGCCAAGCCGCACGCACGTCTGGTGTTGCGCGCCGAGCCCGGCGATGCACCGCTTTCGCTGCCGTTGCCGAACGTTGCCGTCAACCGCCGCGCGGAAGACCCGCTGGTCAATCTCGAATCGTTCCTGATGCGCAGCAACTGCCGCGTGATGATCTGCGCCGAATCCGCAGGCCGCCGCGAAACGCTTGCGCAAATGCTTGCCGCCAGCGGCCTGCACCCCGAAGGCGTCGCGGACTTTGCCGACCTGATGAGCGGCGATGCCAAGTTCGTGCTGGGCGTGGCACCGCTGTACCAGGGCTTCATCCTCGGCGACGAACGCATCGCGCTCATCACCGAGACCGAGCTGTATGCGCAGACCGTGCGCCGCGTAGGTCGCCGCAAGCAGGAACAGGCCACCGCCGTCGATTCAATGGTGCGCGATCTGGCCGAGCTGAAGATTGGCGACCCGGTGGTGCACAGCGAGCACGGCATTGGCCGCTACCAGGGCCTGGTGTCCATCGACATGGGCAATGGCGAGGAAGAATTCCTGCACCTCGACTACGACAAGGGCAGCAAGCTTTACGTGCCGGTGCATCAGTTGCACGTGATCTCGCGCTACTCGGGCGCCGATCCGGAAACCGCGCCGCTGCATTCGCTCGGCTCCGGCCAATGGGAAAAGGCCAAGCGCAAGGCGGCGCAGCAGATTCGCGATACGGCGGCTGAACTGCTGAACCTGTACGCGCGGCGCGCATTGCGCCAGGGCTTTGCATTCCCGCTCACGCCCGAGGACTACGCGACGTTCGCCGAGAGCTTCGGCTTTGAGGAAACCCCCGATCAGGCCGCCGCCATCGCGGCAGTGATCGCCGACATGACGTCGGGCAAGCCGATGGACCGGCTCGTCTGCGGCGACGTCGGCTTCGGCAAGACGGAAGTCGCGCTGCGTGCCGCGTTTGTGGCGGTCATGGGTGGCAAGCAGGTGGCCATCCTGGCCCCGACCACGCTGCTTGCCGAACAGCATTACCAGACGCTGGTCGACCGCTTTGCCGACTGGCCGGTGCGCATTGCCGAGATCTCGCGTTTCAAGAACAAGAAAGAAATCGACGCCGCGATCGAAGCCATCAACGCCGGAACCATCGACATCGTGATCGGCACGCACAAGCTGCTCTCGCCGGACGTGAAGTTTGACCGCCTGGGGCTCGTCATCATCGACGAGGAACATCGCTTTGGCGTGCGCCAGAAGGAAGCGCTCAAAACGCTGCGCGCCGAGGTGGACGTTCTTACGCTCACCGCCACGCCGATCCCCCGCACGCTGGGCATGGCGCTGGAAGGCCTGCGCGATTTCTCCGTGATCGCCACCGCGCCGCAAAAGCGGCTGGCCATCAAGACGTTCCTGCGCCGCGAGGAAGATGGCGTGCTGCGCGAGGCCATCCTGCGCGAGCTGAAACGTGGCGGCCAGGTCTATTTCCTGCACAACGAGGTCGAGACCATCGAGAACAAGCGCGCCAAGCTCGAAGAGCTGATTCCGGAAGCGCGCGTGGTCGTCGCCCATGGCCAGATGCACGAACGCGAACTGGAACGCGTGATGCGTGATTTCGTGGCCCAGCGCGCCAACATCCTGCTGTGTACGACGATCATCGAAACCGGCATCGACGTGCCGACCGCAAACACGATCCTCATCCACCGTGCCGACAAGTTCGGCCTGGCGCAACTGCATCAATTGCGCGGTCGCGTCGGGCGCTCGCACCACCAGGCATATGCGTATCTGCTGGTGCATGACGTAGACGGCCTGACCAAGCAGGCACAGCGCCGGCTTGAAGCCATTCAGCAAATGGAAGAACTCGGTGCGGGCTTCTATCTCGCAATGCACGATCTCGAAATCCGCGGCGCCGGCGAGGTACTGGGCGACAAGCAATCGGGCGAGATTTCCGAGATCGGCTTCCAGCTCTACACCGACATGCTCAACCAGGCGGTGAAGTCACTCAAGGCCGGCAAGGAACCCGACCTGATGGCGCCGCTCGCGGCCACAACCGAGATCAACCTCGGCACGCCGGCCTTGCTGCCGCAGGACTATTGCGGCGATGTGCAGGAGCGCCTGTCGCTGTACAAACGCCTGGCCAACTGCGAAAGCAGCGAGACGATCGACAATATCCAGGAGGAGCTGATCGACCGTTTCGGCAAGCTGCCGCCGCAGGCGCAATCGCTCATCGAAACGCACCGGCTGCGCATTGCCGCCGCGCCGCTGGGCATTCGCAAGATCGACACGGGCGCGAACGCGGTCACGCTGCAGTTCATACCGAACCCGCCTGTCGACGCCATCAAGATCATCGATCTCGTGCAGAAGAACCGGCAGATCAAGCTGGCGGGGCAAGATCGGCTGCGTATCGAGAACATTCCGGTCGAATTCGCCGCGCTGGCGCAGACCATTCGCCACGCCATGCGGCAATTGACGTGATCCAGTAGGATCAGCCCGTCAGAACAAGGAAACCATCATGAGCACCGCCCTCACCCCGTTCTCCACGCTTGACTGGACGAACAAGCTCGTCAGCTTCGACACCACGAGCCGCGGCTCCAACCTGGCGCTGATCGAGACCGTGCGCGACTACCTGCGCGGCGTCGGCCTCGAGTCGCATCTGTCGCATAACGACGAAGGCAACAAGGCCAACCTGTTCGCCACCATTCCGGCAGCGGACGGCAGCGTGCAAGGCGGCATCGTACTGTCGGGCCATACCGATGTCGTGCCGGTGGATGGCCAGAAATGGGACAGCAACCCGTTTGCGCCGGAAGTGCGCGACGGCAAGCTCTACGGACGCGGCACGTGCGACATGAAGGGCTTCATCGCGTCCTCGCTGGCGCTGGTGCCGTCGCTGCTCCAGGCCAGACTGCGCGAGCCTGTGCACTTTGCGCTGTCATACGACGAGGAAGTCGGCTGCGTGGGCGCGCCGCGCATGATTGAAGACCTGATCGCCCGCGGCATCAAGCCTGCCGGCTGCATCGTCGGCGAACCCACCTCCATGCGCCCGATCGTCGCCCACAAGGGCATCAACGCCTACCGCTGCCGCGTGCACGGCCGCGCCGCGCATTCGTCGCTCACGCCGCAGGGCGTGAACGCCATCGAATACGCCGCGCGCATCATCTGCTTCGTGCGTGACCTGGCCGATGAATTCCGCGCCAAGGGACCGTTCGATGACGCGTTTGACGTGCCCTTCACAACGGCATCGACGGGTCTCATCAACGGCGGGATTGCGCTGAACACGATTCCCGCGCTGTGCGAGCTGGTATTCGAATTCCGCAACCTGCCAGGCGTGGATGCGCCGGCCATCCGCGCACGCGTCGAACGCTATGTGCGTGAAACCATCGAGCCCGCCATGCAGCGGGAGCATCCTGACGCCCACATCGAACTCGACGAGATTGCCGCCGCGCCGTCGCTGGACGCCTCCGAGCAAGCCGCCATCACGCAGCTTGTGCGTGTGCTGACCGAAGACAACGACAAGCGCAAGGTCGCCTACGGCACGGAAGCCGGCCTCTTCCAGCGTGCCGGCATTCCAGCCGTGCTGTGCGGTCCGGGCAACATCGAACAGGCGCACAAGGCCAACGAATACGTCGAACTGGCCCAGCTCGACGCCTGCGACCGCTTCCTCGCCAAGGTGGCGCGCAGCCTGATGGTCGAGACCGCGTCCGCCTAACGCTTACACAGCAACGCCTCACCTTTTGGTGGGGCGCATGCCGCCCGGGGCGTTCGCTACAATAGCGGGCTTCCCCGGCGCCGAACCGCCCGCTCCCCGCTCCTTTCACCCCATGCCCGTCATTCTGCAAAGCCCGTCGCCGCTGTCCACCGGTGACATTGAATCCGTCCGAAGCCTGTTCGGCAGCGCCACCTATGAGATGCGCGCGCCCAACGTCGCGGCCATCGAATGGGTGCACGAACTGCCCAGCGAATTACGCGTCCAGCTTGATGCCATCTGCGCCAACCTGAAGATGGACTACGCATGGATTCCCGACGAATGGACGTTCGGCGATTTCCGCGTGCTGGCGATGGACATGGATTCGACGCTGATCACCATCGAGTGCATCGACGAAATTGCGGATTTCTGCGGACTCAAGCCGCAAGTGGCGGCCATCACCGAAGCGTCGATGCGGGGCGAGATCAAGGATTTCAACGAGAGCCTGACGCGCCGCGTCGAACTGCTCAAGGGCCTGGATGCAAGCGTGCTGGAGCGCGTCTACGCCGAGCGCCTGCAGCTCTCCCTGGGCGCCGAAAAGATGCTCAAGGCCGTGCAGGCGCTGGGCATCCGTACGCTGCTGGTGTCGGGCGGCTTCGAATTTTTTACCTCACGCCTGCAGGAGCGCCTGGGCCTCGACCGCACGCGCGCCAACACGCTGGAGATCGTCGATGGCAAGCTGACCGGCCGCGTGCTCGGCGAGATCGTCAATGCGGATGTGAAGGCGCAGACGCTCAAGGCGTTCTGCCAGGATCTGGGCGTGTCGCCGCACAACGCCATTGCCATGGGCGACGGCTCGAACGATCTGAAGATGATGGCCGTGGCGGGCCTGTCGGTCGCGTTCCGCGCCAAGCCCATCGTGCAGGCACAGGCCGACGTGGCGTTCAACGTTGTCGGCCTGGATGGCTTGTTGAATCTGTTTCCGCAGCAATAAGCCGCGATGGCGACCCGCCCGCCTGCCCGCAGAAAACTCGCACCGGTGGTGCGAGAAACGGTAGATGCGCAGGATTACGCCGCCTTGCTCACCGAGATCAGGGCGCGCATCCAGGCTGCGCAATATGCGGCCCTACGGGCGGTCAACAAAGAGCTGGTGGGACTGTATTGGGACATCGGCCAAATGATCGTGGCGCGGCAGCAAACCGAGGGTTGGGGTAAAGCGGTCGTGCAGCAACTCGCCACAGACCTGCAGGCGAGCTTTCCTGGCACGGGCGGTTTTTCGGCATCCAACCTCTGGCGGATGAAGGGTTTCTTTGAGACCTACCGCGACGCAACAAAACTCGCACCTCTGGTGCGAGAAATCGGGTGGAGCCATAACCTGCTCATTCTTGAGCGTTGCAAAGACGCTCAAGAGCGCGAGTTCTACCTGCGCATGACGCGCAAATTCGGTTGGTCGAAAAGCGTTCTGGCACACCAGATCGACAACCAGAGCTACGAAAAGTCACTCCTGGGCCAGACCAATTTCGACAAGGCGCTGACGCCGGCCCTGCGCGCGCAAGCCAAGCTGGCGGTCAGAGACGAATACGCCTTCGATTTTCTCGAACTCGGCAACCAGCACAGCGAACGGGAGCTGGAGCGCGCGCTGATCACCCGCATCGAAGATTTTCTGCGCGCAATGGGCGGCATGTTTGCCTTCCTGGGTAGCCAATACCGGCTTGAAGTGGATGGCGACGAGTATTTCATCGATCTGCTGCTGTTCCACCGCCGCTTGCGCTCGCTGGTGGCCATCGAACTGAAAATCGGCAAATTCGAACCCGAGTTTGTCGGGAAGATGCAGTTCTACCTGGCCGCTCTGGACGAGCAGGTTCGCCAGGACGACGAGAACCCGTCCATCGGCATCATCCTGTGCAAAGAAAAGAAGCGCACCATCGTCGAATACGCACTTCGCGACGCAAGGAAGCCGATTGGCGTAGCGACTTACGCCATCACCAAGAGTCTGCCCAAGGAGTTACAGGGCCAGTTGCCTTCGCCTGAAACCATTGCGCGCCTGCTTGAAACGCTGTAGCCACGACGATTGAAAACGGGGCGGCACGATCAACTCGCACGCCCCGCCATCACCGCCGCCTGAAGCTTGAAAGGTCAAGCCCGCAGGTGCGCCTCCATCGCCTGCTTCAAATCCGCAATCAAATCACGCGGATCTTCCAGCCCGATATACAGACGCACGAAACCGCCCGCGTTTTCCCAATCGGCCGGCGGCCAGGCGGTCGCCGTGCGCATCGACGGAATGTTGTACGGCAACGCCAGGCTGTGGGCCCCGCCCCACGAAAAACCGATCGCGAAGTAGCGCAACCCTTCGATAAAGGCGTCGATCTGCGCCTGCGAATAGCGCTCGTGCAGCACGATCGAGAACAAGCCGCTCGCGCCGGTAAAGTCGCGCTTCCAGTTTTCGTGGCCCGGACAATCAGGCAGTGCCGGGTGCAGAACGCGCACGACTTCGGGCCGATCCGCCAGCCATTCGGCCACTTCGCGGGCGTGTGCATCGTGTGCAGCCAGGCGCGTTGGCAGGCTCGGCAGGCCACGCAACACGAAATAGCAATCGTCCGCCGAAACGCCCCAACCCATGCGCATGCGTGTGGCAAGCAGCTTATAGTGCAGCGCTTCGTCGTTGGTGATGGCGGCGCCCATGAGCACGTCGCTGCCACCCGATTGGTACTTGGTCAGCGCCTGCACAGAGATGTCGATGCCGTGCTCGAACGGCTGGTAATACACGCCACCGCTCCAGGTGTTGTCGATTGCCGTAATGGCGCCGGCCTTGCGCGCCGCCTCGGCGATGGCCGTGCAATCGGGCACCTCCATCGTCACCGAACCCGGCGCTTCGAGCCACACGAGTTTGGTGTTGTGACGGATCAGGTCGGCAATGCCGGCGCCGATCATCGGATCGTAATAGCGCACGGTGATGCCGAACTGGCGTGCCATCCACTCGCCATGGTCGCGGTTCGGACCGTAGGCGTTGTCCGGAATCAACACGTCGTCGCCGGATTTGACGAGCGTGAAGTACACCAGCGAAATCGCCGCCAGCCCTGATGGGAGCAGCAGCGTGTGTGAGCCGCCCTCGATCTGCGCCAGCGCCTGGCACAGCGTGTCGGATGTCGGCGTGGCATGCAGGCCGTAGCGCCAGTGCACCACACTACCGCTACCGAAGGCACGCATGTCTGCGAGATTCTTGAACACCACCGTCGACGCACGATACGTGGCATGCGAGAACGCCGTGAAGCCCGGTGGGATATGCAATTCCGGATGCACAGCCTGGGTCGCGGGAAACATGGGCGGGAGCTTGGTGTCGTCGTTCACGTGGTTTCCTGTTTGATGGCGTATGAGCGTTTTGCGGCCGCTTACCAGTGCGCGCTTGATCGTGTTGGACTGCCGGCCGGTGGTGCAATCTGACCAGGCCCCGCTGGGACCAGCGGCGTCATTGGCGTGGCTGGCGAGGCCGCATTGCTGTTTGCTGCGGCATCGTACGGCGGAATCACGACCACGGCGACGGGCCGCAGCACAAACGGCAGCGTATGACCGTCGTGGGCGACGTCCGTCCACGTGCCGCGCACAATGCCGTGGCCGTCGATGGCGCCTTCCCAGGTGCCTGTGACGTGCGTACCGTCATCGGACTCCTCCATGAGGAAGCCGCCGTTTTCGTATTCGCCGGCCACCAAGCGAACGCCCGCCGCGTTGCCCGCGACGTATTCGCCGTGGACGCTGTCGATTTCACCGGCCTTGCGGCCAAGGCGCATGTGGATCGGCATGTCGCCAATTGCGCCTGTGTAGACAGGGTATTTCGCGTAGTCGGGCTGCGGTTGCAACACACGCGGCGATGCGGTCTGTGCGGAGAAGCCGTTGTCGCCCCTCCTGGCCTGAGCGCGACGCTTGTCGCCATCGGCAACGGCGCGGTTCAGGCCCAGGTCACCTGGCTGCACGTTGGTGCTGCCGGTCGACACCTCGTAGCCGTTGTTGGCAGCCGGCGTCTGGGCAGACACCGGCGCCACGCCTGCGGCCAGCACCAGCGCAAGCAACGCGCCGGTTGGCCGAATCAGGCGTTCAATCGAGAAAATGCGTTCAGATGCGCTCGAACACCGCCGCAATGCCCTGTCCTCCACCAATACACATGGTCACCAGCGCGTAGCGACCACCGATGCGCTGCAGCTCGTGCAACGCCTTGACCGTGATAAGCGCACCCGTTGCGCCGATCGGGTGGCCGAGCGAAATGCCCGAACCGTTTGGGTTGACCTTGGCCGGGTCCAGGCCGAGTTCCTTCGTCACCGCACAAGCCTGGGCGGCAAATGCCTCGTTGGCTTCGATCACATCCAGATCCTTGACCGACAGGCCTGCCCGCTCCAGCGCCTTGCGCGTGGCCGGCACCGGGCCGATGCCCATGATCTTCGGATCGACGCCAGCGTGGCCGTACGACACCAGCCGCGCCAGCGGCTTGAGGCCGCGCTTTTCGGCCATCGAACGCTCCATCAGCACCAGCGCCGCGCCTGCATCGTTGAGGCCCGAAGCGTTGCCCGCCGTCACCGTACCGTTTTCTTTCGTGAAGACCGGCTTGAGCTTGGTCATGTCGTCGATGGTCGCGTCGTGGCGGACGTGCTCATCGGTATCGAACTGGATATCGCCCTTGCGCGACTTGATCGTCACCGGAACGATCTGGTCCTTGAAGTAGCCGGCCTGGATGGCACGCCATGCACGCTGGTGGGACTCCAGCGCGGTCTGATCTTGCTGCTCGCGGCTGATGCCGAATTCGCGGGCGACGTTTTCCGCCGTCACACCCATGTGGATCGTGTGGAACGGGTCGTGCAGCGCGCCGAGCATCATGTCGACCATCTTGGCGTCGCCCATGCGCGAACCCCAACGGGCGGCAGGCGCCAGGTACGGCGCGCGGCTCATGCTTTCCGCGCCACCGGCAATGGCGATATCGGCATCGCCCAGCAGCACGGTTTGCGCTGCGCTCACCACGGCCTGGAGGCCAGAGCCGCACAGGCGGTTGACGTTGAATGCGGGCGTTTCGGCCGACACCCCGCCGTTGACTGCGGCCACACGCGAGAGATACATGTCGCGCGGCTCGGTGTTGATCACGTGGCCAAACACCACGTGGCCGACGTCCTCGCCCTTCACGCCGGCGCGGGCCAGCGCCTCGCGCACGACGAGCGCGCCCAGTTCGCACGGCGCCACATCCTTCAAGCTGCCGCCAAACGTCCCGATTGCGGTACGAACGCCGCTGACCACCACCACTTCACGTGCCATTGCTGTCTCCTGTGCCATCGAAATTGGATGGCGGCCAGTATAAACGCACGACCGTTCGCAAAATTTAGGTACGACTACCTAAGTGGGTCAGACCTCGCCCCACAGGTCGTGGCCATCCGCGCCGGTAATCTTGACCGACACGAAATCGCCCGCCTTATAGCGCTTGTACGGCTTCGACGGCGGCGCGATATAGACGAGGCCGTCAATCTCCGGGGCATCCGCCGATGAACGGCCGATGCCGCCGTCCTGATTCACTTCGTCCACAAGCACGCGCAGCGACTTGCCAACCTTGCGCTGCAGACGGCGCGCAGACACGCGCTCGGCGACTTCCATGAAGCGCGCGCGGCGCTCCTCGCGCACCTCATCGGGCAATGCCCCCGGCAGATCGTTGGCGGTCGCGCCCTCGACCGGCGAATACGCGAAGCAGCCCACGCGGTCCAGTTCGGCCTCGGCAATGAAGTCGAGCAGCGTTTGGAACTCTTCCTCCGTTTCACCTGGGAAACCCGCGATGAACGTGCTGCGGATGGTCAGCTCCGGGCACACCTCGCGCCAGGCGCGGATGCGGTCCAGCGTCTTCTCGGCGTTGGCGGGGCGCTTCATGCGCTTGAGCACGTCCGGGTGGGCGTGCTGCAGCGGCACGTCCAGATAGGGAAGGACCTTGCCCTCAGCCATCAGGGGCATCACCTCATCCACGCTCGGATAGGGGTAGACGTAGTGTAGGCGCACCCAGGCGCCGTACTGCGACGCCAATTCGCCGAGCGCGCCCACCAGCTCGGTCATGCGCGTCTTCAGCGGGCGGCCGTTCCAGAAGCCCATGCGGAATTTGACATCGACGCCATAAGCGCTGGTGTCCTGCGAGATGACGAGCAGTTCCTTCACGCCGGCCTTCAGCAGGTTTTCCGCCTCCAGCATCACTTCGGCCACCGGGCGCGAAACGAGATCGCCGCGCATCGACGGGATGATGCAGAAGCTGCACCGGTGGTTGCAGCCCTCGGAAATCTTCAGATACGCGTAGTGCTTCGGCGTGAGCTTGATGCCCTGCGGCGGCACCAGGTCAATGAACGGGTCGTGCGGCTTGGGCAGGTGCGTGTGCACCGCTTCCATCACCTCGCCCAGCGCATGGGGGCCCGTCACAGCCAGCACCTTCGGGTGCACGCTGGTGATGATGTCCTGGCCCGAAGCGTCCTTCTTGGCACCCAGGCAGCCGGTCACGATCACCTTGCCGTTCTCGGCCAGCGCCTCGCCAATCGCATCCAGGCTTTCCTGCACAGCCTCGTCGATGAAGCCGCAGGTGTTGACGACCACCAGGTCCGCCCCGCCGTACGTGCCGGAAATCTCATACCCCTCCGCGCGCAGTTGGGTGATGATCTGCTCGGAATCGACCAAGGCCTTGGGACAACCGAGACTGACGAACCCCACCTTGGGGCTCTGGGTACTGACGTCGGACATGGGAACAACCTGATGTGGGAGAGGATTTGCGCTGCGCACGTGGGGTGTGCCGCGCGGTTGCGTATTTTAACCGTTCGCCGCGCCTGGGCGGCCAAGCCGAAGCTGCATCTGCTCAATCACGCGCTCGATTTCCAGCGCGTCCTGCAACCTGCGAATGGCATCGTGCAGCTCGGCGGCCTGGGGCCACGTCCGCTTCAGATAGCTCAGCCACAGTTTGACGCGGCCATGCTCGTGCTTGGCAGAGATGCGCGCATGGAGCTTTTTCAAGTAGTCGGCGAGATAGCCCAGCACGATCGGCCATTCCGTCGCGGACGGCGCCTGGTCCATCTGCCCGCGGATGCGCTGGGCCAGGAATGGGTCGGACACGGCGCCACGTCCGATCATCACGTCACTGCAGCCACTGACGGCGCGGCAGCGCTCCCAGTCAGCCACGGTCCAGACTTCGCCGTTGGCGGTCACGGGGATGCTCACGGCATCGGCGATGCGTGCAATCCAGTCCCAGTGGGCGGGCGGACGGTAGCCGTGATCGCGCGTGCGGGCATGCACGACGAGCGATTCCGCACCGCCTTCCGCCAGGGCCGTCGCACAGTCAATCGCACGGGAAGTATCGGAAACGCCAAGCCGCATCTTCGCCGTCACCGAAATGTTGGCCGGCACCGCGGCCCGCACGGCGCGCACGATGTCGTGCAGCACTTCCGGCGTGGCAAGCAGCATGGCGCCGCCGCCATGCCGGTTCACGACCTTGGCGGGGCAGCCGAAGTTGAGGTCGATGCCATGTGGCGTGAGGGTTGCCGCGTATGCCGCATTGCGGGCCAGCCATTCCGGATCGCTGCCGAGGAGTTGGATGGTCATCGGCGTGCCGCTGGCGGTATAGCCGCCGTTGCGGATCTCGGGCGTCTCACGCTCATAAGTCCGCGCGGGGAGCAACGAGCCCGTCACCCGGACAAACTCCGAGACGCATCCGTCGTAGCCGCCGGCTTGCGTCAGCACGTCACGCATGACGTAATCCGCGACCCCTTCCATCGGGGCAAGCAAAAGGCAGCTCATGCGAAAACGGAAGACAGCCGGCGCACACGCCGGGGGCGGACATCAAACATGGGAGACCGGGGAGGGAATCGTGATCGACGGAGAGGCGTACACCTCACCTGAAGGACCGGTATTTTACCTTGCTGCCCTCTCCGGCGTGCGCCCAACAAAAAAGGCGAACCGCCATGCGATTCGCCTCGTTTTTCCAGGCCGCCGAACTTACTTTTTCTCGGGCGGCTGGTTGAACGGGAAGGTCCCGAACATGTTCTTGGCCTGGCTCTGCATCTGCTCCTGCATCTGCACGAACAGGTTTTTGCTCTGCTCGATGTAGTTGCTCATCATGCCTTGCATCATCGGGCCCTGCATGTTCATGAACTGCGACCACATGTCAGGGTTGAACGTGTTGCCGCTGTACAGGTCCTTCGAGTTCTCGGCCAGCTTGCTCTGGATGTCGACAAATGCCTGGATGTTCTTTTCCAGGTACGTGCCCATCATGCCCTGCATGGCGTTTCCATAGAAACGGATGATCTGCGCGAGCATCGCGCCGGAGAACATCGGCACGCCGCCGGTTTCCTCTTCCAGAATGATCTGCAGCAGGATGCTGCGGGTCAGATCTTCACCGGATTTCGCATCGACGACGCGAAACTCTTCGGTTTCCATGACGAGCTGCTTGACGTCTGCCAGCGTGATGTAGGTGCTGGTCTGGGTATCGTAGAGCCGGCGGTTGGGATATTTCTTGATCAGCCGTTCGGTGCCCTTCTTGCTGGTGGCCATCGTGCCTTTCCGTGTTGGCGATGCTGCTGCGGTGCAGCCGATGCACTGCGAAATGACTGCACCGAGCGATGCAGCAAAATACGCGGTTGCCCGGCTGTTCCGATCTGCGCGCGAATGCTGCATTCAAGAGCAGCGCAGATGCATCCGTTTATGATCGGACGCCCCGTGTCTCCCTGCGGAGCGCCTCCGTGATTGGATTCTATGCGGATCGCTCTGCAAAGAAAAGGCGACCTCCCCCGGTAAAAACCCGCAGCATTTTGATGCGGCTCACGCACTCGGACAGTTGTACGGAGAGGACGCAAAAGGCCTGCTGCAATGCACTCAAGCATCGCAGCATGCAGGCAAATCAGGAGAAAAATTGCTGCGCCTGTGCTGCAGCATCGCCGCAGCACAGGCGTGGGAGCGTCAGCCCATGTGCAGGCCGCCGTTGAGGGAGAAGTCCGCACCGGTGGAGAAGCCGGATTCTTCCGATGCAAGCCATGCGCAGATCGAGGCAATCTCGGTCGGCTCGCCCAACCGCTTGACCGGGATCGTGCCAATAATCTTGTCGAGCACATCCTGACGAATCGCTTTCACCATGTCGGTGGCGATATAGCCCGGCGACACGGTGTTGACCGTCACGCCCTTGGTAGCGACTTCCTGCGCCAGCGCCATGGTGAAACCATGCAAGCCAGCCTTGGCGGTCGAGTAGTTGGTCTGGCCAAACTGCCCCTTCTGGCCGTTCACCGACGAGATGTTGATGATTCGACCCCAGCCGCGATCCGCCATGCCGTCGATGACCTGCTTCGTCACGTTGAACAGCGACGTCAGGTTGGTATCGATCACCGCATCCCAGTCGGCGCGGGTCATCTTGCGGAACACCACGTCGCGCGTAATGCCGGCGTTGTTGATCAGGACATCCACCTCGCCCACTTCGGCCTTGACCTTGTCGAACGCGGCCTTGGTCGACTCCCAGTCACCGACGTTCCCTTCGGACGGCACGAAATCGAAACCGAGCGCCTTTTGTTGTTCGAGCCATTTCGCCTTACGCGGCGAGTTCGGGCCGCAGCCTGCGACAACAGTGAAGCCGTCGCGCGCCAAGCGCTGGCAAATCGCCGTTCCGATACCGCCCATGCCGCCGGTGACGTATGCGATGCGTTTGGTCATGTCCACTCCTAGTCCTTGTTGTTAGAATCGCCCGGCCTCTTGCCGGGCGGCAAATGCTCAGGTGTCTCGGATTGGCGCGTCAGGCATTCGTTCCGATTCACGCCAATCCCACTGCAAAAAACTTACGGGCGCTCAACGGCCAGCGCCACGCCCATGCCACCGCCGATACACAGCGAAGCCAGGCCCTTCTTCGCATCGCGCTTCTGCATTTCGTGCAGCAGCGTGACCAGGATGCGGCAGCCCGACGCGCCGATCGGGTGACCGATCGCAATCGCACCGCCGTTGACGTTGATCTTGGACGTGTCCCAGCCCATCTGCTGATGCACGGCCAGCGCCTGAGCGGCGAACGCCTCGTTGATCTCCATCAGGTCCAGGTCGCCCACCGACCAGCCGGCGCGCGACAGGCAGCGTTTGGATGCCGGCACCGGCCCCATGCCCATGACCTTCGGGTCCAGGCCGGCGCTCGCGTAAGCACGGATGGTGGCCAGTGGCGTCAGGCCCAGTTCCTTGGCCTTGGCGGCCGACATCACGACGACTGCGGCGGCGCCATCGTTCAGGCCCGAGGCATTGGCCGCCGTCACCGTACCTGCCTTGTCGAAGGCGGGCTTCAGGCCAGCCATCGACTCGAGCGTGGCACCATGGCGAACGAACTCGTCCTGCGAGAAGGCAATCGGATCGCCCTTGCGCTGCGGGATCAGGATCGGAACGATTTCGTCATTGAAGCGGCCCGACTTCTGCGCAGCTTCCGCCTTGTTCTGCGAAGCCACGGCAAACTCGTCCTGCGCTTCACGCGTGATGCCGTATTCCTTGGCGACGTTCTCGGCCGTGATGCCCATGTGGTACTGGTTGTAGACGTCCCATAGCCCATCCACAATCATCGAATCGATCAGCTTGGCGTCGCCCATGCGGAAACCGTCGCGCGAGCCTGGCAGGACGTGCGGCGCTGCAGACATGTTTTCCTGGCCGCCAGCCACGACGATCTCGGCATCGCCCGCGATGATGGCGTTGGCGGCCAGCATCACGGCCTTCAGGCCCGAGCCGCACACCTTGTTGATGGTCAGGCCCGGCACCATGTTCGGCAGCCCAGCCTTGATGACGGCCTGGCGCGCCGGGTTCTGACCCGAGCCTGCCGTCAGCACCTGGCCCATGATGACTTCGCTCACCTGGTCCGGCGCCACCTTGGCGCGCGCCAGCGCTTCACGGATAACGGCCGCGCCAAGCTCAGGCGCAGCGATCTTCGCCAGCGAGCCACCAAACTTGCCCACGGCGGTGCGTACCGCCGATACGATCACAACATCGGTCATTTGCTTACCTTCCACTGTCGAAAGAGAGGGTCGTTGGATACCGTCAGCGGCCGAAGCCGCGACGGCAACGGGGGTTCATGCGCGCGATCTTACGCTTTCTGTTTGACGTAGCGGCCAGGCGCCGGCTCGATGGCTGGGTAGTCCGCATTGCCGTAACCCTTGGGTGCAGCTTTCTGCGCACCGGCGTGTGACGCCAGCCACGTTGACCAATCCGGCCACCAGCTGCCCGGATGCTCCTTGGCCCCCTCGAACCACGCATCTGCGGTCTCGGGCAGCTTGGCATTGATCCAGTGCGAACGCTTGTTGGCCGCAGGCGGGTTGATGACGCCTGCGATATGTCCCGAAGCGCCCAGGACGAAACGCCGCTTGCCCTTGAGCAGCGGCACCGAGCCATAGGCCGACTTCCACGGCACGATGTGGTCTTCACGCGAGCCGTAGATGTAGACCGGCGCCTCGATCTTGCCGAGGTCCACCGGCGTACCGTTCACCTTCAGCTTGCCCGGCGTCTTGAGGTCGTTCTGCAGATACGTATGGCGCAGATACCAGCAGTACCACGGGCCCGGCAGGTTGGTGGAGTCGCCGTTCCAGTACAGCAGATCGAACGGCGCCGGCGTCTTGCCCTTCAGATAGTTCTCGACAACGTAGTTCCAGACCAGATCGTTCGGCCGCAGGAACGAGAACGTGTTTGCCAGCTCCACGCCACGCAGCAGGCCCGGGCCGGTCGGCGCATTGCTGCCGATGGTCTTTTCACGCATTTCCACCTGGGCCTGGTCGACAAACACGTCGAGAATGCCGGTGTCCGTAAAGTCGAGCAGCGTGGTCAGCAGCGTCAGGCTCGCGGCCGGGTGCTCGCCGCGCTCCGCGAGCACGGCCAGGGCTGTCGAGAGGATCGTACCGCCTACGCAAAAGCCCAGCACGTTGATCTGGTCCTGCGCGGAGATCTCGCGTGCAACGCGAATGGCCTCGATCGCACCACCTTCGATGTAGTCGTCCCACGTGCGGGAGGCCATGCTCGCGTCCGGATTGCGCCACGACACCAGGAATACGGTATTACCCTGCTCCACCGCATAGCGGACGAGCGAATTGGCCGGCTGCAGATCGAGGATGTAGTACTTGTTGATGCAGGGCGGCACCAGCAGCAGCGGGCGCGCATGCACCTTGGCTGTCAGCGGCTTGTACTGGATGAGCTGGAAGTAGTCGTTCTCGAAAACGACCGCGCCTTCGCTGTTGGCGACGTTGCGGCCGATCTCGAACGCAGTTTCGTCTGTCTGCGAGATCTTGCCGCGCTCCATGTCCTGCAGCATGTTCAGGATGCCGGTGCGCAGGGATTCGCCACGCGACTCAATCAGTTGTTTCTGCGCTTCCGGGTTGGTCGCAAGGAAGTTGGACGGCGACATGGCCGCTGTCCATTGCGAAACGGCAAAGCGCACGCGCTCGCGGGTCTTGACGTCCGCCTGGACTGCATCGGCCATTTCCATCAACGTGCGGGCGTTCAGCACGTAGAACGCGGCGGCGTAGCCATAGAGCGGACTCTTGCGCCAGGCATCGTTCGAGAAACGACGATCAGACGGAGCCACGGCTTCGGCGCTTTCGCCGGTGCTCATTTGGCGCCAGATCTGAAGCCATTCTTCAAGATACTTCTGCTGGATTTCGGCCAGCCGCTCGTGCGGAATCAGTGCGAACGGAGCCGCACCCTCACCCATCGCTGCGCCGTTGAACTGGCCAAGACCAGGCGCCGCCGCACCGGGTTGCGCGAAGGCGCCCGCAAAGGCTTGCCATTGCTTGAACTGCTCTGCCCACTGCGTAGGGTCCGACAAGCCCGGCCAGGGAGCTTGAGTGTGGGCGCTAGATGCTTTGGATGATGTCGATTGACGCGATGCCATAGTGCCCTCGATCCGACGATATGCGCCGCTCCGGTTGGAACGGCGGCGCAACTCGTAGTATTGCGAGGCATTGTTGCCTTGCCGTTTCAAGGCTGTCAATCGTAGTACCTGACGATCGAACAGAAACGCCGGCCCAGCGCGGGTCTTGCGGCATTCAACGAAAACGGCGGCCACCAAATGGCTAAGCGCGGCGCCAGGGCTATGATCCAATTTGCGCAGTTTCGTGCGAGACTGCCCCATTGCGCCAACGCCGGGCACCGCTTCTTCCCATGTATATCGTCGCCATCGCGTGGCTCTATGTCGTGCTGATGATGTCCTTGACTGAGCAATCTTGGATTGCCGGCATCGGCACATTTGTCTTCTACGGCGTGGCGCCGCTATCGCTCTTCCTGTGGATTGTCAGCACGCCGGCGCGCAGGCGGCGCCGGAAAGCCCAGGAAACTGCGCAGGACGAGGCGGACACCACCGCCACATTGAGCAGCGACACAGGCGACGGCGCCGCCTGAACGCTTACTCGGCGCGCCAGATCAGCGTGGCCATACGGCCTGTGATGCGCTCCCGTCGGTATGAATAGAAGCGCTCGGCGTCCATCATCGTGCACAGGCCGCCGCCGTACACGTCGGTACAACCAACCCGCGCCAGCCGCAGCCGGGCCAGCGCATACAGGTCGGCAAAGAACTTGCCAGCCGATACGCCCTCCCGGAACGCCGCTTCCGTGGCAGGCAGTTCGCCGGGCCTGACGGCGTCGATAAAGGCTTGACGCACTTCCTCACCCACTTCAAAGCATGATGGTCCGATGGCGGGCCCCAGCCATGCCAGCCACGTGGGATCGGCCTCCTGGCCGCTGGCACGCAGCCGCTGCATCATGGCGTCGAGCGTGCGCTCGATCACGCCGCCACAGAGACCACGCCAGCCCGCATGCGCGGCGCCCACAGTGACGCCGCGGGCGTCGCTCAGCAAGACAGGCAGGCAATCGGCCGTCATGACTACGCAGACGCGATCCCGCCAGGACGCCACCGCCGCATCGGCGACCACAGGCGCTGACGTACCAACGAGTTGATCAAGATCAGCCACATCGGTGCCGTGCACCTGTTCCATCCATGTTGGATCGGCGGGTAGCGCTGCACGCAAGATGCGGCGATTCTGATCAACGGCTTCGGGCGCGTCACCGACGTGCTGGCCGAGGTTCAGGCCACCCGGCAAACCGCCGGCCAAACCGTAAGGTCCTGTACTGACGCCACCCAGGCGCGTCGTGGCCAGCGCCTTGACGCGAGGATGCGCAGGCCAGTCGGGGACGATCCAGTCAGTTGACATCGGCATCGGGGTCCAGGTCGAGAGCTTCCAGCAGATCGGCAAAATCGTCGGGCACGCCGGCTTCCCAGTGCACCGATTTGCCCGATGCTGGGTGCACGAGCCCCAGGCGCACTGCATGCAGCGCCTGCCGCGTAAAAGGCACCGGCAACTGCGCCTTGATCGTCTGCGGCTGGCCACGTCGGAAGTTGCGCGTGTAGACCGGATCGCCAAGCAACGGATGCCCCTCCGATTCAAAGTGCACACGAATCTGGTGTGTACGGCCGGTCTCGAGCTGGCAACGCACCAGCGACACCTGTGCGCGCCCGAGGTCCACCACGTCAAGCGTCTTGAAATGCGTGCGCGCCGGCTTGCCGCTGGCTGTCTCGATGATGGCCATGCGCGTGCGGTCACGCGGGTCGCGGCCGATCGGGGCGTCAATCGTGGCTTCGTCCGGCGTTTCACCCCACACGAGCGCGAGATAAGTCCGCTTGACGGTACGTGCCTGCAATTGACGCACAAGATCCGTCTGGGCAGGCAGCGTACGGGCAACCACCATCAGGCCGGAGGTGTCCTTGTCGAGGCGGTGGACGATGCCGGCACGCGGCAACTCCACGGCGTCCGGATAGCGGTGCAGCAGGCCGTTGAGCACCGTGCCGCTCCAGTTACCCGCGGCGGGATGCACGACCAGCCCGGCAGGCTTGTTGATGACGAGCAGCGTGTCGTCTTCGTACACCACATCCAGATCGATGGGCTCGGCGACGAAGGCGTTTTCGTCGGCCGCGCGTTGCGGGACGACTTCGATGCGGTCACCGCCGGAGATGGCCGCACGCGGGCGCACCACCTCACCACGCAGGCGCACCGCGCCGGCATCAATCCATTGCTGGAGGCGGCTGCGCGAATAGTCGGGCAGCAGCTTGGCAAGCGCCTTGTCCAGGCGTTCGCCGTGCATGGTTTCCGGAATCTCTATGATGATCGGCTCGGCTGCCTGGCCCGCACCGGCGGCAGGCAAATCGAGCGCCTCATCATCGAGGGCGTCTTCCGTCTCCGGCGCAGTGAGGGAAACGTCAGCCAGTGCGTCGTCTGACACAGGGCTTGGGCTATAATGCTTGATGCGATTTTTCATTCAGAAAAGGTGCCCATGTCGGTCACGAGCGTAAAGCAGGCGCGTATTGTTAGTCGAATTGGCAATCGAATCCGCGCGCAAATCGGAGCAGTGTTGATGGCAGGCGTTGCATGCCTGGCTATCTCGGCCTGCGGCATCCTGCCGGAACAGCAAGACGAAACGGCTGGCTGGTCAGCCAACAAATTATATTCCGAAGCGAAGGACTCGCTCGACGGCGGCGACTACGCCAAGGCGGTCAAGTACTACGAAAAGCTCGAAAGCCGCTATCCGTTCGGCCAATATGCCCAACAGGCCCAGATCGAGACCGCCTACGCCAACTACAAGGATGGCGAGACGGCTGCCGCACTGGCCGCCGTGGACCGCTTCATCCAGTTGCACCCCAATCACCCCAGCGTCGATTACGCCTATTACCTCAAAGGCCTGATCAACTTCAACGACAACCTGGGCTGGCTCGGCCGCTTCTCGAACCAGGACTTGAGCGAGCGCGACCCGAAGGCCGCACGCGCCGCGTACGATGCGTTCAAGACGCTGATCACGCGTTTCCCGAACAGCAAGTACACGCCGGACGCCACCCAGCGCATGCAGTACATCGTGAACGCGATGGCCGAGCATGAAGTGGGCGCCGCACGCTACTACTACCGCCGCGGAGCCTACCTGGCCGCCGTCAACCGTGCGCAGGACGCCATCAAGGATTACGACCGCGCCCCGGCTGTGGAAGAAGCGCTGTACATCATGATGAAGTCGTACGAAGCACTGGGCATGAAAGACATGCGCGACGACACCGAACGCATCATCAAGCAGAACTACCCGAAGAGTGATTTCCTCGCCTACGGCCAGCGCAAGAAAGACAAGCCCTGGTACCAATGGTGGTGAGCAAGGTTCGCACAGCACAGCAAAAAGCCCGGTCGATTGGCCGGGCTTTTTGTTTGTGCGTGCGGGTCAGTCTTCAGAGCCGCCCGTGGGCTGCTCATCCGAATCCGCCCGCAGGGAACGAAGGAATTCGGCAGCCGTCTCGGCCTCGCGCGTACGCTTGAAGGGTGGCAGGCTTTGCCAGATCTGGCGACCGTAGTTTTTCTCAACCAGCCGCGGGTCGCAGATCATCAGCACGCCGCGATCGGTCTCCGAGCGAATCAACCGCCCCGCCCCCTGCTTGAGCGTGATGACCGCGTGCGGCAACTGGTGGACGGCAAACGGGCTCAGCCCCTTTTTCTCCAGCGCCTCCATGCGGGCACTCAACACCGGATCATCGGGCGGGGCAAACGGCAATTTGTCGATCACGACCAGCGAGAGCGCCTCGCCGCGTACGTCCACACCCTCCCAGAAACTCTGGCTACCGACCAGCACGGCGTTGCCGAGCGTGCGGAAACGGTCCAGCAGTTCCGTCCGGCTGGCCTGACCTTGCACGAGCAGCGGGAAATCCCAACCGCGTTGCGCGAATTCATCCGTCAATCGTTCGGCCGCACGGTTGACGGCGCGCAGCGTCGTGCATAGCAAGAACGTCTTGCCACCCGCTGCTTCAATGAGCGGCAAGGTAGCGTCGAGCACCGCATCGGTAAAGCGCGGATCGCTCGGCTGCGGCAGATCGCGCGGCACATAGAGCAAGCCTTGCGATGCATAGTCGAACGGGCTGTCGAGCGTCATCGATCGATCACGATCCAGGCCCAACTGCGCGGCATAGTGCGTGAAGTTCCCGCGCACCGACAGCGTAGCCGAGGTGAAGACCCACGCGCGCGGCTGGCCGGCACGCTGGCGCGAAAAAATCGGCGCGATCGACAATGGCGTCAGATGCAATTGCACGGAGTTGGCGAATACCTCGACCCAGCGCACACGTTCATCGACAGGCGCCGCGCTTTCGCCCTCCTTGCCCTCGTCGTCACCTTCCTTCTTTGGCGCCTTTGGCGGCTTGGGATCGACCCACGCCTCAAGCTTCTCGCACAGCGCCACGGCGCGGCGATGGCATTGCTCGATGGTCTCCGCGCGTTCCGCCTGGGCCTCCAGCGCGCCGGTAAAGTCGGAGAGCGCCTGCTCCAGCTTCGGCAGTACCTCGTAGAACGGCTTGGCGAGGGCTGCATCATTGTCGATCTGCTTGATCGACAGGCGGGAGCCATCCTGGCGGAAGACCAGGCGCAGATCACGCGCGGCACGCTCCAGCGGCGCGGCAATCGCGACCCAATCCACCGCATCGCGTGCGTGCGAAAGGCCTTCGGCCACGCTGTCGCGTGCGAGTTCGAGAATCTGGTTCGTGGAGATGGTCTCGCCAAAGAACAACGTGGCGGTTTCTGGCAGCTGGTGCGCTTCGTCGAAGATGATCGTGTTGGCAGCGGGCAGCAGTTCAGCCATGCCGGTGTCCTTCAACATCACGTCTGCAAAGAACAGGTGATGGTTCACCACCACCACGTCGGCCTGCTGCGCCTCCTTGCGGGCGCGCATGACGAAGCAGTCTTTGTAGTATGCGCAGTCCGAACCCAGGCAATTGTCGCGCGTGGAGGTGACGAGATTCCACACCGGTGCGTTCTCGGGCACGCTGGCAAGTTCGGCTTTGTCGCCCGTTTTCGTCGTCTTCAGGAACAGGTTGATCTGGCGCAGCCACGCGGCGTCCTGGCGCGAAGAGAGACGTCCGTTCTGCGACGCGCGCTCCACGTGGTAATGGCAGACATAGTTGGCGCGCCCCTTGAGCAACGCCACCGACACCGGTGCATTGAGCGCCTTGCGCACCGTCGGGATGTCGCGCAGGAAAAGCTGGTCCTGCAGGTTCTTCGTCCCGGTGGAGACGATCACCTTGCCGCCCCAAAGCATCGCGGGAACAAGGTAGGCGTACGTTTTGCCCGTGCCGGTCCCGGCCTCGACGATGATCGAATCGGCGGCTTCGATGGCGTTGGCCACGGCCTGCGCCATCGTCAGCTGCGCACTGCGGGGCCGGTACCCCTCGATACCCTTGGCGAGCGTACCGTCGTCGGCGAACAGCGTCGACAGTTCGGCATGATGGGCATCGGCGGGTACAGAGGCAGCGGGAGCCGAAGCGTCGCCGGCATCGGCGTCGGAGTCAGCCGACGGCTCGGCCAGCGGGGAAAGCGAAGTCAACGCGGAATCCGTGGGGTCAAATGACGGAGGCCGCACGTGATTGCGGCCTCTCGGGATGAAAATCGAACCAAGTTCGGGCGGGCGCTAGGCCGGCACGTCCGGCTCAAGCTGCAACTGTAGCAGGGTGATGGTGTCCTTGAGTTTCAGGCGGCGCTTCTTGAGACGGCGCAACTGCAACTCGTCGTGATTGGCAGTCGTCGCCAGCCGGTCGATCAGGAAATCCAGATCGCGGTGCTCGATCTGCAATTCAATGATGCGACGCGAGATCGTATTCAGATCGCTGTCCATCGCTCTCCTCCGGAAACCCGGCCTTGGCTGAAGTTTAGAACCCCAGCGGACTGGTGTTGTTCTGGTTTTGCTGGTTTCGGCGCTTGGCTTGTTCGCGGCGCTCTTCCAATTCCTTCTGGCGCTTGGCGGCGTCTTGCTGCTTTTCCTGGAATTGCTTGGCGCTTTCCGCACGCTTGGCGGCATTGGCTGCGCCCTGCTCCTGCGCGGCTTTCAGCTTAGCGTCGTAATCGGTCTGCTTTTTGGCAGCGGCCTGCGCGTTGGCAGCGCGCTGCGGCGCAGCGGCCTGGCGCTGCGCCTCATTCAGCCGCTGCTGCTCCTGCTTGCTCGCAAAATCGGTGCGATTCTTCTGCTCGGCAGCTTCGCGCTGGGGCCGTTCGGCGTTGTACTGGGCCTCGCGGATGGCACGCTCCTGGTCGCGACGGGCAGCGCGGTCGGCGCGCTCGGCTTCGTCTAATGCCAACTCGCGTTCGCGGATGGAGTGGAGTTCCGTGCGACGCACATCCTTGGCCTTGTCGATGCAGCGCGTGACGAGGAATTTGTCGTAGCAGGCCCGCTCGGCCTGGGCGTACCGGTATTCGGCCCAGGATTTGGCGCTGGCGATGCGATCGTGCTCGGCGCCGAAATCGGGCTGCGTGGCGGGCACCGCCGCAGTCGGCGCAGAGGCGGGCTGAGACTGACTCCATGCGGGCGCGGCAAGCAGCGCGACACTGAGCACGGACGCCGGCAGAACCAGCTGGGAAGCGCGGCGCGCAGCAGCGCGGCGACGGGCAGAAAACAGGAGCGTAGGCATGACGCGCATTTTATCACCGCGCCTGTGCGGCAAACGCCGCGCGGCCACGGATTTCAGCTCAGGAACAGGGTTCGCGTTGTGGCAAAATGCGCGGCTTTCCATCGCACTCTCTGGAAGCAATGACTGATTCCGTGTTGCAGAAGATCGTCTCCCGCATCGCCATTGAACTGGCGGTCCGGCCCCAGCAGGTTGCCGCCGCCGTGCAACTGCTGGACGAAGGCGCCACCGTGCCCTTCATCGCACGTTACCGCAAGGAAGTGACGGACAACCTGGACGACACGCAACTGCGCAACCTGGAAGAGCGCCTGCTGTACCTGCGCGAACTGGAAGACCGCCGCGCGGCCATCCTGGCTTCCATTGAAGAGCAAGGCAAGCTGACCGATGCCCTGCGCACCGCCATCGAGGCGGCCGAGACCAAGCAGGTGCTGGAAGATCTCTACCTACCCTACAAGCCCAAGCGCCGCACACGCGCTCAGATCGCCCGCGAATGCGGCCTGGAGCCGCTGGCCCAGGCGCTGCTGGCCGACCCCACGCTCGATCCTCAAACCGAAGCCGCCAAGTTCGTCAACGGCAATCCGACCGCCGATGGTGGCGTGCCGGACGTGAAGGCCGCACTGGACGGCGCACGCGACATCCTCTCCGAGCAATTTGGCGAGACAGCCGAGCTGCTTGGCAAGGTGCGCGACCATCTTTGGAATCAAGGCCAGGTTTCGTCGACCGTGGTGGAAGGCAAGGAAACCGCCGAAGAAGAAAAATTCCGCGATTACTACGCGTATAGCGAGCCGATCCGCAACGTGCCGTCGCACCGCGCGCTGGCCCTGTTCCGCGGCCGCAATGCGGGCGTGCTGTTCGTCAAACTCGGACTCGGCGAAGAACAGGACGCGCTGAACCCGCACCCGTGCGAAATCATGATCGCGCGCCATGTCGGCATCGAAAACAGGGGCCGCGCAGCTGACAAGTGGCTGTCGGACGTGTGCCGCTGGTGCTGGCGCGTGAAGGTTCAGCCGCATATCGAAACCGAACTGCTCACGCAACTCCGGGAATCGGCCGAAGCCGAGGCCATCAAGATCTTCGGCCGCAATCTGCACGATCTGCTGCTGGCCGCGCCGGCCGGCCCGAAAGCGGTGATGGGCGTCGACCCGGGCATCCGCACGGGCTGCAAGATCGCGGTGGTTGACCACACTGGCAAGCTGCTCGAAACCGCCACGATCTATCCGCACGAGCCGCGCCGCGACTGGAACGGTTCGCTCGCGACGATGGCCCGCCTGGCCAAGCAGCACGGCGTGGCCCTGGTTTCCATCGGCAACGGCACAGCAAGCCGCGAGACCGACAAGTTGGTGCAGGACCTGATGCGTAACGCACCGGAGCTGAAGCTGACCAAGATCGTGGTGAGCGAGGCCGGCGCGTCTGTGTATTCGGCGTCGGAGCTGGCGGCCAAGGAGTTCCCCGAACTGGACGTGTCGCTACGTGGCGCGGTGTCGATCGCGCGCCGCCTGCAAGACCCGCTGGCCGAACTCGTGAAGATCGACCCGAAGTCGATCGGCGTCGGCCAGTATCAGCACGACGTGAACCAGCGCGAGCTGGCACGCGCGCTGGACGCCATCGTCGAGGATTGCGTGAACGCGGTCGGCGTGGATGTGAACACAGCCTCTGCCCCGCTGCTGGCGCGTGTATCGGGCCTGAACTCCATCCTCGCCAAGAACATCGTCGAGTATCGCGATGCCAACGGCGCGTTCGCCAACCGCGACGCGCTCAAGAAAGTCCCGCGCCTGGGCGACAAGACGTTCGAGCAGGCCGCAGGCTTCCTGCGCATCAACGACGGCGACAATCCGCTGGATCGTTCCTCGGTGCACCCGGAAGCGTATCCGGTGGTCAAGCGCATCCTGGACAGTATCAAGAAGGGCATCGGCGACGTGCTCGGCAACCGCGAGGCACTGCGTGGCCTGACCGCCCGTGACTTCACCGACGAGAAATTCGGCCTGCCGACCGTGGTCGACATCCTGTCTGAACTGGAAAAACCCGGCCGCGACCCGCGCCCCGAGTTCAAGACGGCGACGTTCCAGGACGGCGTGGAAGACATCAAGGACCTGCAGCCCGGCATGGTGCTCGAAGGCGTGGTGACGAACGTGGCGGCGTTTGGCGCCTTCATCGACATCGGCGTGCATCAGGACGGCCTGGTACACGTGTCGGCGCTGTCGACCAAGTTCGTGCGCGACCCGCACGAGGTGGTCAAGCCTGGCCAGATCGTCAAGGTCAAGGTGATGGAGGTGGACGTGAAGCGCAACCGCATCGGCCTGACGATGCGCCTCTCGGATGAGCCCGGTCAGACGGCCGCGCGCACGGGCGGCAGCGATCGCCCGAGCAGCGGCGGCGGTCGCCACGTCGGTCAGCAACGTCGTGCGCCGGAACCGTCCGGCGCCATGGCAGAAGCGTTCGCCAAGCTCAAGCGCTAACGCGCATTCTATTGAGCGGAACCCGCCCGGTTTTCGGACTCGGCGGGTTTTTTCATGGCCGCGTGCGGGCCGTTACAAGTCCTTACGCGCATGGATCTTTGCTAACACTCATGCGTCGTCGGCCAGTCTTTTCGGCCCGTTAAGGTGACACAGGCGCACCGCCTGGGACCCACGAGGAGAAACGCCATGAAGACGAGCCACACCCTGATTGCCGCCCTGCTTGCTGTTGCCGGTACCGCCGCTTTCGCGCAGACCACGCCCGTCCAGCAAGTTCAGCAAGACAATCAGCAGATTCGCCAGGACAACCGTGACATCCGCCACGACAACCGCGATGTCCGCCGTGATCGCGCGGACATCGGCGCCGACAAGGCCGCATTGAACGCCGACCGCGCCGACCGCAACGCCGATCAACGCCGCGAAGACCGCGACCTGGCCAAGGGCAACGTCGGGGGTGCCGAATACTGGAACAAGAAGCGCGCCGAAGAGCAGCATGAAGTCAACGCCGAGCGCCGCGACCTGCACCGCGATCGCAAAGACCTGCGACACGACGTCAAGGACCGCAACCACGACGTCCACGCCCGCAACGACGAAGTCCGCGAGCGCAATCACGCCGCTGCGAAGATGTAATTGCGGCCCCGCCCCAACAAACAAAACGACCCGTGCGTCTCTCTCGCACGGGCCGTTTTGTTATGCAGCGGAAGGTTGATCAGATTTCGACCTTGGTACCCAGTTCCACCACGCGGTTGGCGGGGATGTGGAAGAAGTCCGACGGCTTGGCGCCGTTTTGATGCATCCATGCAAACAGCCGCTCACGCCACATCGACATACCCGGCAGCTTGGACGGCACCACCGACTCACGCGCGATGAAGAACGATGTATCCATCAATTCACAGCGCGTGCCGATCTGCGGCTGCCCCAGTTCGAGCACGCGGTACACATCCGGCGTTTCCTTGAAGCCATAATCCGCCTTGACGATGTAGATGCCGCTGCCGAGATCGCGCACGGACACGCGGTGCTTGTCGTCCACGTAGGGAATATCGCGTGTGACGAAGCTGATGAAGATCACGCGCTCGTGGAGCACGCGGTTGTGCTTGAGGTTATGCAGCAACGACACCGGCACGAATTCGGTATTGCCTGTGAGGAAAACGGCCGTGCCCTCGACCCGATGCGGCGGATGGGCCAGCAACCCAGCCAGGAACGGCTCGAGTGGGATGCCATCCTCCAGGCTGCGCGCACGCAGAAGCTTCTTGCCCTTGTACCAGGTCATCAGGAGGAAGAACACACCGGCGCCCAGCGTCAACGGGAACCAACCGCCATCGCGGATCTTCAAGAGGTTCGCGGCGAAGAACGCCAAGTCCACCACCAGGAAACAGACACTCACGAGCGTCACCAGCGCCGGATGCCAACGCCAGACCGAGCGCATCACCACCGCAGCCAGCACCGTGGTAATGACCATCGTGGTCGTCACGGCGATGCCGTAGGCGGCGGCCAGGTTGTCGGATTTCTTGAATGCCAGCACCACGCCCACCACCAGGATCAGCAGCATCCAGTTGACCATCGGCACGTAGATTTGGCCGATCTCGGCTTCCGACGTGTAGCGAATGCGCATGCGCGGCACAAAGCCAAGCTGAATCGCCTGACTCGTCAGCGAGAACGCTCCCGAAATCACGGCCTGCGAGGCAATGACGGTAGCCGCCGCCGCAAGCACCACCATCGGGAGTTGCAGCGCTTCCGGCACGGAACGGTAAAACGGGTTTTCGATGGTGCTTGGGTCGGTCAGCAGCATGGCGCCTTGGCCGAAGTAGTTCACCAACAAGCTCGGCGCTACGATGAAGAACCACGCCCAGCGGATGGGCCGGGCGCCGAAGTGGCCCATGTCAGCGTACAGCGCTTCAGCGCCGGTCAGCACCAGAAACACCGAACCCAGCACGATGAACGCCTGCAGCGCATGGTCGTGCAGGAACGAAATCGCATACATCGGGTTGACGGCCACCAGAATCTGCGGCGCCTTCACCAGATTCATCATGCCCAGCGCGGCTAGCGCGGCAAACCACAGCAGCATCACCGGACCGAACAGCTTGCCGACCACCGACGTGCCGCTCCGTTGGATGAGGAACAGGACTGCCAGAATCACGATCGTGATCGGCAGCACAAACGGCGACAGCGCGGGCGCGGCGATCTCCAGGCCCTCCATGGCCGACAGGACGGAGATGGCCGGCGTGATCACGGCGTCGCCGTAGAACATGCACGCGCCGAAGACGCCCAGCATCATCAGCAGCGACATGCGCCGGGAATCGGTATTGGCCGTACGCAGCGACAGCGCCATCAGCGCGAGAATGCCGCCCTCGCCGTTGTTGTCGGCGCGCATGACGAACAGCACATACTTGAGCGACACCACGATCACCATCGCCCAAAACAGCATGGAGATGATGCCGAGCACCGCACCGCTGGAGAAGGGAATGCCGTGATCAGGGCTGAAGCATTCCTTGAGCGAATACAGCGGGCTGGTGCCGATGTCTCCGAACACCACACCCACGGCGCCGATCACCATGGCGCGCAGGTTCACGTTGGTCTGGGGCGACCCGGTTGCTGTGAGAGCTTGACTCATTAACTTGGAAATCGGCCGAACTTCTGGCCGCTCAAAAAATCGTGCATTGCACAATGAGGGCGGATTGTACTCCCCGCCTTCGTCACGCCAACCCCTCGAACGGGCATTCGTTGCCGCAGTGCATCACGATGCTCTGCCCTACAGGGAAAACGTTCCCCAGCGCCGAAATAAAATTGCCCAGGCATATAAAACCCGAATGGAGCACATTGTGCAACGCCAATCCGGCTCCCTAGCGTGCGGGCAACACATTGTGCGTGCGGCACTGCACATAGCCGAAAGTAGGACTGCAGCCGACAGAACTTTGTAGGAAAATGCCTGACAAACCTTTATTGCAAACTACGTTGAGCGACTTGCAACCAGCCGCCCGACGCATCCAAAACGGGGACGGCCTTGCCCCACTCATCCATCCGCATCCTGGGGCGTTCCAAGCCTTCGCTGACCGCACTGATCGTGCTGCTGGTTGTGGCCGCCCTATTGTTTACGATCCCGCGCATGATCCTGCCATGGGCGCAATCGGCCTTCATGCAGCGGCTCGACCCGTCTGTTTGGGCCGATTACGCCGGCCCGTACGATCTGGCAGCCGCCGTGGTGGCCGCCAGCGCGCTCATCATCTTCTTGCTGCGCCGCTAGGCGCGACCAGCCAGCATCAACGCGCCAGTGCGCGCGCGCATTCCGCCACCAGACCTGGGCCGCGATAGATCAATCCCGTATACAGCTGCACCAGCTGCGCGCCAGCGTCGATCTTCTCGCGCGCGTGCTCGCCCGCGAGAATGCCGCCCACGCCAATGATGGGCACAGCATCGCCCAGCAAACCATGCAAGGCGCGAATCACCCGCGTCGAGCCCTCGCGCACCGGCTGGCCCGACAATCCGCCCGCCTCTTCCGCGTGCGCCAGACCGGCGACGGCCTCACGGCTGATCGTCGTGTTGGTCGCAATCACGCCGTCCATCTTGTGGCGCAGAAGTGCGTCGGCAACGTTGGCAATCTGGTCGTCATCCAGGTCCGGCGCAATCTTCAGCACTACCGGCACGTAGCGCTTATGCAGATCGGCCAGACGCTGCTGTGCGTCGCGCAGCGTACCTAGCAGGCTGTCCAACTCGCTCGCGCCCTGCAGTTGACGCAGGTTCTTCGTGTTCGGCGACGAGATGTTCACCGTCACGTAGCTTGCGTGCGGATACACACGCTCCAGGCAATGCAGGTAATCGTCGACGGCGCGCTCGATCGGGGTGTCGGCGTTCTTGCCGATGTTCAGGCCGAGCACGCCGCCGGCCTCACGCCACTTCGATGCCTTCACGTTATTGATGAACGCATCGACACCGCCGTTGTTGAATCCCATACGGTTGATGAGCGCATTGGCAGCCGGCAGCCGGAACATGCGCGGGCGCGGGTTGCCCGGCTGCGCACGCGGCGTGACCGTGCCAACTTCAATAAAGCCGAAGCCGAGCGCGCCGAGCGCATCGATATACGCGCCATCCTTGTCCAGGCCGGCAGCCAGCCCCACCGGGTTGGGAAACTTTACGCCCATCACCGTGCGCGGCCGCGGGGCTACGCGGCCACCGATGCAGCCCGAAAGGCCCATCGCGTGCGCCCGCTTGAGCTGGTTCAGCGTGAAATGATGCGCGTCTTCGGGGTCCATCGAAAACAGCAGCGGGCGGGCAAGCGGGTACAGGGCGTTGAGCACGGTCGGAATCAAGAGAAGAACGCGAAAGGCGGCATTGTAAACGGCCGGCACGCCGCAATGCATCGTGCGCACCGCTTTCGAACATGACTGCGCACGATGTGTCTAACAACCCGTCGGCGCGTGGCATCGCGGGCCCTCTCCACGGGTAACATGCACCATCAATATGCATGCCGCGCGAAATAAGTGTTGCGTTGCCGCATAGGTTTCCCTATACTCCTTTATTCGACGGACGCGGGGTGGAGCAGTCTGGCAGCTCGTCGGGCTCATAACCCGAAGGTCGCAGGTTCAAATCCTGCCCCCGCAACCAGCCAAAGTAGAACGGCTCGCTCCAAGACCTGAGCCGAATCATCAAGCCCGCACACAGCGGGCTTTTTGTTTTCCGACGCCTCTGTGTGCACCGTTTCGCGTGCAACTCCGTGGATACTCCCACCCCAACTGCGTCACGCGGGGCCACATCGCCGCGGTGATACACTGAGGCATTCCACCCGCGACGATTCCCCATGAAATTCTGTTCCAACTGCGGCCAGTCAGTCGTCTCGCGCATTCCCGCCGGTGACAACCGACTGCGCGACGTTTGCGACCATTGCAATACGATTCACTATGTGAATCCGCGCAACGTGGTCGGCACCGTGCCGGTTTGGAACGATCAGATCCTCCTGTGCAAGCGCGCCATTGAACCGCGCTACGGCTTCTGGACGTTGCCCGCAGGCTTCATGGAAATCGGGGAAACCACCGCGCAGGCCGCCAACCGCGAAACGCAGGAAGAAGCCGGCGCCAACGTCGAAATCGGCGAGCTGTATTCCGTGCTCAACGTGCCGCACGTGCACCAGGTGCACCTGTTCTATCTGGCCACGCTGAACGATCTGGATTTCGCCCCGGGCGAAGAAAGCCTGGAAGTCGCACTCTTCCATGAAGCCGACATCCCTTGGGATGACTTGGCCTTCCCGACTGTCATCCACACGCTGCGTTGCTTCTTTGCAGACCGCGCAGCCGGCAGGCTGGCTGACGGCAGCTTCCGCCTCCACACGCTCGACATCTACAAGCCGATGCGCTCGGCTGCAATCGACACGCCGGCCACGACGCCGTAACACTCAACCAACGTTGTCCGCATCATGATTGCCTGGCTGGATCCGCACGATCCCTTCCCGCCGGTCGATCGCGCGCTCGGGCCGGAGTCCGAAGCGCCCGGCCTGCTGGCCGCCAGCGCTGAGCTATCGCCGCAACGGCTGCTGATTGCGTATCGACAAGGCATTTTTCCGTGGTATGCCCAGGGCCAGCCGGTGTTGTGGTGGAGCACCGATCCACGCATGGTGCTCCGCCCCGAAGACTTTCGCGTATCAACCACGTTTCGCAAGACGCTGCGCCGCGTGCTTGACGACCCGGCCTGGGAAATCCGCATCGACCACGCCTTCCGCGAAACGATGGTCGCGTGCGCCACCACAGCGCGCCCTGGACAGCACGGCACGTGGATCACCGAAGACGTCATCCAGGCGTACACAGCCCTGCACCGCCGCGGCTACGCGCACAGCGTGGAGACGTGGCACGCCGGGCAACGTGTGGGTGGCCTGTACGGCGTGGCGCTTGGCCGCATGTTCTACGGTGAATCGATGTTTGCGCATCGCACCGATGCCTCGAAAATCGCGCTGGCAGCGCTCTGCGCCTTCCTCGGCGGTCAGGGCGTCGCGATGATAGACTGCCAGCAGGAAACCGAGCATCTGGCGTCGCTGGGCGGTGCCCCGGTGCCGCGCGCGGCGTTTCTCGCACATGTGCGCGAAGCGGCCAGCGCGCCGGCCATTGTGCCGTGGCACTTCGACAAATCGGTGCTCCGCCGGTGGACCGTACGCAATGAGCAAGCTTAAGGAACTCCCCCTCTCGGCATTGCAGTTCTATGCCACCGCGCCTTACGCATGCAGCTACCTCGATGGCCGCCTGGCGCGCTCGCAGGTCGCCACCCCGGCGCACCTGATCAACGCAGACGTCTATTCCAAGCTCGTGCGCGCTGGCTTCCGGCGCAGCGGGATCTTCACCTATCGCCCTCACTGCGACGATTGCCATGCGTGCACGCCATGCCGCGTCGTCGTTGATCAATATTCACCATCGCGGGCGCAACGCCGTGCCGCCGAGCGGCATCAAGGGCTTGAGGCGCTGGTTGCACCGCTCACCTATGTCGAAGAGCACTATCAGCTCTACCTGCTGTACCAGTCAGTCCGCCATGCGGGCGGCGGCATGGATCACGACAGCCGCGATCAATACGAGCAGTTCCTGCTGCAGAGCCGCGTGAATTCGCGCTTGGTGGAGTTTCGCGAGCCGCCCGAATCGCCATCGGCGGGCAAGCTGCGCATGGTGAGCATGATCGACGTGCTGGAAGATGGGCTGTCGTCGGTCTACACGTTCTACGACCCGATCGAGCAGAGGGCGAGTTACGGAACGTACAACGTCCTGTGGCAGATCGCCCAGGCGCAGGCGCTGGACCTGCCCTACGTCTATCTCGGCTACTGGATCGAGCAGAGCCGCAAGATGGCCTACAAGGCCTTGTTCCAGCCGCTGGAACTGCTTGTCAATGGCGAGTGGCGGCGGTTTGAAGACGTCGCGCCGCAGGCCGCGGAAGGATGATCAGCGCGACGTGCGCTCGACGCCGACATCGACCACGCCGTAAGTGCTGATGTTGGAACTCTCGCGGTATTGATCGCGCGAAGTCGTGCAGCCTGCCAACGCGCCGGCTGCGCAAACCAAACCGGCCGTCCAGAGTGCGGCGCGCTTCCACCAAGTGGTTTTGTTCATGAGGTCGATTCCTTTCAGGGCGTGGTCGAGAGCCGCTCGGCGAGCGCCGTGTTGTTTGCGCGGACCATACCCGGAATCAGGAACATGTCCACCAGCACCCACAGCCCGCCGATGACGGCCAGCACCCAGCCCGCGGTGTTATCCATGTCACGAAACGCCAGCCATGTGCCGCCGATGTTGGCAATGGCCTGCGCGATACCGCTGCCTGGCCGCTTCAGGTAGAAGCGATGCGCCCCCAGGAAGCCCAGCAGAAACCACCAGAGGTAGGCAACGCCCGGACTCTTCTTCTGGGCGTCGTACAGCATGATTTCGCGGGCGGTCTGATTCATGGCATTGGCTGACACGGGAATAAGCTGTCAGACACTAGCACGCATCCTGCGTTCCATGTCGCCCCGCGATTACATGCTGGCGAGCTTCGCCTCAGCCTTGTCCGTCCACAAACGCATTTCGGCCAGCAACGACGACGGCGAGAACGAACAGCTTTCTTCGCCAAACGACACCGCCATATCCAGCCGCTGCAGCAAGGAGCGCCGCACCTGGTCATACGCCGGCGGCAAGATTGCCAACGGCGCGAGCACTGCGTCGTCGCGCCACTGCTTGAGCAAGTGCGGCAGGTCGGGCGACTTTGCGTGACGGTCGAGCGCGTCGCGCAGCGTTTGGAGGGATTCAGCGCTGCTCATGCTCGGGCCTTCTTCTCACGATACAGCTCGCGGAACGTCTTGCCTGCCGGGGCCGGCATGTCACGTGTGTCGGTCCAGCCTTTTCCGACGGGCAGCGAGTGGATCAGCTTCTTGTCACCGCCCATCCAACGCAGCACGCGCGCTGCAACCCAGGTACCGGCCGAGTACAACGCCGGTCGCCGTGCCATGAAGCCCCACACGCGCAAGCCAAAGCGCTCCGCTTGCGGGCGCAATTCGCGCTCCATTTGCTTCTCGCGCAGCGTACGCAACAGATCCGACAACGGGATGGACGCAGGACACACGCGATTGCATTCACCGCACAGCGTGGCCGCTTGCGGAAGGTCCAGCGCGTTCGACAGCCCCACGTAGCTCGGCGTCAGCACGCTGCCCATCGGGCCCGGATACACCCAGCCGTACGCATGGCCGCCGATCTTCTGATAGACCGGGCAGTGGTTCATGCACGCGCCGCACCGGATACAGCGCAGCATCTCCTGGAATTCGCCGCCGATCAGGCCACTGCGGCCGCCGTCGACGATGACGAAGTACATATGCTCTGGGCCATCCTTCTCGCCGGGCGCGCGCGGGCCCGTCAGCAGCGAGAAATAGTTCGAGATCGCTTGTCCGGTCGCCGAACGCGGCAACAAGCGCATGACGGTCGCCAGATCCTCGAGCGTCGGCAGCACCTTCTCGATGCCCGTCACGGCAACGTGCACGCGCGGCATGATCGTGCACATGCCTTCGTTGCCCTCATTGGTGACGATCGCCACGGAACCCGTCTCGGCAATGATGAAGTTGCCGCCCGTCACGCCCATGTCAGCGGACAGAAACTCGGGCCGCAGCACTTCGCGCGCCTCACGCGTCATCTCGGGAATGTCGGTCAGACGCGGCTTCTTGTGCGTCTTGGCGAAGAGATCAGCAATCTCCTCCTTATCCTTGTGCACGACCGGCGCAATAATGTGCGACGGCGGCTCGCTATCGTTGATCTGCAGGATGTACTCACCCAGATCGGTCTCGATGCTCTGCACGCCCATCTCGCCGAGCACCTGGTTCAGGCGCATCTCTTCGGTCACCATCGACTTGCTCTTGATGACCTTCTTGACCTCGTGCTGGCGGGCGATCTCTGCGACCAGGCGAGCGGCATCGGCCGTGGTTTCGGCAAACAGCACCTTGGCGCCACGGCGCGTCGCTTCCGCCTCGAAGGTGGCGAGCCAGACGTCGAGGTTTTCCAACGCGCGGTTGCGGCGCTCCTTCAGCGCTTCGCGCGTAGCCGGAAAATCGATGTCCTGGATGGCTGCCGCGCGTGCGGTGACGAATTTGGTCGAGAGCTTGGTAAGGTTCTGCTGCAGGCGCTTGTCGGCGAGCTTCTGCCCGGCACGTGCTTTGAATTCCATGCTGCGGACTTGCATGTGATGGCGTCTCCGTCGTGTTCTTGGCGTCGCGATTACGCGTCGCCCGCAAGGACTTGAGCGATGTGCAGCACGCGCGTGTGCGTGTCGCCCATACGGCGCAGCCGGCCTTCGATGTTGAGCATGCAGCCGACATCGCCGAGCACCACAGTATCGGCGCCACTGGCCTTGATGTTGGCGCATTTCTCATCTGCAATGGCGGTGGAGATATCGCCGTACTTGATCGAGAACGTACCGCCGAAACCGCAGCACGCTTCGCATGCGGGCATCTCGGTCAACTGCACGCCCGGCAGTTTGCCAAGCAGCTCGCGCGGCTGCGCTTTCACGCCCAACTCGCGCAGACCGGAGCACGAATCGTGGTACGTCACGTGACCGTGAAATTCGGAGTCGAGCGATTTGACGCGTGCCACGTTGACGAGAAAATCCGTCAATTCGTACACACGCGGCGCCAGGCGCTCATAGCGGCCCGCGAGTTCCGGATCGTCGCGAAAGAGATCGGCGTAGCCCTTGCGGATCATGCCGCCACAAGAACCGGACGGGACGACAACGTAGTCAAACTGCTCGAATTCCTTGAGCGTTTTCTCGGCCAGGTCGCGCGCCAAGGGGCGGTCTCCGGAGTTGTAGGCAGGCTGGCCGCAGCAAGTCTGTGCGGGCGGCACCACGACGTCGTAACCGGCATTCTCCAGCAGCTTGACCACCGAAAACCCGATGTCGGGCCGCATCAGATCAATCAGGCAAGTGACGAACAAACCTACGCGCATGGGAGTCTCGTGTGTTCTGCGGGAAGTCGCCATTATGCGCCTGCCGCCGCCCCTGGCGCGGGTCTGCGGGCACAGAACTTCTTCATGTCACTGGTGAGTGCGCTTCACGAGGTGGCGCCAAGCACAGTTGCTGCTCGACCGAGAAAGCCCTCGAAAATACCCGGAATCATGCGTCGGGAGGGTGCGCATTTTCACATCGTGGGATAGAATTTTGCATCGCATCCGCAACCCACTGCACCCATGGCAGAAGCAGACAAGGACCCCGGCAAGACGTCTATCCAGGTCATCGAACGCATGATGATGCTGCTCGACGCGCTTGCCGATCACGCCGATCCGGTCAGCCTGAAAGCGCTGTCCGCCAGCACCGGCCTGCACCCGTCCACCGCGCACCGCATCCTGAACGACATGGTGGCTTGCCGCTTCGTCGATCGCTCCGACCCGGGCAGCTACCGTCTCGGCATGCGTTTGCTGGAACTGGGCAACCTTGTCAAGGCGCGCCTGTCGGTGCGTGAAGCGGCGCTCGCACCGATGCGCGCCCTGCACCGCCTGACGGGCCAGACCGTCAACCTCTCGGTGCGTCAGGGCGACGAGATCGTCTACATCGAGCGCGCCTACTCCGAGCGCTCGGGCATGCAAGTGGTACGCGCAATCGGTGGCCGCGCACCGCTGCACCTGACGTCGGTCGGCAAGCTGTTCCTGGCTGCAGACGAACTCGGCCGTGTGCGGGCCTATGCCACGCGTACCGGTTTGTCCGGCCACACCCGCACGTCGATCACGGACTTGCCCAAGCTCGAACGTGAACTCAACTGGGTGCGCACCAACGGCTACGCGCGTGACAACGAAGAACTGGAACTCGGCGTGCGCTGCATCGCTGCCGGCATCTATGATGATTCGCGCCGGCTGGTAGCAGGTCTGTCGCTGTCTGCACCGGCAGACCGGTTGCAGGACAGCTGGCTCGACAATCTCAAGGACACCGCGCTACAGATCTCCAAAGGCATGGGCTACACGTATGAAGAGGACGCCGTGCGCGCGGAGTGAGCCGCCGGTTTTGCTCAACAAAAAAGCGCGTCATCGAACGCGCTTTTTTGTTGGGTGATGCGGTGGCTCAGGCGCCGTGCTGCTCCGACGCCAGCACGGTGGCGGGCTGCGTCGACACCGGTACATTCCGCAGCGGCGCAGCCGCTTGCGTGGCCGGCTCGATGTGCGGATTGCGCTCCAGCCAATTGCGCACACGCGTGGCGTCCGCAAAGCGCGTGAGGTTGCCGGCCGAATCCAGGAACACCATCACGACATTGCGGCCATGCACGTTGGCCTGCATGACGAGGCAGCGGCCGGCTTCGTTGATGAAGCCGGTCTTCTGCAGGCCGATATCCCATTCGCCGCCGCGCACCAGACGATTGGTGTTGACGTAGTGCAGCGTGCGGCCGTTGGCGCTGACCGTATGTTCGGGGGTGGTTGTGAATTGACGAATGAGCGGCACCTTGTAGGCAGCTATCACGATCTTGGCGAGATCCTGCGCGCTCGACACGTTGCTGCTAGACAGGCCGTTCGAATCGACATAGTGTGTATCGTTCATGCCGAGTTCATGCGCCTTGCGGTTCATGGCGGCAACAAATGCCGGACGACCGCCCGGATAGTTGCGGCCCAGCGCGGAGGCTGCACGGTTTTCCGACGACATCAGCGCCAGCAGCAGCAGGTCTTCGCGCGTGAGCATCGTGCCGAAGCGCAGGCGCGAGCCCGTGTTGCGCTCGTAGTCGCGATCCTCATCGGTAATTTCAAGCAGCTCGTCCATCGGCTGATGTGCATCGGTCACGACCAGTGCGGTCATCAGCTTGGTGATCGAGGCAATCGGCAGCACGGCCGACGAATTCTTCTGGAACAGCACTTCGCCGTTGTTCTGGTCCATCACCAGCGCAACGGAGGAACGCAGCGCCAACGCATCGGGCGTCGAACGCAGTCCCATCGCTTCACCAAGTGTCGGGGACGCCGGCACGAACGCCGCACGCACCGGACGTGCACCGCGCTCGACCATGATCACGCGACGCTTGCCTTTGACGGTGACGACCTTGCGGACTTTGGTGGAGGCGACTTCATCGCCGCTCGTAGCCGCGACTTTGGCGCTGGCCTTGCGATTGGCGACGGTCTTGCCTTTGGATTTGGCTTTCTTGCTAGCGGCGGGTTTTTTGTCGGTCGTGGCAGCGTTGGCCACGGTAGTGACAGAGACGGCAGCGAGCGCGACGGTCATCAGCGAAACGAAGCCGAGACGTCGAAAAAATGAGGAAACAGACCGTGACATGGTTCGATCACCCGCGCGTGAGATGGCGCAAGTGTAGGCAAAAACAAAATTCTTAGCAAGATGAAGGACTTAGCTCACGGCCTTAAAGTTTGACCTGTGGAGCCTTATCATTCGGTCACCATTTCGACGCAATTGTCTGCCGGAGCAGGAGCCTAATCGCGAAGAAAGTTGCACAAAACGCACATTTCGCCCCGTGTAGATCGGAAGTGGGACCGGAAAATACCCCGTGATTCGATCGCAAGTGACGACAATCACGGTTTACAACCGTCCCCAACATTCCCTCACAACACACGCGCCGCGTACGTCGAGTCGCAGATGGAAGTCTAACGACGGATCGGTCGTATCTGTTGACATAATTCGGCGACTTTTCACCGCCAATTCTCGCTTTGCACGAAGATGTGCGCTGTAGCGTGCAGGCAGCGCCGTGATAACGACGTCAGTCCAGGAACCGGGTGAAGTCGGAGACAGGCGCCCGCTCGGTGACAAGCGTATTTTCGATGGCGGCAGGATTCGCGTAACCCATCGACATGCCGCAGACGACCATCTCGTCATCCGTCAGCCCGAGATGCTCTGCGATGACCCGATGGAACTGCGTGAACGCGGCCTGTGGGCATGTATCGATGCCCCGAGCACGCGCGGCCACCATCACGGCTTCCAGGAACATGCCGTAATCGAGCCAACTGCCCTGCTCCATCACGCGGTCGATTGTGAAGATGATGCCGACCGGCGCATCGAAGAATCGGAAGTTGCGCGCGTGCTGTGCGTGCATGCGTTCCTTGTCGGAGCGTCCAATGCCGAGCAGGCCATAAAGATCCCAGCCGACCTTGCGGCGCCGACTCTGGTACGGATCGACCCACGTGCGCGGGTAGTACGGATACTCCTCGCGATGCAGCATGTCCACCTCCGGGTGGTCGTACGCCACCAACACGGATTCGGACAAGCGCGCCTTCGACTCGCCCGTCAGCACATAGACCTTCCACGGCTGCGTATTGCTGCCTGACGGCGCACGGCGCGCTACATCGAGGATCGCCTCGATGTCTTCCCGGGCGACGGGCGTCGGCAAGAATGCGCGAACGGAGCGGCGCGAAGTGATTGCCTGATCGACGCGTTCGACTTCTGTGGAGGTGGGGCGTCGGTCGGTCATGGCGATGCGCAAAATTCAGGCGGTGATATTGGACGCGAGCGGTTCGAGCACAGCACGCAGCGCATCGGGCAGTGGCACCGGGCGACGTGTTTCGCGGTCGACGTAGACGTGCACGAAATGGCCCTGAGCGGCGGCCTCCTGGGCGTCGCAGCGGAACAGACCCACCTCATAGCGCACGCTCGTGTTGCCAAGGCGTGCAACGCGCAGCCCTGCCACCACGGGATCGGGAAACGACAGCGGCGCGAAGTAGTTGCATTGTGTCTCGATGACGAGGCCGATGGTGTCGCTGTGTTCAGGGTTCAGCACGCCCTGCTCGATCAGATACGCGTTCACCACGGTATCGAAATAGCTGTAATAGACGACGTTGTTGACGTGACCGTAGACGTCGTTGTCCATCCAGCGCGTGGTGATGGTGTGGAAGTGGCGGTAGTCGTCGCGCGTCTGACGGGGCGTGCTCATGGGCGGCTGGCCGGTGGCAGTGGAAAGTGATCAGGATACGCCAGGCACTCAAACGCGGTCACTTACGGATGACGAGCGCCACACCGCAGGCGGCAATCACCATGCCCAGCGCCGCAAGCGGCGGAAAACGTTCGCCGAACAGCGCCCACGCCATCACGGCGGTCGTAGGCGGCGTCAGATACATGAGCGACGTCACCTTGGTGGCCGCGCCCCTGCGGATCAGCACAAAGAGCAGCGAGATCGCGCCGATCGACAGCGCCAGCACCGACCACACCAGCGAGCCGATCATCGGCAGCGTCCAATGCACCTCGCGCGTCTCAAACAGAAACATGAACGGCAGGCACAGCAGCGCCGATGCCCCGAACTGGATGCACGCGCCCATCCGCAGGTCGAACACCGGGCAATGGCGCTTTTGATAGAGCGTACCCACGGTGATCGACAGCAGCGCGCTCACGCACAGCGCAAGCGTCGTCGCGCCCACGCCCGCCAGATGCAACTTGTTGGCCACCACCAGGCCCACGCCCGCGATGCCGCATAGCAATCCCAACCATTGGCGGCCCGACACACGCTCCCCACGCATCGAGACATACAGCGCAGTCAAAATCGGCTGCATGCCGACGATCAGCGCAGTCATCCCTGCCGGCATGCCCAGCTTAACCGCTGCCCACACGCCCGCAAGGTACCCCCACTGCATCAGCAAACCGGCCACCGCGATGTGGCCGACTGTCGCCCAGTCGGTTTCGCCCATGCCGGAGCGGCGCGGCAGCGGCACACGCGCCATCCACACCAGCGGTAGCAGGCATACCAGCACGCCCACAAAGCGGAAAAACAGAAAGGTCATCGGCTCCGCATACGGCATCCCGTACTTGGCCACGATAAAGCCCGTGCTCCAGATCAACACGAACAGCCACGGCATGGCGACGACAAACAGGGAGTCGCGCGCCAAGTTTGGCGCGACGGAAGACGCTTGGGTCATGCGGAAAGCGGAAGAGAGTGCGAGGCGGCGGCCTCGTCGCGGGCCGCCCAGCGCTGTGCGTGCCGCGCAGCCAGCGCGATGGTCTGCGCGTGGACGGCCACGGTATCGTCGATATTGTTGCCGTAGCCGCCCGCCATGGTAACGGCAATCGGTATGCGCCGTTGATATGCGAAATCGAAGACTTCCTGGTCGCGCCGGGCCAGACCCTGGAGAGTCAGTTTGAGCCGGCCGAGGCGATCGCCCTCGTGCGGGTCCGCGCCGGCCAGATAGATGATCAACTGTGGCTTGAAGCGCCCGGCCAGGATATCGAGGGCGCCAGTCAGCGCCTGCAGATAGTCCTCGTCGCCGCAGCCATCGTGCAGGCCGATGTCCAGATCCGAGGCTTCTTTGCGGAACGGGTAGTTCTTCTCTCCATGCAAGGACAAGGTGAAAACAGCCGCGTCATCGCGCAGGATCGACGCCGTGCCGTTGCCCTGATGTACGTCGAGATCGACGATGGCGACCGGAAAATTCGCCGGCGTCCTGCCCGGCCGGCGCTGAATCCAGCGCGAGGCGATGGCAGCGTCGTTGAATACACAGAAACCGCCGCCCTTGTCCGCATAGGCATGGTGCGTGCCGCCCGCCAAATTGACGGCAATGCCATCCGCCAGCGCAGCCTCGCACGCGGCCATCGTGGCCCCCGCCGAACGGCGGCTGCGCTCGACCATTTCCGGCGACCAGGGAAACCCGATCTCCCGCTGACGCGCAGGGTCAAGCCGCCCGGCGCTTACCGCCTCAACATATTCAGACGTGTGCGCCAGCAGCAACGCGTCGTCATCGGCCCGCGGCGCCTCATGCATGGATAGCCCCGGCACGTCGGCCAGAACCCGTGCGCGCAGGTCGCTGTACTTGCGCATTGGAAACCGATGGCCCGGCGGCAGCGGCAAGACAAAGTGGTCGGTATAGAACGCCCGCATGTGAATAACAAATCGCAACGCAACAAAAATAGCACTCGGGCGCATCGTAACCTACGCTGCACTCGTATGTTTTTTGAGACGGATTTGCGGCCAGAGTTGGTCAAATGCACTTCGCATGCACCACGGACGCGCATTTTCCTGCCACAAAAAATTATGCCAAACGGTTGGTCACGCAATTCCTGTGCACGGAAAATCAACGAATTCTGTTTTTTGTGCGATGCACAAAGGACGCTTGACACTGGTTTGACATTCAACAACAATGAAATTGTTGCGATGCACCATCCCTAATTCATCGCGATGTCGCCTGGAAGGCCCGACGCAGACCGTCATGCTTTGTACATCTGGGCGATCTAAATTTTCATTTTGATTCCCCACCCACCTTTGTATTTGGAGAGACAACATGCTGACTCAGGAACAGATCGCTGCGGCGCACAAGGCCAACCTGGAAACGTTCTTCGGTCTGACCAACAAGGCTTTTGAAGGCGTCGAAAAGCTGGTCGAACTGAACCTGCAAGTCGTCAAGGCTACCCTGGCCGAGAACGTCGAACACGCCAAGAAGGCACTGACCGCCAAGGACGCCCAAGAGCTGCTGTCGGTGCAAACCGCCGCAGTGCAGCCGCTGGCTGAAAAGGTTCTGGCTTACAGCCGTCACCTGTACGAAATCGCTTCGGACACGCAAACCGAATTCAGCAAGGCTGCTGAAGTGCAAATCGCTGAAAACAGCCGCAAGCTGCAAGCGCTGGTCGACAACGTGTCGAAGAACGCTCCGGCTGGTTCGGAATCGGCAGTTGCCCTGGTGAAGTCGGCTCTGTCGGCCGCCAACAACGCCTACGATTCGGTGCAGAAGGCCACCAAGCAAGCTGTGGAACTGGCTGAAAGCAACTTCCACGCTGCTGCCAACGCTGCCAGCAAGGCAACGGCTCAAGCATCGGCCCAAGCGCGCGCTGCCACCGGCAAGAAGTCGACGACGACCGCTGCCTAAGCGCTAAGCTGCTTCAGTTTTCTGGTTGTTGAAGCGGGCCTCCTTCGGGAGGCCCGTTTTGTTTTGGCCGTCGAGCCATCCTCCAAACACATCGTTTGCGTGCATTTGCGCGGAACCCAAACGCGCGGCCGCTGGTCCATTCCACCGTGTTCGTTGGATTGTCTCCTCGGTCCCGCTACCGAAACCTGTCCTCAGTGGTGATCAGTGGGTACCTTTAGCCCGGCTTCGGCCGGGTTTTTTGTGTGCATGGGAAACGTCTCCTCTTCAAATTGCGAACTTTTACACGCAGCCGACGCTCCATTCTGTATTGCGGTTCGCCGCCCTCTTCTCCTTCCCAATGTCTCGCGAATCCATGGCCAAGCGAAGTCTGATCGTCGCGGCTGCGCTTATCCTGCTGTTAGAAGAGTGGATCTGGAACGTCATGCGGCAGGTAACCGCCCGTCTGGCGGCGCATCCCTGGGTCCAAGCGGCGGAGCGGAAGTTGGCGCAACTGGAGCCCATCGAAGCCCTCTGCGCCTTTGCCCTGCCAATGCTCGCATTGCTGCCGTTCAAGCTGGCGGCCGTCTACGTGCTGGCGCGGGGCCATCTCATTGCAGGCGCCATCGTTCTGGTCGCAGCGAAAATCGTCAGTACGGGGCTGGGCGTGCGCATCTATTCCGCCGTGCGCCCACAGTTGCACACGATCGCCTGGTATGCCCGCTGGGAATCCGCGTTCCTGGCATGGAAGCAGCGCATGCTGGCCACCCTGCAAGCAACACCGACCTGGCAAGCCTTCCAGGTACGAATTGCCGTCTGGCGCGCCCGTCGACATGGGACGATGCAGCAGATATGGCGCCGCCTGATCGCGGCAGTGCGCGTGCTACGTCGGCATCGGCGCCCAGCCGAGCCTCGGCACTGACCTGCCGCCGATCATCCCAAACAAAAGGGCCGCCCATTCGAGCGGCCCTTTTGTTTGCCAGCCAGATCCGGAGTTGCCTCCAAACTCTGGCGGTTAATTGCAGTTCATCGCTTACGAGCCGGGGGCACGTCCGTGCAAACACCCTCGTAGATTTCCGCAGCCATGCCCACCGACTCACCCAGCGTCGGGTGCGGGTGGATGGTCTTGCCGATGTCCACGGCGTCCGCGCCCATCTCGATGGCCAGGCAGATTTCGCCGATCAAGTCGCCGGCGTGCGTGCCAACGATGCCGCCACCGATGATGCGATGCGTTTCCTCGTCGAAGATCAACTTCGTGAAGCCTTCGTCGCGGCCGTTGGCAATCGCGCGGCCCGAAGCGGCCCACGGGAACACGCCCTTGCCGTACTTGATGCCCTGCGCCTTGCACTGGTCTTCGGTCAGACCTGCCCAGGCCACTTCCGGATCGGTATAGGCGACCGACGGAATCTGCTTGGCATCGAAATACGCCTTCTCGCCGTGCGCGGCTTCTGCCGCCACGTGACCTTCATGCACGGCCTTGTGTGCCAGCATCGGCTGCCCCACGAGGTCGCCGATCGCGAAGATGTGCGGCACATTCGTGCGCTGTTGCTTATCCACGTCGATGAAGCCACGGTCGGTCACCGCCACGCCGGCCTTCTCGGCGCCAATGCGCTTGCCGTTCGGGGTGCGGCCCACGGCCACCAGCACCATGTCATAGCGTTGCGGCTCGGCAGATGCGGCTTCGCCCTCGAACTTGACGTAGATGCCGTCCGGCTTGGCCTCGACCCCGACCGTCTTGGTCTTGAGCATGACCTTGTCGAAGCGGCTCTTGTTCATCTTGTCCCACACCTTGACGAGGTCGCGGTCAGCGCCCTGCATCAGGCCATCGAGCATTTCCACCACGTCGATGCGGGCGCCCAGCGTGCTGTACACGGTCGCCATTTCCAGGCCGATGATGCCGCCCCCGATGACCAGCATCCTGCCCGGCACTTCGCGCAGCTCCAGCGCGCCGGTCGAATCGACGATGCGCGGATCTTCCGGAATGAACGGCAGCTTCACGGCCTCGCTGCCTGCAGCGATGATTGCCTTGGCAAAACGGATGACCTTCTTCTCGCCCGTCGTTGCCTTGCCGTCGCCGTCCGTCAGTTGCACTTCGAGGTGATTCGGATCCAGGAACGTGCCAACACCGCGCACGACCTGCACCTTGCGTGCCTTGGCCATGCCGGCCAGCCCGCCGGTCAGCTTGCCGATGACGGACTCCTTGTGCTTGCGCAGTTGGTTGATATCAACCGTCGGCTCGCTGTAGACAATGCCGTGTGCGGCCATCGCCTTGACTTCGTCCATGACGGCCGCCGTGTGCAGCAACGCCTTCGACGGGATACACCCCACGTTCAGGCAAACGCCGCCCAGCGTTGAGAAACGCTCCACCAGCACAGTGTTCATGCCCAGATCCGCACTGCGGAATGCGGCCGAATAACCGCCCGGGCCGGAGCCCAGGACGAGCATCTCGCACTCGATGTCGGCGCCGCCGGCGTGCTTGGCCGCTTGCGGTGCCGGGGCTGATGCTGCCGGTGCGGCAGCCGGTGCTGGGGCCGGAGCCGGCGCTTGTGCAGGTCCTGGAGCAGCAGCCGCGCCAGCTTCCGCCGTCGCGATCACCGTGCCCTTGCTGACCTTGTCGCCCACCTTGACTTTTACGTCGACGATCTTGCCAGCCACCTCCGACGGCACTTCCATGCTGGCCTTGTCGGATTCCAGCACGATCAGCGACTGCTCGGGCGCCACGGTATCGCCCGCCTTGATCAGCACTTCGATGACTTCCACCGCATCGAAATCGCCGATGTCCGGCACCTTGATTTCCACCACGCTCATTCCTGACTCCTTGTTCTTGTCGTCGGCACCCGGCATCGCCCGGGCCCGCTGACGCTTTTCAATCCTGCAGACGTACTGTGTGCACTTCGATCGGACCGCCCGAGCTCTTGTCGAATTCCACGCCTGCGGACACGCCCACCTGTGCAACGTCCGCCGCCGACTTGCCCGGCATGTCAAACACCGCCGACATGGCTCCTAGCGCAAAATTGCGCCCCGAGCCAATGCCCCAGAAGCGGTCGAACGAAAACACCTCGCGGTACGAATAGACGCCGTAGATGCCGGTGGCGTTGGCGATCAGGCAGGTGATCTGCGACGACTCGTACGGGTCGTCGTCGTCCTCCTTGGTGTTGACGAAATACTCGTCCTTGAGCTTTTCGTGCACCTTGAGGAAGGTCCGGAAGACGTCGTCACGCGTGCCGAGGCGACACTCATCGGCCAGACCCGCTAACAGACTCCGCATGACCGGGAAGTGGGCCGTCGTGCCCGCCAGCGCGATCAGCGAATCGCCCACCTGGAAGATCTTCTGGTTTTGCTCGTAACCGCGCGCCAGGCGCGTATCGCCGAACGTCACCAGCGAATCGGCCGCAATCGCCACTTCGCCGTCTTTCTTGACCACCACGCACGTCGTCATGTCGTCCTCGCCATCAGTCCACTGACCAGTCCGCCGACCGCTGCAAACCCAACCGGGCCGGCACGCACAGGCCCGAAGCCAGATGCGTGCCGCGCCCGCGTGGGCTTACAGGCTGACGCGGCGGAAGTCCGCCAGCACGCTGGCCAGATACGCGTTGAAGCGTGCAGCCTCGGCGCCGTCGATCACGCGGTGATCGTACGACAGCGACAGCGGCAGCGTCAGGCGCGGCACGAACTGCTTGCCGTCCCAAACGGGCTTCTGATAACCACGCGACAAGCCAAGGATGGCCACTTCCGGTGCGTTGATGATCGGCGTGAAATGCGTGCCGCCGATGCCGCCCAGTGACGAGATCGAGAAGCAGCCCCCCTGCATCTGGTCCGGCTTGAGCTTGCCTTCGCGGGCAGCCTTCGACAGGTCCGCCATCTCCTTGGCGATGTCGATCAGACCCTTCTTGTCCGCATCGCGGATCACCGGCACCACGAGCCCGTTGGGCGTATCGGCCGCGAAGCCGACGTGGAAGTACTGCTTGAAGACCAGGTTGTCGCCGTCCAGGCTCGCGTTGAAGGTCGGGAATTTCTTCAGCGCGCCCACGACTGCCTTGATCACGAATGCCAGCATCGTGAACTTCACGCCGGCCTTTTCGTGGTCCTTGTTCATCTGCACGCGGAAGGCTTCCAGTTCGGTGATGTCCGCCTCGTCGTTGTTGGTGACGTGCGGGATCATGACCCAGTTGCGGTGCAGGTTCGCGCCGGAAATCTTCTTGATACGCGACAGCGGCTTCGGATCGACCGGACCGAACTTGGTGAAGTCCACCTTCGGCCACGGCAGCAGATTCAACTCACCGCCACCGGCCGGTGCACCCGCGGCAGCCTTGCCCGGCGCCGCAGCCTGGCCGCTCATCACGCCCTTGACGTAGCGCTGCACGTCTTCCTGCGTGATGCGGTTCTTCGGACCCGTGCCCCCGACCAGATTCACGTTGACGCCCAGCTCGCGCGCGTACTTGCGCACCGAGGGGCTGGCGTGAGCAGCCTTGCCAACCGTACCGACCGTGTCAGCGGTGTAAGTAGCGGGCGCTGCGGTCGACGCAACTGCGGGCGCAGCCGCAGGGGCCGGGCTCGGCGCAGCGGCAGCCGGTGCGGACACCTGCGCTTGTGCGGGTGCTGGCGCAGCAGCAGCGCCGCCAGCACCTTCCAGGACGACGATCAGCGTGCCTTGCGACACGGCATCGCCCACCTTCACGCGGATTTCCTTGACCGTGCCGGCAGCCGGCGACGGCACGTCCATCGTGGCCTTGTCCGATTCCAGCGTGATCAGCGACTGCTCGGCTTCCACCCTGTCGCCCACCTTCACGCTGATTTCGATGACGGGCACATCGGTGTAGTCGCCGATGTCCGGCACCTTCACTTCAACCGTGCCGCCGCCAGCGGCAGCCGGCGCAGGGGCCGGAGCTTGCGCGGCGGGTGCGGGCGCCGGTGCAGCAGCGGCCGGAGCCGGTGCGGGCGCAGCTTGAGGTGCCGGGGCCGGTGCGGCAGCAGCGCCCTGCTCTTCGAGCAACAGCACCAGCGAGCCTTCCGACACGGTGTCACCCACCTTGATCTTCACTTCCTTGACGACGCCGCTCTTGGGCGAGGGCACGTCCATGGTCGCCTTGTCCGATTCCAGCGTGACCAGCGAATCTTCGGCGTTGACGGTATCGCCCGCCTTGACCAGCACTTCGATCACCGGGACGTCTTTGTAGTCGCCGATGTCCGGCACCTTGATTTCTACGACTTGACTCATTCTTCTGTCTCCAGAGGGTCTGGCGGCGAGAGCATCCGGCGGAGGACACGCGGTGCCCCGCAGGCTACCGCATCGTGCAGGCAAATGCACGTTGCGGAAAGTCTGTCAGGGCGGTGCCCGGCCGGAACGCAACCCGCGCGCCCGGCGGCTCCGTTATACGGTCATCGGGTTGGGCTTGTTCGGATCGAGGTTGTACTTCTTCAGTGCCTCGGCCACCTTCTCGCGCGGCAGCACGCCTTCATCGGCGAGCGCCTTGAGCGACGCAACCGTCACCCAGTAGCGATCCACCTCGAAGAAGTGACGCAGCTTCTCGCGGGTATCCGAGCGGCCGAAGCCGTCGGTGCCCAGCACCACATAGCGACGCGGCACGAAGGCGCGGATCTGCTCGGCGAAAGTACGGACGTAGTCGGTCGAAGCGATGACCGGACCGCGTGCGTTCTTGAGGAGCTTCTCGACGTGCGACTCGCGTTGCGGTGCCGTCGGGTTGAGCAGGTTCCAGCGCGCGATGGCGTTGCCTTCACGGGCCAGCTCGGTAAAGCTCGGGCAGCCCCACAGGTCGGATTCCACGCCCCAGTCCTTCTTGAGCAGCTCGGCGGCGGCGATCACCTCGCGGAAGATCGTGCCCGAACCCAGCAGTTGCACGCGCGGTGCGTTGCTGTTTTCGACGCCCTTCTTGAACTGGTACATCCCCTTGATGATGTCCGCCTCGACACCCGCCGGCATTTCCGGGTGCTCGTAGTTTTCGTTCATCACCGTCAGGTAGTAATAGACGTCTTCCTGCTCGACATACATGCGACGCAGGCCGTCTTGCATCACCACCGCCAGTTCGTACTGGAAGGTCGGGTCATACGAGATGCAGTTCGGGATGGCAGCGTGGTACACGTGCGAGTGGCCGTCTTCGTGCTGCAGGCCTTCGCCGTTCAGCGTGGTACGGCCAGCTGTGCCGCCCAGCAGGAAGCCGCGCGAGCGCATGTCGCCGGCGGCCCAGCAGAGGTCGCCGATACGCTGGATGCCGAACATCGAGTAGTAGATGTAGAACGGGATCATCGCCACGCCATGCGTCGAATACGACGTAGCGGCCGCGATCCAGTCGCACATGGCACCGGCTTCGTTGATGCCTTCCTGCAGCACCTGACCCGTCTGCGATTCCTTGTAGAACATCAGTTGGTCGTGATCCTGCGGCACATACTTCTGGCCTTCCTGGTTCCAGATACCCACCTGGCGGAACAGACCTTCCATGCCGAACGTACGCGACTCATCGGGCACGATGGGCACAACATGCTTACCGATGTTCTTGTCCTTCAGCAGGATGTTCAGAATGCGCACGAAGGCCATCGTCGTGGACACTTCGCGGCCTTCACCGGTGGCTTTGAGCAACGCGTCGAACGCAGCCAGCGCGGGAATCTGCAGCGCGTCGGCCTTCTGGCGACGGGCCGGCAGGTAGCCGCCCAGGTCCATACGGGCCTTGCGCATGTATTCGAGTTCCTTCGAGCCTTCTTCGAACTTGACGTACGGCACGTGCTCGAGCTGGTCGTCGGCAACCGGAATGTTGAAGCGATCACGCAGCTTGCGGATGGCGTCCACCGGCATCTTCTTCTGCTGGTGGGCGATGTTCATCGCTTCGCCGGCCTCACCCATGCCATAGCCCTTGATGGTCTTGGCGAGAATGACGGTCGGCTGACCCTTGTGGTTGGTCGCCGACTGGAATGCCGCGTAGATCTTGTGCGGATCATGGCCACCACGGTTCAGCGCCCAGATATCGTCGTCGGACCAATCGGCCACCATGGCCTTGAGTTCCGGCGTGTTGAAGAAGAACTCGCGCACATAAGCGCCGCTCTTCGATTTGAAGGTCTGGTACTCGCCGTCGACGCATTCCATCATGCGGCTCATCAGCAGACCCTTCGTGTCGCGGGCAAGCAGCTGATCCCAGCGGCTGCCCCAGATGACCTTGATGACGTTCCAGCCTGCGCCGCGGAATTCCGATTCCAGCTCTTGAATGATCTTGCCGTTGCCGCGCACCGGACCATCCAGGCGCTGCAGGTTGCAGTTGATCACGAAGACGAGGTTGTCCAGCTTTTCACGGCCGGCCATGCCGATCGCGCCCAGCGATTCCGGCTCGTCGGTTTCGCCATCGCCCAGGAACGCCCAGACCTTGCGGTTTTCCCAGTTCTGGATCAGGCCGCGGCTGGCCAGGTACTTGGTAAAGCGCGCCTGGTAGATCGCCATGATCGGGCCCAGGCCCATCGACACGGTCGGGAATTGCCAGAAATCCGGCATCAGCCACGGGTGCGGGTACGACGAGATGCCCTTGCCGTCGACTTCCTGGCGGAAGCTGTCGAGTTGCTCCTCGCTCAGACGGCCCAGCAGGAATGCGCGCGAGTACACGCCCGGCGCCGAGTGCCCCTGCACGAAAACCATGTCGCCGCCGTGCTTGTCCGACGGGGCGTGCCAGAAGTGGTTGTAGCCGACGTCATACAGCGTGGCCGCCGAAGCGAACGACGAGATATGGCCGCCGACGTTGGTGTCCTTGTTCGCGCGCAGCACCATCGCCATGGCGTTCCAGCGCGTATACGAACGGATGCGGTGCTCGATTTCCTGGTTGCCAGGAATGCGGTCCTGGTTCTCGACCGGGATCGTATTGATATAGGGGGTTTCTGCGTGCAGCGGAGACGTCACGCCGTTGATGCGCGCGTACTCGATCTGCTTGTCGAGGAGGAATGCCGCGCGCTGCGGGCCTTCCGCGCCGATGACGCCTTGCAGCGCCTCCAGCCATTCCTTGGTTTCCTGGGGATCAACGTCGCTGGCGCTCGTGGCACCCAGGACTTGTTCTGGTACGGCCGACATGGCGGTCTCCTTGGTAGCAGTAACGGTAGTTGCGTCTCTTGTGAGGCGCCCACTGGCACGCGCGTTCACACGCACGCAAGGGCCACCCCGACTTTTGCGCTGATTCTATGGGCACCCGCAAACGCAGCACAAGCGGAATTTTCAAATTGCGATATGGTTTTTTATAATGTGGAATATTGCCGCGACGCAAAACAAATCACCTTTGACATTGCAGCGCAGCATTTTCCGAGCGAACAAGACACCTCACCAAGCGGTTTCCCCAAGCGACCCGCAGGTTGATTGCCGTTACACTTAGTTTTGCGCAGTTGCACAGATGTCCACTCCTTTACCTCCGCAGAATTCCGGCGTTCGTCCGCCCATCATGCTTGCCCCCTCCCACGCTTCGCAGGACCCGGCCGCCAAGTCCGAGCCGTCAACGCCTGCGGCGCCTGCGCCCATTTCCGTGAACGCGTCCGAACAGCCGTCGGACGAGACCGTTCGCCCGAACATGCCCCGCCGTCTGTGGCTGACCCGCCTGGGCCGGCTGTGGACGACCAACTGGTTCATGTTCATCCCGCTGGTGGCAATCGTCCTGTTTGCTGGCGCGATGATTTTCATCCTGTATCAGTTGCACGCCACGGAGGTGCAGCAGCAGCGCGACGCCCTCTACCGCGATGCCGCCTGGGCCGAGCAGAAGGTTCGCCTGTCCCTGCAGAGCAACCAGGATCAGGTAGCCGCCCTGGCGCGCGATATCGGTGCCGCGCAGCTTGACCCGAGCGCCTATCGCGATGCCGCCCGCCAGCTCCTGCGCGAGAACCCGGAGCTTGTCTTCATCAACTGGCTGGATGCCACGCGCCGCCCGCGCTGGGCGTTCCCGTCCACCTCCGAATTCACGGCGCGCGTGCGCGAAACACGCGACCATCCGCTCGAACCCGAAATCCAATCTGCCTACGATGCCGCGCGTGAAACGCAGCGTGCCGTCTATTCGCGCCCCATCCAGAACGAGCGCGGCGAGAGCTTCATGCTCATGGAAGTCCCGATCGTGCGCGACAACGAATTCCTCGGCACGGTGGGCGCCATGTATTCGGTCACGGGCATCCTCACGCAACTGCTGCCGGGCGAGTTGACAGACCGCTACCGCTTCTCGCTGGTCGACAAGAACAACGTGGTCCGCGCAAGCACGTCGTTGCGGCCGGTGCCCAAGGCGGCGGCGTCGTACGAGGTGCTGCTCGACCCACCGGGACATTCGCTCTCGCTGCGGGCCGAGGCGTATCCCGCTCCGTCCAACCTGCCCAACAACATGCTGATGTGGCTGGTGGCCGGCCTGTCGTGCTTCGTGATCTGGAGCCTCTGGAGCGTGTGGCGCCACACCAGCCGCCGCTCTGAAGCGCAGCGCGCGTTGCTGGCGGAAACGTCGTTCCGCCGCGCTATGGAAAACTCCATGGTGATCGGCATGCGTTCGCTCGACCTCAACGGCCGCATCACCTACGTGAACCCGGCGTTCTGCCGCATGATCGGCTGGACGGAAGCCGAGCTGGTCGGGCGCATGCCGCCCTTCCCGTATTGGCCGCCCAACGAGGTCGGCGAGATGCAGAAGCACATCGAGCTGACCTTGCGTGGCAAGGCCCCCGCCAACGGCATGGAATTGCGCATGATGCGCCGCGACGGTACGAGCTTCTATGCGCGGATGTACGTCTCGCCGCTGATCGATGCACGCGGCCGGCACACGGGGTGGATGAGTTCCATCACGGACATTACTGAGCCCAAACGCGCCCGTGAAGACTTGGCCGCCGCGCACGACCGCTTCACCACGGTGCTGGAGAGCCTGGATGCGGCCGTGTCCGTGCTCTCGACCGACAAGGCGGAGCTGCTGTTCGCCAACCGCTACTACCGCCAGCTTTTCGGCTGGGAGGCGTTCGGCCACCTGCAGCTCTCCGGCAACGACGTCAACACGGAAGACGTTTCCAGCGATGCACTCGACCTGGTGGACGCCTACGCCGGCCTGCCCGCGTCCGAGTTGACACCGCACGCGGCAGATGCGCGCGAAATCTATGTGCCATCGATGCAGAAGTGGTTTGAAGTGCGGCGCCGCTACATCCAGTGGGTCGACGGCCACCTCGCACAGATGCAGATCGCCACCGACATCACCGTGCGCAAGGCCGCCGAAGAGATGACGCGCCAGCACGAAGAGCGCCTGCAGTTCACCAGCCGCCTGACGACGATGGGCGAGATGGCCTCATCGCTGGCGCACGAGCTGAACCAGCCGCTGGCTGCCATCAACAACTACTGCATGGGCGCCGTCGGCCGCCTGAAGAGCGGACGCAGCACGCCGGAAGAGCTGATCCCGGTGCTTGAGAAGACCTCCGCCCAGGCCGTGCGTGCCGGCACCATCATCCAGCGCATCCGCGGCTTCGTGAAACGCAGCCAGCCGCAGCGGCGCGAATCCGACCTGCGCGAGATCGTTGCCGACGCCGTGGGTCTGGCCGAACTCGAAGCCACGCGGCGTGGCATCACCATTCTCACGCGCCTGCCAGGCGACTTGCCGCCTCTGTATGTCGATCCGGTGCTCATCGAGCAGGTGCTCGTCAATCTGCTCAAGAACGCCGCCGAAGCCATGGCCGCCCACCCGCGCCTGCGCGCCGCCAGCGTGCTGCGCCTGCACGCCAACCTGATCAACGACCCGGAAAATTCCGTGCTGATCGAGGTGATCGACCAGGGCCCGGGCGTGGACGACAGCACCAAGGAGCGGCTGTTCGAGCCGTTCTTCAGTACAAAATCCGACGGCATGGGTATGGGGCTGAACATCTGCCGCTCCATCATAGAATCCCACCTCGGCAGGCTCTGGGTAGAAAACAACGCCGATGGCATCGGCTGTACGTTTAAAATCATCCTGCCGCTGAATCCGCTGTAAATCGTTTTTAAAACATAGAACGTAGACCGAGGACTCCTCCATGAGCACAACGCCCGCCGCAGTTGCGCCGCGCAACGAAACCGTGTTCGTCGTCGATGACGATGAAGCCATGCGTGACTCGTTGACGTGGCTGCTCGAAGGCAACGGCTACACCGTCCGCACCTACCGCAGCGCAGAAGAATTCCTGGTCGACGACAAGCGCGGCGAAGGCGTCGGCTGCCTGATCCTTGACGTGCGCATGCAAGGCATGAGCGGCCCCGAACTGCAAGACCGCCTGTTGGCAGAGAACAACCGCATGCCGATCGTCTTCGTCACGGGCCACGGCGACGTGCCGTTGGCTGTGTCGACCATGAAGAAAGGCGCGGTGGACTTCATTGAAAAGCCGTTCGATGAATCCGAACTGCGCGAGCTGGTGGAACGCATGCTCAGCAAGGCGCGCAGCGAAGACTCGGTCGCCCGCGAGCAAAAGGCCGCCAAGGACCTGCTCGGCCGCCTGACCACACGCGAACAGCAAGTGCTGGAGCGCATCGTCGCCGGCCGCCTGAACAAGCAGATCGCCGACGATCTGGGCATTTCCATCAAGACGGTGGAAGCACACCGCGCCAACATCATGGAAAAGCTCAACGTGAATACGGTGGCAGACCTGCTGCGCCTGGCCCTGTCGCGCAACGCCTGATTCGGCTGCAGGAAAAACCAAGCGATCATCCGGGCGGCCGGAAGGGAGGCGGCGATTTATAATCGCGGTTTGCCCTCTCCCTCCTCCGCCCAGCCATGACCGCCCAACTCATTGACGGCAACGCGCTTGCCAAACAACTCCGCGCCGAGGCCGCACAGCGCGCCGCCGCCCTGACCGCGCGCGGCCACCAGCCCGGCCTCGCCGTCATCCTCGTCGGCGAAGACCCGGCCAGCCAGGTCTACGTGCGCAACAAGATCAAGGCCTGCGAAGACAACGGCTTTCTGTCCAGCTTCGACCGCTACCCGGCTGACTTGTCCGAAGCCGACCTGCTTGGCCGCATCGACGCGCTGAACCGCGACCCGCGCATCCACGGCATCCTGGTCCAGCTGCCGCTGCCCAAGCACATCGACAGCCACAAGGTGCTCGAAGCCATCGCGCCCGAGAAAGACGTGGACGGTTTCCATGTGGCCAATGCCGGCGCCCTGATGACCGGCGCCCCGCTGTTCCGCCCGTGCACGCCGTACGGCTGCATGAAGATGCTGGAATCGATCAACTACCCGGTGCGCGGCGCCAATGCGGTGGTGGTCGGCGCCTCGAACATCGTCGGCAAACCGATGGCGATGCTGCTGCTGCAATCCGGCGCCACCATCACGATCTGCAACAGCAAGACGCGTGACCTTGCCGCCCACACGCGTGAGGCCGACATCATCGTGGCCGCCGTCGGGCGCCGCAACATCATTACCGCCGACATGGTCAAGCCGGGCGCGGTCGTCATCGACGTGGGCATGAACCGCGACGATGCCGGCAAGCTGTGCGGCGACGTCGACTTTGCCGGCGTCAAGGAAGTCGCCGGCTACATCACGCCGGTGCCGGGCGGTGTCGGCCCGATGACGATCACCATGCTGCTGATCAACACCTTGGAAGCCGCCGAGCGCGCTGCTGAAGGAGCCGCGCTGGCGGCGTAAGCTTCACCCTGATCCAGTTGGAAACGGAAAAAGCGTCCCCACCTGTTGGATCGGACGCTTTTTTTGTCCCCCGAGTTTCTCTACCGAGCCCGCCATGACCGACATTTCGCCCAAGGTTGCCACTCCGGCCAACAATCCGCTGCTCGATTTTTCTGGTCTGCCGCGCTTCGCGGACATCCGCCCGGAACACATCACGCCGGCCGTCGACGTGCTGCTCGAGCGTGCCGCATCCGCGGTGGCGCAGGTCAAGGACCCCGCCACGCCTGTCAGCTGGAACACCGTCGTGACCGCACTGGAAGAGGCCACCGAGCCGCTGGGCCGCGCCTGGGGCATCGTCAGCCACCTGAGCGCCGTCGCCGACACGCCAGAGCTGCGCGAAGCCCATGCCGCCAATCTGCCGCGCGTGACCGAATTCTGGTCGGGCCTCGGCCAGGATCTGGAGCTGTTCGAGAAGTACAAGGCGATTGCCGACAGCGCGGAATACGCCACGCTGTCGCCCGCGCGCAAGAAGCTGCTTGAGAACGAACTGCGCGGTTTCCGCCTGGGCGGCGCGGAGCTGCCCGAAGACCAGAAGCCGCGCTTTGCCGCCATTCAGGAACAGCAGGCGCAACTGACCAAGGCCTTCAGCGATCACGTCCTGGATGCGACCAACGCCTACGCACTCGTCATCGACGACGAAGCCCGCCTCGCCGGCTTGCCCGACGACGCCAAGCAGGCTGCGCAGGAAGCTGCACGCCGCGACAACCCTGATGCGACGGGCTGGAAGTTCTCGCTGCACTTCCCGTCGTATTTCCCGGTGCTGCAATACGCGGATGACCGCGCGCTGCGCCGCACGCTGTACGAAGCCAACGTCACGCGTGCTTCCGAACTGGGCGCGCAGTACGGCGGCGGCAAGGCCGAGTGGGACAACACCGCCAACATGGCCGAGCAGCTCACGCTGCGCACCGAAGAAGCGCACATGCTGGGCTATCGCAATTTTGGCGAAGTGTCGCTCGTGCCCAAGATGGCCGATTCGCCCGAAGACGTGCTGCGCTTCCTGGGTGAACTGGCCGACCGCGCCCGTCCGTTTGCCGAGAAGGATTGGGAAGAGCTCCAGGCCTTCGCCAAGACCACGCTCGGCATCGACAAGCTCGAACCGTGGGACATGGCCTACGCGTCGGAAAAGCTGCGCGAGGCACGCTACGCATTCTCCGAGCAGGAGGTGAAGCAGTACTTCCCGGAACCGGCCGTGCTGGATGGCCTGTTCAATGTCGTGCAGACGCTGTTCTCGGTGAAGATCCGGCCAGAGGCAGCGGCGGTGTGGCACCCCGACGTACGCTTCTTCCGGGTCGAATCGCCCCAGGGTGAGCTGCTCGCACAGTTCTACGTCGACCTGTACGCGCGCGAAGGCAAGCGTGGCGGTGCATGGATGGACGACGCGCGCGGCCGCAAGCTGCTGGGCGATGCGGGTGTGCAAACCCCCGTGGCTTACCTCACCTGCAACTTCTCCGGCCCGGTCGGCAACAAGCCCGCGCTGTTCACCCACGACGAGGTCATCACGCTCTTCCACGAGTTCGGCCACGGCCTGCACCACATGCTCACGCAGGTGGATGAGCTGGGCGTATCGGGCATCAACGGCGTGGAATGGGATGCAGTGGAACTGCCGTCGCAGTTCATGGAAAACTTCTGCTGGGAATGGGAAGTGCTCTCGCGCATGACGCGCCACGTGAATTCCGGCGAACCGCTGCCGCGCAAGCTGTACGACAGCATGCTGGCCGCGAAGAACTTCCAGAACGGCATGGCGACGCTGCGCCAGATCGTGTTCTCGACGTTCGACATGCACCTGCACACGGACTTCGACCCGAAGGGCGCGACGTCGGTGCTGGAGCTATCGCGCCAGATCAACAATCGCTTCCACGTGGTACCGCAGGCCGAGTTGTCGCGCTGGCCGAACACGTTCAGCCACATCTTTGCGGGCGGCTATGCGGCGGGCTACTACAGCTACAAGTGGGCCGAGGTGCTGTCCGCCGATGCCTATGCGGCGTTCGAAGAGGCCAGTAAGCTGGGCGGCTCGGTGCTCGATGCGGAAACCGGGGCACGCTATCGCCGTGAAGTACTGGCCGTTGGTGGCAGCCGCCCGGCCATCGAATCGTTCACGGCTTTCCGCGGCCGCGCTCCCAGCATCGACGCACTGCTGCGCCATGGCGGCATGATGACGGAAGCCGCGTAACGGCCTGCTCGGCCAGCCGTGACAACGCCGCTTCGCGCCTCGTACCGAAGCGGCGTTTTCATTCGGGCCCGCAGCGCTTGATGGCACAATATCGCACCCCTGGACGGCGCCAAAGTGCGCGCCGTCGCCATTTGCAAGGACCGAGCCCTCATGCGTGTCGCCACCTGGAACGTCAACTCTTTGAAGGTCCGCCTACCGCACGTGCTGCAGTGGCTGGCTGAGCGCGAAGCCGATGCCACGCCCATCGACCTGCTCTGCCTCCAAGAGCTCAAGCTGCCCGATGACCGCTATCCGCTCGCCGAACTGGACGCAGCGGGCTATACGTCGTTGTTCACAGGCCAGAAGACCTACAACGGCGTTGCCATCCTCTCGCGCAAGGCCTCTGTGCCAGAAGGCCGCGATGTGGTGAAGAACATCCCGGGCTTTGCCGACGAGCAGCAGCGCATCGTAGCCGCCACGTATGACGTGGACGGTGGCCCGGTCCGCGTGATTTCTGCCTACATTCCGAACGGGCAGGCGCTCGATTCCGACAAGTTCGTCTACAAGCTGCGCTGGCTGGAGGCACTGCAGGCATGGCTGACGAGCGAGTTGGCGGCAAACCCACGCCTGATGCTGCTGGGCGATTTCAACATCGCTCCCGAAGATCGCGACGTGCACGACCCGAAAAAGTGGGAAGGCCAGAACCTGGTGTCTCCGGAGGAGCGGGCGGCGTTTCGAGCGATGCAAGGCGCCGGGCTGGTCGATGCCTTCCGCATGTTCGAGCAGGAAGACAAGCTGTTCTCGTGGTGGGATTACCGCATGTTCGGCTTCAAGCGCAACGCCGGCCTGCGGATCGACCACATCATGCTGTCGCCTGAACTCGCCAAGCTGTGCGAGTCGTGCCATATCGACCGCGTGCCACGCACGTGGGAGCAGCCTTCGGACCACACACCCGTGGTCGCCGCCCTGCGCCGCGCATAAGGAGTGCCTGGCATGGCTTCCGCCTTCAAGCACCGCAATCTTCCGCATCTCCTGCTGCGCGCGCGTGAGACCTTCATGGCGCGCTTTCGGCCGATCCTGCGCGAGCATGGCATCACCGAACAGCAATGGCGCGTATTGCGTACGCTCAACGATACCGGCGACATGGAGCCCAACCAACTCGCCGATGCATGCCTGATCCTGAGCCCAAGCCTGACGCGCATGCTGGCGGCGATGGAACAATCCGAGATGATCGTGCGGACGAAGTCGTCGGTGGACCAGCGCCGGCAGGTGATTTCACTCACGCCTAAGAGCCGCCAGTTCCTGGCCGACGTGGAACCGCAGGTGGATGCCGAGTACGCGCGCATCGAGGCGCAGCTGGGCCGCGCGCGGCTGGACGCGCTCTACGCCGCCATCGATGAGTCGATCCACGTCATGGAAACGCGCACGCCGATGGGGCGCTTCACTGGCGACGCGTAACACCCGTCAATACACGCTGCCGGCCGGCTGCGGCTTGGCACCGCCCTCTTCCTTGAATGCCTGCGCCAGCTGTTCGGCGCTGCGCGCCAGCAGGGTGACATCCGTCCCTACCGCAACAAAGGTCGCACCGAGCGACAGGTAGTGCTTCGCCTGCGCCTGATTCGCCGACAGAATGCCCGCCGCCTTGCCCGACGCGACGATGCGTTGAATCGCGCCGTCGATCGCCTGGCTGACTTCCGGATGCCCCGGCGCGCCGAGGTGCCCCATGGACGCCGCGAGATCGCCCGGGCCGATGAAGACGCCGTCCACGCCTTGCACAGCAAGAATCGCGTCGAGATGCTCCAGGCTCTCTGCAGTTTCGACCTGGACGAGCGTGCACATCTGCGCATCGGCCTGGTGGAGGTAATCGCCCACGCGGTTCCAGCGCGATGCGCGAGCCAACGCGCTGCCAACGCCGCGAACACCGTTGGGCGGATAGCGCATCGCTTCCACGGCGGCACGCGCCTCGTCGGCGCTCTGGACCATCGGCACCAGCAGGGTCTGCGCGCCGATATCCAGCAGGCGCTTGATCTCGACCGAATCGTTCCAGGCAGGCCGCACGATGGGATGCGAAGCATACGGCGCAACCGCCTGCAATTGCGCGAGCGTCGATTGCAGTTGGTTTGGCGCGTGCTCGTTGTCGATCAGCAGCCAGTCAAAGCCGGCGCCCGCGACGATCTCCGCCGGGTACGGATGCGTCATTGCCAGCCACAGGCCGATCTGCGGCCGGCGTTCGGCCAGCGCGCGCTTGAAGTTGTTCACCGGAAGTTGCATGGCGAGGCCATCCTTTGAGCGTTGGTCGGTTAGACGAAATGACAGGCGATGCTGCCAAGCGGACCGTAGTCGCAATGGAATGTATCGCCGGGCCGAGCGGCCACCGGCCGCGTGAACGAGCCGCCAAGGATGACCTGCCCGGGCTCGAGCGCCACGCCGTGCAGCGCCAGCTTGTTGGCCAGCCAGACGACACCGTTGGCCGGGTGATTCAGCACGCCGGCCGCCACACCCGTCTCTTCGATAACGGCGTTGCGTGAAAAGATGGCGCTGACCCAGCGCAGATCCACATCGCGCATGCGGATGGGCCGGCCGCCCATCACGACGCCGGCATTGGCGGCGTTGTCGGCGATCGTGTCAAACACCTTGCGTGGACGCCCGCTGTCGGGATCGATCGATTGCGAGCGCGCATCGATGATCTCCAGCGCGGGAATCACGTGATCCACCGCGTCATACACGTCGAACAGCGTCACCTCAGGCCCCTCCAGCCGCTTACCGAGCACGAAGGCGAGCTCCACTTCCACACGCGGCACGATGAAACGGCTGGCGGGGATCTCACTGCGCTCGGCAAAGAACATGTCGTCGAGCAGCGCACCGTAGTCCGGCTCGTCGATCTGTGACGACTGCTGCATCGCACGTGAGGTCAGTCCGATCTTGTGCCCCTTCAGGCGTCGCCCCTCTGCCTGCTTCATCGCGACCCATTCGCGCTGGATGGCGTAGGCGTCTTCGATGGTGATCTCGGGGTGGTCAAGCGAAACCTGGCGGATCTGCTTGCGATCGATCTCGGCTTGGTGCAAGCGGCGCGCGATGGTTTGGATGGTCGTGGTGTCGAACATGCGTCAAGCCTTGCGAAAACGCGCGTGGATGTTGTTGTGCTTGTAGCTGCCGCCCTCGTCAAACTCGGTCAACTCCATCGACAGCGCCAGATAACGGCGCGCAAAGGCCTCGGCAAAATGTGCCTTGACTGCCTCGAACAGCGCGTCGCACGCGGCTTTCTTGACCTCGGACGTACGGCCCGCTGCGATCTTGAGCGTGACATGGACGAAGGCGTCGTCCTCTTTTCCGTCGGCCACGCGGTAGTCGGTCAGCTTGATGGCGCGCGAACAGATCCCGCCGGTCGGAAACACACCGTTCTGCGCCATCAGCGTCTCGTTCATCGCCTGCAGCAATTGCGGGATGCGGGCGTCATCGCCCAGGTTGTCGGTGTATTCGACGATGACATGCGGCATGTCGATCTCCTCAGGCTTGAACTTGATCACGTCCGGGCAACGGAAAGATCGCGTTGATCTGGCCCGTGCCGGAACTGGCGAAATATTCGGTGACGATCTCGACCCCTTTGTCGTAGGCATCCCAACCAAGCAGGCCGAGCAGCATGGCGGTGTCGTGCATGCCGCCCTCGCCTTCACACAGCGATGCGTACTCGGGCAGCATCGCGCAGAAGGTCTTCCAGTCACCCTGCTTCCATAGCTCGACCACGCGCAAATCGACCTGCCTGAAGAACTCGCGGCTGATCTGGTGAATGGATTCTTCGGGGCTGCCGTTGTCGTTGAAACGGTGCGAGAGCGATCCGCTGGCGAGAAATGCGACGGTGCTGTCGCTGGCCTCGATGGCCTCGAGCAGCGCTGCGCCGAAGCGGCGGCTTTCTTCCAGTGTGTGCCACGCACACCACCCGGCAATCGACACGACCTTGAAGTGCTGGTCGCTGTTCATGTACCGCATCGGCACAAGCGTGCCGTATTCGAGTTCGAGGCTGTTGATCTCGTGCGCACGGGTGAACACGCCGCGCGCCGTTGCCGTCTCTGCAATCAATCGGCCCAGCACCGGATTGCCGGGATACGCATATCGCATGTCCTTGATGAAATGCGGCAGCTCATTGCTCGTATAGACGCCTTCGAAGCGCGCGTTGCAATTGACATGGTAACCGGCGTTGACGAGCCAGTGCACGTCGGACACGACGATGGTGTCCACGCCCAGATCGCGGCAACGCTGTCCGATGATGCGGTGGCCCTCGATGGCCGCCTCGCGGCAGCCATGGTGCTTGCCCGGCAGCTCCGACAGGTACATCGACGGCACGTGGGTGATCTTCGCAGCCAAGGCCAGCTTGCCCATGGTGTCTCCTTCCGCCCTTGTTGTGGTGTGTCGGCCGCGCGTCAAACGCCCCAGCGCGGGATAGGGTGACTGCCCATTGAGATGCAGACGTTCTTGATTTCGGCAAACACCTCCAGACTGTACTCGCCGCCCTCACGCCCCGTGCCGGACGCTTTGACACCGCCGAAAGGCTGACGCAGGTCGCGCACGTTCTGGCTATTGACGAATACCATGCCGGCCTCGATACCGCGCGCCACGCGGTGCACCTTGCCCACATCCTGTGTCCAGAGGTACGAGGCCAGGCCGTACTCCACGTCATTGGCGAGTTTGAGGCCATCGGCTTCATCCTTGAATGGGATCAGGCAAGCCACCGGACCAAAGATTTCTTCCTGCGCCACCCGCATGCGGTTGTCGACGTTGGCCAATACCGTGGGCGCGACGAAGTTGCCGTTCTTCAGGTGGGCGGGCAGCCCAGCGGGCTTCTCCGCGCCGCCGGCCAGAACCTTCGCGCCCTCCTGTTCGCCCAGACGGATGTAGCCCGTGACCTTCTCCCAATGTGCGCGCGTGATCATCGAGCCGACATGGGTTGTCTCATCCGCCGGGTCGCCCACCACAAGCCGCTTGGCACGTTCGGCAAACTTGCGTACGAAATCATCGTAGACGCTCTCTTGCACGAAGATGCGCGAGCCGGCCGTACATCGCTCACCGTTGATCGAGAAGATGGTGAACAGCGACGCATCCAGCGCGCGATCCAGGTCCGCATCGTCGAAGACCAGCACGGGCGATTTACCGCCCAGCTCCATCGAGAATTTCTTCAGGCCCGCACGCTCCATGATGCGCTTGCCGGTCGTCGTACCGCCGGTGAAGGACACCACCCGCACATCCGGATGACGCACCAGCGCATCGCCAGCCGTCGCGCCATAGCCTTGCACCACGTTCAGCACGCCGGGCGGAATGCCGGCTTCCAGTGCCAGCCGGCCAAGCTGGTCCGCTGTCAGCGGCGACAGCTCCGACATTTTCAGCACCGCCGTATTGCCCAGCGCCAGGCACGGCGCCACCTTCCACGTGGCCGTCATGAACGGCACGTTCCACGGCGAGATCAACGCGCAAACGCCCACCGGCTGATACAGCGTGTAGTTCAGCATCTGGTCATCGACCGGATACGTGCGGCCGTTGACTTGCGTGCACACCTCGGCGAAGAAATGGAAGTTCTCGGAAGCGCGCGGAATGAGTTGCTTGCTCGTCTGCGCGATCGGCAGACCGGTATCCATCGTCTCCAGCGCGGCCAGGTGCGGCACGTTCTGCTCGATCAGCTCGCCCAGTCGGCGCATCAGCTTGGCGCGCTGCTTGGCCGGCGTGTTGGCCCAGGCAGGGAACGCCGCCTTGGCCGCCGCTACCGCCGCGTTGATTTCCGCGTCACCGCCCGACGCCACCTCGACAATGGCCTCGCTCGTGGCCGGATTGGTCGTGATGAAACGCTCGACGCTGTCGACTTGGCGACCGCTGATCCAGTGCTTGACAGGGTCCATATTGATGCGGCTCATGCGGGCTCCTTGTTCGGTTCTTCGGCAACGATGGTGTTCACCAGCCTGCCGATGCCTTCAATTTCAGTGATGACTTCGTCGCCGGGCTGCGTGTCGGCCAAACCCTCGGGCGTGCCGGTCAGGATCATGTCGCCGGGGCTGAGCGTCATGAAACTCGAGAACCACGCGATCAACGCCGGAACATCGAAGATCATGTCGCGCGTGCTGCCTTCTTGCGTGACACGGCCGTTGACGGTGGTGCGCAGCGCGAGGTGCATCGGATCGGGCACATCGTCACGGTCAACGAGCCATGGCCCGATGGGCGTACAGGTGTCGCGGCTTTTCACCCGCAGGTTCGGGCGGTAGTAGTTCTCGAGGTAATCGCGGATAGCGTAATCGTTGGCCACCGTATATCCGGCCACGTAGTCATAGGCATGCTCGCGCGGCACATTGCGCGCGGTCTTGCCAATCACCACGACCAGCTCGCATTCGTAGTGCATGAACGTCACGCCATCCGGGCGTACGGTGCGGGCGCGATGGCCGATCAGCGTATTCGGCCCTTTCAGGAACGCGAGCGGCTCCTCGGGCGCCTTGAAGGCCAGTTCCTTGGCGTGGTCGGCATAGTTCAGGCCCAGTGCGAAAACCGTGCGCGGCTCGATCGGCGGCAACCAGACGACTTCGCTTTCATGCAGGACGCGGCCGTCGGCCAGTCGCAGGTGAGCGTCGTCGCCGGGCATGGCCGTGGCGTGATGGATCGCGCCGTCATAGGCAATACGCGCGTGTTTCATCGCGAAGCTTCCTGCGCGTGGCGAATCAACGCCGTCGTCAGCGTGCCAATGTGGGCGATGTCGATATCGATGCGATCACCGGCCCGCGCCAGCGGTGGATTCTCCGGCATGCCAACGAGCAGCACATCGCCAGATTCAAGCGTCATGAATGCCGTCACGTCGGCAAGCAGCTGCGCGATTGGCCGCACCAGGGTCGACGTATTTGCGCGCTGCTTGACCTCGCCGTTGATGCGCACGGTGATATCGAGTGCATCGGCGTTAGGAACATCGTCGCGGTCTACCACCCAGGGCCCCATCGGGCAAAAACCATCGCGGCACTTGTGGCGGATCGCCGGTCGGTAGTAGCTCGCATGCGGCACGGTCAGGTCGTTGACGATGGTGTAGCCGGCGATGAAATCCGCGGCGTGCTGCGCAGGCACACGCGTGGCAGTACAACTGATCGCCACGCCCAGGCAAGCTCCAGCCCAAACGCCATCGACGTCTGCCGGCAGCGCAACCTCGTGACCATGGCCGATACGCGTGTTGGCCGGCTTCAGATACAGGATGGGCGCCTTGGGCGGCGCTTGGTATGGCGGCGCAGACAGCGTGTCACTCAGCGCATCGAGTTCTCCGCGGTAGTTGAGCAAGGCCCCGACGACCGTGCCTTCGACTGGCGGCAGCCAGCGCCAAGAATCTGCGGGTTCCGTGGCAGACGCAAACAGGGTTTCCCGTACCCGGCCGTCCGGCAATGTCACTCTGGCTCGCCGCATTGCGCCTCCTCCTCCCTCATGTAATTAACATGTTAATAATCAAATCGGATTGTGTCCATGTCAAGTCAGGAAACTTCGGCGCAATGAAAAAGCCGGCCACGCGGACCGGCTTTTCAGGCGGCGGACGAAGTGTCCGCCATGCACAGGCATCGGACACGCCGATGTCTACACGAGCAATCGATCAGACTCAAGCCACGGCAATATGCGCGCGCTTGACCACGATCGGTTGCGGCAAATCTTCTAATCCATGAGATCGCTGCACGCCGTCAGCAATCAGCACGCGCGCGGCATCCTGGATCCGCTCTTGGCCAGCCTCGAAGGCTGCCTGAAGCGACAACACCTGGTCACCTTCCAGGCCTTCCCAAAGCGCCTCGCGCGTTGCCACGCAAGTCACCTTTTCACCGTCGACGAGTGCGTCGAACAGCAGGCCTTCGTTGTTGATGTCGTACGCCTCTTTCTTTTCGAACTTGATTTCCATCGTCAAAGCCCTCCGATTGCAATGGACAACAACGCACACGCTGTTGCGTGGAAACCGTGCGGGGGGGCCGGCAAGGTTTCGTCAGACATGTGTCTGACTGCGCAGATCATTTTAACCACAGCTTGCGATGCACGTGCGAGCGTCATATGCGGCATCGCAGCCGTTAAGCCGTGGCTCGATGCCGCCATCCCAGGCTGCATCAGGCCTCGCGCGCCCCTCATCGCAGCTATGCTTTTTTGTCGGGGTCGTGCCTTGGCTCGTTTGAGCAAAGCGAGAGCCACATGCAAGGCGCGTGCCGGACGCGCAGCCACGGTGTGCTTGCTAATGCAACCACATAGTTTGCGACACGTTGATGTCAACGCCAGATGCGTTGGAACCATCGCCCCAAAAAGCGCGGCGGTTGAACGCAATACATCGGCGTTGTAATAGTTGCGCGCCGACTGAGGGAAAAACCGCTCAGCCGGCGCCCTGAACGACAGTGCTCAGCCGCGTGGCAACCATGTCGTCAGGGAATGGACGCGCCTTCCTGATCAGTGCACCGTTTCGGAAACGGGTGCAGCGCCATGCTCCGACGTGTGCAGCAGCGAGCGGCGGCGCGCGTAGCCGAAGTACACCAGCAAGCCGATCGCGACCCACACCAAAAAGGCGATCCAGGTGACGGCCTGCAGGTGGCTCATCAGGAACAGGCACATGCCGATGGCCAGCAGCGGCACCACCGGCACGCCTGGGCAACGGAAGCCGCGATGAAGGTCTGGACGGGTACGGCGCAGCACCAGCACGGCAACGGCAATCAGCGAGAACGCTGCCAGCGTTCCGATGTTGATCAGCTCAGCCAACACGTTCAGCGGCACGAATGCGGCGATCACCGCGAAGACGATGCCGACCACCCAGGTGTTCAGGAACGGCGTCGCGTAGCGCGGATGAATGTGCGACAGGCGCTTGGGCAGCAGACCGTCGCGCGACATCGCGAAGATGATGCGAGTCTGGCCATACGCCATCACCAGGATCACCGTGGTCATGCCAATGATGGCGCCCAGATCAACAAAGCCTGCCACCCAGCTTTCGCCGGCCACTTGCAGCGCCAGCGACACGGGGTGATCCACGCCTGCAAACTTCGCGAACGGCACGATGCCCGTCATGATGGCGGCCACCAGTACATAGAGAATCGTGCAGACCGCCAGTGAACCGATGATGCCGATCGGCAAGTCGCGCTTGGGATTGCGCACCTCTTCGGCCGCGGACGTCACCGCATCGAAGCCGATGAAAGCGAAGAACACGATGGCCGCCGCGCCAAACACGCCTTCCATGCCGAACGGCATGAACGGCTGCCAGTTGGCCGGCTGCACATGGCGCACACCCACGACGATGAACAGCACCACCACCGTTACCTTGATCGCCACCATGATGTTGTTGGCACGCGCCGATTCGCGAATGCCAAACGACAGCAGCGTCGTGATCAGCAGCATGATCACCAGCGCCGGAAGGTTGAACAGTGTCTGCACGCCCGGGATTGCGCCCGGAGCGGCAGTGAGCGCCACCGGCAGATGAAGGCCGAAGCCCGACAGCAGCGACTGGAAATAGCCGGACCAACCCACCGAAACAGCAGATGTGGCCAAGCCATATTCGAGCATCAGATCCCAGCCGATGATCCAGGCGACCAGCTCGCCCATCGTGGCGTAGGCATACGTATAGATGGAGCCCGACACGGGAATGGTCGAGGCGAATTCGGCGTAGCACAGCGCGGCAAACCCGCATGCAAGCGCTGCGATGATGAAGGACAGCGTGAGCGCCGGCCCTGCCGTCAGCGCGCCGGTGCCGGTCAGCACGAAGATGCCGGTTCCGATGATGGCGCCGACACCCAGGAAGGTCAGGTCGAGGGGCCCGAGGACTTTCTTCAGGCCGGTGTCGCTGTGGCCCGTGCGGATCATGTGATCCACGTTTTTGGTACGAAACAAACTCATTACTGCGTCTCCTGTCTGCGTGCGGCCGAATGTGACGGCATGCACTGTCGCGCACGTTTGATGCGCGGCGGCGGATTATGCAAAAAAGCGAGCATTTTACCCGCAGGCGACATTCCGCCCTTCTATCGCCGTCGTGCAGACAGGAAAATAGGACAATTCGCACCCGATTGCCGGGTCGAGGGGGCAACCTCAGCTGGTGGCGGCCGGGTCTTCGGCAAACAGCGGTTGCTGGCGCGCGTGCGCGTCGGACTCGTACAAGCGCACGCCCACGCCGAGCAACCGCACGGGAATGCCGCGGCGCTCAAACCCCTGCGCCAGCAACTTGGAGAACACCGGCAAGGACACCTGGGGCGAGATGCACTCCACCGTCGTGCCACGAAAATCGGCAAAACGCAGCTTGACGTAGGTTTTGTGGATCATGTTGCCTGCGCGCGCACGCTCGACGCGGGCGGCAAGCTGCTCGACGAGGATGATCAGCTCACGCTGGCAGTCGTCGAGCGTGCGCAGATCGGTGGCGTACGTTTCTTCCACACTGACCGACTTGCGGATCTGCGAAGGTTGCACCTGCCGATGGTCGATGCCTCGGCAAAGGTCGTGGAGCCGGAAACCGAACACGCCGAAATGCTGCTGCAAGCGGTCGGTGCCCCAGGCGCGCAAGTCACCACAGGTTTCTGCGCCCAGGCGACGCAGCTTCGCAGCGGTCACCTTGCCCACCCCGAACAGGCGGTCGACGGGCAACTCCGCAACAAACGCGTCGATCTGCTCCGGCCGCACGACGAACAGGCCATCGGGCTTGTTCCAGTCGCTGGCAATCTTGGCGATGAACTTGTTGGGCGCAACGCCCGCCGATACGGTAATGCCGATCTCTTCGCGCACGCGGCGGCGGATGTCTTCAGCGATGCGGGTGCCGCTGCCCGCGAGCATCGGGCTGTCGGTCACATCCAGATATGCCTCGTCCAGCGAGAGCGGCTCCACCAGCGGCGTGTAGCTGTGATAGATGGCGAAGATCTGGCGCGCAACCTGGCGGTACTTCTCCATGGACGGCGGCACGATCAGCAAGTCCGGGCAGCGCTTGACGGCCTGCGCCATGGGCATCGCCGAATGAATGCCGAACTTGCGCGCTTCGTAGTTGCAAGTCGCGACCACGCCGCGCCGCTCCGGCCGTCCACCGACAGCCAGCGGCTTGCCAACGAGGCGCGGATCGTCGCGCATTTCGATGGCAGCGTAAAAACAGTCGCAGTCGCAGTGGATGATCTTTCGCACGGCACAAGGCCAGAACCGGCTGCAGGAAGCTGCGTCGGTGTCGGGCTTGCTCGTTCAGGAGGACCGCAAGCGTATCAGCTTCCGCCGGCTGCGCACGCAACGCGGCGCAACAATGCATTTCGCCGATATTGCGACGCAGCATCGGCGAATGCAGGAATCGGAAAAGCGGCTTAGCGGCCGATATCGTGCGCGACGGCGCCGAGTTCGTCGTTCAGGGCGCGCTGCTCGTCGCCAGACAAGCCGCCGCGATGCTGGCTGGCCATGTCGTTGGCTTCCTGGCGGATGCGGCGCAGGCGGTCGCGCAGGCCATCCGCGCGGTACGGATCGATGTAGCCCTCCGATTGGCGAACGTCGATACGGTGGAATTCTTCTGCGAGGCGGCCCTGCACCTGATCAAAGCGCGCGCGCGGGTCCACGGGTGCAGGCGCCGCGACCGGAACCGGCTCACGCACCACCACCGTTCGCGTGGGCTGCGGCGGCGCCACGACACAGCCGGTCATGGAGGCCGCCAGTACAGCACACAGGGTCACACGCGGAAGAATCGACATGATTGGGCTCGTATTGTCGTTGTAGAAGCGCGCAGTCGCGCGGGAACTGGCGCTATCTTACGAACCGCTTCACGCAAAGCTGTGACGATTGGTAACAGCAGATTACTTCCGCGACACCTCCGGTGGCTCGACGGGCGGCGGTGGCTCATCGGGCGATGGCAGATCGGGAGGAATCCCCGGCGGCGAAGGCTCGTCGGGTGGGGGAACGGTATGTGCGGGCAGCACGCAATTGACGGACATGGTTTCCCTCCGGGCAAAACGCATTGACAATCTAGTACGCGATTCCCATGCCAACAAGTCACTCCACCCCAGCCATGCACGACCTGCCCACCGCCTGCTTCCAGGACCGCACGCTCATCCGCATCGGCGAGCCGCACGCCGATGGCTCCATGCTGCTGCTCGCGCCCGAAGCCGGCGGCCGGCTGGTGCGCTGGCGCCATCGCGGGGAAGACATCCTCTTCTGGCCCGAGCCGGCCGATTGGTCCAATCCGGCCAAGGTCCGTGGCGGCAATCCGCTGCTGTTTCCCTTCATCGGCCGGCATTTCGTGGAGGGCGAAGTCGGCCGCTGGCGCGATGCGCGCGGTCGACTTTACACACTGCCGCAGCACGGCTTCGCCCGCGACTTGCCGTTCGAGGTGGAAGACGCAACCGATGCGCACATCGTCCTGTTGCTGCGCGACAGCCCCCACACGCGCCAAGGCTATCCGTTCGCCTTTGAATTTCGCGTGACGTACCAACTGATCCACGATGGGCTGGAAGCAACCCTCTCCGTCAAGCATCTGGACGAAAGCGACGCGCATGCCCCGATGCCCTTCTACGCCGGTCATCATTTCTACCTGGCGCTCCCGCATGCATTGCGTGGCGCCACCGAGCTGCTGATGCCGCCGGCTCGGCTGTCGCGCCAACTGCCCGATGGCAGTCTAGACAGACCCGAGCCAGGGCGCAGGACCTACCAGCTCGACGACCCGGCGCTGCAAGACCGCTATCACCTGCTCGACGACACCGGCGTGGCCACGCTCGTCATCCCGCCGCATGCGCAAGCGCCGCTCGGCCGGCGCATTCGTATCGAGGTAGACGGCGCACCGGTGCCCTGGCACGCCATCACCACCTGGACAGAAAACGCCACGTCGGACTTCTACTGCGTCGAACCATGGATGGGCCTGCCGAATGCGATCCACCACGGCGAGGGCTTGCACCTGCTCGCGCCCGGTGAGACCCGACAGGCAACCTGTCGCATGCGGATCGCACGGTAGCCGACGCGGTCAGGCCTTCTCGTGGGCCTGCACGGCGTCCATCACGCGCGCCGAGTACACCAACGCTGCCCCGGCATTGAGCGAGATAGCCACGCTCAGCGCGTCGGCAATCTCCTCATGCGTTGCGCCATGCTTGATCGCCTCGGCCGTGTGCACAGTGATACAGCCATCGCAGCGCGTGGTCACCGCCACGGCCAGCGCGATCAGCTCACGCGTCTTCGCGTCGAGACTGCCCGTCGTGGCAGCCGACAGCGTCTTATAGCCCTTGACGGTATCCGGCGTGATCTGACCGATCTCGCCAATGCGACCCAGCAATTCCTTCCGATACTCGACCCAGTTCAGCATGATGTGCTCCGGTGGTGTGGCGCTGGCCTGATGTCGGCGCCGTTGGAAAGAGTATTGTCTTTAAGGGCGATCCACTGAATACTTCTTTCACGCAATTTCTGTCGAAATCGTCTCAATGGACGCGCTCAGCCAATTCATTCAGCTCACCCGGCCGCAGGCCAGCCTCGATTTGCGCTGCCTGTTCCAGGGACCGTTCTCGATCCCACATGATCCGGAGCCGAATGGTCAGGTGCCGTTCCACCTGGTGCTCTCGGGCAAATGCCTCGTCGACACCGGCGGCCGCACGCTCTCACTGCGCGAAGGCGATTTCATCCTGTTCCCGCGCGGCGAGGCACACACGATTCACGACCCCAGCGCTGCCGACGCACCCACGCGGAAACCCCGCACATCGCACGATGGCATGCTGCCGGTTCGCCAAACTGGCCGCGGTGCCGCGGAGGTCGATCTGCTGTGCGGCCGCTTCGTCCACGAACACGGCTCGACCACGCTGCTGGTGCGTACGCTGCCCGACCCACTGCACGTGTCATTGAGTGATAGCGCGTCGTTTCCGGCGCTGCAAGCACTCATTGGGCTGATGCGCGACGAAGCCGAAACGCGCGCGCCCGGCGCGCTGGCGATCGTTACCTCACTGAGCCAGGCGTTGCTCACAATGGCACTGCGCGTCTACGGCCAGCGGGAAAACGCGAGCCCCGGCACGCTGACGCTGCTATCAGACGCGCGCCTCGGCCCATCCGTACAAGCCATGCTCGGTGCGCCCGAACGCGCATGGACCATCGACAGCCTCGCCGATCTGGCGGCCATGTCCCGCGCCACCTACGCGCGACACTTCAAGGCGCGCGCCGATATGACGGTGTGGGACTTTCTCACGCGCGTGCGCATGACGCTCGCGTGCGACGCGTTGATCCATACGCGGCTCAGCGCAGGCGAAATCGGCGCGCGTGTCGGCTATCAATCGGAGGCGGCGTTCGGCAAGGCGTTCAAGCAACAACTGGGAATGACGCCGGCGCGGTATCGGCGGGCGACGAGTTGATCATCCTCCCGCGTCGCCACCTTCGCTAGCGCTCTGGCTTGCGGCAGGTTGGACTCGCGTGCAGGGCGCGTTCCGGTCGCCACCCGTTCGCCGTAGAAATCGATCTTGCTGTCGATCAACGCGAGCGAGCGCGTCCACTCGGCAATCGTCTGCGTCACCTGCGCGCGGTGTGCAACCAGCAGCTCATGCCGAGCTTTCAGGGTGCTGCGGCCCTCGCACACCAGCGCCGTATATTCGCGCATCTGCGCGACCGACATCCCCGAACTGCGCAGGCGCTCCATCAACTCGAGCCAGTTGACGTGCTGCTCGGTATACACACGTCGGACCGCCGCATCGCGCGCAACGCCAGGAATCAACCCCTGCGTCTCGTACCAACGAATCGTATGAATGCTGCGGCCCGTGCGTTCAGCCAGGGCACCGATCAGCAATCGAGCCGGGTCGCGCTCAGCCATGGGACTCGATGCAGACGACCGCCGGATCGCCGAGTGCCCGGTTGACGAGATCGGCGTCGAAGTATTCGATCAGTTCGCGCATCTTGCCCTCCGGCATGTGGATGACGAAACAGTACTGATTGTCATAGGCAACACCATCGCGCGTCGTGTTGCGACCTTGCGCTTCGACGACCACGGTCTCGCCATCGGCAGTGAAGCGGCTGGCAACCGTCGTGATGCGCCCGAGCTTCGCGCGCAGCGGAGCGAACAGTTCGCCCAGCACCGCCTGCTTGCCAGCATAGCGTCGCGACCACAGCGTCGTACCGGTGCAAACCCAGCAGAAATCATCCGCCATGAGATCAACGAAGGGCTTGGCGTAGCTGGTAGCGAGTTCGGCAAAAGCGGCCTGCAATATCGGCTTGTTCTCGAGCGCGTTCATGGGAGTCTCCTGGTGTGAACGCTTCGATTACAGGTGCTAGAGCGCACTCTAGCGCAAGGACTTTCTCCACCGCTGCCATGAGCAACCCGCCCCCACGGCCCTTGCTCGAACTGCGAGCGAACTACTAGTCATCGGCGCCACGCCTCTGTTATACTTTCAGGCTTCGGGGCGTAGCGCAGCCTGGTAGCGTACCTGCATGGGGTGCAGGTGGTCGGAGGTTCAAATCCTCTCGCCCCGACCAAAACAAAAGCCCGCGTAACGGATCACGTTACGCGGGCTTTTTCGTTTCTATCTGCGCGCTTCTTATCTGCATATCGGCTTATGGCTTGTCGGTACGCAGCAATTCCAACACGGCCGACAACGCACGCCGCAAGCTCTGAACGTCAACCGAACCGCTTGCAGCAGCGGGCGCCGATGCCGCAACTTCCATCTCCGGCTCATCGGCCTCGACCGGCGACGCTGACGCGGCACCATGCCGCAACTCATCCAGCCGATTCCGCGCGCCGTTGATCGTGAAGCCCTGCTCGTACAGCAGCTCGCGAATACGCCGGATCAGCAGCACCTCATGATGCTGGTAGTAGCGCCGATTGCCGCGCCGCTTGACGGGCTTGAGCTGCGTGAACTCCTGCTCCCAGTAGCGCAGCACGTGCGGCTTGACAGCGCACAAGTCACTGACCTCACCAATGGTGAAGTAGCGTTTGGCAGGAATCGGCGGCAGGTTGACCCGCTCCGTGTGTTTATCGGCGGCCATACAGGGCTGAGCTACAGGGCTGGCGAAAGAGGCGGATTGAACAGACGGCGGCTGAACGAAATCACGTAGCAGAATTACCCGATGTCGACCGGCAGCGGCTCGACGCGCTCTTCAACGAGCGCCTTGAGCTTTTGGCTCGCGTGGAACGTAACGACGCGACGCGCGGTGATGGGAATGATCTCGCCCGTCTTCGGATTTCGGCCCGGGCGCTGCGGCTTGTCGCGCAACTGGAAGTTGCCGAAGCCAGACAGCTTGACGCTGTCACCCTGCTCGAGCGCCTCGCGAATCACGTCGAAAAACGCTTCGACCATGTCCTTCGATTCACGCTTGTTCAAGCCGACCTGCTCGAACAGCATCTCGGCAAGCTCGGCCTTGGTAAGCGTCGGCACATCCTGACCGCGCGCATCACGCGCGTCGGCCAGAGCAGACGAAGAGGAACCGAGCGAGTCGTCCAAGGAGGCTGCCAATGCAGGCGCGTGTTGATCGTTCATAGGATTCGCTTGGCGTATTCGATCCGAATGCGGAGGTTCGTTCGAGCTGTCTCTAGCGCAGTGCGGACGTCTGCGACGTCAGCCGCGCAGGCGCGCGCCGAATGCATCGCCGGCCGCTCGAATCAGTTGCTGTGTGGCGGCCTCGACAATGTCGTCCTGAAGGGTGCTGTCAGTATCTTGCAACGTAATTCTGAAGGCAAGGCTTTTCTCCTGCGCCCCAATGGCAGCCGTGGCGGCCTTCGGACGGAATTCATCGAACAGCACTACGCCCTGCAGATAACGCTGCCACGGCGCGCCGACAGCCGCTTTCTCAAACGTGTCGACCAGATCCTGCACCGCCACATCCTGCCGCACGACCAGCGCGATGTCGCGCGTCACAGCCGGCACACGCGGCACTTCCCGATACTTCGGCAGACCCACCGCGGTGATGGCGTCGAGCTCCACTTCCCACACCACCGGCGCAGTCGGCAAATCGTACTTCTGCAGCCAACGCGGATGCAGCTCACCAATCCAGCCGACGGCGCGGCCATTCAGCACCACGCGCGCGGAGCGTCCCGGATGCAGCGCGGGATGCTCAGCGCGCTCGAAGCGCGCCTCCAGCGGCCACAGCAGTGACTCGACATCGCCTTTCACATCGAAGAAATCAACCGGGCGTGTCTGCACGCCCCACTGCTCTTCCTTGGACGGACCATACGCAATGCCGCCCGCCATCATCGGCTGTGCGTAGCCGGCGATCGACAGACCACCGTCGGCGACGCCTGCATCACGGTGGAACACACGTCCCACCTCGAACAAGCGCACGCGCGAAGCCTTGCGGTTCACGTTGTAGCGCACCTTGTCGAGCAAGCCGCCGATGAGCGTGCTGCGCAACACCGAGTACTGGCTGGCAATCGGGTTCAGCAGCGGAATCGGATTGGTGTTGCCGGCAAAGTCGGCTTCCCATTCCGCCTCGACAAAGGCGAAGTTGACGACCTCGTGGTAATCGCGCGCGGCAACGGCGTGACGCACGTCGTGCATCGTCCGGCGTGCCTCGTCGGTCGGGCGCATCGCGCTCTCGGCCACGGGCGGCTTGGCGGGAATCCGCTCGAAACCATAGATACGGGCGACCTCTTCGATCAGGTCTTCCTCGATTTCCAAGTCGAAGCGGTACGACGGCGGCTCGACGATGAACACATCGCCGTCCACGCTGAACGTAAGGCCGAGGCGCTTGAACACGTCCGCCACGACGTCGTGCGACAGCGGAATACCGAGCACGCGCGCAGCACGTGCAACGCGCATGCGCACCGGCTCGCGCTTCGGCAAGTTGACGATCTGATCGTCGATCGGGCCAGCCTGGCCGCCGCAGATTTCGAGGATCAGCGCGCTGATGCGCTCGATGTGTTCAACGGTGGTCGCATAGTCAACGCCGCGCTCGAAGCGATGGCCCGCATCGGTCGAGAAGTTGTAGCGGCGCGCGCGGCCCTGGATGGCTTCCGGCCACCAGAATGCGGCTTCGACGTAGATGTTCTGCGTATCGAGCGTGACGGCCGTCTTGTCGCCGCCCATGATACCGGCGAGGCTTTCAATGGCCTGCTCGTCCGAGATCACGCCGACCTTTTCGTCGACGGTGATGGTGTCGCCGTTGAGCAGCTTCAGCTGTTCGCCAGCCTTGCCCCAGCGCACCGTCAGGCCGCCGTGGATCTTGTCCAGGTCGAACACGTGCGACGGACGGCCCAGCTCCAGCATCACGTAATTCGAAATATCGACCAGCGCAGACACGCTGCGCATGCCTGCGCGCTCGATGCGCGACACCATCCAGGCCGGCGTCTTTGCGTGTGCATTCACGCCGCGGATGATGCGACCCGAAAAGCGGCCGCACAGGTCCGGCGCCACAACCTTGACGGGCAGCCTGTCAGCCAGCGTCACCGCCACGGGCGCCATCGACGGCATCGTGATCGGCGCGCCCGTCAGCGCGGACACTTCACGCGCCACACCATGGATCGACAGGCAGTCGGCCTTGTTCGGCGTGAGCTTGATGATGAAGACCTGGTCGTCCAGATCGAGCACCTTGCGGATGTCCTCGCCCACCGGCGTGTCTTCCGGCAGGATCAGCAGTCCGCCGTGGTCTTCCGACAGCTTCAGCTCGCGCGCCGAACACAGCATGCCGTAGCTCTCCACGCCACGCAGTTTGCCGATCTTGATCTTGAACGGCTTGCCATCTTCGCCGGGCGGCAACTCGGCGCCGACCATCGCGCACGGCACCTTGATGCCCACCGACACGTTCGGCGCGCCGCAGACGATCTGCAGCAGTTCGCCCGTGCCGGCATCGACCTTACACACGTTGAGGCGATCGGCGTCCGGATGCTTGTTCACCTCGACCACATGGCCGACAACGATCTGCGAGAACGGCGGCGCAACGGGGTCGACCTCTTCCACCTCGAGGCCAGCCATCGTCAGGCGATGGGAGAGTTCATCCGTGGTGATCGACGGATTGACGAAACTGCGAAGCCAGGATTCCGGAAATTGCATGGCGCGACAGGAAAGAGAATTCGATTAACGGGGCGATGAAGTACCAGTGCGAGCGCTTGGCGCTTACGCGAACTGACGCAGGAAACGCACATCGCCCTCGAAGAACAGGCGCAGATCGTTGATGCCATAGCGCAGCATCGTCAGACGCTCCAGGCCGGAGCCGAATGCAAAGCCGATGTAGCGCTCAGGGTCCAGGCCCATGTTGCGCACCACGGTCGGATGCACCTGGCCGGAACCGGAAATCTCCAGCCATTTGCCGTTGCCGAACGCCATGTCGATCTCGGCCGACGGCTCGGTGAACGGGAAATACGATGGGCGGAAACGCACCTGGATGTCGTCGCGCTCGAAGAAGTTCCGCAGGAAATCGGTGTACACGCCCTTCAGATCGGCAAAGCTGATGTTGTCGGCAATCCAGAGGCCTTCGACCTGATGGAACATCGGCGAGTGCGTAGCATCGCTGTCGACACGGTATGTGCGGCCCGGCGCGATGACCTTGATGGGGGGGATACGGTCGAGATGCTTGTACTTCTCGACGTGCATGCGGGCATAGCGCACCTGCATCGGGCTGGTGTGCGTGCGCAGCAGCAGGAGCTTGTCTTCGCTGTCGCGACCGTCGATGTAGAACGTGTCCTGCATCGAGCGCGCCGGATGGTTGTCCGGGTTGTTCAGCGCCGTGAAGTTCATCCAGTCGGATTCGATTTCGGGGCCGTCAGCCACATCGAAACCGATCGAGCCGAAGATCTTGGCGACGCGCTCCCAGGTGTTCATCACCGGGTGCAAGCTGCCCTCGGCCACGTCGCGGCCGGGCAGCGTTACGTCGATCGCCTCGGCTGCGAGGCGTGCGTTCATCAGCGCGTCGGCCAACGCCTGGCGGCGGGCCGTCAATGCCTCTTCAACGCGGCTCTTGGCCTGGTTGATACGCGCGCCTTCGGTCTTGCGTGTCTCCGGATCGAGCTTGCCCAAGCCTTTGAGCAAGTCGGTCAGCACGCCGGACTTACCGAGAAAGCGTGCCTTCTCGTTTTCCAGCGAGGCGTTGTCCTCCACCGAGGCAAACGCATTTTGGGCATCGACGACGACTTGATCCAGATCCAGTGACATGGGAAGGCGAGCGAAAAAATTCGGGTGATTCGGGTCCGCGAAATGCGCGGAATAAAAAACGGGGCTCGGTGAGAGCCCCGTCAGGGTGATCAGCCGGCAAAGTTACTGGGCAACTCCAGCAGCCCGCCCGGCCGATCCAATTCAGGCGACGTTGGCTTTCACCTGGTTCACGATGGCAGCAAAAGCCACCTTGTCGTGAATGGCCATGTCCGACAGCACCTTGCGGTCCAGTTCGATGGACGCCTTCTTCAGGCCGTTCATGAACTTGCTGTAGGTCAGACCATGCTCGCGTGCGCCAGCGTTGATACGTGCAATCCAGAGCGCACGGAACACGCGCTTCTTGTTGCGACGATCGCGGTAGGCGTACTGGCCAGCACGCATGACCGCCTGCTTGGCGATGCGATAAACGTTATTGCGGCGGCCGCGGAAACCCTTAGCTGCGCTGATAACCTTCTTATGACGGGCCCGCGCTGTGACCCCACGTTTTACTCGAGGCATGAAATGCTCCTTTCGTAGTTAGTTAGGGTTAGGCGTACGGCATCATTGCGCGAACGGACTTCAGGTTCGTCTCATGGACGCCCTCGGTACCGCGCAGGTGACGCTTGTTCTTGGTGGTCTTCTTGGTCAGGATGTGACGCTTGAAGGCTTGGCCACGTTTGATCGTGCCACCAGGACGGGCAGTAAAGCGCTTGGACGCGCTTTTCTTCGTCTTCATCTTCGGCATGGAACAACTCCGTTTTTGACATGAAGCCAGGTGGACGGCTGGCGCCGACACTTGCAAGACCCGGGCTCACTTGTTGTATCGCGGCAGGCTTTGACACCTGCCGCGTCTTCCGACGTTTCCGTCTGGAACCTGCTCAGCGCGGCCGGAATCGCCCGGCCGCCACTGCATTACTTTTTCTTCTTGGGCGCCAACATCATCACTGCCTGGCGACCTTCCATCTTCGGCATCTGCTCAACCTGACCGAATTCCTCCAGGTCAGACTTGATACGCTCCAGCACGCGCATGCCGAGTTCCTGGTGAGCCATTTCGCGGCCGCGGAAACGCAAGGTCACCTTTACCCTGTCGCCATCCTCCAGGAAGCGCGTCGCGTTGCGCAGCTTGACGCCGTAGTCGTTGTCGTCGGTGCCAGGGCGGAACTTGACTTCCTTCACCTGGATCACCTTCTGCTTCAGCTTGGCGTCATGTGCCTTTTTCTGCTCCTGATACTTGAACTTGCCATAGTCCATCAGGCGGCAGACGGGCGGCTGCGCGGTCGGCGCGATCTCGACCAGGTCGACGTCTTTCTCTTCTGCCAGACGCAGGGCGTCGAACAGCTTGACGATGCCGAGCGCTTCTCCCTCAACCCCGGTCAGCCGGACTTCCGGTGCGCTGATCTCGCGGTTGATGCGGTGAGATTTCTCAGTAGCGATGTTGATGTCCTCAAAGAATCAAAAAAACAGGCCGTGCCCAGCTCATGACTTGTTGGCGAGATCGTTCTTCAGTCGCTCAACGAACGCCGACAACGGCATGGAGCCTAGATCGACGTTGCCACGGGCACGCACGGCCACCTGATTTTCATCCCGTTCTTTATCGCCAACCACAACCTGGTATGGGACCTTCTGCACGGAATGCTCGCGGATTTTATACCCAATCTTCTCATTCCGCAAATCGACGACCGCCCTAAATCCTTGTTTTTGCAGGGATTGCGCAACGGATTGTGCGTATTCGGCGTGCGAATCGGTGATGCTGAGCACCACGACCTGCACCGGGGAAAGCCACGTCGGCAGCGCTCCGGCATATTGCTCGATCAAGATACCGATAAAGCGCTCGAGGCTGCCAACGATGGCTCGGTGCAGCATGATCGGGCGATGGCGCGCGCCATCTTCGCCGACAAATTCAGCATCCAGGCGCTCCGGCAGGTTCGGGTCGACTTGGATCGTGCCGCACTGCCACTGGCGACCAAGTGCATCTTTAAGCACATACTCGATCTTGGGACCGTAGAACGCCCCCTCACCCGGCAGGTACTCAAATTCGCAACCCGACGCACGCAAGCCCTCCGCCAATGCCGCTTCGGCGCGATCCCAGCTTTCTTCCGTGCCGATGCGCTTGTCCGGACGCGTCGACAGCTTGTAAAGAATCTCGGTAAAGCCGAAATCCTTGTAGACCTTCTGCAGCAACGTCGTAAACGCCGTCACCTCGGCCTGGATCATGTCTTCCGTACAGAAGATGTGGCCGTCGTCCTGCGTGAAGCCGCGCACGCGCATGATGCCGTGCAAACCACCCGAAGGCTCGTTGCGGTGGCACGCGCCGAATTCGCCGAAGCGAAGCGGCAGGTCGCGGTAACTCTTGATGCCTTGCTTGTAGATGAGGATGTGGCCGGGGCAGTTCATCGGCTTCAGCGCGTATTCGCGCTTTTCCGATTCCGTGATGAACATGTTCTCGCGGTACTTGTCCCAGTGGCCGGTCTTCTCCCACAGGGTCTTGTCGAGAATCTGCGGCCCCTTCACTTCCTGGTAGCCGTTCTCGCGATAGACGCGGCGCATGTACTGCTCGATCTCCTGCCAAAGGGTCCAACCCTTCGGATGCCAGAACACCGTGCCGGGCGAGTACTCGTCGATGTGGAACAGGTCGAGCTCGCGGCCGAGCTTGCGGTGGTCGCGCTTTTCGGCCTCTTCCAGCATATGCAGATAGGCTTCCTGGTCTTCCTTCTTGGCCCAGGCCGTGCCGTAGATGCGCTGGAGCATCTCGTTGTTGTGGTCGCCACGCCAATAGGCGCCCGCCACCTTCATCAGCTTGAAGACTTTCAGTTTGCCCGTGGACGGCACGTGCGGGCCGCGGCAGAGGTCGACGAAATTGCCCTCGCGGTACAGGCCAATCTCCTGGTCCTCCGGAATGGAGGCGATGATCTCGGCCTTGTACTTCTCGCCCATGCCCTGGAACAGCTTGACGGCGTCGTCGCGGCTCAGCACTTCCCGCGTGACCTTCTCGTCTTTCTTGGCGAGTTCGCCCATCTTCTTTTCAATGGCAACAAGGTCATCGGGCGTGAAGGGGCGCTTGTAGGCGAAGTCGTAGTAAAAGCCGTTCTCGATGACCGGACCGATGGTGACCTGCGCATCCGGATACAGCTCCTTGACGGCGTAGGCCAGCAAGTGCGCCGTAGAGTGACGGATCACGTCGACGCCGTCGGCGTCCTTGTCGGTGATGATGGCGAGCTTGGCATCATGATCGATCGTGTAGCTCGTGTCGACCATCTGGCCGTCCACGCGGCCCGCCAGGGCTGCCTTGGCCAGGCCTGCACCGATGCTTTGCGCCACTTCTGCGACAGTCACCGGGCCGGGAAACTCACGCCGGGAACCATCCGGCAACGTGATTGCGATCATGCTTGCTCCTGTGGAGTCACCGTCGCGCATTTCAGGTTTCAGAGATGCACAGCGGTCGTTATTCTGTCGTGCGCCGCGCCAAGTCAGCGCAGCAGGTTGTCGAATCGAATGCTTCGAAGCGCTTTCAGCTTGATCGCCACGCGTGACACGAAACTGCGGACGAAAAAAAACGCGGCCAAGGCCGCGTTTTCATTTGCGCTATCCACCGCTTGGGCAGACCGCAAAGGGCGAAAAACGCACCTTGACTACTGTCGCTCCGAAGCGGTTGTAGTTCGCGGTGCCTGAATCATATTTCGCCTTGTGTTCTGTTGTACGGGACAAACCCGGGAATTGCGAGGATGACGGCTTGGACACCCTACCCGACGCGTCCTGCCAAATGCGTTGGTAGGCTCGATTGGACTCGAACCAACGACCCCCACCATGTCAAGGTGGTGCTCTAACCAGCTGAGCTACGAGCCTGCCGAAGAACGAAACTATACCGTCACTTCCTTCGGGCTGTCAACACCCCCTGCACTTCTTCGATCAAAGTCAGCGCGCGCTGCAGCTGTGTCGCCTCTGCCACCTCCGCGGTGAACTGCATTTTTGCGACGCCTTTGCTCGACAGCGTGCGCACGCCGGTCACGTTGATCTTCTCGCGCGAGAGGATTTCCGAGATGTCACGCAACAATCCCTGCCGGTCCAGCGCCTCGACCTGGATGTCGATCGGATAGACCGAATCGCTGCGCTGGCCCCATTCCGTCTGGATCACACGGCCCGGCGCCCGGGCAGCCAGTTGCTGAAAGGTCGCGCAGCTCTGACGGTGGATCGATACGCCGCGCCCACGCGTGACAAAACCAACGATGGGGTCCGGCGGTGCCGGCTTGCAGCAACGCGACATCTGCGTGAGGAGCGAATCGACGCCCACCACGAGCACGCCGCTCTTGGCGCCACGAGCCACGCTGGTGGCGCGGCTTTTCTTGGTGATGGCCGCTTCGTCGTCGACGGGCGCGGGCGGCGGCGCCCCATCCGAGCGCAAAACGGCCTCGATGCGGCGCAGGCTCAGTTCGTCCTTGGCGACCACGGCATAGAGATCGTCCGATGTCTTGTAGCCGAGCTTGGCGGCCAGTTCTTCCAGGTTGACGGCGGTCTTGCCCTCACGCTGCAGCGTCTTGTCGATAAGCGCCCGGCCCTGCGCGAGCGTCTCTTCCAGTTCCATCGCGTTGAACCACGCGCGCACTTTCGTGCGGGCGCGCGGGCTGACAAGATAGTGCAGCTCGGTGTTCAGCCAATCACGTGACGGCCCGCCGTGCTTGACGGTAACAATCTCGACGGTCTGGCCGTTCTTGAGCGGCGTGTTCAGCGGCACCATCGTGCCGTCGACGCGCGCGCCGCGGCAGCGGTGGCCGAGATCGCTATGCAGGTAATACGCAAAATCGACGGGCGTCGCACCTTGCGGCAACGCGATCACGCGCGCCTGCGGCGTCAGCACGTAGATGTGGTCATCCAGCTCGGTGTGCTTGAGTTGCTCCCATGGGGAATCCTCGTGCGCGACGGTGTGCTCGGCATCGTCCTTCCAGGCGAGCAGTTGGCGCAGCCAGGCGATCTTCTCGTCGTAGCGCTCGCTGGCGGAGAACTGGCCGGCGTAGCCCTTGTTGCCTGCCTCCTTGTAGCGCCAATGCGCCGCCACACCGTACTCGGCAAAATGGTGCATCTCGCGCGTGCGGATCTGCACCTCCAGCGCTCGACCGTCGTCGCCGATCACCACCGTGTGCAGCGACATGTAGCCATTGGCCTTCGGACGCGAGATGTAGTCGTCGAATTCCTTCGGGATCGGCTGCCACATGTGGTGCACGAAACCGAGCACCGTGTAGCAATCCTTGATGTCGTCGACGATGACGCGGAAGGCGCGCACGTCGTACAGATCGGCAAAGTCGAGTTCCTTGCCGCGCATCTTCTTCCAGATGCTGTAGATGTGCTTGGGCCGCCCGCTGACCTCCGCCTGAATGCCGGCATCGTGCAAGGTCTTTTGGAGTTGTTCGATGGCCTGGCCGATGAACTTCTCGCGCTCAATGCGCTTTTCGTCCAGCAGGCGGGCGATGCGCTTGTAGGTATCAGGATCCTCAAAGCGGAAGCCGAGGTCTTCAAGCTCCCACTTCAGCTGCCAGATGCCCAGGCGGTTTGCGAGCGGCGCGTAGATATCCAGCGTCTCGCGCGCCATGCCTTCCGGCGCCGAGCGCTTCGTGTGCGCCAGCCAGCGCAGCGACTGCAACCGCGACGCCAGGCGGATCAGCACCACGCGAATGTCCTGCGCAAACGCGAGCAACATCTTGCGCAACGCTTCGACTTGCGCGCGGCGCGCTTCGGCTTCGTTCTTGCGCGTGATGCTGGCGTCGGTCGGACTGACGAGGCCGGCAATGGCGCCAATGCGCAGCAGTTGCCGCACCTCGTGCACGAGCTTGACGACCTCGGCCCCGAACGCGGGCTCGAGCGCCTTTTCATTGTCCATTGCCAGCGTGGGCAACAGAAACAGCGCGGCCGCCTGCAACGACGGCGTATCGACGCGCAGCCCTTCAAGGATGGCGATCGTGCCGCGCGCGTGCGACTCCAGCGGCTCGCCGGTCAGCGTGACGCTGTCTGCGGCATTCGCCACGAGGTATTCGATCGCCCGAGCGACCTGCTCTGCCGTCGATCCGGACCCCTCGGCCGGCCGTTCGGTCTTGTTCTCCATGATGCGTCCTGCTTGCGTCTCGCCTGTTGCGTGACGGGCTCAGCTTTTCTGCGCGGCCGTCACGACGATTTCGATGCGGTACTTCGGATTGGCCAGCGCGGCTTCAACGGTCGCGCGCGGCGGCGAGTTCTTGGAATCGGCGGCGACCCACTGGTCCCACACCTTGTTCATCTCGCCAATCTCGCTGATGTCTTTGAGGAAGATCTGGCACATCAGGATGCGCGTCTTGTCGCTGTCGTTGGCGGCCAGCACGCGATCAATGATGGCGAGCACTTCCGCCGTCTGCTCGGCAATGCCGGCGTCCAGCGTGGTCTCGGGCACCTGGCCGGCCACGTAGACGACGCCGTTGTAGACGGCCGCGTCGGAATAGCGATGTTCGACGTTGTAACGCTTCAGTTCAGTGCTCATCTTGCAAATCGAATAAGGTCAAGCAACCGGTCATTGACCGAGAAAGAATTTGCGGGCGATCGCCACCTGATCCGGCTGGATGAAAGTCGGCGCATGGCCCACATCGGGAATTTCCACCGTGTTCACATGTTGGCCGCGTTGCATCATGGCCTCGACGGTCTCGCGCGTCAGCAAATCGGAATGCGCGCCGCGTACCACCAGCACCTCGCCGGGAATCGCCTCGAACAGTTTCCACAGCGTGGCCTCGCCGGCCGCGACCATTTCGGGCGTGGTGTTCTTGAATGGCTCCGCCAGCCGCGGATCGTAATGCAGGATCCACTCGCCGCCCTGGGGCTTCAGGATCGCGGTATTCAACTCACGCCATTGCTCCGGCGTGTGGGGGCCGAATGAAGCGCTGATCGTTTTGAGGTATGCCAGCCCTTCATCGAACGTCTTGAAGCGGACGTTCAGTCCGAGGTAAGCGCCGATGCGCGTCAACGACGATTCCGTCACGCGCGGGCCCACATCGTTGAGCAACAGCTTGCGGATCGGCGATTTCGGCAAGCCTGCCAAGCCGATGCCGATCAGGCCGCCCATCGAGGTACCGAACCAGTCGACGGACTCGGCGTTCAGGCGCGCGAGCAACGTCACCATGTCGGACGCGTATTGCGGCAGCACATAGCCCTTCGGGTCGGCCAGCCAATCGGAGCGTCCGCGGCCCACGACATCCGGGCAGATGACGCGATAGTCGTTGCACAGCGCCTGCGCCAGCACATCGAAATCACGCCCGGTGCGCGAGAGGCCATGCACGCAAACGAGCACGCGCGGATTCTGCGAGTCGCCCCACTCGTGATACGCCATCCGGTGCAAGCCGGACGGACTCAGGCACTGCACGAAGGCAAGGCGCGGCGAAACTGGCATGAACAACTCCTACATGTGAATGACGGAGACAGCGAAGCCTGATTGTACGCGGGCCCGCAGGCATGCGGCGGCGCAGCAAACATTCACGCCGGCCAAAAACAAAAAAGCCTCGCCGCAGCGAGGCTTCTTCAGAAGCAGATCGGCTTACTGCGCCACCCAGCCACCATCCATGTTCCACGCCACGCCGCGCACCTGCTCCGCCGCGTCGCTGCACAGAAACACCGCCAGCGCGCCAAGCTGATCGGGCGTCACGAACTCACGCGAAGGCTGCTTTTCCATCAGCAGATCTGTCTTGGCTTCGAGCGCGGACAGGCCATCCTTCTCGGCGCGCGCATCGATCTGCTTCTGCACCAGCGGCGTCAGCACCCAGCCCGGGCAGATCGCGTTGGACGTGATGCCCGTCTGTGCGGTCTCCAGCGCCACCGATTTGGTGAAGCCGACGATACCGTGTTTGGCCGCCACGTACGCCGATTTCTGCGCCGATGCCACCAACCCATGCACCGATGCGACGTTGATGATGCGGCCCCAGTTCTTGCGCTTCATGCCCGGCACAGCAAGCCGCGTCGTGTGGAAAGCCGAGGTGAGGTTGATGGCGATGATGGCGTCCCAGCGTTCGGTCGGGAAATCCTCGACATTGGCCACATACTGGATGCCGGCGTTGTTGACGAGGATGTCCACGCCGCCAAACTCTGCGTCGGCATAGGCGAACATCGCTTCGATCTCGGCTGGCTTGCTCATGTCGGCGCCGTGATATCCGATGCGGATGGCATTTTTGCCCGCGGCCGCGATCTGCGCCTTGGGTGCTTCCACATCGCCAAAGCCATTCATGATGATGTTGGCGCCCTGCGCGGCCAGCGAACAGGCAATACCCAGACCAATCCCGCTGGTCGAGCCCGTGACGAGGGCGGTTTTTCCTTGCAGCATGCGTATCTCCGGAGGTCAGCGATTACAACAGGTTGACGCCAGTCTTGGCCTGGATCTCTTCGCGGGAAACGCCCGGCGCGGTTTCGATCAGCTTCAGTCCCTGCTCGGTCACGTCGATCACGCCGAGGTCCGTAATGATGCGATCCACCACGCCCACACCCGTCAGCGGCAACGTGCACTTGGGCAGGATCTTCATGTCTTCGGTGCCGTCCTTTTTCTTGGCGGTGTGTTCCATCAGAACGATCACCCGCTTGACGCCGGCCACGAGGTCCATCGCGCCACCCATGCCCTTGACCATCTTGCCGGGGATCATCCAGTTGGCCAGGTCGCCCGTCTCGCTCACCTGCATCGCACCGAGAATCGACAGGTTGATCTTGCCGCCGCGAATCATCGCAAAGCTCTGATCGCTGCCGAAGATGGCGCTGCCGGGCAGCGTGGTCACGGTCTGCTTGCCTGCGTTGATCAGGTCGGCATCCACTTCGTCTTCCATGGGAAACGGACCGATGCCCAGCATGCCGTTTTCGCTTTGCAGCCAGACTTCCTTGTCGCCGGTGTGGTTGGCAACCAGCGTCGGGATACCGATGCCGAGGTTGACGTAGAAACCGTCTTGCAACTCCTGGGCAGCGCGCGCCGCCATTTGGTCTTGTGTCCAGGCCATGTCGGTCTCCTTAGTTGGCTGCTCGGATGGTGCGCTTTTCGATGCGCTTCTCGGGCGTGGCATTCAGCACGATGCGGTGCACATAGATGCCTGGCAGATGAATGTCGTCCGGCGCAAGCTCGCCCACCTCAACGATCTCTTCGACCTCGACGATGCAGATCTTGCCGGCGGTTGCCGCAGCCGGGTTGAAGTTGCGCGCGGTCAGGTTGAAACGCAGGTTACCGGACTTGTCAGCCACCTGGGCTTTCACCAGCGCCACGTCGGGCACCAGCGAGCGCTCCATGACGTACGTCTGGCCGTCAAACTCGCGCAGTTCCTTGCCTTCGGCGACAAGCGTGCCGACACCGGTCTTGGTGAAGAACGCCGGGATGCCGGCGCCGCCAGCGCGCAGCTTTTCGGCCAGCGTGCCTTGCGGGGTGAATTCCAACTCGAGTTCACCGGCCAGATACTGGCGCTCGAACTCCTTGTTTTCGCCCACGTAGGACGAAATCATCTTTTTGATCTGGCGGGTTTCCAGCAGCAAGCCCAGGCCGAAACCATCGACGCCGGCATTGTTGGAAATGCAAGTGAGATTCTTGACGCCCGAATCGCGCAGCGCGGCAATCAGCGCTTCCGGAATACCGCACAGGCCGAAGCCGCCCACGGCGATGGTCTGGCCGTCCCTGACGACGCCCGCGAGCGCCTCGCTGGCGCTGGCGAAGATTTTGTTCATGCGTGCTCCTTCCTTGGTGGTCCAACGAATCCGGCTCGGTTTTGACCGCACGCACACTTGAGGTTTGTGCGGTGCAGCGCCGGAAAATAGTAACGATACAATCTGGCGAGAATACGCAAGCGTCGCGCGACGCAGCAATACGTACGAATACATATGCCCGCCCTCGACTATCAGACTGCGTTCCAGCTTGCCCCTGTCGGCATGGTGATGTCCCGCGAGCGGGTGATGCTCGACGTCAATGACGAAGCCGCTCGCATCTTCGGCCACGCGCGTACCACCATGATCGGCCAATCGTTTGAACTGCTGTATCCAACGCACGACGAATACGAGCGCACTGGCGCGCGCATCATCCCCGTCATGAATGCGCGCGGCAGCTATTCTGACGAACGCATCATGAAGCGCGCCAACGGTGAACTGTTCTGGTGCCACGTCACAGGCCGCGCGCTGGACCGTGCCAAACCGCTGGGCGAAGGCATCTGGACGTTCGAGGATCTGTCAGCGCATCGCCCCGTTACAGCAGCGCTCACGCCGCGCGAACGCGACATCGCCGCGCAGCTTGTTGAAGGCAAGACCAGCAAGCAGATCGGCAAGCAGTTGGAGATCAGCCCGCGCACGGTTGAAATCTATCGCGCGCGGCTGATGAAGAAGTACGCCGCCAACACCTCGCTCGAACTTGTGCAGCGGCTGATGGGGCATTGAGGCCGCCGAAGCGTTACACCATGCCGTCGTCGGCGTTGATGACGGCACCGTTGATGAAGTCGGACTGATCCGACGCCAACAGCAGAATCAGCCCATCGAGGTCTTCCGGCTTGCCGACGCGCTTGCGCGGCAGCATCTGCACCAGCTTCTGGCCAGGTTCGGTTTCCCAATGGTGATGATTGATTTCGGTGTCGATATAGCCCGGGCAGATCGCGTTGGTATTGATGCCGTAACGGCCCCACTCCAGCGCCATGGCCTTGGTCATGTGCACCACAGCTGCCTTGCTCATGCAATACACGCCAATCTGCGACAGCACCTTCAGCCCCGCCACAGATGCAATGTTGACGATGCGCGATTGCGGCAGCGGCGAGCCGTTCTTCTCCGCGCCCTTGGCCCGCGCAATCATGCGCTTAGCCGTTTCCTGCGCCACAAAGAAGGCGCCACGCGTGTTGGTATCAAATACGAAATCGAAGTCATCGGGCGTGACGTCCACCATGCGCTGCGTGGTCGAAACGCCGGAGTTGTTGACCAGGATGTCGATCGTGCCGGCTTCGGTTTCAGCGTGGGCGATGGCCGATCGGATGCTGTCCGGATCCGTCACGTCCAGGCGTACGACGTGGGCGCTGCCGCCCTTCGATTCGATGTCGGCGCGCAGTTCTTTCAGCCGTTCGACACGGCGCGAGGCCAGCACGACTTTCGCGCCGGCGGCCGCCAGCGTGTGCGCGAAACGCGCGCCCAGGCCGCTCGACGCGCCCGTGATCAGCGCGACCTTGCCTTCCAGATTGATCGACAAACCCATGATGCGTGATCCCCGTAGATTGGTTTGGCATGCGCCGGGCTGCTCGGAAGCAACATCGGCATGTGATTTGAGCGCAGCTTAGCAAAAAATCGAACGATCGTTCAGAAAATTCCCTTGCCGCATCCGGGCGTGTCCCGGACAATGCGGAAAATTCTAATGCAGCAATCCGTCATACCAATAAGCAAACGCCCTACAAGCGAAGAGACACTTATGAACCAGCAGCAGCTCCTCGAACAATACGGCCCGCGAGAGTCCATGGAGTATGACGTCGTTATCGTCGGCGGCGGCCCCGCCGGCCTGGCGACTGCGATTCGCGTCAAGCAACTGGCTGCCGAGACGGGCAAGGACGTGTCCGTCGTCGTGCTGGAAAAGGGTTCCGAGCCAGGTGCACACATTCTTTCGGGCGCTGTGATGGACCCGCGCGCCATCAACGAACTCCTCCCGAACTGGAAGGCCGACGGCGCCCCGCTCAACCAGGCGGTCACCGGCGACGATGTGCTCTTCCTGAGCGAAACCGGCTCCAAGCGTACGCCCGACTGGCTCGTGCCGCGCAACTTCCATAACCACGGCTGCTACGTGATCTCGCTGTCGAACGTGGTCAAGTGGATGGCCACGCAGGCCGAAGCGCTGGGCGTCGAGATTTTCCCGGGCTTTGCGGCAGCCGAAGTGCTGTATGACGACAATGGTGCCGTGCGCGGCGTTGCCACCGGCAACATGGGCATCGGCAAGGACGGTGAGCCGACCGAGAACTTCCAGCTCGGCATGGAGCTGCTCGGCAAGTACACCATCTTCGCGGAAGGCGCGCGCGGGCATCTCGGCCGCCAGTTGCTGGAGAAGTTCAAGCTCAACGCCGGCAAGGACCCGCAGACCTTCGCCATCGGTATCAAGGAACTCTGGGAAATCGATCCGGCCAAGGCCAAGCCCGGCCTCGTGGTGCACACCGCGGGCTGGCCGATGGAAGATGACACCTTCGGCGGCGGCTTCCTGTATCACCTGGAAGACAACAAGATCACGCTCGGCTTCGTGATTGGGCTGGACTACAAGAACCCTTGGATGAGCCCGTTCGAAGAGATGCAGCGCTGGAAGGCCCACCCCGCCATCCGCGCGCACATCGAAGGCGGGAAGCGCATCGGCTACGGTGCACGCGCCATCAACAACGGCACGCCGCAGGCGCTGCCGAAAACGGTGTTCCCAGGCGGCGCCCTGGTCGGTTGCGATGCAGGCTACCTGAACGCGGCGCGTATCAAGGGCAGCCACGCGGCCATTAAGAGCGGCATGATGTGCGGTGAAGCCGTGTTCGAAGCCGTGACAGCTGGCCGCTGCGCAGACGAGTTGTCGGCCTACCCCGCCGCCTTCGAACAGAGCTGGCTGAAGGAAGAACTGGACCAGTCGCGCAACTTCAAGCTGTGGTTCAAGAAGAGCCCGACACTGGGCAAGATCATGACCGGCATCGAACAGTGGCTGCTGCCCAAGATTGGCGTCAGCAACCCACCTTGGACGCTGCACGGCACGAAGTCGGACAACCAGTCACTCAAGCCGGCATCGGAATGCCCGAAGATCGAGTATCCGAAGCCGGACGGCAAGGTCACGTTCGATCGCCTGTCGTCGGTGTTCATCTCGAACACGAACCACGAAGAGAACCAGCCGGCTCACCTGACGCTGAAGGATCCGACCGTTCCGACGCGCATCAACCTGACGCAGTTTGCCGGCCCCGAGCAGCGCTACTGCCCGGCTGGCGTGTATGAGTTCGTCAAGAACGATGAGGGCACTGAGCGCCTGCAGATCAACGCGCAGAACTGCGTGCACTGCAAGACCTGCGACATCAAGGACCCGACGCAGAACATTGTGTGGGTCACCCCGGAAGGCGGTGGCGGGCCGAACTACGTCGGCATGTAAGCACCGGGCGGTCGCCCAACAAAAAAGACGGCTTGAAGCCGTCTTTTTTGTTGTCTGTGACCCGTCCTGAATAAGGTTGACACTTTTTCCCCGCCAGGGAGTGAGGGTCAAGATGGAAGGGCAGAAGAAGCGAACGCAGAGGGACTACACGCTGGCTTTTAAGTTGGCAGTGGTTGAGCAGGTG
>NZ_NKIL01000009.1:0-195650 GCF_002256165.1 Ralstonia sp. PBBBR1 | reverse complement strand
AAGTAGGTCATCGCCAGGCTCTCCCCTCAACACCCCAGCTCTTACACAGAGCTGGGGTGTTTGCTTTTATGCACTGCTGCAACACGCAGCGATCCGCCGGCCAGACCCGGCAACCCCCTCCTCTGCTCTCCCGCACAAAACAAAACGCCTCACAACGGAGGCGTCCGCAGGCTCCCATGCAAGACTGATTAGCTTCGTGAGCTAGTCGAGCCCGTCCGCTCGCTGCGGTGAGGCACGGGGAATCGGTGAGCCGGCAGTGCGCGGCTTTTGTGCGGATACGCGAGCATCGCTGCATCGCGCGCACATAGCAGCGAGGCAACGACATCGCAGTGATGTCCCTGATCCTCCATAGCTCTACCAGTCGACTGCGGTTGTGACTCCGAGGAAGATTTCGCCAACCTCTCTGTCGGCGCCCTGACGCGAGCATTGGAGTGGCATAGCGGCGCCGATCCCTCGCCGATCTGAATTGCCCTATAAGGGTAAGAGCATCAATGCTCAAAATCTCGCGATTTCATCAAGCAATGCTTGACAGGGTGGCCTGATGGTCCCATAATCGCAAGTTCTCTTCGGAGAGGTGCCCGAGTGGCTAAAGGGGGCAGACTGTAAATCTGTTGGCTTACGCCTACGTTGGTTCGAATCCAACCCTCTCCACCAGAATTAAGCAGTGAGTTCGGTCGCAAGGCCGGGCGGCAAGGGAAGAAGTAGCCCGGGCGGGTGTAGCTCAATGGTAGAGCAGAAGCCTTCCAAGCTTACGACGAGGGTTCGATTCCCTTCACCCGCTCCATTCACTGTTCGTAAGTTTTGCCCATGTGGCTCAGTGGTAGAGCACTCCCTTGGTAAGGGAGAGGTCGGCAGTTCGATCCTGCCCATGGGCACCACGCATCCACCAACGCAAATCGCTACCGAGACAGGAGTCGCGACATGGCAAAGGAAAAGTTCGAGCGGACTAAGCCGCACGTGAACGTTGGTACGATTGGTCACGTTGACCACGGCAAGACGACGCTGACGGCAGCGATCACGACCGTGCTGGCGACCAAGTTTGGTGGTGCCGCCAAGGCATACGACCAGATTGATGCGGCGCCGGAAGAAAAGGCACGCGGCATCACGATCAACACCGCACACGTTGAGTACGAAACGGCTAACCGTCACTACGCGCACGTTGACTGCCCGGGCCACGCCGACTACGTCAAGAACATGATTACCGGTGCCGCCCAGATGGACGGCGCAATCCTGGTGTGCTCGGCCGCTGACGGCCCGATGCCGCAAACGCGTGAGCACATCCTGCTGGCCCGCCAGGTTGGTGTGCCGTACATCGTCGTGTTCCTGAACAAGTGCGACATGGTGGACGACGCTGAGCTGCTGGAGCTGGTCGAGATGGAGGTGCGCGAACTTCTGTCGAAGTACGACTTCCCGGGCGACGACACCCCGATCATCAAGGGTTCGGCCAAGCTGGCGCTGGAAGGCGACAAGGGCGAGCTGGGCGAAGTGGCCATCATGAACCTGGCCGACGCACTGGACACCTACATCCCGACGCCGGAGCGCGCTGTTGACGGCACGTTCCTGATGCCGGTGGAAGACGTGTTCTCGATCTCGGGTCGCGGCACCGTGGTGACCGGCCGTATCGAGCGCGGCGTAGTCAAGGTCGGCGAAGAGCTGGAAATCGTCGGTATCAAGGCCACGCAGAAGACCACCTGCACGGGCGTGGAAATGTTCCGCAAGCTGCTGGACCAAGGTCAGGCAGGCGACAACGTCGGTATCCTGCTGCGCGGCACGAAGCGCGAAGACGTCGAGCGCGGCCAAGTGCTGTGCAAGCCGGGTTCGATCAAGCCGCACACGCACTTCACGGGCGAGGTCTACATCCTGTCGAAGGACGAGGGCGGTCGTCACACGCCGTTCTTCAACAACTACCGTCCGCAGTTCTACTTCCGTACGACGGACGTGACCGGCTCGATCGAGCTGCCGGCCGACAAGGAAATGGTCATGCCGGGCGACAACGTGTCGATCACCGTCAAGCTGATCGCCCCGATCGCCATGGAAGAAGGCCTGCGCTTCGCCATCCGTGAAGGCGGTCGTACCGTCGGCGCCGGCGTCGTCGCTAAGATCATCGAGTAAGTGCTGTAACTCTTCCGTGCGGCTGCCAACCGGCCGCACGTGAAGTGCCAGAGTGGGGTTGACCGAATGGCAACCCCAAAGCTGTTTTAGGGGTATAGCTCAACTGGCAGAGCGTCGGTCTCCAAAACCGAAGGTTGGGGGTTCGATTCCCTCTGCCCCTGCCAATTCATCAGCCGCGTCGCGCAGGAAAACGCGCCACGCGGCTTAGTCTCGTTTGGGAAACATGGCCAATCCGAACGTCGAAACCGTCAACACCGCCAGCGGCAAATGGTTGCTGGCCTTGGCGTTCCTGCTGCTGGTCGCTGGGGTGATCGGTTTTTACCTGCTGGCGCAACAGCCGAGCTATGTCCGTGCTGCCTCGCTGATCGGCGGGCTGGTGTTGGGCGCGGGCGTTGCGCTGGTGTCCGCACCGGGGCAGAGCTTCATCGAGTTCGCGCGCGAGTCGTACCGCGAAGTTCGCAAAGTGGTGTGGCCGACGCGCAAGGAAGCCGGGCAGATGACCGGTCTGGTGTTTGCGTTCGTCGTGATCATGGCCCTGTTCCTGTGGTCTGCGGACAAGCTCATTGAGTGGGTGATCTTCTCACTCGTGCTGGGCTGGAAATAATCGAGTGAAGCCATGACGGATAACGTAGCGAACGACACGTCCACGGATTCGTCCGCACCGGCCTCGAAGAAGCGCTGGTATGTCGTGCATGCCTATTCGGGCATGGAAAAAAGCGTGCAACGCGCGCTGCAGGAGCGCATCGAGCGCGAAGGCCTGCAACATCTGTTCGGTCAGATTCTGGTGCCGTCGGAAGAGGTGATGGAGAGCAAGAGCGGTCGCAAGACCGTGACTGAGCGCCGCCTGTTCCCCGGCTACGTCTTTGTCGAAATGGAGATGACCGACGAGACCTGGCACTTGGTGAAGAACACTTCCAAGGTCACTGGTTTCATTGGTGGTACGGGCAATCGCCCCTCGCCGATCTCCAAGAGCGAAGTCGACAAAATCATGGCCCAGATCCAGGAAGGGGTCGAGAAACCGCGTCCCAAGACGCTGTTCGAAGTGGGCGAAATGGTGCGTGTGAAGGAAGGCCCGTTTACCGACTTCAATGGCAACGTCGAGGAAGTGAACTACGAGAAATCGCGCCTGCGCGTTTCCGTGACGATCTTCGGACGTGCAACGCCCGTCGAACTCGAGTTCGGTCAGGTCGAGAAGGTTTAAGAAATTTGGTGCGGTGGCGCAAGCCACTGCGCCAATCGCCCGGTCCACTGGATTTGGCGGGCAACGGTGGCGAAGCCGCCCGCGCCAACAGAGGAGCGTCGGCCTTGCGCCGATGCGTTACCACTCAACAGGATTGCCATCGTTGTTTGAACTGGGCAATCCGGATTGGAGTCAAGATGGCCAAGAAAATTATTGGCTTTATCAAGCTGCAAATTCCGGCTGGTAAAGCAAATCCGTCCCCGCCCGTCGGCCCGGCCCTGGGTCAGCGCGGTCTGAACATCATGGAGTTCTGCAAGGCGTTCAACGCGCAGACTCAAGGTATGGAACCGGGCCTGCCGGTGCCGGTGGTGATCACCGCCTTCGCCGACAAGAGCTTCACCTTCGTGATGAAGTCGCCGCCGGCGACCGTGCTCATCAAGAAGGCTGCCGGTATCCAGAAGGGTTCCGCCAAGCCGCATACCGACAAGGTTGGCAAGATCACCCGCGCTCAGGCAGAGGAAATCGCCAAGGCGAAGAACGCTGACCTTACCGCAGCTGATCTGGACGCCGCCGTGCGTACGATCGCCGGTAGCGCCCGTTCGATGGGTATCACGGTGGAGGGCCTGTAATTATGGCAAAGATTTCGAAGCGTGCGGCCGCGAACAAGGCCAAGGTCGAACGTACCAAGTTCTACCCGATCGACGAAGCGCTGAGCCTCGTTAAGGAATGCGCCAGCGCCAAGTTCGATGAGTCCATCGACGTGGCCGTGCAACTGGGCATCGATGCGAAGAAGTCGGACCAGGTGGTTCGTGGTTCGGTGGTGCTGCCTGCCGGTACCGGCAAGTCGGTGCGCGTGGCCGTGTTCGCGCAAGGCGACAAGGCCGAGCAAGCCAAGGCTGCAGGCGCTGAGATCGTCGGCATGGAAGACCTCGCCGAGCAGATCAAGGCCGGCAAGATGGACTTCGACGTCGTGATCGCTTCGCCGGACACGATGCGCGTGGTCGGTACGCTGGGTCAGATCCTGGGCCCGCGTGGCCTGATGCCGAACCCGAAGGTCGGCACCGTGACGCCGGACGTTGCCACGGCTGTGAAGAACGCCAAGGCTGGTCAGGTGCAATTCCGTGTCGATAAGGCCGGTATTATCCACGCCACCATCGGCCGCCGCTCGTTCGAGCCGGCAGCGCTGAAGAGCAACCTGGCTGCACTGCTGGACGCACTGACCAAGGCCAAGCCGGCATCGAGCAAGGGCGTCTACCTGCGCAAGGTCGCCGTCTCGTCGACGATGGGCGTGGGCGTGCGTGTTGACCAGGCAACCCTGGCTGCCTGATCGCTCTCGATCATTCGCACCGGGCGGCCCGATAACCATCCTGGTGTCAGCAGTTTTCTCTTGCGTGGCTTCGGCCGCGCAGACCCTCGAAGCTTGAGGGACAAGACTTTGGGCAGTGGCAGACGTCTGCGCAAGTAGGCAGACGCCACTGGTTATCAAAGACCGTTGGCGGTGTGGGGCTCCTCGGAGCCAACACCTTAATCGCGGCCCACTCCGGAAGCGGAGGGGACTTCAGCCAACGCAGATGGCGCCCCCGAAGGGAATGAGTGACTTTGGTATTGCCGAAGTGATTTGTGCCAATCGGACGCCGTACTTTTGGACTGACCGAGGTGACCGCAGCGACTGCGGAAGCCGACGTCGTTTTGGAGCTTAACCGTGGCACTCAATCTCGAAGATAAGAAGGCCGTCGTGGCCGAGGTAACGGCGCAAGTCGCCAAGGCCTCGACCATCGTCGTCGCCGAATATCGCGGTATCACGGTTGGCGATCTGACCAAGCTGCGCGCGCAAGCGCGCCAGCAAGGCGTCTACCTGCGCGTTCTGAAGAACACGCTGGCACGCCGCGCTGTTGAAGGCACGCCGTTTGCCGAACTCGCCGAGCAACTGACCGGCCCGCTGATCTACGGTATTTCCGAAGACGCAGTGGCCCCGGCCAAGGTGCTGAACGATTTCGCCAAGGGCAATGACAAGCTGGTGCTGCGCGCTGGTTCGTACGATGGCAAGGTTCTCGACGTCGACGCCGTGAAGGCGCTGGCAACGATTCCGAGCCGCGAAGAACTGCTCAGCAAGCTGCTGTTCGTCATGCAGGCGCCGGTGTCGGGCTTTGCCCGCGCCCTGGGTGCCCTGGCTGCCAAGCAAGGCGAAGGCGAGGCTGCAGCGGCCTAATAGGCTGCGGCACCACGTACAGATCGCACGATCGATACCGAATCACATTCTGGAGTTATTCAAATGGCAATCACCAAAGACGACATCCTGGAAGCCGTTGGCGCGATGTCCGTGATGGAACTGAACGACCTGGTCAAGGCGTTCGAAGAGAAGTTTGGCGTGTCGGCTGCTGCCGTGGCCGTGGCCGGTCCGGCTGCTGCTGGTGGCGCTGCTGCCGCTGAAGAGCAAACCGAATTCACCGTGACGCTGAAGAGCGCCGGCGCGAACAAGGTTGGCGTCATCAAGGCCGTGCGTGAAATCACCGGCCTGGGCCTGAAGGAAGCCAAGGACCTGGTCGATGGCGCACCGAAGCCCGTGAAGGAAGGCGTCGACAAGAAGACCGCCGACGAGCTGGTGAAGAAGCTGGTGGAAGCCGGCGCGGAAGCCGAAGCCAAGTAAGTGCAGGTCTCGCGTGCCGTACCTGGTACGCGATGGAGGCTGGCAAAGGGAGATTTCCCGGCGCCAGCCTTTTTGCGCTTGTGGGGCCGATTGTTGAGCGATCCCGCAATCACGCTATAAGTATCGTTGAAGTCTCTTTGCCGGGTTTTCCGGCAGCCGGCCAGGACAAGGCCAGCAGAGGCCAAACATCAGTGGCACACTAGGCAGTTCGCAGTCCGCTGATGTTTGTCTTCTGAACCGACTGCAGAAGGCAAGTTTGGTCGGGTGCTCCCCCGTCCGTAGCATGGGCTCCATGGGCTCATGTGCGGGTGGCGCGCGCAGTACCGTCAGCCAGAGGTTGGTAGCGGCCAACCGCCAAATCCCGTCACCAGTCGCTGAACACCTCAAGTGTCAGGCGTGCCTTATCGCCTTAAGTCCGTCGCGCGCACTTGCGATGATTCGGAGATCCCATGGCGTACAGCTTTACCGAGAAGAAGCGTATTCGCAAGAGTTTCGCGAAACGCGCAACGGTTCATCAGGTTCCCTTCCTGCTTGCCACCCAGATTCAATCGTATGCCCAGTTCTTGCAGGAGAACGCTCCTGTTGCACAACGCAAGAGCGAAGGTCTGCAAGCGGCGTTCAACGCCATTTTCCCCATCGTGTCGCACAATGGTCTGGCACGCATGGAGTTCGTGTCGTACCACCTGTCCAACCCGCCGTTTGACGTCAAGGAATGTCAGCAGCGTGGTCTGACCTTCCACTCGGCGCTGCGCGCAAAAGTGCGCTTGATCATCAACGACCGCGAGAATCCCACCAAGGTCAAGGAGATCAAGGAGCAGGAAGTCTACATGGGCGAAATTCCGCTCATGACCTCCACCGGTTCGTTCGTGATCAACGGGACGGAACGTGTGATCGTGTCCCAGCTGCACCGTTCGCCGGGCGTGTTCTTCGAGCACGACAAGGGCAAGACGCACAGCTCGGGCAAGCTGCTGTTCTCGGCGCGGATCATCCCGTACCGCGGCTCGTGGCTCGATTTCGAATTCGACCCGAAGGACATCCTTTACTTCCGCGTTGACCGCCGCCGCAAGATGCCGGTGACGATCCTGCTGAAGTCCATTGGCCTGACGCCGGAACAGATCCTGGCGCACTTCTTCGTGTTCGATAACTTCACGCTCAAGACGGAAGGCGCACTGATGGAATTCGTGCCCGAGCGTCTGCGCGGTGAAGTCGCTCGCTTCGACATTTCCGACAAGAACGGCAAGGTCGTGGTCGAGAAGGACAAGCGCATCAACGCCAAGCACATCCGCGACCTGGATTCCGCGGGCACCAAGCTGATCAGCGTGCCGGAAGACTACCTGCTGGGCCGCGTGCTGGCGAAGAACATCGTCGACCCGGACACCGGTGAAGTCCTGGCCAACGCCAACGACGAACTGACCGAAGGCGTGCTCGAGAAGCTGCGTGACGCCGGCGTGAAGGAAATCCAGACGCTGTACACGAACGACCTGGATCAAGGTCCGTACATGTCGGCGACGCTGCGCACGGACGACACCGCCGACCAGACCGCCGCGCGTATCGCCATCTACCGCATGATGCGCCCCGGCGAGCCGCCGACCGAAGACGCCGTTGAAGCACTGTTCCAGCGTCTGTTCTATAGCGAAGACTCGTACGACCTGTCGCGTGTTGGCCGCATGAAGGTCAACAGCCGCCTGAACCGCTCGAGCGGTACCGGCCCGATGGTGCTGACCGACGAGGACATCCTCGACACGATCAAGCTGCTGGTGAACCTGCGTAACGGCAAGGGCGAAGTCGACGATATCGACCACCTCGGCAATCGCCGTGTGCGCTGCGTCGGCGAACTGGCAGAAAACCAGTTCCGTGCCGGGCTGTCGCGTGTTGAACGCGCCGTGAAGGAACGTCTGGGCCAGGCTGAGACGGAAAACCTGATGCCGCACGACCTGATCAACTCGAAGCCGATTTCGTCGGCGATTCGCGAGTTCTTCGGTTCGTCGCAGCTGTCGCAATTCATGGACCAGACCAACCCGCTGTCGGAAGTCACGCACAAGCGCCGTATTTCGGCCCTGGGCCCGGGCGGTCTGACGCGCGAGCGTGCGGGCTTTGAAGTCCGTGACGTGCACCCGACCCACTATGGCCGCGTGTGCCCGATCGAAACGCCGGAAGGTCCGAACATTGGTCTGATCAACTCGCTGGCGCTGTACGCACAACTGAACGACTACGGCTTCCTCGAAACGCCGTACCGCAAGGTTGAAAACGGCAAGCTGACCGATCAGGTGGATTACCTGTCGGCCATCGAGGAAGGCAAGTACGTGGTGGCGCAGGCCAACGCGACGCTGGACAAGGACGGTAACCTGATTGACGAACTGGTCTCCGCACGTGAAGGCAGCGAGCGTGAAACCCGTATGGTCACACCGGACCGCGTGCAGTACATCGACGTGGCACCGTCGCAGATCGTGTCGGCTGCAGCTTCGCTGGTGCCGTTCCTCGAGCACGATGATGCAAACCGTGCACTGATGGGCGCAAACATGCAGCGTCAGGCCGTGCCCTGCCTGCGTGCGGACAAGCCGCTGGTGGGTACCGGCGTCGAGCGCACCGTGGCAGTGGACTCGGGTACCGCCGTGCAGGCAACCCGTGGCGGCGTGGTCGACTACGTTGACGCGAACCGTGTGGTGATCCGCGTAAACGATGCCGAAGCCGTCGCCGGTGAAGTCGGCGTGGACATCTACAACCTGATCAAGTACACGCGTTCGAACCAGAACACGAACATCAACCAGCGTCCGATGGTCAAGGTGGGCGACGTTGTTGCCCGCGGCGACGTGATTGCTGACGGCGCCTCGACCGACATGGGCGAGCTGGCGCTCGGCCAGAACATGCTGGTCGCGTTCATGCCCTGGAACGGCTACAACTTCGAGGATTCGATCCTGATCTCGGAGCGCGTCGTGGCTGAAGACCGCTACACCTCGATCCACATCGAGGAGCTGTCGGTCGTTGCTCGCGACACCAAGCTCGGACCGGAAGAAATCACGCGCGACATCTCGAACCTGGCCGAAGCACAACTGGCTCGCCTGGACGAATCGGGCATCACGTACATCGGCGCAGAAGTGGAAGCCGGCGACGTGATGGTCGGCAAGGTCACGCCCAAGGGCGAGACCCAGCTGACGCCGGAAGAGAAGCTGCTGCGTGCGATCTTCGGTGAGAAGGCGTCCGACGTGAAGGACACCTCGCTGCGCGTGCCTTCGGGCATGAGCGGTACCGTGATCGACGTGCAGGTCTTCACGCGTGAAGGCGTGGTGCGTGACAAGCGCGCCCAGTCGATCATCGATGAGGAACTGAAGCGCTACCGCCTGGACCTGAACGACCAGCTGCGTATCGTGGAAGGCGATGCCTTCCAGCGTCTGGAGCGTCTGCTGGTGGGCAAGATTGCAAACGGCGGCCCGAAGAAGCTGGCCAAGGGCACCGCGCTCACGAAGGAATACCTGGCCGATCTGGACAAGTGGCACTGGTTCGACATCCGCCCGGCAGAAGACGAAGTCGCGCTGCAGCTGGAAGCCGTGAAGGTTGCCATCGAGCAGAAGCGCCACGACTTCGACCTCGCGTTCGAAGAGAAGCGCAAGAAGCTCACGCAAGGCGACGAACTGCCGCCGGGCGTGATCAAGATGGTCAAGGTGTACCTGGCCGTGAAGCGTCGCCTGCAGCCTGGCGACAAGATGGCCGGCCGTCACGGTAACAAGGGTGTTGTGTCGAAGATCACCCCGATCGAAGACATGCCGTACATGGCCGACGGCACACCTGCCGACATCGTGCTGAACCCGCTGGGCGTGCCTTCGCGGATGAACGTGGGTCAGATTCTCGAAACCCACCTGGGTTGGGCCGCACGCGGTCTGGGCGAGCGCATCGGCAACATGCTCAAGGCGCAAGCCAAGGCTGCCGAGATCCGCAAGCTGCTGGGTCAGATCTACAACGAGAGCGGCAAGGTTGAAGATCTGGACAGCCTGTCCGACGCGGAAATCCTCGAGCTGGCCGAGAACCTGAAGAAGGGCGTGCCGTTCGCGACGCCGGTGTTCGATGGTGCGCATGAGGACGAAATCCGCCGCATGCTGGACCTCGCCTATCCGGAAGACATTGCGAAGGAGAAGGGCCTGACCGCTTCCAAACAACAGGTCACGCTGTTCGACGGCCGCACCGGTGAAGCCTTCGAGCGTCCGGTCACGCTGGGCGTGATGCACATGCTCAAGCTGCACCACTTGGTCGACGACAAGATGCACGCGCGTTCGACCGGTCCGTACTCGCTGGTGACGCAGCAGCCGCTGGGCGGTAAGGCCCAGTTCGGTGGCCAGCGTTTCGGTGAAATGGAAGTGTGGGCACTCGAAGCGTACGGCGCATCCTACGTGCTGCAGGAAATGCTGACCGTGAAGTCGGATGACGTGAACGGCCGGACCAAGGTGTACGAGAACATCGTCAAGGGCGAGCACTCGATTGATGCCGGCATGCCGGAATCGTTCAACGTGCTGGTGAAGGAAATCCGCTCGCTGGGTATCGACATCGACCTCGAGCGCAACTAAGCGCCGATGCGGTGAGGGCATGGCGGCAACATCGCCATGCCCTGGTAACAGCAGCCATTGACGAAGATTTAGGGCCGGCGCCTTTGGGTCACACCAGGGCGCCAGCCTCAAACTCAAGGAGTTTGGAATGAAAGCATTGCTCGACCTATTCCGTCAGGTACAGCAAGAAGAGCAGTTTGACGCGATCAAGATCGGCCTCGCGTCGCCTGAGAAAATCCGTTCGTGGTCGTTCGGCGAAGTCAAGAAGCCCGAGACCATCAACTACCGTACGTTCAAGCCTGAGCGTGACGGTCTGTTCTGCGCCAAGATCTTCGGCCCGATCAAGGACTACGAGTGCCTGTGCGGCAAGTACAAGCGCCTGAAGCACCGTGGCGTGATCTGCGAGAAGTGCGGCGTTGAAGTGACGCTGGCCAAGGTGCGACGTGAGCGCATGGGCCACATTGAACTGGCTGCGCCGACCGCGCACATCTGGTTCCTGAAGTCGCTGCCGTCGCGTCTGGGCATGGTGCTCGACATGACGCTGCGCGACATCGAGCGCGTGCTGTACTTCGAAGCATTCGTCGTGGTTGAGCCGGGCATGACCGCGCTCAAGAAGAGCCAGATCATGTCGGAAGACGACTACCTGGCCAAGTGCGACGAATACGGCGAAGGCGAATTCGTCGCCATGATGGGCGCCGAAGGCATTCGCGAGCTGCTGCGCGGCATCGACATCGAGAAGCAGATCGAGACGATCCGCGCCGAGCTGCAGGCCACGGGCTCGGAAGCCAAGATCAAGAAGTTCGCCAAGCGCCTGAAGGTGCTCGAGGCATTCCAGCGTTCGGGCATCAAGCCGGACTGGATGATCCTCGAAGTGCTGCCGGTGCTGCCGCCCGAGCTGCGTCCTCTGGTGCCGCTGGACGGCGGCCGTTTCGCCACGTCGGACCTGAATGACCTGTATCGCCGCGTGATCAACCGGAATAACCGCCTGAAGCGTCTGCTCGAGCTGAAGGCGCCGGAGATCATCGTGCGCAACGAAAAGCGCATGCTGCAGGAAGCAGTGGACTCGCTGCTGGACAACGGCCGTCGCGGCAAGGCGATGACCGGTGCCAACAAGCGTCCGCTGAAGTCGCTGGCTGAAATGATCAAGGGTAAGGGCGGCCGTTTCCGTCAGAACCTGCTGGGCAAGCGCGTGGACTACTCGGGCCGTTCGGTTATCGTGGTGGGCCCGACGCTGAAGCTGCATCAGTGCGGCCTGCCCAAGCTGATGGCGCTCGAACTCTTCAAGCCGTTCATCTTCCACAAGCTGGAAACGATGGGCATCGCCACCACGATCAAGGCAGCGAAGAAGGAAGTGGAAAGCCAGACGCCGGTGGTGTGGGACATCCTCGAAGAGGTGATCCGCGAACACCCGGTGATGCTGAACCGCGCACCGACGCTGCACCGTCTGGGTATCCAGGCGTTCGAGCCGGTGCTGATCGAAGGCAAGGCCATCCAGCTGCACCCGCTGGTCTGCGCGGCGTTCAACGCCGACTTCGACGGTGACCAGATGGCTGTTCACGTTCCGCTGTCGCTCGAAGCGCAGATGGAAGCGCGCACGCTGATGCTGGCGTCGAACAACGTGCTGTTCCCGGCCAACGGCGATCCGTCGATCGTGCCGTCGCAAGACGTGGTGCTGGGTCTGTACTACACGACCCGGGACAAGATCAACGGCAAGGGCGAGGGCATGACCTTCGCCGACATCTCGGAAGTGATCCGCGCCTACGAGAACAAGGAAGTCGAACTGGCTTCGCGCGTGAACGTGCGGATCACCGAGTATGAGCTGGTGAACCCGGAAGCCGACGGCGACGCCCGCTTCGCACCGAAGATCACGCTGCAGGCCACGACGGTTGGCCGCGCGATCCTGTCGGAGATCCTGCCCAAGGGTCTGCCGTTCTCGGTGCTGAACAAGCCGCTGAAGAAGAAGGAAATTTCGCGCCTGATCAACACGGCATTCCGCAAGTGTGGTCTGCGCGAAACCGTGATCTTCGCTGACAAGCTGCTGCAGTCGGGCTTCCGCCTGGCAACGCGTGCCGGTATCTCCATCGCCATCGACGACATGCTGGTGCCGCCGGCCAAGGAGAAGATCATCTCCGAGGCAGCCGCCAAGGTGAAGGAATACGACAAGCAGTACATGTCGGGTCTGGTGACGGACCAGGAGCGTTACAACAACGTCGTGGACATCTGGGGCGCCGCTGGTGACCAGGTGGGCAAGGCGATGATGGAGCAGCTCCAGACCGAAGACGTGGTCGACCGCAACGGCAAGGCCGTCAAGCAAGAGTCGTTCAACTCCATCTACATGATGGCCGACTCGGGCGCACGGGGTTCCGCAGCGCAGATCCGTCAGCTCGCCGGTATGCGTGGCCTCATGGCCAAGCCGGACGGCTCGATTATCGAGACGCCGATTACCGCGAACTTCCGCGAAGGCCTGAACGTTCTGCAGTACTTCATCTCGACCCACGGCGCACGTAAGGGTCTGGCTGATACGGCACTGAAGACCGCGAACTCGGGTTACCTGACCCGTCGTCTGGTCGATGTGACGCAGGATCTGGTGGTGGTGGAAGACGATTGCGGCACCTCCAACGGCGTGGCCATGAAGGCCCTGGTCGAAGGCGGTGAAGTGATTGAAGCCCTGCGCGACCGTATCCTGGGCCGCGTGGTCGTCAACGACGTGGTGAACCCGGAAACGCAGGAAACCGCGATCGAGGCCGGCACGCTGCTCGACGAAGACATGGTGGACCTGATCGACGCGCTGGGCGTGGACGAGGTGAAGGTTCGCACGCCGCTGTCTTGCGATACGCGCTACGGCCTGTGCGCCAAGTGCTACGGTCGCGACCTCGGCCGCGGTGTGCTGGTGAACTCGGGCGAAGCAGTGGGTGTGATCGCTGCGCAGTCGATCGGTGAGCCGGGCACGCAGCTGACGATGCGTACGTTCCACATCGGTGGTGCGGCATCGCGTGCGGCAGTGGCATCGAGCGTGGAAGCGAAGGCAACCGGTACCGTGCGTTTCACGGCGACCATGCGTTACGTCACCAACGCGAAGGGCGAGCAGATCGTCATCTCGCGTTCGGGCGAAGCGCTGATCACCGACGACCACGGCCGCGAGCGTGAGCGCCACAAGATCGTGTACGGCGCGACGCTGCTGGTCAAGGATGGCCAGTCCATCAAGGCCGGCACGCAACTCGCCACGTGGGATCCGCTGACGCGTCCGATCATTTCGGAGTACTCGGGCACCATCAAGTTCGAGAACGTCGAAGAAGGCGTGACTGTCGCCAAGCAGATGGACGAAGTGACCGGTCTGTCGACGCTGGTGGTGATCGATGCGAAGCGTCGTACCGCTGCCACGAAGGGCATCCGTCCGCAGGTGAAGCTGCTCGACTCGTCGGGCGCTGAAGTGAAGATCCCGGGCACGGACCACTCCGTGACCATCGGCTTCCAGGTGGGCGCGCTGATCACCGTGAAGGACGGTCAGCAAGTGCACGTTGGTGAAGTGCTCGCACGTATCCCGACCGAATCGCAGAAGACGCGTGACATTACCGGTGGTCTGCCGCGTGTGGCCGAGCTGTTCGAAGCCCGTTCGCCGAAGGACGCCGCCGTGCTGGCGGAAGTCACCGGTACGACTTCGTTCGGTAAGGACACCAAGGGCAAGCAGCGCCTGGTGATTACGGATCTCGACGGCAACGCCCACGAGTTCCTGATCGCCAAGGAAAAGCAGGTGCTGGTGCACGACGGCCAGGTGGTCAACAAGGGCGAAATGATCGTCGAAGGCCCGGCCGACCCGCACGACATCCTGCGTCTGAAGGGCGTGGAAGAGCTGGCGACCTACATCGTCGACGAAGTGCAGGACGTGTACCGTCTGCAAGGCGTGAAGATCAACGACAAGCACATCGAAGTGATTGTTCGTCAGATGCTGCGCCGCGTGCAGATCGTTGACACCGGCGACACCCGCTTCATCCCGGGTGAGCAGGTGGAGCGTTCGGACCTGCTCGACGAGAACGACAAGGTGATCGCGCTGGGCAAGCGTCCGGCGACCTACGAGAACCTGCTGCTGGGTATTACGAAGGCATCTTTGTCGACCGACAGCTTCATCTCGGCGGCGTCGTTCCAGGAAACCACGCGCGTGCTGACCGAAGCCGCCATCATGGGCAAGGTCGACGACCTGCGTGGTCTGAAGGAAAACGTCATCGTTGGCCGTCTGATCCCGGCCGGTACCGGCCTGGCCTACCACCGCGCCCGCAAGGCGAAGGAAGTAGCCGACCGCGACCGCGCTGCAGCGATTGCCGAAGAAGAAGCCGCTTCGATCTTCGAAACGCCTGCCGTTCAGCAAGAAGGCGACGCGTAAGCGAACGCAAGCAACACCATCAAAGCCCGGCCATGTGCCGGGCTTTTTTTGTCCGCTTTTCGCCAAGGCGCCGTGTGCAGACGCCAAACAACACTGGTGCTGTCGGTTCCGTATTTTCTTGAGACGTTAACCCGCCTTAACATGCCAACCGCTATGATTTCCCGGTTATAGACCGGCACTTTTTACAATCTACGCGCCCTCCAGCGGAGCAGATTCCAGCAAGTCGCCGGCCCCTCCAGCCTTGCCGACGATTCCTCCATGAAGCTCACACGCAAGCAGATCGCCGTTGGTGCGGTCGCCCTGGTCGTTGCCGGCACGGCGGTGGTGCAGATGGTCTGGCACCCGTTTGGCCGTACACGCGCGCTGCACGCCCGCCAGGTCCAGCTCGATCTGACCTATCCCGACGCCCTGATCGACAGCCAAAGCCTGTCGCAACTGCCGCGCGACGTGCTGCGCGTGCCGCTGCTGCGCGATGTGTTGACCGAAGATTTCGTCGCCTATTACGAAGGCAACGACGACCGCCTCTCGGTGGCCGGTGCGCTGCGCCGCCTGGCGTACGAGCAGAAGCTCGATCTGGCCGAGACCGTGCTCAAGCACGTGTTTGACGAGCCCGCGCGCGTGATGCTGTGGCGGGGCCCGGACGACAAGCTGCGCTACTGGGTGCTCTCGATGCAGCGCAACGGCCTGGCCAAGGCGCTGGAAGCCGTCGCCACCGTGGCGACGAGCGATGCGCAGCTCAGCAAGGTCGCCGATGGGCTGGGCGATTCGGGCGCGCCGGTCTACGCGCTCAGGCTTTCGGCCACGCGTTCGATCCTGATTGCCAGCAAGGGCGACCGGCTGATCGCGCTGTCCGAGCCGGGCATGCTGCTGGACAAGGACGGCAAGCCGATTGCCAAGCAGGCGAACGCGCTGGCGGCGCTGTTCTCCGACGATGCCGGCAAGCGCAACGTGCAAGCCACGGCGTACGCGCTGCCCGCGCAGGAGCCGACGGGCCATCACGTTGTGGTGAGCGCCAACTATCTGTCATTCGGTTATCAGCAGTATTTCCCTGGCATTGAAGCGCTGCGTTTCGACTTCGGATCGGGTAAGGACGGCGCGGGCAACGGCTGGCAGAGCGCCGCGCTCATCGACCCGGCGCGGCTGTCGGCAAAGTGGGACAACGCCGCGCTTTGGCGCGCGTTGCCATCTGATCCTGCCGCGTGCGCGACACTGCCGGTCGACTGGAAGGCCGCCGGCACGCTGCTGAAGTCCGTGGCCGGCGACGCCAAGGAGATTAGCGAAGCCGCCGCGCACGTCGGCGATGCGTTTGCAGGGCCAGCCGCTGCGTGCTGGTACGGCAAGTCGTCGCTGGTGGCGCCGTTGTTCGTGGCGAAGCTGTCGTCGGCGTCGCAGGCCGAGGCGGTCAAGCCGGCGCTCGGCGCGCTGTTTGGCCAGATCGTTGGGTCATACGAAGCCAAGGCGCAGGCCGACGACAAGTCCGGTCCGTACAAGCGCCTGCCGGTGACGATGAAGCAAGGGCCCGCCAACGCCACGCTGTGGCAGCGCCCGGTGAGCGCGCGCTACGGTACCGCGCAATCGGCGGGCGCACCGTTTGCGGCGCAACTGTCGTCGGATCGCTACTTCCCCGTCACGCTGGCGATTGCGGGCGATGTGGTCGTGTTCTCGCCGGACGCGCGCCTCGTCGAAGACGCCTTGGCGGTGCTCGCCAAGCGCTTCCCGGCGGTGGCGGATAGCCTGCCGAAGGACAAGGCCGATCGCATCGTCCTGACGATGACGCCCGCGTCGCTCGCGCCGCTCGTCCGCCGCGAAGCCGGTGCCGCGCTGCCCGCCGATCAGGAAGCGGTGTTCCTCAACGCCGCGCAGACGCATCTGTTTCCCAAGCTCAAGGCGTTGTCGGGGTACGCGCCGGTGTCGCTGGCGCTGGATGGCGGTGTGCTGTCGTCGCGCGGCTGGGTGCCGGTGACGTGGCTGTCGAGCGGGCGCGGCCTGCCTGCCGGCGGAGATGGCACGCCGGCGGCGGTTGACGCAGCGGTATCGCCAGGGCCGTCGGCGGATGTGCCGGCCACGGCGGTGGCGCCCGCTTCCCAAGACAGCACCAGCTCGCAATGACGCTGCGCGCCCAGGCCGCTGCGTTGAACCGCCGCCGTTGGTTGACGGCGGTGGGAGCCAGCCTGCTCGCTCCGTCTGTGCATGGGCTGTCAGGCTGGGCCGATACGGCGCCCGCGGATGCCGATGCGCTCACGCCGGACCAATCCAGCATGTTCCGTGCGTGGTTCGTGCGCATCGTCAACGAGCAGCTCCGCCAGGGCCCGACGCCGCGCTGGACGCACCGCGACTGTGCCGGGCTGGTGCGCTTTGCCGCCGGCGAGGCGCTGCGCACGCACGACGCCCGCTGGCTGCGCGCCAACGGCATGCGCGATGCGGAATCCACACGGCAACTGCCGCCCGAGCTGAATCTCACGCCCGCCCAGCGCACGCTCACGCAGCGGTGGGCGCGCTTCGACGGCAGCACCGGCGCGTATGTGTCGGCGCTCGGGCTCATCCAGCAGAACAGCCGATTCATTGCGAAGGACGTCAACCAGGCGCTCCCTGGCGATCTGCTCTTCTTCGATCAAGGCGACGACCAGCATCTGATGATCTGGATGGATCGCTACATCGCCTACCACACCGGCACCGTTACCCGCACCGACAACGGCCTGCGCGCGGTCCCGGTCTCTGAACTGATGCAATGGAAAGACTCGCGCTGGCAGCCGCAGAGCGGCAACCCCAACTTCATCGGCGTGTTTCGTCTGGCCTTTTTGACACGGTAGAAAAACTCATGCGCAACCGTTGGCTGTCGTTCAATCTCGTTGCCGCCGTCTGCGTGACGGTGCTGGCGTTGGTCGCTTCGGTGTCGACAGCGCACGCGGCCGATGCGCAGGAAGCGCCGAACCCAACGCTGTTCGACGTGCCGGGCAGCGGCTACGAGCCGTTCAAGGGGCAGCCGTTCTTCCTGCTCTCGGATGCGAGCTACGGGACTGATCAGGAAGCGATGGTCCGCCTTGAAGCGCCGGGCCGCGAGTACAAGGACGAACTGTCCCGCTACGGCGGCGCGGACATCCTCGTCTACCGCGTGCCGCAGCCGCTGGAATTTCTGAAGGCGCAAAAGAACCTGCACCGCATCGACGTCAAGGCCAACTACACGGGTGAAGGCCTGGCCAACACGCTCGCCTATCTGTGGGACAACTGGACGCGCCAAGCCCGCCGCGCCTGGCAGCGTGTGCTGTCGTTCGCCACGCGCAGCAAGGCCGTGGAGACCGCGCCGCAGTTCAGCATGGGCGACCAGATGACCGCGCCCACGCGCTTCTCGAACAACCCGCAGTACGCGCCGCTCAAGGGCTACGAACTGCTGGGCCGCTTCCGCTACCCGATCTGGGACGCCAAGCCCATCGCACCGCCCAAGGACGTGAAGCTCGAGGGCAGCAGCAGCGAATGGATGCCGCAGAACGCCGGCAACGTGATGATCCCGGTTGGCAAGCTGCCCGCCGGTTTGTACATCGTTGAAGCCGTGATTGGCGCGTACCGTGCGCACACGCTGCTGTTTGTGTCGGACACCGTGGCCGTCACCAAGGGCACTTCGCAAGGGATGATGGTGTGGACGGCCGAGCGCAAGAGCGGCAAGCCGGTCAGCGGTGCATCGGTGAACTGGACCGACGGCGTAGGCGTGCTCGCTTCCGGCACCACCGAGGCCGACGGCACGGCCGACCTGCGCCACGTGTCGCCCGAACGCAGCTACGTGATCGGCAGCGACCGCGCGGGCGGCGTGTTCATCTCCGAGAATTTCTATTACGACAGCGAGATCTACAACACCAAGCTGTACGCCTTTACCGATCGCCCGCTGTATCGCCCCGGCGACGAAGTCAGCGTCAAGTTCATCGGCCGCAATTTCAAGAACGCGATCGAATCGACCGTGCCGGCGGCCGGCGACATCAAGCTGCAAGTGCTTGACCCGAATGGTGCGCCGGTGGCCACAACGACCACGCGCCTCGCAGGTGAGACGGGCGCCGATGCGCACTTTACGCTGCCGTCCAACGCACCGGCCGGCGGCTACTCACTGCGCTGCGACTACAACGGCAGCACATACGGCGGCGCCTTCCGCGTGGCCGAATACATCAAGCCGCACTTTGACGTGAACCTGTCGCTGGACAAGGCGAGCTACGGCACGGGTGAAGCGGTCAAGGGCAAGATCAGCCTGCGCTATCCGGACGGCAAGCCGGTCAAGAACGGCAAGGTGTCGGTCAACCTGCGCGCACAACAGGTGACGATGGTGGAGGGCGAACTGCGTTACGCGGGCCTGTTCCCCGTCAAGCTGGAGCAGCAGGAGCTGACCACCGATGGTGACGGCAACGCCAAGCTGGAGTTGCCCGCCGCCAAGGAGCCCAGCCGCTACGTGGTGACCGTGTTTGCCAACGACGGCGCGGCGTACCGCGTGAAGGTCACGCGCGAATTGCTGATCGCGCGCGGCGCCACGCCGTACAAGCTGTCGACCACGTCGAACTTCACCACGCCGGGGCAGAGCGTCTCGTTCACGCTCACGCCGATGCCGGTTGTCGGTGGCGCAAGCGGTGCCAGCGCGCCGCCCGCCAAGTGGGATCTGGTGCGCCTGGAAACGCGCACGCGCACCGAAGGCACGCTCGCGCCGGATGCCAAGGGCAACGCCACGTTCCCGGTCAAGTTCGACCAGCCGGGTTCGTACACGCTGTCGGTGCGCGATGCGGCCGGCAACCTGCTTGCCGCATCGAGCCACTGGGTGGCCGGCGATGGCGTGCAGACTGTGCCGGGCAACATCGAAATGGTGTTCGACCGCGATCGCTACCAGATTGGCGACACGGCCGAAGCGCTGATCACGTTCCCGCTGCCGGTGGACGATGCGCTGCTCACGCTCGAACGTGACAAGGTCGAGCACCACGCGCTGCTCACGCGCGGCGGCGAATGGCTGAGCCTGCAGAAGGTCACGCCGTCGCAGTACCGCGCCCGCATCAAGATCGGTGCGGAGTTCGCGCCGAACATGACGTTCTCGGTGCTATACGTGCGCGATGGCGACATGGTGTTCCAGAACGCCGGCATCGTCGTCACGCAACCGACGCTGGACCTGGGCGTGCATGCCGACAAGGCCGTCTACGCGCCGGGCGAGACCGTCACGCTGGACCTGACCAGCGCTCTGGCGGGCAAGCCCGTGCCGGCCAACCTGACCGTGTCGGTGGTCGACGAAATGATTTACGTGCTGCAGCCCGAAGTGGCGCCCAGCATCGTCGATTTCTTCTACCACCCCCGCCGCAACAGCGTGCGCACCACGTCGAGCCAGAGTTTCATCAGTTACGACCTGGCGCTCGCCTCGCTGCCGGGCAAGCCGGGCGGCACATATGGCCGCCACAACGAGCGCGGCGTGAAGGTGCTGGAGCGGCCCCGCCGCGACGAGCAGGACACCGCCGCTTGGGTCGCCAACCTGCAGACCGGCGCTGACGGCCGCGCCCGCATGACGTTCAAGATGCCGGATTCGCTGGCGCGTTGGCGCATCACGGTGCGCGCGGTGTCCACCACCGGCGCATCGGACGGCATCGTTGGCCAGCGCACGGCGAGCATCCGCTCCGACAAGCCGCTGTACCTGAAATGGACGGGCCCGCAACGCTTCCGCGAAAGCGATCAGCCGCGCCTGGACATGGTCGCCTTCAACCAGACCGACAAGGACATCACCGCCGACTGGATCGTCTCGGGCGCTGGCCTGAACATCAACCAGCGCGTGACGCTCAAGCGCGGCGCCAACTACCTGCGCGCGCCTGTCACGGCGCTGCAGGCGGGTGTCGTGAACGCCGAGCTGAAGCAGGACGACAAGGTTTCGGACCGTCTGCAGACCACGCTCAAGCTGGATGCAACGGGCTGGCTGGCCGACCGTGAAAACGTCGTCCCGCTCACGCAGTTGCAGGGCTCGCGCCTGCCGCTTGGCCTGCCGGCTGATGCGCGCGACGTGCGCCTGCGGGTGGTCGGCAACACCGCCAGCCAGTTTGCTCGCGTGGCCGATGACCTCATCGAATATCCGTACGGTTGCGCCGAGCAGACGGCCAGCCGCCTGATCCCACTGGCACTCGCCCAGCAGAGTCTGGCAGCCACCGGCACGCGCCTGGGCGATGGCGGTCCGGCCGGCACGCAGGGCGTCGACGCGCTGCTGCGCACGCAACGCCAGCGTCTCGCACTGCTGGCAGGCACCAACGGCACCTTCGGCTGGTGGGGCGAGCTGACCACCAGCAGCGCGCTGATCACGTCGTATGCGTATTACGCGGATTGGCTTGCCAGCCGTTCGGTCGGCATCAGCCTGCCGGCAGACAACTGGAAGCAGGTGCTCGAAGCCTACAAGCGCACCAGCCAGAACGAGCCGCTGCTGCACCGCGCGCTGGCGCTGTGGTTTGCCAATGAGATGGGCCTGCCGGTGGCGACGCCGCTCTCAGGCGTGGCTAACGAGCTTGCGCCCAGTGGCGGCAAGGCGGCCAAGGCCACGGCTGATGCCGACCCCGCAGCGGGCGACAGCCTGATCTTCGTGGCGCCGGATTCGCCGCGCGGGCGCCAGGTCGCGACGGTGCTGACGGCACAGCTGATGCGCCAGATTGGTCAGCCGGTGCCGGAAGCGCTGGTCTCTGCCGAGATTGCTGCACGCAGTGCGCTGGCTGCCAACACCTCGCCGCTGGTGCAGAGTCTGTTGCTGATGGGCGGCGGGCGCTCGGCTGCCGACCCGGCCCCGCTGCTGGCCCGCGCCAGCGCGGCCCTGCCGACGATGGATCGCGCTGTCGCGCTGGTCTGGCTGCAGAAGGGTCTGGGTGGCCTGCAAGGCGCCAGCGTTGCCACCATCCAGCCGGCCGTCTCTGCGGGCGGTTGGCAGGCGACGCGCTCTCCGGTTGGTGTGCCGACGTGGCGCTGGACCGGCGCACAAGCCCCCGCCGCGCTGGACCTGACGGCGGCTCCGACCGACGTGACCACACAATCGGCCATCGTGTCGTACCGCAGCCGCGCGGCTGAGGCCTCCAAGCTGCCGATCACGGTGGAGCGCAAGCTGTACCGATTGGAGCCACTCGATTCGGCACCGGCCAAGCCGGACCCCAAAGCGCCCAAGCAGCCGGCGGCCGGCGCCAGCAGCAGCGGCATCGCCTTTACCGCCAAGCCGGTCAAGCCGGGCGACACACTCGACAGCAACGCACTCTACGTCGATGAGGTCGTGCTGACGCCGCGCCAGGGCACGTACCGCTACGGCCTGGTCGAAGTGCCGCTGCCGCCGGGCGCCGAAGTGGAAGCCACCACCTGGGGCATCCAGATCGACGGCCTGAAGGGCGAGCCGAACGAAGGCAACGGCGCGCAGGCGTTCGAGCGCAAGGCCGCATATGAAATGGGCCAGCTCTCGTATAACCAGCCGGTGCCCGCACTGGAGCGCCCGACCGTGCTGCGCCAGCTGGTGCGCTTCTCGCTGCCCGGCCGCTTTGCACTGCCTCCGGTGCGTTACTTCCGCATGTACCAGCCGGAAGCCAAGGCGTTCCAGGGCGACGGCAAGACGGCTAGCTATCCGTTCAAGGTGGAGTGACCTGGCGATGTGTTCCCGCCCGCTCGCGCGCAGTGTGCTGACCGGCGTCCTCTGGGCCGCCGGCGCCTGCGCGCTTGCCGGGCACGCCATCGCTGCGCCGGTGGGCCAGTCACTTCCATCGTTGCGATATGCAGCGTTGCAAGGCGATGACGCCAAGCTATGGCAATTCAGCGTTGACCCCGCCGGCGGCGTGCCGCAAGCCACCGCGTTGCCGCGCGACACCGAAACACCGCTCGGCAGCGTCTGGAAGCTCTTCGTCTACAGCTACCTCGTCTCGCGTCGCATCAGCACGCCCGACTACACGTGCCACGGTAACGACCCCGAAGAGGTCTACTGCTGCACCGCCGGCAACAGCATCGACCGCGAGCGCGCGCTCATCCAGTCGTGCGGACGCTATTTCGAACCGGCGCGTCTCGGGCTGGACCGCGTGGATTGGCGGCGCTTCTGGCAGCAAGCCGGATCGCCCACGTGGCTGCGCGAGCTGCGTGCCATGCAGCCGACGCATCGCGTGCCGGTCGCCGATCTGCTCACCGCGCTGCGCAGCGTTCCGGCCGATGGGCGCGAAACTGCCGCGCAAACGCTCGTCTCTGTGCTGACCGTTGGGCGTGGCGAGGGCACGGTGTCGGACTTCGGCGGTCTGCTGCGCGCCAAGACGTGGACGATGCCCGACCCGCAGCGCCCGGGCGCGTCGATCGGCGGTGCCGCTGGCTGGCTGGCCGACGCCACGCCCGTCTGGCTCGGCGGTGCCGGGTCGAGCAACCAGGTGCTGGCCGCTGCCGCCCCGCGCCTTACGCCGCTGATCGAACAGACGCCCGTGCCCGACGACGATGCCTGTGTCGTGGTGGATTTCTTCGCGCGTTACCCGATTCGGGAGGTGCGCGATGCCAGCGGCAAACCGGTCGCTCCCGGCCGCCTGGAAGGCCGCTACGCCGTGCGCTTCGTCAACGGCAACACGCTGCCGATCGAGAGCAAGGGCGAGTTGACGCTCGCACGCCAGAACAACACGCCCGTCATCACCGGCCGCCTGGGCATGAACGACTACGTGGCGCGCGTGGTCGAGCGCGAAGGCGAACTCGCCGAGCCGCAAGCTGCGCGTGCGTTGGCCGTGGCGGCGCGCAGCTATCTCGTGCAGCACGCCTCGCGCGACAGGGGCTGCTACCGCATCGCCGACAGCTCGCGCACCCAGCGTGTGCTGCCGCGCCCGCCGATGGCCGCCGCACGCAACGCAGCCGAATTTACCGACACGCTGGTATTGGCGGGCCAGTCCGTGCAATACCACGGCACCATCAGCGCGCGCGGCCAGATGAGCTGGACCGCGGCGCGCGCCGCTGCTCAACGCGGCCAGGGGTTCGACGCGATCCTCGCGCAGTGGTGGCCGCAGGCGACGCTCACGTCGTTCCAGAGCCCGGTGGCGGGGGATTGTTCCCCCGTGGCGGGCGCGCAGCAGTGGCTGCAGGCGCGCGCGCCGGGTTGGTCTGCGCGCTTGGGTGCCGAGCCCGGTTACGAGACACCGCCGCTGCCCGCCGTGTGCGTCGTGCACGAAGGTCGTCCCTACGCAGACGCGCGCCGCAACCGGCTCTACGTGCACCGGCTTGCGACCGAGGAAGACCGCATCGCGCTGACGCACGAATATCTGCACCTCGCCTTTGCGCGCCACCCGCGCGGGCAGGACGAACAGTTTGTCGAGGCGATGGCGCGTCGCCTGATCCGAGGGGAGGGTTTGCTGTGAAGAGTGGGATGACGCGCTTGGCGCTGGGGGCTGCTGCGCTGCTGCTGGCCGCTTCGGCGCTGGCTGAGCCGGTGGCCGATCTGGAAGGGCCGATCGGCGGCTGGCGCAACAGCAAGCTGACCAACGAGCTGGAGCAGTACACCGCGGCATATCCGAAGCCGCCCGTGGACCGTGGCGCGCAAAAGTACCGCACGCTCATTGCTGGACGCATCCGCGCGGCCGGCAAGCAACGCCGCCCGCCAGTGCTCGTCGTCAACGGCAATGCCATGCCGCTGTATGGCGATAGCGAAGGCCGCTTCGCGCGCCCCTGGGCGTTCGGCCCGGGCTCGAACAGCGTTGAAATCGTCAGCGCCGACGGCCTGTCACGCCAACGCCTGCAGTTCTACGAGGCCGACACCACCAAGACGTCGGCCAAGCTGCGCGCCGTCCTCACATGGGACGATCCGCGCGCCGAGGTCGACATGCACGTCATTTCGCCGATTGGCGATCACGCGTTCTGGGCGCAGCCGCTGCTCTCCGACGGCGGCGGGCTCGACGTGGATAGCGTCGACGGTGCCGGCCCCGAGATTTTCTCGACCGCCGCGCCGCGCCCGGGCGTGTGGCTGTTCTACGTGAACTACTGGGGCAACTTCAACGCCGGCGGCTACAACTTCGATGAAAAGGCGCACGACCGCGATCTCATCACCGCGCAACTGACGCTGATCTATAACGAGAACACGCCCAACGAGCGGCGCGAGTTCGTCAGCGTCCCGCTGCGCAAGATCGGCGAGCTGGCGCTGATGAAATCGATCCGCTTCTGACGTGACGCACATGACGCCTTCCACTTTCCGTCTCGCCGTTGCCATCGCGCTTGCCACGTCCGTGGCTGCCGGTAGCGTTTTCGCGCAAGCCGATGCCGGCAATGTCGAGATCGCCGCGCCGCTCAACGGCTGGCGCAATTCGGCAGGCGACGATTCCCGCTACACGCAGGACGTGCATTACCCGGCGGTGTCGGTGTCGACGCCGCAAGGGCAGGGCGTCGCCTCGATGATCGCCGGGCGCATCCGCAACCAGCCGAAGGCTGCTGCGGCAATGGACGAAAGCAAGCCGCGCCGCCGCCGTGGCGCCGATGGCGCGTCGGTCGGTACGCTGATCGTCAACGGCGTGGCCATGCCGCAGCGCATCGAGGCCGACGGTACGTTTTCGCGTCCGTATGCGTTTGGCGCAGGCAGCAATAGCGTCGAGGTGCGCAGCGCGCGCGGCGATGCCAAGCGCGTGCAGTTCTACGACAGCTACACCGGCAAGCAGCGTCCGCGTTTGCGCGTGGTCCTGTCTTGGGACACCGACGGCACCGACCTCGACCTGCATGTCATCTCGCCCGACGGGCAGCACGCCTGGTACGGTAACCGCGTGGTCGAAAACGGCGGCGCGCTGGACGTGGATGTCACCACCGGCTATGGTCCCGAGATCTATTCGAACCCGGCGCCGGTGCCCGGCACGTATCTCGTCTACGTGAACTACTACGGCAGCGGTAATGACGGCAGTGCGATCACCACCGCCACCGTCAGCATCATCACCGACGAGAACACGCCGTCCGAGCGCCAGCAGACGTTTGTCGTGCCGATGCGCAAGGCCGGCGATCTGACGCTGTTACGCAGTTTCACGATGAAATAGGATCGCCATGGACTCCCAGACTGTTGCCGCCTACGACACCCTTGCCGAAACCTTCGCGCAGGAGTGGCGCGATCAGCCGGCGCCTGAAGACCTGTACGCGTTGCTGCGCCGTGAGTTCAAGGCAGGCGGCGCCACCGCCGACATCGGCTGCGGCGCGGGCCGCGAGGTGGCGTGGCTCAACACCAACGGTTATCCGGCGGTCGGCTACGACGCGTCTGCTGCGCTGCTGGAAGCGGCACGCGAGCAATATCCGGGGTTGTCGTTCCGGCAGGCGCTTTTGCCTGAATTGGTCGGCATTGCCGAAGGCGCGTTCGACAACGTCCTCTGCGAGACCGTCATCATGCATCTGCCGCCCGAGCAGATTGGCGCGGCGGTGCAGCGGCTGGTGTCGTTGTTGCGCGCGGGCGGCACGCTGTATCTGAGCTGGCGCGTCACGCCCGACGCCGACCAGCGCGATGGGCGCGGCCGGCTCTTCACGTCGTTCGATGCGGCGCCCGTGCGCGAGGCGCTGGCCGGCACTGAGGTGGTTTTCGACGAAGCGGCTGTCAGCCAGTCGTCGGGGCGGACGATCCATCGCATCGTTGCGCGCACGGTCTGATCGCTGCGTTGCCCACAATCCGACTGTCCTGATTGACCACCCCTCGGCGGGGTTTGTCACAATAGCGGTTTCGCCCAGCCCGCGCGTGACACCGCGCGCACCCGCCGTCCCGATGTACGACTCTCCCGCCATAGACCACGCGCTGCAGGCGCTGCCCGAAGACACCGCCGCCGCGACGCATGCGGTGCTGCACGATGTGTTCGGCTACAGCGCCTTCCGCGGCCCGCAGGCGGAAATCGTCGCGCACGTCGCCGACGGCGGCGATTGTCTCGTGCTGATGCCGACCGGCGGTGGCAAATCGCTCTGTTACCAGATACCGGCGCTCGTGCGGCACCGGCGCGGGCAGGGCGCCGGCATTGTGGTTTCGCCGCTGATCGCGTTGATGCAGGACCAGGTGGCCGCGCTGGAAGAAGCCGGCGTGCGCGCCGCGTACCTCAACTCCGCGCTGACGGGCGCCGAGGCCGCCCAGGTCGAGCGAGATTTGGCGGCGGGCCGGCTGGATCTCGTCTACGTGGCGCCCGAGCGGTTGATGACGCCGCGCTTCCTCGAGTTGCTTGAGCGATCGCGCATCGGCCTGTTCGCCATCGACGAAGCGCACTGCGTGTCGCAATGGGGGCACGATTTCCGGCCCGAGTACATCCAGCTTTCCGTGCTGCACGAGCGTTTCCCGCAGGTGCCGCGCATTGCGCTCACCGCCACGGCCGATGCGGTCACGCGGGACGAGATCATCGAACGGCTCGCGCTCACGGGTTCCCGCGTCTTCCTCTCCAGCTTCGACCGCCCGAACATCCGCTACACCATCGTCGAGAAGGACAGCGCGCGGCAGCAGCTGCTGCGCTTCATTCGCGCCGAGCACATGGACGGCGACACCTGCGACGCCGGCATCGTCTACTGCCTGTCGCGCAAGAAGGTGGAAGAGACCGCGCAGTGGCTGGCCGAGCAGGGCATCCGCGCGCTGCCGTATCACGCCGGGATGGATTCCGAAGTGCGCGCCCGCCATCAGGCGATCTTCCGCAAGGAGGAGGGCGTCGTGATGGTGGCGACCATCGCTTTCGGCATGGGGATCGACAAGCCGGACGTCCGCTTCGTTGCCCACCTCGATCTGCCCAAGAGCCTGGAGGGCTACTACCAGGAGACTGGCCGTGCGGGCCGTGACGGCATGCCCGCCAACGCCTGGATGGCTTACGGTCTGGCCGACTTGGTGCAGCAGCGCCGGATGATCGACGAGTCCGATGCGGACGATGTGCATAAGCGCGTCTCAACCGCCAAGCTCGAAGCGCTGCTCGGCCTGTGCGAAGCCGCAACCTGCCGCCGTGTGGCGCTGCTGGCGTACTTCGGTGAAAGCAGCCAGCCCTGCGGCAACTGCGATACGTGCCTCACGCCGCCGCAAACCTGGGATGCCACACGCGAGGCGCAGATGGCGCTGTCGTGCGCATACCGCGTCCAGCAAGCCAGCCGCGTGAGCTTCGGCGCCGGCCAGCTCATCGACATCCTGCGCGGCAACGCCACCGAACGCATCAAGCAGTGGCATCACGAAACGCTGTCCACCTTCGGCATCGGCAGCGATCTGTCCGAAGCCGCTTGGCGCAGCGTTTTCCGCCAGTTGGTCGCGCAGGGTTTGTTTGCGGTAGACCACGGCGGCCATGGTGCGCTGATCCTGACCGACGCGGCGCGCCCCGTGCTCAAGGGCGCGCAATCGGTGATCCTGCGCCGTCAGGCCGAGAAGGTGCGTGGCGCGTCGTCATCGTCGACGAAGAAGGAGCGTCGCGCCGATCCGGCCGCCGAGCTTTCCACCGACGCGCAGGTGCGCTGGCAGGCGTTGCGGGCCTGGCGGACGCAGGCCGCGCGCGAGCACAGCGTGCCGGCGTATGTGATCTTCCACGACGCGACGCTTGCGCGCATTGCCGAGACCGATCCGGATTCGCGCGAGGCGCTCGGCGAGCTGCCGGGTATCGGCATGGCCAAGCTGGACCGCTACGGCCAGGCGCTGCTCGACGTACTGGAGAAGTGCCGCGAGCAAGCCTAGGCGGACAGCGGCAATGGCCCCATCACGGCGGTGCTGCGCAGGTGGTCGCCCAGAAAATCGACAAACGCCCGCACCTTCGGCAGCAGGTGCACACGCTGCGTGAAGACGGCGTGCAGGGGCACCTCCCGCGCTGTGTAGTCCGTCAGCACCGCCTGCAGGCGGCCGGCCGCAATATCGTCGCGCACCAGATACGCCGGCCCCAGCGACACGCCCAGCCCTGAACGCGCCGCCTCTCGCAGGACGAGGCTGTTGTTGGCTAGCATCGAGCCCGTAACGTGCGCGACATGGCGCTGTCCGTCGGCATCGGTAAGCACCCAGTCATAGGGTCCGTCGTAGTTGGCGTAGACCAGGCAGTTGTGGTCGCGCAAATCCTCGGGCGACCGCGGAATGCCGTTCTTGCTGAAATACGATGGCGCTCCGTAGATGGCGTGCGCGCAATTCGCCAGCCGCCGCGCTACCAGCGACGAGTCCTCCAACATGCCAATGCGGATCGCCACGTCGATGCGTCCTGCGACAAGGTCGGCATAGCGGTCGTTCATATCCAGGTCGATCTGCACGGCCGGGTAGCGCGCCTGGAATGCGCCCAGGAGCGGCGCCAGCAATGTCACCGCAAACGAGGCCGGCGCCGACACCCGCAATGTGCCGCGCGCCTCATCGCGCAAGGCGCTCACGGCCTGCTCGGCTGCATCGACGAGCGCCAGGCCCTCGCGGCTTTTCTCGAAGAACGCCGCGCCCGCTTCGGTGAGTGACAGGCGCCGCGTTGTCCGCTGCAGCAGGCGCGTCTGTAACCGCGCCTCCAGCCGCACCAGCGCCTTGCTGATCACACCGCGCGATATGCCCATGGCATCGGCCGCCGCCGACAGGCTGCCGCGCTCCACCACCTGCACGAAGACCACCACGTCGGAGAGTCGATCCATATTTGCGCACTTATGGAAACAATATGGCGCCAGAGGCTACCTTAATCTGCGCGAATCGGCTGGCTAGGATGGGGTCTCCGATTCTTCGTCCCCTTCATCATGACCACCGAAGCCCCTGCCGTCGCCGTTTCCAACCCGTCGCCCGCCGACGCGCTCCCCCGCGGCGCCACGCCGTTGTTTGCAGCCGCCGTCGGGCTCATCGTCATCAACCTGTTCGGCATCCAGCCGCTTGTCGCCGAGATCGCCGCAAGTATCGGCTGGACCACCGCCGCCACCGGGCTGCTGGTGACTGCCACACTCGTCGGCTACGGCATCGGCCTGTTGCTGCTGATGCCGCTGACCGATTTGCAGGACAACCGCGCGCTGGCCTCGCGCACGCTGTGGGGCGCGGTGGCTTCGCTGGCGCTGACCACCGTAGCGCACAGCGGCCGGGTGCTGATGCTGGCCGCCTTCGCCATCGGCCTTACGTCGACGGTCATTCAGATGCTGATTGCGCTGGCAGGGCGCCTGGCCGCAGACCACCGGCGCGGGCGCGTGCTCGGCGACATCATGATCGGCCTGAACCTGGGCATCCTGCTGTCGCGCCCGGCGGCCAGCCTGATCGCGGCGCAATGGGGCTGGCGTGCGTTCTACGGCGCATCTGCGGTGGCGATTGCCGTGCTGGCCGTCCTTCTGCCGCGTGTGATGCCGACCTTCGTGCCGCCGCGTGCGCTGTCGTACGGTGTGCTGCTCAAGTCGTATGGCCATCTTCTGCGCAGCGAACCGGTATTGCGTCGCCGCGCCGCCACGCAAGCTTTGCTGATGGCGGCCTTCACGCTGTTCTGGACCGCTGTCGCACTGCGGCTGGCGGCCGCGCCGTTCCACCTTTCGCAGAACGGCATCGGCATCTTTGCGCTGTGCGGCGCGGCCGGCGTCGTGGCGGCGCCCATCGCCGGACGGCTGGCGGATCGCGGCTTGGTGCGCGTTGGTACGCTGCTCGCGCATGGCAGTGCGGCGGCGGGTCTGCTGTTGGCGCTGGCTTCGGCGCTGCTGCCAGACCTGAGCGTCCCTGTCATGTTGGTGATGCTGGCCGCCGCAGCGTTGTTGCTGGACTTTGGCGCCATCGGCGACCAGGCGCTCGGCCGCTACATGGTCAACACGCTGTCCCCGGAGATTCGCGGGCGCGTAAATGGTTTGTACACCGGAGCGTTCTTCTTTGGTGCAGCCGCAGGCGGTGGCTTGGCCGGCGTGGCATGGGCGGGTGGCGGATGGATCGGCGTATCCGTTCTCGCCCTCGCGTTTGTAGCGGCTGCTGCCCTCGTCTTTGTGTGGCCGGCGAGTGCGCCGCGTGCCATTGGCGCCACACCGCGCCGTTGCTGACCTTCCTCACGCGTCGCCAGACTGGTGGCGCGCTTGACGCTTGCAGGACAGCCCGCTATAGTGCCAGACTCGAGTTTTTGGCTTCTGGTTTCGCGCGTCCGTGCCCGGCAAAGCGCTGTGCAAGACATCTGAACCAGACGGGCTCGCGCTCTTTGGTCTTGATCTGTTCCCGCAGATCCTCCCTCTAGAGCGTTCTGCTCGCCACTTCCATAAAACCCGATTGCGCCGTCCGCCTCACAAATGAGGCGTTCACGTTATGTGAGCCGGCGATTTTTCAAAAACCAAGCTGGATTGAACAATGCCAACCATCAATCAACTGGTTCGCAAGCCCCGCGTCTCGGAAAAGCTGAAGAGCAAGAGCCCGGCACTTGAGAACTGCCCGCAGCGTCGCGGCGTGTGCACCCGCGTGTACACCACGACGCCGAAGAAGCCGAACTCGGCACTGCGTAAGGTCGCCAAGGTGCGCCTGACCAACGGTTTCGAAGTCATTTCGTACATCGGCGGTGAAGGCCACAACCTGCAAGAACACAGCGTCGTGCTGATCCGCGGCGGCCGTGTGAAGGACTTGCCGGGTGTGCGTTACCACATCGTGCGCGGCTCCCTTGACCTGCAAGGCGTCAAGGACCGTAAGCAAGCGCGTTCGAAGTACGGCGCGAAGCGTCCGAAGGCGGCCTAAGTCGTCAGTGAGATCGCGCCGCTTTTGCGGTCACGGTCTTGTCATGAGCAGGCGGTACAACGGTGCGTTTTTTGACCGCACTGGCACCGTCGAGTAAGTGGTCACCCGGCTCAGATTGTTGGAAGACAAGCTAGTTGGTGGCCGGAGAACCGAAGCGGTTCTCAACTGAACAGAGAAGGAAAGAAGATGCCACGTCGTCGTGAAGTCCCCAAGCGGGAAATTCTGCCGGACCCGAAGTTCGGCAATGTGGAAGTCGCCAAGTTCATGAACGTCCTCATGCTGGACGGCAAGAAGTCGGTGGCTGAGCGTATCGTCTACGGTGCGTTCGACCAGATCGAGAAGAAAGCAGGCAAGGCGCCGATCGAGGTGTTCACGCTGGCTATCGGCAACATCAAGCCGGTGGTCGAAGTGAAGAGCCGTCGTGTTGGTGGCGCCAACTATCAGGTGCCGGTCGAAGTCCGGCCGTCGCGTCGTCTGGCATTGGCGATGCGTTGGCTGCGGGAAGCTGCGAAGAAGCGCAGCGAGAAGTCGATGGCCCTGCGTCTGGCTGGTGAGCTGCTCGAAGCCTCGGAAGGCCGCGGCGGCGCCATGAAGAAGCGCGACGAAGTGCACCGCATGGCTGAAGCCAACAAGGCGTTCTCGCACTTCCGCTTCTAAGCGACGCGAGACGTTGTTGGTTGCTGGGCGGGCTGTGTGCGCACATCTCGCCCATTTGTATTAGGGGCGCTTGGCCGTGGGCCAGCGCCCCGTTGACGAATCTGAGGATTAACCGTGGCTCGTAAGACCCCCATTGAGCGCTACCGTAACATCGGTATTTCCGCTCACATCGACGCCGGCAAAACCACCACGACCGAGCGGATCCTGTTCTACACCGGTGTGAACCACAAGATCGGTGAAGTGCATGATGGCGCCGCCACCATGGACTGGATGGAGCAGGAGCAAGAGCGCGGCATCACCATCACGTCTGCTGCGACCACCGCCTTCTGGAAGGGCATGGGCGGCAACTACCCCGAGCACCGCTTCAACATCATCGACACCCCGGGCCACGTGGACTTCACCATCGAGGTGGAGCGTTCCATGCGTGTGCTGGACGGCGCGTGCATGGTGTACTGCGCAGTGGGTGGCGTGCAGCCGCAGTCGGAAACCGTCTGGCGCCAAGCCAACAAGTACAAGGTGCCGCGTCTGGCGTTCGTCAACAAGATGGACCGTACTGGCGCGAATTTCTTCAAGGTCTACGACCAACTGAAGACCCGTCTGAAGGCCAACCCGGTGCCCGTCGTGGTGCCCATCGGCGCTGAAGACGGCTTCCAGGGCGTCGTCGATCTGCTGGAAATGAAGGCGATCATTTGGGACGAAGCCAGCCAGGGCGTGAAGTTCGAATACCACGACATCCCGGCCAATCTGGTTGACGTCGCGAACGAGTGGCGCGAGAAGATGGTCGAGTCGGCAGCTGAAGCCAGCGAAGAGCTGATGGAAAAGTACCTGGGTGGCGAAGAGCTGACCCGTGCTGAGATCGTCAAGGCGCTGCGCGACCGTACCATCGCCTGCGAAATCCAGCCGATGCTGTGCGGCACCGCGTTCAAGAACAAGGGCGTGCAGCGCATGCTCGACGCCGTGATCGACTTCCTGCCGTCGCCGGTCGACATTCCGCCGGTTCAGGGCATCGACGAAAACGACGAAGAGAAGAAGCTCGAGCGCAAGGCAGACGACAACGAGAAGTTCTCGGCGCTGGCGTTCAAGATCATGACCGACCCGTTCGTTGGTCAGCTGATTTTCTTCCGCGTCTACTCGGGCAAGATCAACTCCGGGGACACCGTGTACAACCCGGTGAAGCAGAAGAAGGAGCGTCTGGGCCGTATTCTGCAGATGCACGCCAACCAGCGCGAAGAAATCAAGGAAGTGCTGGCAGGTGACATCGCCGCCGCGGTGGGCCTGAAGGACGCCACTACGGGCGACACGCTGTGCGACCCGAGCGCTCCGATCATTCTCGAGCGCATGGTGTTCCCGGAGCCGGTGATCTCGCAGGCTGTCGAGCCCAAGACCAAGGCTGACCAGGAAAAGATGGGCATCGCCCTGAACCGCCTGGCCGCTGAAGATCCGTCGTTCCGCGTGCGTACCGATGAAGAATCGGGCCAGACCATCATTTCGGGCATGGGCGAGCTCCACCTCGAAATTCTGGTCGACCGCATGAAGCGCGAATTCGGTGTGGAAGCCAACATCGGCGCGCCGCAGGTTGCCTACCGCGAAACCATTCGCAAGAAGGTTGAAGACGTCGAAGGCAAGTTCGTCAAGCAATCGGGCGGCCGCGGTCAGTACGGCCACGCTGTGATCACGCTGGAACCGCTGGAAGAAGCAGAGAAGGCGGCAGCGAAGGCGGCGGCAACGACGGCAGCAGCAGCTGCTGCTGCGGTCAATGGTTTCGTGTTCGTCGACGCCATCAAGGGCGGTGTGATTCCTCGCGAATACATCCCGGCGGTCGAAAAGGGCATCGTCGACACGCTGCCGGCCGGTATTCTGGCGGGCTTCCCGGTGGTGGACGTGAAGGTCACGCTGACGTTTGGTTCGTACCACGACGTGGACTCGAACGAAAACGCGTTCCGCATGGCCGGCTCGATGGCCTTCAAGGAAGCAATGCGCAAGGCCACTCCGGTTCTGCTTGAGCCGATGATGGCTGTGGAAGTGGAAACGCCGGAAGACTACATGGGTACCGTGATTGGCGATCTGTCGTCCCGTCGTGGCATCGTGGAAGGCACGGACGACATGGTCGGTGGCGGCAAGATCGTCAAGGCCCAAGTCCCGTTGTCGGAGATGTTCGGTTATTCGACGTCGCTGCGCTCGGCCACGCAAGGCCGCGCCACGTACACCATGGAATTCAAGCAATACGCTGAGGCACCGAAGAACGTCGCTGACGCAGTAATGAAGAAGTCCAGCGAAGGTAAGTAATCAATGTGTTTTGGGTGATCGCGTGTGCGATCGCCCTCAATCAATATCTAGCAATTAGCCCATTCCGAATTGAGGAGCTGACATGGCAAAGGAAAAGTTCGTACGGACCAAACCGCACGTGAACGTTGGTACGATCGGTCACGTTGACCACGGTAAGACCACGCTGACCGCAGCGATCGCAACCGTGCTGTCCGCCAAGTTTGGTGGCGAAGCGAAGAAGTACGACGAAATCGACGCAGCGCCGGAAGAAAAGGCACGCGGTATCACGATCAACACCGCGCACGTCGAGTACGAAACGGCCAACCGTCACTATGCGCACGTTGACTGCCCGGGCCACGCCGACTACGTCAAGAACATGATTACCGGTGCCGCCCAGATGGACGGCGCCATCCTGGTGTGCTCGGCCGCTGACGGCCCGATGCCGCAAACGCGTGAGCACATCCTGCTGGCCCGTCAGGTCGGCGTGCCGTACATCATCGTCTTCCTGAACAAGTGCGACATGGTGGACGACGCTGAATTGCTGGAACTGGTCGAGATGGAAGTGCGTGAACTTCTGTCGAAGTATGAGTTCCCGGGCGACGACACCCCGATCATCAAGGGTTCGGCCAAGCTGGCGCTGGAAGGCGACAAGGGCGAACTGGGCGAAGTGGCCATCATGAACCTGGCCGACGCACTGGACACCTACATCCCGACGCCGGAACGCGCAGTTGATGGTGCATTCCTGATGCCGGTGGAAGACGTGTTCTCGATCTCGGGTCGCGGCACCGTGGTGACCGGTCGTATCGAGCGCGGCATCATCAAGGTCGGCGAAGAAATCGAAATCGTCGGTATCGCCGTGGACGGCGACAAGCCGAAGATCGACAAGACCACCTGCACGGGCGTGGAAATGTTCCGCAAGCTGCTGGACCAAGGTCAGGCAGGCGACAACGTCGGCATTCTGCTGCGCGGCACGAAGCGCGAAGATGTTCAGCGCGGTCAAGTGCTGGCCAAGCCGGGCTCGATCAAGCCGCACACGGAATTCACGGGCGAGGTCTACATCCTGTCGAAGGACGAAGGCGGCCGTCACACGCCGTTCTTCAACAACTACCGTCCGCAGTTCTACTTCCGTACGACGGACGTGACCGGCTCGATCGCCCTGCCGGAAGGCAAGGAAATGGTCATGCCGGGCGACAACGTGTCGATCACCGTCAAGCTGATCGCCCCGATCGCCATGGAAGAAGGTCTGCGCTTCGCTATCCGTGAAGGCGGTCGTACCGTGGGTGCTGGCGTCGTTGCCAAGATCCTGAAGTAAAAGGCGGATCGATGCGCTGTTCCTCGTAAGGGGTGCGGCGCATCGCCTGTAGCATCGCTCTTTCAATCTACCGGCGGCCTGGCCGCCATGCTCTTTAAGGAAACATCATGCAGAACCAGAAGATCCGTATCCGCCTGAAGGCTTTCGACTATCGCCTGATCGACCAATCGGCCGCTGAAATCGTCGAGACCGCCAAGCGCACCGGCGCGATCGTCAAGGGCCCGGTGCCCCTGCCGACCCGCATCCAGCGTTTCGACGTTCTGCGTTCGCCGCACGTCAACAAGACCAGCCGCGACCAGTTCGAAATCCGCACGCACCAGCGCCTGATGGACATCGTCGATCCGACGGACAAGACCGTCGACGCGCTGATGAAGCTGGACCTGCCGGCTGGCGTGGACGTCGAGATCAAGCTGCAATAAGCAAGACAACGCTGCCGGGTCACTCCGGTAACGGGCAAACGGCGAGCCAAGTGCTCGCCGTTTTGCTTTTAGGCGGCAGATGTTGCGTTGCACACGACGTCCAGGCGCTATCCGGCAATCAGCCTTGCATATTGTTCGTAACCGGGATATATTGTAAGGCTACCCCTTTAGTCAGGGGAGTGGGCTGGCCATTTGGCCTCGCGCTGTCTCTTTAGGCGCAGTCCAGTTCAAGATTCGTAGTATCAATCAGCCCCGGCCAATCGCAGCTGGGAATGGAGCAAACCATGAGCCTTGGCCTTGTAGGTCGCAAGGTTGGCATGACCCGTATTTTCACGGACGACGGCGATTCGATTCCCGTCACCGTGCTCGAGGTCGGCGACAACCGCGTGACGCAAATCAAGACGGACGAGACCGACGGTTATACCGCGGTTCAAGTCACCTTCGGCACCCGACGCGCCAGCCGCGTCACCAAGCCGCTGGCGGGTCATCTCGCCAAAGCCGGCGTGGAAGCGGGCGAAGTCATCAAAGAATTCCGAGTGGATGCCGCTCGTGCCGCTGAATTCCAGCCGGGCGCGAACATCAGCGTCGACCTGTTCGAAGTCGGTCAGAAGATCGACGTCCAGGGTGTGACGATTGGTAAGGGCTACGCCGGTACCATCAAGCGTTACAACTTCTCGTCGGGCCGCGCCTCGCACGGTAACTCGCGCTCGCACAACGTGCCGGGCTCGATCGGTATGGCGCAGGATCCGGGGCGCGTGTTCCCGGGTAAGCGCATGACCGGTCACATGGGTGATGTCACCCGTACCGTTCAGAATCTGGAAATCGCCAAGATCGACGCAGAGCGCAAGCTGCTGCTGGTCAAGGGTGCGATTCCGGGCGCCAAGGGCGGTCAAGTCATCGTCACGCCGGCCGTGAAGGCCCGCGCCAAGAAGGCATAAGGAGCAAACGCATGGAACTGAAGCTGCTCCAGGACAACGGTCAACTCGGCGCTGGCGTTGCTGCCTCGCCGGAAGTGTTTGGCCGTGACTACAACGAAGCCCTCGTTCACCAAGTCGTCGTCGCTTATCAGGCCAACGCTCGCAGCGGTAACCGTAAGCAAAAGGACCGTGAAGAGGTCAAGCACACGACCAAAAAGCCGTGGCGTCAAAAGGGTACGGGCCGCGCCCGTGCAGGTATGAGCTCCTCCCCGCTGTGGCGCGGGGGTGGTCGTATCTTCCCGAACAGCCCGGAAGAAAACTTCTCGCAGAAGGTCAACAAGAAGATGTACCGCGCCGGCATGCGCTCGATTTATTCGCAGCTTGCCCGTGAAGGTCGCATCAACGTCGTTGACAGCCTGTCCGTCGACGCGCCCAAAACCAAGCTGTTGGCCGACAAGTTCCGCGCCATGGGCCTGGATTCGGTGCTCGTGATTACCGATAACCTGGACGAAAACCTCTTCCTGGCATCGCGCAACCTGGCGCACGTGCTCGTGGTTGAGCCGCGTCACGCCGACCCGCTGTCGCTCGTGCACTACAAGAAGGTGCTCGTAACCAAGGCAGCCGTCGCGCAGATCGAGGAGTTGCTGAAATGACGCAAGTTGCCAAGAACGACCATCGCCTGATGCAGGTGCTGCTGGCGCCTGTGGTGTCTGAAAAGGCAACCCTGGTGGCCGAGAAAAACGAGCAGGTCGTGTTCGAAGTGGCTCGCGACGCCAACAAGGGCGAAGTGAAGGCCGCTGTCGAGCTGCTGTTCAAGGTCGAAGTCGAGTCCGTCCAGATCCTGAATCAGAAGGGCAAGCAAAAGCGCTTCGGTCGCTTCATGGGTCGTCGTGACCACGTGAAGAAGGCCTATGTTTCGCTGAAGCCGGGCCAGGAAATCAATTTTGAAGCGGAGGCCAAGTAATCATGGCACTCGTCAAAACCAAGCCGACATCGCCGGGCCGCCGCTCGATGGTGAAGGTCGTTAACCCCGACCTTCACAAGGGCGCGCCGCACGCTCCGCTGCTGGAAAAGCAAATCCAGAAGTCGGGTCGTAACAACAACGGCCACATCACCACCCGTCATAAGGGTGGTGGTCACAAGCATCACTATCGCGTCGTCGACTTCAAGCGTAACGATAAGGACGGTATTCCGGCCAAGATCGAACGTCTGGAATACGATCCGAACCGTAGCGCCAACATCGCGCTCGTGCTGTTCGCTGACGGCGAGCGCCGCTACATCATCGCCCCGAAGGGCGCTGTGGTTGGCCAAGCCATCGCTAACGGCTCGGAAGCGCCGATCAAGGCCGGTAACAACCTGCCGATCCGCAACATCCCGGTCGGTACGACGATCCACTGCGTGGAAATCCTGCCGGGCAAGGGCGCTCAAGTTGCCCGTTCGGCCGGTACGTCCGCCGTGCTGCTGGCTCGCGAAGGCATCTACGCTCAAGTGCGTCTGCGCTCGGGTGAGGTGCGCCGCGTGCACATCGAGTGCCGCGCGACCATTGGTGAAGTCGGCAACGAAGAGCACAGCCTGCGCCAGATCGGCAAGGCCGGTGCAACCCGTTGGCGCGGTATTCGCCCGACCGTTCGCGGTGTGGTGATGAACCCGGTCGACCACCCGCATGGTGGTGGTGAAGGCAAGACTGCAGCAGGCCGTGATCCGGTGTCCCCGTGGGGCACGCCGACCAAGGGCTACCGCACCCGTCGTAACAAGCGCACTGACAGCATGATCGTTCAGCGCCGTCACAAGCGTTAATCGGTAGGTAGGAGCTTAGATATGACTCGTTCCGTAAAAAAGGGTCCTTTCATTGACGCCCACCTGCTGAAGAAGGTTGAGGCGGCAGTGCAGACGAAGGACAAGAAGCCCATCAAGACGTGGTCGCGTCGTTCGACCATTCTGCCGGACTTCATCGGCCTGACGATCGCCGTTCACAACGGCCGTCAGCACGTGCCCGTGTATGTCACGGAAAACATGGTTGGCCACAAGCTCGGCGAATTTGCGCTCACGCGTACGTTCAAGGGCCACGCTGCCGACAAGAAAGCGAAGCGATAAGGGGCAATCATGGAAGTTAAAGCGATTCATCGCGGCGCCCGTATCTCCGCACAGAAGACGCGCCTGGTCGCTGACCAGATTCGCGGCCTGTCGATCGAGCGCGCGCTCAACGTGCTGACGTTCAGCCCGAAGAAGGCGGCTGGCATCGTGAAGAAGGTGGTTGAGTCCGCCATCGCGAACGCCGAGCACAATGAAGGCGCCGACATCGACGAGCTGAAGGTCAAGTCGATCTACATCGACAAGGCCACGTCGCTCAAGCGCTTCACGGCGCGTGCGAAGGGCCGTGGCAACCGCATCGAGAAACAAACCTGTCACATCACTGTGACGCTGGGCAACTAAGGGGTCACGATGGGACAGAAGATTCATCCGACTGGCTTCCGTCTGGCTGTCAGCCGTAACTGGGCATCGCGTTGGTACGCGAGCAACACCCAGTTTGCCGGCATGCTCAAGGAAGACATCGAGGTTCGCGAGTTTCTGAAGAAGAAGCTGAAGAACGCGTCGGTGGGCCGCGTGGTCATCGAGCGTCCGGCCAAGAATGCCCGTATCACCATTTATAGCTCGCGTCCGGGCGTGGTGATCGGCAAGAAGGGCGAGGACATCGAACTGCTGAAGGCTGAACTGCAGCGTCGCATGGGCGTGCCCGTGCACGTGAACATCGAAGAAATCCGCAAGCCGGAAGTCGATGCGCAGCTGATCGCAGATTCGATCACGCAGCAGCTTGAGCGCCGCATCATGTTCCGTCGCGCTATGAAGCGCGCGATGCAGAACGCGATGCGTCTGGGTGCCCAAGGCATCAAGATCATGAGCTCGGGCCGTCTGAACGGCATCGAAATCGCTCGTACCGAGTGGTACCGCGAAGGCCGTGTGCCCCTGCACACGCTGCGCGCCGATATCGACTACGGCTTCTCCGAAGCGGAAACCACCTACGGCATCATCGGTGTCAAGGTGTGGGTGTACAAGGGTGACCACCTCGGTCGCAACGACGCACCCGTCGTGGAAGAGCCGCAAGAAGAGCGTCGCAAGCGTCCGGGTCGCCCGGAAGGTCGTCGCCGTGAGGGCGAAGGTCGCCCGGCCGGTCAGCGCCGCGGTGCTGGTGCGGGTGCCCGTCGTGGCACCGACGCCAAGACTGGAGAATAAACATGCTGCAACCTAAGCGCAGGAAGTACCGCAAGGAGCAGAAGGGCCGTAACACCGGTATCGCGACGCGCGGCAACGCCGTCTCGTTCGGCGAATTCGGTCTGAAGGCGATGGGCCGCGGCCGTCTGACCGCACGTCAGATTGAGTCGGCGCGTCGTGCGATGACCCGTCACATCAAGCGTGGCGGCCGCATTTGGATCCGGATTTTCCCGGACAAGCCGATCTCGAAGAAGCCTGCCGAAGTCCGTATGGGTAACGGTAAGGGCAACCCGGAATACTACGTGGCTGAAATTCAGCCGGGCAAGATGCTGTACGAAATGGACGGCGTTGGCGAAGAACTGGCACGCGAGGCATTCCGCCTGGCCGCTGCCAAGCTGCCGATCGCGACCAGCTTCGTGGTGCGTCAGGTCGGAACGTAAGGAGTACACACCATGAAAGCATCCGAACTGCGCGACAAAGATGTCGCTGGGCTGAACCAGGAGCTCTCCGAGCTGCTGAAGGCCCAATTTGGCCTGCGCATGCAAAAAGCGACGCAACAGCTGCAGAACACCAGCCAGCTGAAGAAGGTGCGTCGTGACATCGCGCGTGTCCGCACCGTGCTGGGCCAGAAGGGGAACCAGAAATGACTGAAGCCGCAACGTCCCTGAAGCGCACGCTCGTCGGTCGCGTTGTCAGCAACAAGATGGACAAGACCGTCACGGTCCTGATCGAAAACCGCGTCAAGCATCCGCTGTATGGCAAGTACGTGGTGCGCTCGAAGAAGTACCATGCGCACGACGAAGCCAACCAGTACAACGAAGGCGACAAGGTCGAGATCACGGAATCGCGTCCGCTCTCCCGCACCAAGTCGTGGGTGGTGTCGCGTCTGCTTGAAGCTGCACGCGTGATCTAAAACAACAGCGGAGCAGTTTGCTGTTGCACGGCCGAGATTATGTGATATAGTCTCGGTCTTTCCCTTTGTGAGGGTGGCTGGCAAATATGCTGGCGGCTCGGGTAAGGGGGAAAAGCGAATGGGCCAGGCGGCAATCGCCGTCGGGCAGCTACCGACTTCAAGTTGATCAACCCAATCGCAGTTGGCGCAATGCCAGCAGCCGGCGGGACCAAGACTGATCGCCTCTGCGCATTGTGCGTTTGGCGAATTAAGTTGGGACGAGAACACCATGATTCAGACAGAAAGCCGGCTCGAAGTGGCCGATAACACGGGTGCGCGTGAAGTCATGTGCATCAAGGTGCTGGGCGGTTCGAAGCGCCGCTACGCCAGCGTCGGCGACATCATCAAGGTCAGCGTCAAGGATGCTGCCCCGCGTGGTCGCGTGAAGAAGGGCGATATCTATAACGCCGTGGTGGTGCGTACCGCCAAGGGCGTGCGCCGTCCCGACGGCTCGCTCATCAAGTTCGACGGCAATGCCGCCGTGCTGCTGAACACCAAGCTTGAGCCGATCGGCACCCGTATCTTCGGGCCGGTCACTCGCGAACTCCGTACCGAGCGCTTCATGAAGATCGTGTCGCTCGCGCCGGAAGTGCTGTAATCGGAGGCCGCATGAACAAGATTCGCAAGGGCGATCGCGTCATCGTCCGTACCGGTAAAGACAAGGGCAAGCAAGGTACCGTGCTGGCCGTGCTCGCCGAGCATGTGACGGTTGAAGGCGTGAACGTTGCCAAAAAGCACGTGCGCCCGAACCCGATGCTGGGTACCACGGGTGGTGTGGTCGACAAGATCATGCCCATCCATATTTCGAACGTTGCGCTCGTGGATGCCAATGGCAAGCCGTCGCGCGTCGGCATCAAGGTTGAAGGCGGCGTGAAGACGCGCGTACTGAAGACCACCGGTGCTGCCGTCGGCGCTTGATTCTGGGCAATAGAGAGGAGTTGAGCATGACTGCACGTCTGCAAGAGTATTATAAAGAGAAGGTTGTGCCCGAGCTGATCAAGCAGTTCGGCTACAAGTCTGTGATGGAAGTGCCGCGCATCACCAAGATCACCCTGAACATGGGTCTTGGCGAAGCCATCAATGACAAGAAAGTCATTGAGCACGCCACGGGCGACCTGATCAAAATCGCTGGCCAGAAGCCCATCGTCACGAAGGCCCGTAAGGCTATCGCCGGCTTCAAGATCCGCCAGGGTTACCCGATCGGCACGATGGTCACGCTGCGTGGCCAACGCATGTACGAATTCCTGGACCGCTTCATCACCGTGTCGCTGCCCCGCGTGCGCGACTTCCGCGGTGTGTCTGGTAAGGCGTTCGACGGTCGTGGCAACTACAACATCGGTGTGAAAGAGCAGATCATTTTCCCCGAAATCGAATACGACAAGATCGACGCACTCCGTGGTCTGAATATCAGCATCACGACGACTGCGAAGAACGACGAGGAAGCGAAGGCGCTCCTCAACGCGTTCAAGTTCCCGTTCCGTAATTAAGGGGTTACCGTGGCTAAATTGTCTCTGATCGAACGCGAGAAGAAGCGTGCCAAGCTCGTGGCCAAGTACGCTGAGAAGCGCGCCGCTCTCGAAGCCATCGTGGCCGACCAAAGCAAGTCGGAAGAAGAGCGCTACGAAGCGCGTCTGAAGCTGCAAGCGCTGCCGCGCAATGCAAATCCGACTCGTCAGCGCAACCGCTGCTCGATCACCGGTCGTCCCCGCGGTACGTTCCGTAAGTTCGGCCTGGCGCGTAACAAGCTCCGCGAGATCGCCTTCAAGGGCGAGATCCCGGGTCTGACGAAAGCCAGCTGGTAATCACGCACAGGCTACAGGAGAAACAGTATGAGCATGAGCGATCCGATCGCCGATATGCTGACGCGTATCCGCAACGCGCAAGCGGTGGAAAAAGCGTCGGTGGTCATGCCGTCGTCGAAGCTGAAGGTGGCAATCGCCAAAGTCCTGAAGGACGAAGGCTACATCGACGAATTCGCCGTGACCGAGCAGGGTGGCAAGTCCACCCTGACGATTGGTCTGAAGTACTACGCTGGCCGCCCGGTCATCGAACGCCTGGAGCGCGTCTCGAAGCCTGGCCTGCGTGTGTACAAGGGCCGTAATGAAATCCCGCAAGTGATGAACGGCTTGGGTGTCGCCATCATCTCGACCCCTCAGGGTCTGATGACGGACCGCCGCGCCCGCGCAACCGGTGTCGGTGGCGAAGTCATTTGCTACGTCGCCTAAGGGAGGGGAACCATGTCTCGCGTAGGTAAGGCCCCCATCGCGCTGCCCAAGGGCGCAGAAGTCAATTTCGCTGGTGGTCTGCTGACCGTCAAGGGCCCGTTGGGCACGCTGACGCAGCCGATCCACTCGCTGGTCAAGGTCAACACCGACAACGGCACGATCACGTTCGCGCCGGCAGATGAGTCGCGTGAAGCCAATGCGTTGCAAGGCACGATGCGCGCCCTGACCGCCAACATGGTCAAGGGTGTGACGACGGGCTTCGAGCGCAAGCTGAACCTGGTCGGCGTGGGTTATCGTGCATCGGTTCAGGGCACCGCCCTGAAGCTGCAGCTCGGTTTCTCGCACGACGTGATCCATGAGATGCCGGAAGGCGTGAAGGCGGAAACGCCGACGCAGACCGAGATCATCATCAAGGGTTCGGACAAGCAAAAAGTTGGTCAGGTCGCCGCTGAAGTGCGTGGTTATCGTCCGCCTGAGCCCTACAAGGGCAAGGGTGTGCGCTACGCCGACGAGCGTGTGATCCTGAAGGAAACCAAGAAGAAGTAAGGGTGCACATCATGAACAAAAATGACTCGCGTCTGCGCCGTGCACGTCAGACCCGCCTGAAAATTGCGGAACTGAGCGTCGCCCGTCTGGCTGTGCACCGTACGAACCTGCACATTTATGCGCAGGTCTTCTCGGAAGACGGCACCAAGGTCCTGGCTTCGGCCTCGACGGCGGAAGCCGAAGTCCGCAAGGAACTGAACGGCAACGGTGGCAACACCGCTGCTGCCACCCTGGTGGGTAAGCGTATCGCTGAGAAGGCGAAGGCTGCCGGCATCGAAGCCGTGGCGTTCGATCGCTCGGGTTTCCGTTATCACGGTCGCGTAAAGGCTCTGGCTGACGCGGCACGCGAAGCTGGCCTGAAGTTCTAAGCCGGCATAGAGGATATCGTCATGGCAAAAATTCAACCTAAGGTCCAAGGGGACGAACGCGACGACGGTCTTCGCGAGAAGATGATCGCGGTCAACCGTGTGACCAAGGTGGTCAAGGGCGGCCGGATTCTCGGTTTCGCTGCTCTGACTGTGGTCGGCGACGGCGACGGCCGTATCGGCATGGGCAAGGGTAAGGCTAAGGAAGTCCCCGTAGCCGTGCAGAAGGCAATGGACGAGGCTCGTCGCAAGATGGTCAAGGTCCCGCTGAAGAACGGTACGCTGCAGCACGAAGTGGTTGGCAAGCATGGCGCCGCAAAGGTGCAGATGATGCCCGCGAAGGACGGTACCGGCGTGATCGCCGGCGGCCCGATGCGCGCTATCTTCGAAGTGATGGGCGTGACGAACATCGTGACCAAGTCGCACGGTTCGACCAATCCTTACAACATGGTGCGCGCAACGCTGGATGGCCTGCGCAAGATGAGCACCCCGGCCGAAGTTGCCGCCAAGCGTGGCAAGTCGGTCGAAGAGATCCTCGGCTAAGCCGAAGGGATAGGTGAACGATATGTCGCAGAAAACCGTGAAAGTCCAACTCGTGCGCAGCCTGATCGGTACGCGCGAAGACCACCGCGCCACGGTGCGCGGCCTGGGCCTGCGCCGCATGAACTCGGTGTCCGAATTGCAGGACACGCCCGCAGTGCGCGGCATGATCAACAAGGTGTCCTACCTGGTCAAGGTCATCGGCTAAGGCAAGACGGAGAAGAACATGCAACTGAATAACCTGAAGCCGGCAGCCGGCTCCAAGCACGCCAAGCGCCGCGTTGGTCGCGGCATTGGCTCGGGCCTGGGCAAGACGGCTGGTCGTGGTCACAAGGGGCAGAAGTCGCGTTCGGGTGGTTTCCACAAGGTCGGCTTTGAAGGCGGCCAGATGCCCCTGCATCGTCGTCTGCCCAAGCGTGGTTTCACCTCGCTGACCAAGGAATTCACCGCTGAAGTGCGTCTGGGCGACCTGGCAGGGCTGCCGATCGAAGAAGTCGATCTGCTGTCCCTCAAGCAAGCTGGGCTCGTTGGCGAGATGGTCAAGAGCGCCAAGGTGATCCTGTCGGGTGAGATCGACAAGAAGGTAACTCTGAAGGGTATCGGCGCGACGGCTGGGGCGAAAGCTGCAATCGAAGCAGCCGGTGGCTCGCTGGCCTAATAGCCTGCTGTTTCACACTGACGGAGCATCCGTTTGGCCACGGCGAAACCTAATGTGATGGCCCAGGCCAAGAACACGGCCAAGTACGGCGATCTTCGCCGTCGGCTGGTGTTCCTGGTGCTGGCATTGCTGGTGTACCGGATCGGCGCGCACATTCCTGTGCCGGGTATCGATCCGGATCAACTGGCGCAGCTTTTCCAACGGCAGTCGGGTGGCATCCTCGGGATGTTTAACCTGTTCTCCGGCGGCGCGCTGTCGCGTTTCACAGTGTTTGCGTTGGGGATCATGCCGTACATCTCGGCGTCGATCATCATGCAGCTGCTGACGATCGTGCTGCCGCAGCTGGAATCGTTGAAGAAGGAAGGCCAGGCCGGCCAGCGCAAGATTACGCAGTACACGCGCTACGGCACGGTCATCCTGGCGACGTTCCAGGCGCTAGGGATTGCAGTAGCCCTGGAAGCGCAGCCCGGTCTGGTGCTGGATCCGGGTCTGATGTTCCGGGCCACCGCGGTGATCACGCTGGTGACGGGCACGATGTTCCTGATGTGGCTGGGTGAGCAGATCACCGAGCGTGGTCTGGGCAACGGGATCTCGATCATCATTTTTGGCGGGATTGCTGCAGGCCTTCCCAACGCGATTGGCGGGCTGTTCGAGCTGGTGCGTACGGGTTCGATGGGAATTTTCTCGGCGATCCTGGTGGTGGCGATTATTGGTGCGGTGACGTTTGTGGTTGTGTTCATCGAACGCGGCCAGCGCAAGATCCTCGTCAATTACGCCAAGCGGCAGGTTGGTAACAAGATTTATGGCGGACAGTCGTCGCATCTGCCGCTGAAGTTGAATATGGCCGGGGTGATTCCGCCGATCTTTGCATCGTCGATCATTCTGTTCCCGGCCACGATCGCGGGCTGGTTTACAGCTGGCAACTCGACGAATCCGGTTGCACGGGTTGTCAAGGACTTGGCAGCAACGCTGTCGCCGGGTCAGCCGGTCTACATCCTGCTGTATGCGGCGGCGATCATCTTCTTCTGTTTCTTCTACACCGCACTGGTTTATAACAGCCGGGAAGTGGCAGATAACCTGAAGAAGAGTGGGGCGTTCATTCCGGGCATCCGTCCGGGCGAGCAAACCACGCGGTATATCGACAAGATTCTGGTGCGTCTGACCCTGGCGGGTGCGATCTACATCACGCTGGTGTGTCTGTTGCCGGAGTTCTTGGTGCTGCGCTGGAATGTGCCGTTCTACTTCGGTGGGACGTCCCTGTTGATCATCGTGGTTGTCACGATGGACTTCATGGCGCAAGTGCAGTCCTACGTGATGTCTCAGCAGTACGAGTCTTTGATGAAGAAGGCGAATTTCAAGGGAAACCTGACACTCCGCTAGGAGTGATCGCACGAACCTGAAAGGACATGGCTAAAGATGACGTGATCCAGATGCAAGGCGAGGTGCTGGAAAACCTCCCCAACGCAACGTTTCGCGTCAAGCTAGAGAACGGCCACGTAGTGTTAGGCCATATTTCCGGCAAGATGCGTATGCATTACATCCGCATCTTGCCCGGGGACAAGGTGACGGTCGAATTGACCCCGTATGATCTGTCCCGCGCGCGCATCGTATTCCGGGCGAAGTGAGCGGACTGGAATTGAAGGAAGAGGAAAATCATGAAAGTGCTGGCTTCTGTTAAGCGCATTTGCCGCAACTGCAAAATCATCAAGCGCAAGGGCGTGGTGCGTGTGATCTGCTCGTCGGACCCGCGTCATAAGCAGCGCCAAGGCTAATTTCGCAAAGAGGATTGACGAATGGCACGTATCGCAGGGGTCAACATCCCCAACCACAAACATACCGTGATTGGCCTGACGGCGATCTACGGTATTGGCCGCTCGCGCGCTCAGAAGATTTGCGAGGCTACTGGCATCCCGACCGACAAGAAGGTCAAGGACCTGACGGATCCGGACCAGGACGCGCTGCGTAAGGAAATCGAGAAGTTCCTCGTCGAAGGCGATCTGCGCCGTGAAACGACGATGAACATCAAGCGCCTGATGGATTTGGGCTGCTACCGTGGCGTGCGCCATCGCAAGGGCTTGCCGATGCGTGGTCAGCGTACCCGCACCAATGCCCGTACCCGTAAGGGTCCGCGTAAGGCCGGCGTCGCGCTCAAGAAGTAATCCGTCGGGTAAAGGATAGGAACTATGGCAAAAGCAGCGAATACCGCCGCCCAGCGCGCGCGCAAGAAGGTTCGCAAGAACGTCGCCGACGGCATCGCGCACGTTCACGCGTCGTTCAACAACACAATCATCACGATCACCGACCGTCAGGGCAATGCTCTGTCGTGGGCGACGTCGGGTGGCCAAGGCTTCAAGGGCTCGCGTAAGTCGACGCCGTTCGCGGCCCAGGTGGCCGCTGAGAGCGCTGGCCGCGTGGCGCAGGACCAAGGCATCAAGAACCTGGAAGTGCGCATCAAGGGCCCGGGCCCGGGTCGTGAATCGGCCGTACGCGCACTGAACAACCTGGGTATCAAGATCCAGTTGATCGAAGACGTGACGCCGGTGCCGCACAACGGCTGCCGTCCGCCGAAGCGTCGTCGTATCTAAGTGATTCGGCCGCCCTCGCCAGTTGCTGGCGGGGGCGGTCTGCGGGTGCTATACTTGCTCGCTTGCCTGTCTTCCGGGTTTTCCGGAAGGCGGGTTTCGTCTTTTCATAAGCCCACTGTTCGCTGCGGTCCTGTTGTTAGGGCTGAGCAGGCGGACCATCCGAGGCCGTGTGCCACGGATGACTGATAACGAAGGAACGCAACGTGGCACGCTATACCGGCCCCAAGGCGAAACTGTCTCGCCGCGAAGGTACTGACCTTTTCCTCAAGAGCGCACGCCGCTCGCTCGCCGACAAATGCAAGCTGGACAGCAAGCCTGGTCAGCACGGCCGCACTTCCGGCGCCCGAACGTCCGACTACGGCAACCAGCTGCGTGAAAAGCAGAAGGTCAAGCGCATCTACGGTGTGCTGGAGCGTCAATTCCGCCGCTACTTCGCTGAAGCCGATCGCCGTAAGGGCAACACGGGTGAAACCTTGCTGCAACTGCTGGAATCGCGCCTGGACAACGTCGTCTATCGTATGGGCTTCGGCTCGACCCGCGCGGAAGCGCGTCAGCTGGTGTCGCACAAGGCGATCCTGGTGAATGGTCAAGCGCTGAACGTGCCGTCGGCTCAGGTCAAGTCGGGCGACGTCATTGCCATCCGCGAAAAGTCGAAGAAGCAAGTGCGTATTGCCGAGTCGCTGACGCTGGCGGAGCAGTCCGGCTTCCCGATCTGGGTTGCCGTGGATGCCAAGAAGATGGAAGGCACCTTCAAGCAAGCCCCGGATCGCGCAGATATCGCCGGCGACATCAACGAAAGCCTGATCGTCGAACTGTATTCGCGTTAATGACGACGCCCGTACCGCAGGTGCGGGCTCGTGTGCCTTTTTGGGGACGCTCATCGTCGACGACATTGTGTTCGTGCGCCAGCAGCACTTCGGTGTCGATCCAATCCGAATTGTTACGTGCCGCAAATCGATTGCGGCACGTGCGTCTTCCGTCGCAACGTTCGCGATGGAACCTTTCCAGTCCAATCCGTCAGCCTTATCGGTGTAACGAGCCGAGGGTATTGAAATAGGACAACCTAATGCAAACAGCACTCCTGAAGCCCAAAATTATTGCGGTTGAGCCGCTTGGCGATCATCACGCGAAGGTCGTCATGGAACCGTTCGAGCGCGGCTACGGCCACACGCTCGGTAACGCGCTGCGCCGCGTGCTGCTGTCGTCGATGGTCGGCTATGCCCCGACCGAAGTCACGATCGCGGGGGTCGTCCACGAATATTCCACCATCGATGGTGTGCAGGAAGACGTTGTCAACCTGCTGCTGAACCTGAAGGGTGTGGTGTTCAAGCTGCACAACCGTGATGAAGTGACGGTGTCGCTGCGCAAGGAAGGCGAAGGTGTGGTCACCGCCGCTGATATCGAGCTTCCGCACGATGTCGAGATCATCAATCCGGGCCACGTGATCGCCAACCTGTCGGCTGGTGGCAAGCTGGATCTGCAGTTGAAGGTCGAGCAAGGCCGCGGCTATGTGCCGGGCAATGTGCGCAAGTTCGGCGATGAGTCGAGCAAGGTCATCGGCCGCATCGTGCTGGACGCCTCGTTCGCACCGGTGCGCCGTGTGTCGTACGCGGTTGAGTCTGCGCGTGTGGAGCAGCGTACCGATCTCGACAAGCTGGTGATGAACATCGAGACCAACGGCGTGATCTCGCCGGAAGAAGCGATCCGCCAGTCGGCTCGCATCCTGGTTGATCAGCTGTCGGTGTTCGCTGCCCTGGAGGGTACCGAAAGCGCCGCTGAGGCCGCCGCCGCCCGCGCGCCGCAGATCGATCCGATCCTGCTGCGCCCGGTCGACGACTTGGAACTGACGGTGCGTTCGGCCAACTGCCTGAAGGCCGAAAACATCTATTACATCGGCGACCTCATCCAGCGCACCGAGAACGAACTGCTCAAGACCCCGAACCTGGGGCGCAAGTCGCTCAACGAGATCAAGGAAGTCCTCGCATCGCGTGGCCTGACGCTCGGCATGAAGCTCGAGAACTGGCCGCCGGCAGGTCTCGAGAAGTAAGTTGCAATTGTCGGCCGGTGCGCGAGCATCGGCCGGTTTTCCCGCCATCGCCGTTTGGGTGGCTTATTGGTAAGACTACCGGCCCGCGCCACGCAGCGTTATACGAGCGGCGGCGATAGAAGAGCTGGTCAAACACTCTTAAGAAGGAATCATCATGCGTCACCGTCATGGTTTGCGGAAACTGAACCGCACTTCGTCGCACCGTCTCGCGATGCTGCGCAACATGTCCAACTCGCTGCTGCAGCACGAGCTGATCAAGACCACCGTGCCGAAGGCCAAGGAACTGCGCAAGGTTGTCGAGCCTCTGATCACGCTGGCCAAGAAGGACACCGTCGCCAACCGCCGTCTGGCATTCGCCCGTCTGCGCGACCGCGACATGGTTACCAAGCTGTTCAACGAACTGGGTCCGCGTTTCGCGACCCGTCCGGGCGGCTACACCCGCATCCTGAAGTTCGGCTTCCGCCAGGGCGACAATGCGCCGATGGCGCTGGTGGAGCTGCTCGACCGTCCGGAAGTTGCCGAGGCTGTGGAAGTCGACGGCGCTGCCGAGTAAGGTCAGCTCAGGTTTGCCGGTGCGACATGGCGTCGCGCTGGCCAAGCCCCAGAATGCGTGCAGCCGCGCGCATTACAATGAAGCCAGGATCGTATCCTGGCTTTTTTGTTGCTTGCTTCGGTGGTCTGCCATCGGCGTGCGCTTCTGGAGTATCTATGTCTGCAGGAACCGAAGTGCTGCTGGTGCTGACCAATCTACCCGACGCCGATAGCGCGGATCGCGTGACGACGGCCGTGCTGGAATCTCGCGCAGCGGCGTGCGTCAATCGCTTGCCGGCTTGCGCGTCGACGTATTGGTGGAACGGCGCGATCGAGCACGCCACCGAGATCCCGCTGCTGATCAAGACCACGGGTGCAGCCTACCCTGCGTTGGAAGTCGCGCTACGGAAGGCGCACCCGTACGAGGTTCCCGAGATCATCGCTGTGCCGGTGGCTGCGGGCTTGCCGGCGTATCTTGCGTGGGTGGCCGACGAAACGCGCATGTCTTCCAATTGATGTTTGTTTGGCGTTGATATGACCTTCTCTTCGTTCGTGTCCGTGCGGCGTGTGATGCAGTTGGCGATGCTGCTGGTCGCGGTGGCGACGCTGTGCATGCCTGCACATGCTGCTGACGATTTCCTGCCGCCCGAGCAGGCGTTCCGCTTCTCCGCCACGCAGGTCGACGGCCAGACCGTCGAAGTCAAGTTCGCGATTGCTGATGGCTACTACATGTACCGTGAGCGCTTCGCGGTGGCGGCGGATCCGGCAGCTGTCGAACTCGCACTCCTCGACATGCCGGCAGGCAAGGTCAAATTCGACGAGACGTTCAACAAGGATGTCGAAACCTATCGCCATGAAATCGCATTCCATGTGAAGGCGCGGAACGCGACGGCGCCATTCACGCTGATCGTCACGTCGCAGGGGTGCGCGGATCAAGGCCTGTGTTATCCGCCGATGAAGAGCCGGTTCCATGTGGAACCCGCAGCGGCTTCCCCGGCGGCGCCTTCCGCCGGCGGTGGCGACGCACTCGGCCGCATCGCCAGCACGCTGGGTAGCGGCAACCTTGGCGCGATTGCGGCGTTGTTCTTTGGGCTCGGTCTGTTGCTTACCTTCACGCCGTGTGTGCTCCCGATGCTGCCAATCCTGTCGGCGATCGTGGTCGGCGAGCACGCGACGCGTTCGCGCGCAGCGATCGTGTCGGTGGCCTACGTGCTCGGGATGGCCTTCGTCTATACCGCCGTAGGGGTGGCAGCCGGCTTAGCCGGGCAGGGCCTGCAAGCCGCGCTGCAGAACGCCTGGGTGCTGGGCGCGTTTGCCGTGTTGATGGTAGCGCTGTCGCTGTCGATGTTCGGGCTGTATGAACTGCAGTTGCCGGCAGCTTGGCGCGATCACCTGACAAAAGCCTCCAGCAAGCATGGCGGCGGCGAGATTGTTGGCGCGGTCGTGATGGGCGCACTTTCGGCGTTGATAGTGTCGCCGTGTGTGACGCCGGCGTTGGCGGGCGCGCTGGCCTATATCGCGCAGACCGGCAACGCCGCGATCGGCGGTATGGCGTTGTTTGCGATGTCGATCGGCATGGGGGTACCGCTCGTGCTCGTGGGTGTAGGCGCGGGCAACCTGCTGCCGCGCGCGGGCCATTGGTTGATCGTCACCAAGGCGGTGTTCGGTTTCATCCTGCTGGCTGTGGCGCTGTGGATCGTGCAGCCGGTGTTGCCGGCGTGGGCAGTGATGATTGCGTGGGGTGGCTTGCTGATCGGTGCGGCCGTGTTTCTGCGGACATTCGATTCGTTGCCCGACGGCGCCGGCAACGTGCAGCGCTTGGGCAAGGTCGCGGGTGTGGTGCTCGCGCTGGCTGGCGCAGCGCAACTGGTCGGAGTCGCCGCCGGCGGTCGCGATCCGCTACAGCCGCTGTCCGGACTGATTCGCGCATCGGCGGGCGCATCCCCGCAAGCTGAGGCACACGGGGTGACATTCAAGCGGGTGAAGAGCATCGCTGAACTCGATGCCGAAGTGCGCAACGCGAGCGCGTCGGGCCGTGCGGTGATGCTCGATTTCTACGCCGACTGGTGTGTGAGCTGCAAGGAAATGGAGCGCCTGACCTTTACCGATACGCGGGTGCGCAAGGCGCTTGCCGATGTGGTGCTGCTGCAGGCTGACGTGACTGCCAACAATGCGGATGACCAAGTACTGCTCAAGCGCTTCGGCTTGTTCGGCCCGCCCGGCACGATCTTCTTCGATGCGCAGGGTCGCGAACTGAAAGCTCGTGTGGTCGGCTATGAGCGCGCCGACACGTTTCTGGAAAGCCTGCGTCGCACGATCGGCACGACGCAGGCAGCCAAGCCGACGGCCTGACTACGCGCGCAGCAGGCGGGCGGCGTCCAATGCGAAGTACGTCAGGATGCCGTTCGCGCCGGCGCGCTTGAACGCCAGCAGCGACTCCAGCACGACCTTGTCGTGATCCAGCCAGCCGTTCTGCGCGGCGGCTTTCAGCATCGCGTATTCACCACTGACCTGATAGACGTAGGTCGGGAAGCGGAACTCATCCTTCACGCGTCGCACGATGTCGAGATACGGCATGCCGGGCTTGACCATCACCATGTCGGCGCCTTCGGCGATGTCGAGTGCCACTTCGCGCAGAGCCTCGTCCGAGTTGGCCGGGTCCATCTGGTAAGTCATCTTGTTGCTCTTGCCCAGGTTGGCGGCCGAGCCCACTGCATCACGGAACGGGCCGTAGAACGCCGAAGCGTACTTGGCCGCGTAAGCCATGATGCGGGTGTAGGTGTGGTCGTCGTTCTCCAGCGCCAAGCGGATCGCGCCGATGCGGCCATCCATCATGTCCGACGGCGCGACGATGTCCACGCCAGCCTCGGCCTGCACCAGTGCCTGGCGCATCAGGATGTCGACCGTCTCTTCGTTGAGCACGTAGCCGTTGGCGTCGAGCACGCCGTCCTGGCCATGACTCGTGTACGGATCGAGCGCCACATCGGTCAGGATGCCGAGTTCAGGGAAGCGCGCCTTGAGGGCCTTCACCGCACGCGGGATCAGGCCATCCGCATTGGTGGCCTCGATACCATCCGGCGTTTTGAGCGACGGCTCGATCACGGGGAAGAGCGCCAGCACCGGTACGCCCAGCTGCACGCACTGCTCGGCCACGCTCAGCAGCACGTCGACCGACACCCGCTCCACACCTGGCATCGACGGCACGGCCTGTCGCACGTTGGTGCCTTCGAGGATGAAGACCGGGTAGATCAGGTCGTCGGCGGTGAGGCGCGACTCGCGCATCATGCGGCGGGAGAAATCGTCGCGGCGCATGCGGCGCGGACGATGATCGGGGAAGCTTGCGATCATTTCAGCAGACCCTAAGAACACACTGTGAAGTTTGGAAACCTTTGACACGATTATCCATCTTATGCACGGACAATGCGCCAGCGACGCTGATGCGGCGTCCCCCGCGGCTCCTCCCTGACGCGGGTTCCCATCGATGGCTCGATGGGGTCGTTACCCCCGTTGCGCGTTTGGCGACGGGGTTTTTTTTGCCGGCTCGGCTCGCGGCTCCGCTTCCAGCGCCTCGGGCAGGCACAGCCAACCTGCGACAATTCGCTGCGCCTCTTCGATGCCGCGACGTTTCAGGCTGGAGAACAACTGCACCGTCAGCGATACATCGCCGTCGATCTGCGCGCGGTAGTCGGCCAGCACCTTGCGTGCCGCCATGAGCGCGCGCGAGGCGTCGTTGTTGGTCAGCTTGTCCGCCTTCGTGAGCAGCACGTGGATCGGCTTGCCCGTCGGCAGGAACCACTCGACCATCTGACAATCGAGGTCGGTGAATGGACGACGCGCATCCATCATGATGACCAGGCCGGCGAGTTGCTGGCGCGCCTTGACGTAGTCGCCCAGCAGATGGACCCAGTGCGACTTGGTCTCGCCAGGCGCTTCGGCATAGCCGTAACCGGGCAGGTCGACCAAGAAGCCGAGCGGGTCTTCCGCCTTGGCGGGCATCACCGAGAAATAGTTGATGTGCTGCGTCCGGCCGGGCGTCTTACTGGAGAAAGCCAGCCGCTTCTGATTGCACAGAATGTTGATCGCAGTGGACTTGCCTGCGTTGGAGCGGCCCGCAAACGCGACTTCCGGCACGGCGGTCGCCGGTAAATCACGCAGATGATTGACGGTGATGAAGAAACGGGCTTGATGCAGGAGCGACATGCGCGGCAGTACCTGTAAACTGCAGTTCAGAACTGCGTGGTTGCTGCGCCGCGAGGTCGCATTGCAGAGGTGTTATTGTACAATACGCCGGTTTACGGACGTCCCCACCAGATCCGTCGCAGGACCGCCCCGAGGCCCGGGCCAGTCCGTTTTCATGCGCTGGTCTGGCACGAGGAGAAGGGGATGCCCGGCGCCGCAGGGTCCCGCATTGGGCGGCGCACGCAGCATTCGAAAACAATCTAAACAAGGTGTGCGAATGAACCGCATCGCGAACGTTTTTGCTGTCGCAGCGCTGTCCCTGGCATCGGTCTTCTCCATGGCCCATGCCGAAGAGCAAAAAGTCGCCAAGGCCGACGCCGCGCGCGGCGAAACGATCTTCAACAACGGTATGCCGGCCAATGGCGTGCCCGCGTGTACCAGTTGTCACGGCGCAGGCGGCAACAGCGCCATGAACGTCAACCCGAAGCTGGCCGGCCAGCACGCCGAATACGTCGAAAAGCAGCTGAAGGATTTCAAGGCAAAGACTGATCGCAACAACCCGGTCATGTCGCTGTACGCCAGTGCGCTGTCGGATCAGGACATGAAGGACATCGGCGCCTACCTGGGCAAGCAGCCGGCTTGGAAGCCGGGTTCGGCCAAGAGCAAGGAAACGATCGAACTGGGCCAGAAGCTGTATCGTGGCGGGGACGCCAAGCGCGGTATCGCAGCGTGCGCGGGCTGTCACGGCCCGACGGGTGCTGGCATCCCGGCGCAGTATCCGCGTATCGCGGGTCAGTTCTCTGAATACACTGAAGCTCAACTGGTTGCCTTCCAGAGCGGCACCCGCAAGAACAGCGTACAGATGCACGACCTGGCCGGTCGCATGACGGCCCAGCAGATCAAGGCGGTGGCCGACTACATTGCCGGCCTGCGCTAATCTGCCGCACCCGACTGTCATGTGACGGTCGCACAATCAACAAGAAGAACAGGGTGGCAATGCGCCTGGCATCGCCACCCTGTTTTCGTTTTTGAACAGGTTTTTTCCCCGCATGTCTTCGGTCTCCACTTCCGGCGTCCAGATCCGCTCCCGTCGTCGCGCGTTGCGCGAAACGGTCGAGTTGCTGTCGTCGATGCGCTTTGCGATCAGCCTGCTGACGGTGATCGCCATTGCCAGCGTGATCGGCACGGTGCTCAAGCAGAACGATCCGTATCCGAACTACGTCAACCAATTCGGGCCGTTCTGGGCCGACGTATTCCGATCGCTGACGCTGCCGACCGTCTATAGCGCGTGGTGGTTTCTGCTGATCCTGGCGTTCCTGGTGGTGTCGACCTCGCTGTGCATCGTGCGCAATGCGCCCAAGATGCTGGCCGACATGCGCGCCTGGCGCGAGAACGTGCGCGAAGGCAGTCTGCGCGCGTTCCATCACCGGGACGAATTTGATTCCCGCGCCGATACCGCCACCGTGACGGCACGCCTGGCCGCGCTTGCGCAGAACCGAGGTTTTCGCATCAAGGCGTTCGCGCGCGAGGGTGGAGCGACGCTCATCGCGGCAAAGGCGGGAGCGGGCAACAAGATCGGCTACATCCTGGCGCACACGGCCATCGTCGTGATCTGCATCGGCGGCTTGCTGGATGGCGACATGATGATCCGCGCGCAGATGTGGTTTGGTGGCAAGTCGCCCATCAAGGGCAACGCGGTCATCAGCGACATCGGCCCGGAGCATCGGCTGTCGACATCGAACCCGGGGTTCCGCGGCAACGCCTTCGTGCCGGAAGGTTCGACGGTCAGCACGGCGATCCTGAACATTGCCGATGGCGCGCTGATCCAGGACCTGCCGTTCATGATCACGCTCAAGAAGTTCACCGTCGAGCATTACTCGACCGGCATGCCCAAGCTGTTCGCCAGCGACATCGTCGTGACTGACCGCCGCACCGGCAAGCAGACCGCTGCGCGCGTGGAGGTGAACAAGCCGTTCGTGTATGACGGCGTGGCGATCTACCAGTCGAGCTTTGAAGATGGCGGCTCGAAGCTCAAGCTGACCGGCTACCCGATGCACGATGACAACGCCAAGACGTTCGACATGTCGGGCGTCGTGGGCGAAAGCTCGAAGCTCATCGGCAAGGGCGGCGACTACACGGTCGAGTTCTCCGACTTCCGCCTGATGAATGTCGAAACGGTGACGGACGCCTCGGGCAAGCAGGACGCACGCGGTGTCGGCAAGAAGGGCGGTGCGGAAAATGGTCTGCGCGCGGAGCTTGGCAACGTCACCAAGATGACGCGCGACCGCGATCTGCGCAACGTCGGCCCCTCCGTGCAGTACAAGCTGCGCGACGCCAACGGCCAGGCACACGAGTTCAGCAACTACATGCTGCCCGTCACGCTGGACGGGCAATCGGTGTTCCTGGCCGGCATGCGCTCGCAGCCGGACGAGCCGTTTCGCTATCTGCGCATTCCCGCCGATGCGCAAGGCACCGTCGCCGACTGGATGCGCCTGCGCGCCGCGCTGCAGAATCCAGCGATGCGCGGCGAGGCAGCGCGCCGGTTTGCGCTGCTCTCCATGCCCGGCGAGCAGCGCGCGGAACTGCGCAACCAGTTGATGGAAAGCGCTCGTCGCGCGCTCGACCTCTTTGCCGGCGCTGCCGATGTCAAGGACGGTACCGCCGGTGCACAGGGCGGCTTTGCCGCAGTCGCCACGTTCTTGCAGAAATCGGTGCCTGAGGGTGAGCGTGAGAAGGCGGCCGATGTGCTGATGAAAATCATCAACAGCTCCATGTGGGAACTGTGGCAACTGGCCCGCGCACAGGATGGCCTGCCTGCACCCACGGTGGATGCGGCCAGCAGCCAGTGGTTGCAGAGCGCCATCAACGCGCTGTCGGACAACGTCTTCTACGGCGCACCCGTATATCTGCAGCTGACCGACTTCCAGCAGGTGCAGGCCAGCGTGTTCCAGCTCACACGTGCGCCGGGCAAAAACATCGTGTATCTTGGGTCGCTGCTGCTGGTGCTGGGCGTGTTTTCGATGTTCTACGTGCGAGAGCGCCGCTGGTGGCTGTGGATCCGACCGCAATCCGGTCCCGCCAACGAAAGCGCCTCCGGCGCACATGTGCTGACCGCCATGTCGACCATGCGCCGCACGCTCGACTTCGACCGCGAGTTCGAGCGCCTCAAGCACGATATCCGCGCCGCGGCAGGTGCCCAAGCCGCCCCCGATGCCGCCAGTGCAGCGAGCGTCGACCCCAAACCAACGAAGTGAGCAGGTGATGGAAGCGACCAATCCCCAAACGACCGTGGCGAGCGCTGATCTGGGTGCGCTGAAGCGTCCGTCGTATTTCCGCCGCCTGGGCTGGTTTGACTGGCTGTTTGCTGCAATGCTGGCCGCCGGCGCCGGTTACGCCTTCTCGCGCTACGGCGCCTACATGGACGGCTACGAGCGCGGCATTCTCGTTGCCGCCGTGCCCGCCTTCGCATGGCTTGGCTGGACTTGGAAGCCGGTGCGCGTACTGATGATCGGCATCGCCGTGTTGTCGCTGTTCGGTATCTCACAGTACGCCGGTGCCAACGGCCCGGATCTCGCCCGCGCTGAGCATGCCTTCTTCCTCAAGTATTTCCTTGCCAGCCAGTCGGCCATCCTCTGGATGAGCGCGCTGATCTTCCTGTCCACGCTGTTTTTCTGGACCGGGCTGGCGCTGCGCTGGGAAGCGGGCGGGGCCATCGGCAGCAAGCTGTGCTGGGCAGCGGTGGTGCTGGGCCTGACCGGCATGTTGGTGCGATGGTACGAGTCGTACCTGGTCGGCGCAGACATTGGTCACATCCCCATCTCGAATCTGTACGAGGTGTTCATCCTCTTTACGTTGATCACCTCGCTCTTCTATCTGTACTACGAGCAGCGTTACAAGACGCGCGCGCTGGGCCCCTTCGTGATGCTGGTGGTGTCGGCGGCGGTGGGCTTTCTGCTGTGGTACACGGTGTCGCGCGGCGCGCAGGAGATCCAGCCGCTGGTGCCGGCATTGCAGAGCTGGTGGATGAAGATCCACGTACCGGCCAATTTCATCGGCTACGGCACGTTCGCCCTGTCGGCCATGGTCGGTGCGGCTTATCTGCTGAAGGAGCGGGGCGTGCTGGCCGATCGCCTCCCGTCGCTCGAAGTGCTGGACGACGTGATGTACAAGGCCATCACCGTCGGCTTTGCATTCTTCACCATCGCCACGATTCTCGGGGCGCTGTGGGCGGCTGACGCATGGGGCGGCTACTGGAGCTGGGATCCGAAGGAAACCTGGGCGCTGATCGTTTGGCTGAACTACGCCGCGTGGCTGCACATGCGCCTGATGAAGGGGCTGCGTGGCCGCATGGCGGCCTGGTGGGCCCTGATTGGCCTCTTGGTGACGACGTTCGCCTTCCTTGGCGTGAACATGTTCCTCTCGGGCCTGCACAGTTACGGCGAGCTGTAAGCCGTCAGTCACAAAAAACTCAGCGGACTGGAATAAAGACGCGCCTAGCGTGTTTACTGCTCAGTGAGGGCGCGATCGGCGCGCCTCTCCATCCAAGGAGAACAAGATGAGCCAGTCCGCAGCTTCCCAGAAATGGTTCAATCCGCGCACCGCGCTGGCCAGCGCCGCGCTGCTCGCCGCATTCGGTGTGGCCGGCTGCAGCGGCATGGGCATGGGAGCCTCGTCCACGCCGTCGGCCGTCAAGGTGACCAACGGCACGCTGACGGATCAACACGGCATGGCGCTCTACATGTTTGACCGTGACGCCACGGCCGGCAAGAGCGCCTGCAACGGCAAGTGCGCCGAGAACTGGCCGCCGCTGGCCGCCAATGACGCCGACAAGCCGTCTGGCGACTACACGATCATCACGCGCGACGATGGCAAGAAGCAGTGGGCCTATCGTGGCAAGCCGCTCTACCTCTGGACCAAGGACAAGATGCCGGGCGACCAGACTGGCGACGGCTTCATGAACGTTTGGCACGTCGCCAAGCCGTAAGCACGCCGCCCTCGCTCGCGCCCCTATGTCCGATCTGGCCAGCCGGCTGATTGCGCTCACGCCACGCCTGCGCCGGCACGCGCGCGGGCTCGTGCGTGACGCCAGCCGCGCCGACGACCTCGTCCAGGACACGCTGGAACGTGCCTGGCGTTATCGCTGGCGCTTCCAGTTGCGACCCAGGCTGGGCCCGCTCGGCCAGATCGGCGCGAAAAGCGAGGGCGACGGATTGTTTGCCTGGCTGCTCACCATCATGCATCGGCTCCACCTCAACGCCGTGCGCAGGCCCGACCGAATCGAGCTGAGCGATGCGCCCCCCGAGATTCCCGTCGATGACGACCCCGGTTTGCGCCGCGATCTGCTGCGCGCGCTGGCGACGCTGCCAGAAGATCAGCGCGCGGTATTGCTACTCGTCGGCCTGGAGCAGTTCGCCTACAAGGAAGCCGCCGATGTGCTGGGCGTGCCGATCGGCACGGTGATGTCGCGGCTGTCGCGGGCGCGTGAGCGGATGCGCGCGGCGCTCGACGGGGCGCCAGCCGCATCGGCTGCATTTGCGGCATCCGGCGATGGCGGCAGCGCAACGCTGCACCGCGTGAAGTGAGGCTCGCCATGTCCTCCAATTCCATTCATATCGACGAACTCCATGCGTATGCCGACGGCCGCTTGCCCGCGGCGCGCCGTGCTGCCGTGGAGGCCTATCTTGCCGCGCACCCCGGCGCCGCGGCTGAAGTTGCGGCTTGGCGCGAGACGGATGCGCAATTGCACCGCGCGCTCGATCCGCTGCTGAACGAACCGGTGCCGCAGCGTCGCATTCCAGCAGCGATCCTTGCGGTAGCACGTCGCCCCACGGCCAGCGGCTTTGGCGCCATGCGCGGATGGAGCGTGGTGGCGCTGAGTGTGGCGTGCCTAGCCGTAGGGTCCGGGGCCGGCTGGCTGAGTCGAGGTGCCGTTGAGCGCACCATGCCCATGCAACGGTTCGCCAACGATGCACTCGTATCGCACGTCGTCTTTTCTCCGGAGTCGAAACACATCGTGGAAGTGCCGGCCGACGAGGAGGCGCATCTGGTCACATGGTTGTCGCGTCGGCTCGACGCACAGCTGCACGTGCCTGATCTGACATCGCTGGGCTACCGGCTCATCGGCGGGCGCCAGACGGTGGTGGCAGATGCGCCGACGGCCATGCTGATGTACGAGGGCCCCGGGGGCACGCGTATCTCCGTACAGTTGCGGCGCATGCCAAACAACCGCGATACCGGCTTCCGGCTGGAGACGCTCGCGCCCGACAACCGTGTGCTGCAAGCGATTCATCCGGCGGTCGATCATCCGCCGCCGATGGCGTTCTACTGGGCGGATCACGGCCTCGGGTTTGCGGTCGCCGGCCCGCTGGGGCGGACGCAGTTGCTGGAAGTGGCGCAAGCCGTCTATCGGCAGTACAGCGAATTCACCGGGCCAGCGCCCCGCAAGGAATAGCGCCACATCATTTTTTGCCGCGCGCTGTCAGGTCGACAGCGCGAGCACGACCAACGCACATGGGACAGCGTTCCCGCACAACGAGGACCACGAATCATGCTGATCAAGACCGACCGCTGGCTGCATGGCGATGACATTCCTGCCAGCGAGATCACACCGCAGCACATCTTCGAGCAGCGCCGCCGCATCTTGGCCGCTGCCGCCATGGGCGCCGCCGGCGCAACGCTGGCACCATGGGCGGCGCGCGAGGCCTTCGCTGCCAACCCGCCGCTGGCCAAATTGGCAGGCAAGCCCAATCCGGCGTACACAACCGTGGAGAAGGCTACCCCGTACGACCAAGTCACCACGTACAACAACTTCTACGAATTCGGCACCGACAAGGCCGACCCGGCGCGCTATGCCGGCACGCTGCGCCCGCACCCGTGGCAAGTCAGCGTGGAAGGTTTGGTGAAAACGCCCAAAACCTACGACCTGGACGACCTGATGAAGCTCGCGCCGATGGAAGAGCGCGTCTATCGCCTGCGTTGTGTCGAGGGCTGGTCGATGGTGATTCCGTGGGTGGGCTTCCCGTTGGCCGAGTTGATCAAGCGGGTGGAGCCCCAGGGCGGCGCCAAGTACATCCAGTTCATCTCGCTGGCCGACAAGCGCCAGATGCCCGGCATCAGCAGCCCCGTGCTGGAGTGGCCGTACAGCGAAGGCCTGCGTCTGGACGAGGCGATGCACCCGTTGGCGCTGCTCACCTTCGGCCTCTACGGCCAGGTGCTGCCAAACCAGAACGGTGCGCCCGTGCGGGTGATCGTGCCGTGGAAGTACGGCTTCAAGAGCGCAAAGTCCATCGTCAAGATCCGCTTTGTCGAGAAGCAGCCGCCGACGAGCTGGAACATAGCCGCGGCCAATGAATACGGCTTCTATTCCAACGTGAACCCGACCGTGGACCATCCGCGCTGGAGCCAGGCCACCGAACGCCGCATCGGCGAGGACAAAGGCGGTTTCGGCGGCCTGTTCGCGCCCAAGCGCAAGACGCTGATGTTCAACGGTTACGACCAGGTGGCCCCGCTGTATGCCGGCATGGACCTGCGCAAAAATTTCTGAGGCCGACATGACACTGCTGCCGCCGATGTTGCCGCCCAAGCCATTGCGTGTGGTGAAGGCGATCGTATGGATCGTGGCGCTGGTGCCCTTCCTGCGCATCGTCTTCCTGGGCGCGACAGACCAGTTCGGGGCCAATCCTCTGGAGTTCGTCACGCGCTCGACCGGTACGTGGACGCTGGTGCTGCTCTGCTGCACGCTAGCCATCACGCCGCTGCGCCGCATCACGGGCATGAACTGGTTGATCCGGCTTCGCCGCATGCTCGGGCTGTACACGTTCTTCTACGGCGCGATCCACTTCCTGATCTGGTTACTGGTGGACCGCGGGCTCGATCCGGCGTCGATGCTCAAGGACATCGTCAAGCGGCCCTTCATCACCGTTGGCTTTGCGGCGTTCGTGCTGATGATTCCGCTGGCCGCCACGTCGACCAACGCGATGGTGCGCCGCCTGGGTGGCAAGCGCTGGCAGTGGCTGCACCGGCTTGTCTACGTGACGGGCGTGCTGGGCATCCTGCATTACTGGTGGCACAAGGCCGGCAAGCATGACTTTGCCGAGGTGTCGATCTACGCCGCAGTGATGGCGGTGCTGCTGGGCCTGCGGGTGTGGTGGGCATGGCGCTCGCAGCGCAGTGCGATGACCGGGGCCGTGATGCCAGCCCGCGATTGATGCCGATCGCGCCCAAAAAAAGCCGACGTTGGCGCGTCGGCTTTTTCTTTGCGGTACGGACTTACGCCGGGAACAGATGCTCGCCGCGGATCAGGTCTTCGAAGCACTCGCGCTCGCGTGCCAAGTGGACTTTGTCGCCATCGACGATGACCTCGGCGGCGCGATTGCGCGTGTTGTAGTTCGAACTCATCGTGAAACCGTACGCGCCGGCCGACAGGATCGCCAGCACATCGCCTGGCTGCACGGCCAGCGAACGGTCGCGGCCCAGCCAGTCGCCGGATTCGCACACCGGGCCCACCACGTCGTAGACGACCGGCGCGCTTTGCCCCTCGCGCACCGGCACGATGTGGTGATACGCCTCGTACATCGCCGGGCGGGCCAGGTCATTCATGGCCGCATCGACGATGCAGAAGTTCTTGCTGGCGCCAGGCTTGAGGTACTCGACGCGCGTGAGCAGCAGGCCGGCGTTGCCCACCAGCGACCGGCCCGGCTCGAACAGCACGGTGCGATCGCCAAAACCGCGCTGCTCGACGCGGTCCAGCAGCGTGCGCGCGAAGGCGGTGATGTCCGGCGGCGTCTCGTCCGTGTACGTGATACCCAGACCACCGCCCACATCGATGTGCGACAGGTGAATGCCCTCGGCGTCCAGCTGCGTCACTACATCGAGCACCTTGTCCAGCGCATCCAGATACGGCGACACCTCGGTGATCTGCGAGCCGATATGGCAGTCGATGCCGACCACGCGCAGGTTCGGCATCGCGGCGGCCGCGCGGTAGGTCGGCAGCACTTCGTCAAACGCCACGCCAAACTTGTTGCCCTTCAGACCCGTCGAGATGTAGGGGTGCGTCTTAGCATCGACGTCCGGGTTGATGCGCAGCGACACGGGCGCGACCTTGCCCATCGAGGCCGCCACATCGTTCAGGCGGTGCAGTTCGGGAATCGACTCCACGTTGAAGCACGCCACGCCGACTTGCAGTGCGAAGCGCATTTCGTCCGCGCTTTTGCCAACGCCCGAGAACACCACCTTCGAGGCCGGCGCACCGGCGCGCAGCACGCGCTTGAGTTCGCCGGCGGACACGATGTCAAAGCCCGCGCCAAGCTGTGCGAACACCTGCAGCACGGCCAGGTTCGAGTTGGCTTTCATGGCGTACTGCACATGCGCGTTGCGGCCCTCGCAGGCGGCGGCATAGGCGCGATAGTTGGCCGTGAGCGCGGCGCGCGAGTACACGTAGGTGGGCGTGCCGAACTGCGCAGCAATCGCGTCGAGCGCGACGCCTTCGATCATCAGCGCGCCTTCCTGGCGGATCAGGGACTCGGACATGAGTGGGAACATTCTGGGCGTCGCACCGGATAAGGACGGCGCCGGTTGAGCGAAAAAGGACGGGATCAGCGGTTCGCGGGTACCGCGCTGGCCGCATCTGCGGCTGCGGGTTTGGCGCCCGGAACCGGGGGCTGCGGCACGGCGTTCGGGCCGGCGATGCCGGGGTCGGTGGTTTGCGGCGCGGTTGGCGCCGGCGGCACCTTGGGCATGTACAGCGGCCCGCGAATCCCGCAGCCGGATAGGCCTGCGACCGTCAGGGTCAGGCCGACAGTGGCTACAATGGCGGCGGTTCGTATCATCGGATGATGGTGCAGAAAGGATGCCCCAGGGTGTGACCCTTGCGGCGATCGGAGTCATATGGGACGAGGCGCCTGCTGGTCAGGACGGCCCGGAAACGGCCGCCACGCAACGTCCGCGCAAGATTTTGGAGTGTAGCATGCCCCCCCTGAGCGAATCGGAGTTCCTGGCGCTGGCCGAGGCGGAACTCAGCCGCATCGAAAGCATCGTTGAAACGGCGGCCGACGAGGCCGATGCCGACATCGAGGTCAACCGCACCGGTAACGTGCTGACCCTCGAATTCGACGATGGCTCCAAGATCATCATCAACAGCCAGGCGCCGATGCAGGAACTGTGGGTGGCAGCGCGTGCCGGCGGTTTCCATTTCCGCCGGGGCGACGACGGCCGCTGGGTCGACACGCGCAGCAAGGAAGAGTTGTATGTGGCGCTCTCGCGCTATGTCAGCCAGCAAAGCGATGTCGATGTGACATTGGCGGCCGACTGAGCCCAACGTTCTCGCCGGATACCAAAAGAAAAGCCGCCCCGAAGGGCGGCTTTTTCGTTGGCGCGACGTTCAGTTGCCGCGGAACATGTCGAGAATCTTCTGCTTCTCCTGCTCCTGCGTCGGCGCCAGGTTGATGCCCGGCTGTTGCGATTGATCGCCGGCCGGTGCGGAGCCTCCCGGCATCGCATCGCCCAGGCCAACCGAGGCCACGCCCTGGCCGTTGGCGTATTCCTCGTAAGCCCAGTCGCCGGCCATCTGCACGACGCCTTCGGGCGGCTGGCGCTCGGTCTGGGGTTCGCCCTTGAGCGCGTAGCTCATGTAGTTGATCCAGATCGGCAGGGCCAGGCCGCCACCGGTTTCGCGATCCCCCAGGCTGCGCGGGTTGTCGTAGCCCATCCAGGCCACGCCGACCAGCTTGGGCGTGTAGCCGCAAAACCAGGCGTCGAACGAGTCGTTGGTGGTGCCGGTCTTGCCTGCCATGTCGTTGCGGCCCAGCTTGACCTTGGCCTGGTAGCCCGTGCCGTTCGACACCACGCTGCGCAGCAGTGAATCCATGATGAAATCGTTGCGCGGATCGATCACGCGCACGGCGTCCTTGCCGGCGGTCATCGGATGGCTTTGCTGCACGACCGTGCCGCGCGCATCCACCACGCGATCGATGATGTACGGGTTCACGCGGTAGCCGCCGTTGGCGAACACCGAGTAGCCGCTCGCCATCTGCAGCATCGTCACCGAGCCTGCGCCCAGCGCCATCGGCAGATAGGCCGGGTGCCGATCGGCGTCGAAGCCGAAGCGGGTGATGTACTGCTGCGCGTACTGCGTACCAATCGCGCGCAGGATCCGCACCGACACCAGGTTCTTCGACTTTTGCAGCGCGCGGCGCATCGTCATCGGGCCGTCGTAGCCGCCGCCGTAGTTCTTAGGCTCCCACACCTGGCCGCCCGTGTCGCCGGTTGGGATCGAGAGCGGTGCGTCATTGATGACGGTAGACGGCGAGAAACCCTTGTCCACCGCCGCCGAGTAGATGAACGGCTTGAAGCTCGAACCCGGCTGGCGCCACGCCTGCGTGACGTGGTTGAACTTGCTGCGATTGAAATCAAAGCCGCCAACCATGGAGTAGATCGCGCCCGTCTGCGGGTCCAGCGAGATGAAGCCCGACGCCACTTCCGGTAACTGCGTGATGGACCACTTCTGCGTCTTCGTGTCCTCGATCACGCGGATCACCGCACCCGGGCGCAGCTTGATCTTGGGCTGTGCATTGTTCGACAGGGCCGCCTGTGCAAAGCGCAGGCCGTCGCCGGCCAGGTCGATCGTCTCACCGGTCAGCATCGTCGCGCGCACCAGCTTGGGTGACACGCTCACCACCACGGCCGATTGCAGATCGTCGCTGTTCGGGTGCTCGAGCAAGGCGTCGTCGATGGCCTGTTCGCGCTCTTCCGCATCGGAGGGCAGGTCGATGAACGCTTCAGGGCCGCGATAACCGTGACGGCGCTCGTAATCGAGAATGCCGCGACGCACGGATTGATAGGCGACGTCCTGGTCGGCCTTGCGCAGCGTCGTGTAGACGTTCAGGCCGCGCGTATAGGTTTCCTCGCGGTATTGCGCATACATGAGTTGGCGCACCATTTCGGCGACGTATTCGGCGTGCACGTCGAACTCATGACCTTCGCCGCGTACCGGCAATTGCTCGTTGACGGCCTGGGTGTACTGTTCCGGGGTGATGTAGTGCAGGTCGCGCATGCGCTGCAGGATGTACTCCTGACGCACCTTGGCGCGCTTCGGGTTCACCACGGGGTTGTACGCCGATGGCGCCTTGGGCAGGCCCGCCAGCATGGCTGCTTCGGCCAGGGTGATGTCCTTGATGTTCTTGCCGAAGTAGATCTGCTCGGCGCTGGCAAAGCCGTATGCACGCTGGCCCAGGTAGATCTGGTTCATGTACAGCTCAAGGATCTGATCCTTTGTGAGGCTCGCCTCGATCTTGTACGAAAGCAGTATCTCGTAGATCTTGCGCGTGTATGTCTTCTCGCTCGACAGGAAGAAGTTGCGTGCCACCTGCATCGTGATGGTCGACGCGCCTTGCGACAGGCCGCCGTGCAGATTTGCCAGCCCCGCGCGCAGCACGCCAATGAAGTCGACACCGCCGTGCTCGTAGAAGCGGTCATCCTCGATGGCCAGCACCGCGCGCTTCATCACGTCGGGCATCTGCGTAATCGGCACGAAGCTGCGGCGCTCTTCACCGAATTCGCCGATGAGGACGTTGTCGGCGGTGTACACGCGCAGCGGAATCTTCGGGCGGTAATCGGTGATGGCGTCGAGCGACGGCAGGTTGGGCGCGGCGACGAGCAGGGCATAGCCTAGCAGCAGCGCCCCGACGACCCCCATCGCAACGAACAGGCCGAGCATCCAGAGAAGCAGTCGCGCCCACAGCGGGCGGCGGGCTTTGGGCGGCTTGGGCGAAGCTGGGGTGGTTTGGGCAGTAGCCATTACGGGTGGGCACCGGGGGTGTCAGTCAGCGTGGCGGCGATTATATCGTTGGGGCTTCCGCAGTCCGGCCGCATCGGACGTAACAGCACGTAACGAGTGTCACGTCTGCTAACCAGACTGCACTTGTGCGCTGCGTCATGCTCGGTTGGCGCGCTGATTGTGCATCCGGAGTCCCGCGATTCAAGGCGGCTACGAATCCGCCGTTAGAAGTAGGCGGAGCGGAAATCAAGTCAGACGAAAGGGGTATCCCCCGACCGTGGGGTTTTGACAACGCTTTCGGAAGGGCATGGCGCGAAATGCGTCGCGGTCTGCTGGAGCGTTTGCCTGTTCTAAAGGATTTTGTGAGAATCCAGCAGCAAATCTAAGCAGGCTATGGCGCACGTTGGATTTGCGACGGGCGCCAGGGTTCAAAAAACTATAAACGGTGGGGTGTCTCTGTGCGACGGGGTTTGTTGTCCGGCCTGCTGCGCCGCAATATCGTCGGGATAGATATCGGGTCTTCCAGCGTCAAGGTGGTGGAGTTGTCCGCCAACGGCAAGCAGGGGGATTTCCGTCTCGAAAAGTGTGCCAGCGAGCTGATTGAACGCAGTGCCGTCGCTGACGGCAATCTGGTGAATATCGATGCGGTGGGCAATGCGCTCAAGCGCGCCATCGCCAAGGCTGGCATTCGCGGTAAGGAAGCCGTGCTTGCCATTCCTGCAAGCCTGACGGAATCGCAAACCGTCAGCCTGCCCGACAACCTGACCGAAGACGAGCTCTTCGTGCAGGTCGAGAGCGAAGCCAACCGGCTGTTTCCGCCCTCGCAGAACGTCAATTTCGACTATGTCGTGATCGGCCCGTCCGAAACCGAAGGCGGGATCGGCGTGCGCGTGACGGCAACGGTTTCCGAGCGCGTGACCGAGCGCGTGACCGCCGCCGAGATGGCCGGTCTGAAAGCGATCGTCATGGACGTGGAAGAGAACGCCATCCAGCGGGCCATGACGCACATGCTGGCGGTCAAGCCGGACGCCAGCGAAATTGAAACGCGCGACATGCCCGTCGTGGCGATGTTCCACTTGGGTGGTGCGCGCTCGCACGCACTGTTCTACCAAGGCTGGAAGGAGCTGTACGAGCAGCCGATGTCCGGCTCGGGCGACCAGCTCACGCAAAGCATCTCGCGCCTGTTTTCCCTCGACCTGCTCAAGGCCGAGGTAAAGAAGCGCAAGAACACGCTGCCCGACGAATACCGCAGCCAGCTGCTCAAGCCTTCGCTCGAGACGCTGGCCATGGAGGTCGGCCAGGCGATTCAGAATTTCCTGTCGACGTCGAGCGTCGGCCGCGTGGACGAGATCGTGCTCTCGGGCGGTCACGCATCGTTGCTGGGCGTGCAGACCGCCATCCAGCAGCAGACGCAGATCAATACGACGCTGGCGAATCCGTTCGCCAACATGGGCGCGGCCAAGAACGTCAACGCGCGCTATCTGCAGCGCGATCTGCCGGCTTACATCGTCAGCGCGGGCCTTGCCCTGCGCGGGCTGCAATAAGGAGCTGACGATGGCCAATGAAAGCGCGAATGCCGTGAATGCGCTCCCGAACGTCAACCTGCTGCCGTATCACGCAGAGCGACGCGCCGGCAAGCGCAAGAAAGTCTTCATGAGCCTGGGCGGCGCGGCCGTTGCGGGCGCGGTGGTGGTGTTCCTGGGCGGCATGGTGATCGATCACCAGACCGAAGAGGCGCAACGCATCAACGACATCCTCACGCAGAAGAACGCGGAGATGGACAAGCAGATCACCGAGGTCAACACCCTCAAGAAGGACATCGACGACCTGCTGCAGCGTCAGCAAGCGGTGGAAAGCCTGCAGAACCAGCGCAACCGCCCGGTGCAGTTGCTCGAAGAACTGGTGCGCCAGGTGCCGGACGGCATCTATCTCACCTCGCTCAAACAGGATGGCGACCGTTACACCGTCTCGGGGGTGGCGCAGTCCAACGAGCGCGTGTCGGACCTGCTGCGCAACCTGGGTGCGGTGCCCTGGCTCGATCATGCCGAGCTGGGTGAATCGGTGGCCACCACCATGACGAACAACCTGAAGGAACAGCGCCGCCTGTTCAACTTCACGATCCGCTTCCAATGGAAGGCCGAGCCGGCAGCGCCGGCCAAGCCGGGTGCGGCCACGGCGGGGAAATAACCATGGCGCTCTCGACCGAAATTTCGCTGGAAGACCTGGTCAGCCAGTTCCGTGGCCTGAACCTGAATGAGCCGGAAACGTGGCCGATCGCGCCGCGCATCCTGTTCATGACTCTCTCCGCCGTGCTGGTGATCGGCCTGGGTTGGCAGTTCTACTGGAGCGGCAAGTTTGACGAGCGCGACGCCAAGCGCACCGAGCAGGGCAACCTCAAGTCGGCATACCAGAGCAAGCTTGCGCAGGTCGTGAACCTCGAAGCGCTGCGCAAGCAGAAGGCTGAGGTGGAGCAGCGTGTCGCCAAGCTTGAACTGCAACTGCCCAACAAGACCGAGATGGATGCGCTGCTGGCCGACGTCAACCATGCCGGTATTGCGCGTGGCCTGACCTTCGACCTGTTCCGTCCGTCCGGCGCGGTGATCAAGCCTTACTACGCCGAGATCCCGGTGGCGGTGAAGGTGAATGGCCGCTATCACGACATGGCGCTGTTCGCTGCCGACGTGGCGGCGCTCTCACGCATCGTCACGCTGCAGAACATTTCGCTGACGGGCACCAAGGATGGCGGCATGGTGATGGAAACGCGTGCTGAAGCCTATCGGGCGCTCGACGCCGAGGAGCAGGCCGCGCAGCGCAAGGCGAACGCCGCCGCCAAGGGAGGCGCCAAATGAGGGGCCGCACCATGAGCCGTCGCCGCATGTCGCATGTTCTGCGTCTGTCGCCGCTGTGCCTGGCCGTCGTGCTGACGGCCTGCGGCGCGAGCGAAGACGATGAATTGCAGCAATGGATGCAGCAAGCGCGCCAGAGCGTCAGTACGACCGTGCCGCCGCTGCCCGAGCCCAAGCCTTATGCGCCGCGCGAGTACACGACCACCAAGCAGACTGATCCGTTCAGTGTGCAGAAGGTGGCAGAACTTTCGCGCGCGCAGAACGAATCGCCGGAACCGAATCGCCGTCGCGAGCCGCTGGAAGACTATCCGCTGGAAGCCTTCAAGCTGGTCGGGACGATGAAGCGCAATGGCGAGACGGAAGCCGTCGTGTCTGTCGGGGACAAGACGCAGCATGTGCATGTGGGGCAGTACATCGGACAAAACTATGGTCGCATCGTCCGCATCGGAGACCAGGAACTCACCCTGCGTGAGCTGGTGCGCGAAGGCACGACCGAATGGAAAGAAAAAATGACGACCCTGAAAGTTCAGGAGAGCGCGCAATGACGATGCGTCTTGTGAAGGGCGGCCTGTCGCAGGCAACCCGAGTGGCCCGGGGGGGCGCGGTGGCATGGCTTTCGCTGTGCCTGTTCATGGTGGCCGGTCAGGCGGTCGCTCAGCAGGCAGCGCCTGCGGCGGCCGTCTCCGGCAACACGATTGAAAAGGTAGAGCAGGCCACGGCCGGTGAATCCACCGTGGTGACGGTCACGCTCAAGAGCGCGCCGACCCAGAAGCCGGTGGAGTTCAGCACGCAGCAGCCTGCGCGTATCGCCATCGACTTCTTCGGGGCGACCTTCGCGCAAGGCCGCGCCAATTACCAGTACGGCGGCAAGCTGCTGCGTTCGGCGAACGTCGTGCAGATCGGCGACCGTACCCGCGTCGTGCTCGATCTATCGCGCCAGACGCAGTACAAGTCGGAGGTGCGTGGCAACCAGTACGTACTGACGCTGGAAGCTGCGCCAGTGGCGGCGGCTGTCGCGGCGCCGACATTCTCGGCCCCGGCCCCCGTCGCGGGCGCCGAGCGCCCTGCGGTGCGCAATGTTGATTTCCGCCGCGGCGAGGATCTCGCCGGCCGCGTGGTGGTCGACCTGTCGACTGCCAACTCGGCGATCAACATCGCCCAGCAAGGCCAGAACCTCGTCGTGGACTTCGTCGGTGCGACGCTGCCACAGTCGCTGCGCCGTCGCTATGACGTGAGCGATTTCGGCACGCCGGTGCAGGCCATGCGTGCCACCGACAACGGCACAGGCGCACGCCTGATCATCGAGCCGCGCGGTAACTGGCAATACAGCTCGTACCAGACCGACACGCAGTTCGTGGTGGAGGTGCGTCCGACCAAGGAAGACCCGAACAAGCTGATTTCCGGCCCCGGCTACCGCGGTGAGCGCCTGTCGCTGAACTTCCAGAACATCGATGTGCGTTCTTTGCTGCAAGTCTTCGCCGACTTCACGAACCTCAACATCGTGACCAGCGATAGCGTGACGGGCACCCTTTCGCTGCGCCTGAAAGATGTGCCCTGGGATCAGGCACTGCAGATCGTGCTCGATTCGAAGGGGCTGGCATCGCGTCGCAACGGCAACGTCCTGTGGGTTGCCCCGCGCGGTGAGCTGGCCACGAAGGAAAAGGCCGAGCTTGAGTCGCAGCAGCAAGTGACCGAGCTGGAGCCACTGCGCAGCCAGGTGTTCCGCCTGAACTACCAAAGCGCTGGGGATGTGCGCAACATGCTGCTGGGTGCCGGCGCCGCGGGTGGGGCAGGCGGTGTCGCTGGCGGTGCCGCGACTTCCCGGATCCTGTCCAAGCGCGGCTCGCTCACGGCGGATACGCGTACGAATCAACTGTTCGTCTCCGACATCCCGAGCAAGCTTGAAGAGGTGCAGGCCTTCCTCTTGAAGATCGACATCCCGGTTCGCCAGGTGATGATCGAAGCGCGCATCGTCGAGGCGGACGACACGTTCAGCCGCAACTTGGGTGCGAAGCTGGGCTTCGCGTCGAAGACGAATGGCGCTGGTTACGGCAATACCTACACCAACGTGGTGTCGCCGATTACGCAGGGCGCCACGTGGGACAACAGCCCGGCGATCAGCTTCCCCGCCAACGGCATCAATGGTGTGAACGCGGCCAGCGTGGCCGTGAGCCTGTTCAACGCCGGTGCCGGCCGCTTCCTGGCGCTCGAGTTGTCTGCGCTGGAAGCTGATGGCCGCGGCAAGATCGTCTCCAGCCCGCGCGTGGTCACTGCCGACAACATCAAGGCGCTGATCGAGCAAGGTACTGAGATTCCGTACCAGCAGGCGACGTCTTCCGGTGCGACTTCGGTGTCGTTCAAGAAGGCCAACCTGAAGCTGGAAGTGACGCCGAAGATCACGCCGGACGGCAACATCTTCCTGGATGTCGACGTCAACAAGGACAGCGTGGGTATCCAGACCACCAACGGCTTCGCCATCGACACCAAGCACGTGCAGACGCAGGTGCTGGTCGAGAACGGCGGCACGGTCGTGATCGGCGGTATCTACACGCAGAACGAGCGGACCGACATCAACAAGGTGCCGCTGCTAGGCGACATTCCTGTGCTCGGCAATCTGTTCAAGAGCACGAGCAAGATCAACAACCGCACCGAGCTGCTGGTCTTCCTGACGCCGCGTGTGCTGTCCGATCAACTGTCGCTGAAGTAATCGGCGGCGGTATCGCGATTGGAAAGCCCGGCCTCCTAAATGGAGCGCCGGGCTTTTTTGTGTCCTGCCGCCCGGTTTGTGCAGGATGGTGACCAAATGCCACTACAATCAAGCTCAAATTCCTGATTTCACGCGATTTTGTCTGTTTCGAACGTATTTTTCGTCGGCTTGATGGGCGCGGGCAAGACCACGGTCGGCCGGGCGGTGGCGCGTCGGCTCGATCTGCCGTTCTTTGACTCCGACCATGAGATCGAAGCCCGCTGCGGCGTGCGCGTGCCAATCATCTTCGAGCACGAGGGCGAAGTGGGCTTCCGCGACCGCGAAACCCACATGATCGACGAACTCACCTCGCGCGATGGCGTGGTCGTCGCCACCGGCGGCGGAGCCGTGCTGCGGGCGGAGAACCGCGCGTTCCTGCGTGAACGCGGCACTGTGATCTACCTGCGCGCCAATCCGCATGACCTGTATCTGCGCACGCGTCACGACAAGAACCGGCCGCTGCTGCAGACCGAAAACCCGCGTGCCAAGCTGGAAGAACTGCATGCGGTTCGTGACCCCCTATATCGTGACGTGGCGCACTTCGTCATCGAAACCGGAAAGCCCACCGTCGCCCAGCTTGTTAATATGGTGCTGATGCAACTCGAGGTGGCTGGCATTGTCGTACCGCCCGCAGGCGCCTCCACCTCCTCGCAAGTCTCTCCTCAGTCATGATTACCGTTGATGTTGACCTTGGCGATCGCGCCTATCCGATCCACATTGGCTCGGGGCTGCTGTCCAAGGCCGAGTTGTTCGCCCCCCACATTCGCGGCGCGCGTGCCGTGATCGTCACCAACGAGACTGTTGCGCCGCTGTATGCAGCCAAGGTCGAAGAAGCGATTCGTTCGCTCGGCAAGGCGGTCGACACGGTCGTGCTGCCCGATGGCGAATCGTTCAAGAAGTGGGACACGCTCAACCGCATCTTTGATGCGCTATTGACGGCAGGTGCGGACCGCAAGACCACGCTGATCGCCCTGGGCGGCGGCGTAATCGGCGACATGACCGGCTTTGCCGCTGCCTGCTATATGCGCGGCGTGCCGTTCATCCAGGTGCCGACGACGTTGCTGTCGCAGGTCGATTCTTCGGTGGGCGGCAAGACGGGCATCAACCACCCGCTGGGCAAGAACATGATCGGCGCGTTCCACCAGCCGCAAGCGGTCCTGGCCGATATCGACACGCTGCGCACCTTGCCCGCGCGTGAACTGGCTGCGGGCATGGCCGAGGTCATCAAGCACGGCGCAATTGCCGATGCCGATTACTTCGCCTGGATCGAACAGAACATCAGGGGTCTCAACGATTGCGATACCGACCTGATGACCGAAGCCGTGCGCGGCTCGGTGCGCATCAAGGCGGCTGTCGTGGCGCAGGACGAGCGGGAAACCGGTCTGCGTGCCACCCTCAATTTCGGTCACACCTTTGGCCACGCCATCGAGGCCGGCCTGGGCTACGGCGAATGGCTGCACGGCGAGGCCGTCGGCTGCGGCATGGTGATGGCGGCGGACCTCTCGCATCGCCTTGGTTTTATCGACATCGACACGCGCAACCGCATTACTGCGCTCACGCGTGCGGCTGACCTGCCGACGGTGGCGCCGGCCCTGGGCGTGGATCGGTTCATCGAGCTGATGCGCGTCGACAAGAAAGCTGAGGCTGGCGAGATCAAATTCGTGCTGCTGCGCAAGCTGGGCCAGGCGTTCGTGACCACGGTGCCCGATGCCGACCTGCGCGCCACCTTGCTGCACGCCGTGCTGCGACCACCGACCGAAGCACCCGTCGCCTGATGCGAGACGAGAGGGCCCGATGAACGACCGATTTGATTTGCCGTCCGCGCCGTTCGATCTCGAAGGCCCTCTCGCTCCCTACGCCGCGCATTCGGCGCAGACGCGCGGCCGCGTACACGCCGAGCCGCCATCCACATCGCGCACCGAGTTCCAGCGTGACCGCGATCGCATCATCCACAGCACCGCTTTCCGCCGGCTCGAATACAAGACGCAGGTCTTCGTGAATCACGAGGGCGACCTGTTCCGGACCCGGCTCACGCACAGCCTCGAGGTCGCGCAGATTGCCCGTTCGATTGCGCGCAGCCTGCGCCTGAACGAAGACTTGGTCGAAGCGGTTTCGCTGGCGCACGATCTGGGCCACACGCCGTTCGGTCATGCGGGGCAGGACGCACTCAACGATTGCATGAAGCCATACGGAGGCTTCGAACACAATCTCCAGAGCCTGCTGGTGGTCGATCGGCTGGAAGAGCGCTACGGCGGTTTCGATGGACTGAACCTGACGTTCGAAACGCGCGAGGGTATTCTCAAACATTGCTCGCGCAACAACGCGGCCACGCTCGGTGACTTGGGCCGCCGTTTTCTCGAAGGGCAACAGCCGTCGCTGGAAGCGCAGCTTGCCAATCTCGCCGATGAGGTCGCGTACAACAACCACGATATCGACGATGGCCTGCGTTCCGGCCTGATCACGTTGGAGCAACTCGAAGACGTGTCGCTGTGGGCCATCCATCGGCGCGAAGCCGAGGCGGCGTTCCCGGCCGTCAGTGGCCGGCGGCTCATCAACGAAACCATTCGTCGCATCATCAACGCGCTGATCGTCGATCTGATCGGCACCACGCGTGCCGGCATTGCTGAATTTGCGCCGCAATGTATCGACGATGTGCGTGCCGCGCCAGCGCTCGTCGCGTTCTCTGAGCCGATGCATGAAGAGGCGCGCGTGCTCAAGCGCTTCCTGTTCGATAACCTGTATCGGCACTATCTTGTGATGCGCATGTCCGCCAAAGCGCGCCGCATCATCGACGATCTGTTCCGCGTGTTCATGGACGACCCGCGCTTGCTGCCACCGCAGTACCAGGCGAAATCCAACCCCGACGAGCAGCCGCGCTGGATTGCGCATTACATCGCCGGCATGACGGATCGTTACGCCATCAAGGAGCATCGCCGCATCTTTGCGGTGGATGCGGTTTGAGCGACGGCGGCGCTGTTCGGGCCGCTACTCGCTCGCCTGGCTCCCAAACCATCTGGCAGCTGATCTAAACCAAGCGCCCAAAAAAATGCCCGGCCGCCCCAACGCATGCCGGGCCGAACGCGCCAACCACCGCCGACGAGCGCCCCCGCCGTCGACGGCCCCTGCGGCACGTCGGTAAAAGTCGATCAGGACAGTGTCAGTTCGCTGATCGTCCTCCCTTAAAAGCGATAGCCCAGGCCGACGCCCAGCAGCCACGGGTCAACCTTGACCTTGCTGATGGTCTGGCCGCCCATCTTCACGTCGGCGCTGATCCAGGTCTTCTTCAGGTCGACGTTGAAGTAGAGGCGTTCGGTCAGGCGATAGTCGAAGCCGACCTGCAGCGCGGGGCCGAAGCTGTTCTTGCTGAGGTCCAGCGAACCAACGCCGGGCACCTGGAGATCGACATTCGAGATACGCGTGTAGTTGATGCCTGCGCCCACGTACGGCTTGAAGCGCGACTCGGGCGTGAAGTGATACTGCATCGTCAGGATGGGCGGCAAGTGGCGGAAACTGCCGATCTTGGTCGGGCCGCCCAGCGCGCTTCGCATGACCGTGACGTCCTGTTGTTGCGGGTAAGTCAGGATCAGCTCGGCGGCCAGATGCGGCGTAAAGAAATACGAGATGTCCAGTTCGGGCAGGACCTTGTTGTTGATCTGAATGGCGTCAGCCGGAATGGCCAGTGCAGGCACCGGGTCGGATTTGTTGGCGGCTGTTAGGTTGACGGCGCGCAGACGCACCATCCAATTACCGGAGGCCGGCGGCAAATCCGTGCTCTGCGCAAAGGCGGCCTGGCTGAAACCGGCGGCAAGCATTCCGGCGGCTACAGCTACAACGGCTATGCGGTGAAAAGCCATCAATCGCTCCCTCTCGTGTCGTCTCGTGATGTGATGGGAGCCAGTCTCGCGGGGAAGTCGCTTGGCCGATTTGCTTGGGATCAAGTTCCCCCGTCGTCCATCACGCGTAGGGCCACCGATTTGACGGCACGCAAACTCTGCCGTCGCACCGCCACGGCAATGGGCATGCAAGCGTTTGCCTGTCAAAAATTGGGGACAGGTTCTCGGGCTTCAGGCTACGATGGCGCTTTTTGCCGCCCCGCCTTTTCCATGGCCCGCCTGCCCCGCCTCAGTCCCACCGATGTCTCTGTGCATGTGTTGCAGCGCGGCAACAATCGCCAGACCGTCTTTCGCGGCGACGACGACTACGCGTTCTACCTCGACACGTTGCGCATGGCTGCCCGTGAGCATGACTTCGCCATCCATGGTTTCTCGCTGATGCCGAATCACGTCCATCTGGTCGGAACGCCCAAGGTGGCGGAGAGCCTTTCGCGCACGCTGCAGGCCGTCGGGCGGCGCTATACGCGGTACTTCAACGCAGCGGCTGATCGCAGCGGAACGCTGTGGGAAGGGCGTTTCCGCTCGACCGTACTGGACCCGGCTGAATGGGTGCTGCCGATCCTGTTGTATGTGGAATCCAACGCCGTACGCGCTGGCCTCGTCAGCACGCCAGAAGACGACCGTTGGAGCACATATCGTCATCATGTGGGCATCCAATCCATCCCGTGGGTGAGTGATCACTATTGCTATTGGCGTCTTGGTAACACGCCTTTCGAGCGCCAGTCGCGCTACCGAACGTTGTGGCACGAAGGTTTGGGCTCCGATCAGCTCGCGCAGATTCGCCAGCATGTGCACAGCGGCTGGCCGCTCGGCAACGAGGCGTTTCTCGCGACACTTGCGCGCACCGGAGGCCGTCGCGTTGCGCCATTGCCCAAGGGGCGCCCCCCTCGCCAACCCGCTGAAGTGGGAACGGAGGACAGCGCGCGCTCCGAATAGCGGGATGGCGGCGCCGTGATGTGCGAGGCATCGATTCGGACGACTTTGATCTGTCCCTATTAATAAGCCCGCACTGAGACTGTGCATTTATTAATTTACTCCGACCCCATTTAAAAACTTTTGCCTGTTACGGGCCACTCTTTTATATTCGTTTCACCCCGCATTCATGGTGCGGCGCGCCATTGCCTGTCTGCCACCGCATCCGCACCATCGCGAGGGCCTTCTACGGCGCGCTGTACCCACAACATCGGAAGATCGCCGTGGAACAACATTCCTTCCCCATCACGCCGTCGGCGCCGTCGGCCCAGGGTCTGTACGACCCGACCAATGAACACGACGCTTGCGGCGTCGGCTTCGTCGCCCATATCAAGGGCAAGAAGAGCCACGAGATCGTCCAGCAAGGCTTGCGCATCCTGCACAACCTCGACCATCGCGGCGCCGTCGGCGCTGACCCGCTGATGGGTGATGGCGCGGGCATCCTGCTGCAGATTCCCGACCAGTTCTTCCGCGAAGAAATGGCCAAGCAGGGCATCAACCTGCCGCCGGCGGGCGAATACGGCGTCGGCATGATCTTCCTGCCGAAAGAACACGCGTCGCGCCTGGCCTGCGAACAGGAGTTGGAACGCACCGTGCGCCTGGAAGGCCAGGTCGTGCTGGGCTGGCGCGATGTGTCGGTCGACAAGACCATGCCGATGTCGCCCACGGTGCAGAAGACTGAGCCGGTGATCCGCCAGATCTTCATCGGGCGCGGCCGTGACATCATGACCACCGATGCGCTGGAGCGGAAGCTGTATGTGATTCGCAAGACCGCAAGCCACGCCATCCAGGCGCTCAAGCTCAAGCATGGCAAGGAATACTTTGTGCCGTCGATGTCGGCGCGCACGATCGTCTACAAGGGCCTGCTGCTGTGCGAACAGGTCGGCCGCTACTACCAGGATTTGGCAGACCCGCGTACGGTGTCGGCGCTGGCGCTGGTGCACCAGCGTTTCTCGACCAACACGTTCCCCGCATGGGAGCTGGCGCACCCGTACCGCATGGTTGCGCACAACGGCGAAATCAACACCGTCAAGGGCAACGTCAACTGGATCAACGCGCGTACGGGCGGCATCTCGTCGCCGGTGCTGGGCGATGACCTGCCCAAGCTGTGGCCGCTGATCTATCCGGGTCAATCGGATACCGCATCGTTCGACAACTGCCTCGAACTGCTGACGATGGCCGGCTACCCGCTGGCCCAGGCAATGATGATGATGATTCCGGAAGCGTGGGAACAGCACACGCTGATGGACGACAACCGCCGCGCGTTCTACGAATACCACGCCGCAATGATGGAGCCGTGGGACGGCCCCGCAGCCATCTGCTTTACGGATGGTCGCCAGATCGGCGCGACGCTCGACCGTAACGGCCTGCGCCCGGCGCGTTATTACGTCACCGACGACGACATGGTCGTGATGGCATCCGAGGCCGGCGTGCTGCCGATCCCCGAGTCGCGCATCGTCAAGAAGTGGCGTCTGCAGCCGGGCAAGATGTTCCTGATCGACATGGAGCAGGGCCGCATCATCGACGACAAGGAACTCAAGGACAACCTGGCCAACGCCAAGCCGTACAAGAGCTGGATCGATGCCGTGCGCATCAAGCTCGACGAGCTGGACGCGAAGCCCGAAGACGTGGCCGCCGAAACCAAGCCGGCCGCCAAGCTGCTGGATCGCCAGCAGGCCTTCGCCTACACGCAGGAAGACGTCAAGTTCCTGATGGCGCCGATGGCCGCCAACGGCGAAGAAGCCGCCGGATCTATGGGCAACGACAGCCCGCTGGCCGTGCTGTCCTCGAAGAACAAGACGCTCTACAACTACTTCAAGCAACTGTTCGCGCAGGTCACGAACCCGCCGATCGACCCGATCCGCGAAAACGTGGTGATGTCGCTCGTCTCGTTCATCGGGCCGAAGCCGAACCTGCTTGAGCTGAACAACATCAACCCGCCGATGCGCCTTGAAGTGAGCCAGCCCGTGCTGGACTTCAAGGACATGGCGAAGATCCGCAACATCGAGCACTACACCGGCGGCAAGTTCATGGCTTACGAGCTGGACATCTGCTATCCGGTGGCGTGGGGCAAGGAAGGCATCGAAGCGCGCCTGGCTTCGCTGTGCGCCGAGGCTGTCGATGCGGTCAAGTCGGGCTACAACATCCTGATCGTTTCGGACCGCGCGGTCGACGAGAAGCAGGCCGCGATTCCGGCGCTGCTGGCCACGTCCGCCATCCACCATCACCTGGTGGACAAGGGCTTGCGCACGAGCACGGGTCTGGTCGTCGAAACGGGCTCGGCCCGCGAAGTGCACCACTTCGCGCTGCTGGCCGGCTATGGCGCAGAAGCCGTGCACCCGTATCTGGCGATGGAGACGCTGGCCGAATTGGCGCCGGGCCTGGGCCTGACCGCCGAGAAGGCCATCTACAACTTCACCAAGGCGATCGGCAAGGGCCTGCACAAGGTGATGTCCAAGATGGGCATCTCGACGTACATGTCGTACACCGGCGCGCAGATCTTCGAAGCGATCGGCCTGTCGCGCGAACTGGTCGACAAGTACTTCCAGGGCACCGCATCCAACGTGGGCGGCATCGGCATCTTCGAGGTGGCTGAAGAGGCGCTGCGCCTGCACCGCGATGCCTTTGGCGATGCACCGGTGCTGGCCAACATGCTCGACGCGGGCGGCGAATACGCCTACCGCGTCCGCGGCGAAGAGCACATGTGGACGCCGGATTCGATCGCCAAGCTGCAGCACGCGACGCGCGCGAATTCGTACCAGACGTACAAGGAATACGCGAACCTGATCAACGACCAGAGCAAGCGCCACATGACGCTGCGCGGCCTGTTCGAGTTCAAGGTGGATCCGGCACGCGCGATTCCGCTGGAGGAAGTCGAACCGGCCAAGGAGATCGTCAAGCGCTTTGCTACCGGCGCCATGTCGCTGGGTTCGATCAGCACGGAAGCGCACACCACGCTGGCCGTGGCGATGAACCGCATCGGCGGCAAGTCGAACACGGGCGAAGGCGGTGAAGACGAGCGCCGTTACCGCAACGAACTGCGCGGCATTCCCATCAAGCAGGGCACCAAGCTGTCGGATGTGATCGGCCGCGAAGTGGTCGAGCGCGATCTGGAACTGCAAGAGGGCGATTCCCTGCGCTCGAAAATCAAGCAGGTAGCCTCGGGCCGCTTTGGCGTGACGGCCGAGTACCTGGCTTCAGCTGATCAGATCCAGATCAAGATGGCGCAGGGCGCCAAGCCCGGCGAGGGCGGTCAACTGCCCGGCCACAAGGTGACGGATTACATCGGCAAGCTACGTTATGCAGTGCCGGGCGTGGGCCTGATCTCGCCGCCGCCGCACCACGACATCTATTCGATTGAAGATCTGGCACAGCTCATCCATGACCTGAAGAATGTGAACCCGCGTTCGGACGTGTCGGTCAAGCTGGTGTCGGAAGTGGGCGTCGGCACGGTGGCGGCTGGTGTCGCCAAGGCCAAGGCAGACCACGTGGTGATCGCAGGCCATGACGGCGGTACGGGCGCTTCGCCATGGTCGTCGATCAAGCATGCCGGCACGCCGTGGGAGCTGGGCCTGGCCGAGACGCAGCAGACGCTGATGCTCAACGGCCTGCGCAACCGTATCCGCGTGCAGGCTGACGGCCAGATGAAGACCGGCCGTGACGTCGTGATCGGCGCGCTGCTGGGCGCCGACGAATTCGGCTTTGCGACCGCACCGCTGGTGGTCGAAGGCTGCATCATGATGCGCAAGTGCCATCTGAACACCTGCCCGGTGGGTGTGGCGACGCAGGATCCGGTGCTGCGCAAGAAGTTCTCGGGCAAGCCCGAGCACGTGGTGAACTACTTCTTCTTCGTGGCCGAGGAAGTGCGCGAAATCATGGCGCAACTGGGCATCCGCACGTTCAACGAACTGATCGGCCGCGCAGATCTGCTCGACACGAAGTCCGGCATCGAACACTGGAAGGCCCGCGGCCTGGACTTCGCGCGCATCTTCTACCAGCCGGCCAAGAAGGAAGGCGAGCCGTGCTACCAGGTCGATGTGCAAGACCACGGTCTGGATCGTGCACTGGATCACCAGCTCATCGAGAAGTCCAAGGCTGCGCTGGAGAAAGGCGAGCGTGTTTCGTTCATCCAGCCGGTGCGCAACGTCAACCGCACGGTCGGCGCGATGCTCTCGGGCGAAGTCGCCAAGCGTTATGGCCACGAAGGTCTGCCTGATGATTCGATCCACGTGCAGATGCAGGGCACGGCCGGCCAGTCGTTCGGCGCGTTCCTGGCGCATGGCATCACGCTGGACCTGGTGGGCGACGGCAACGACTACGTGGGCAAGGGCCTGTCGGGCGGCCGCGTGATCGTACGCCCGCCGCACGAATTCCGTGGCGAGCCGACCAACAACATCATCGTCGGCAACACCGTGCTGTACGGCGCGCTGGCTGGTGAGGCGTTCTTCAACGGCGTGGCCGGCGAGCGCTTCGCGGTGCGCAACTCCGGCGCCACCACGGTGGTGGAAGGCACGGGCGACCACGGCTGTGAATACATGACCGGCGGCACGGTTGTCGTGCTCGGTGCCACCGGCCGCAACTTCGCGGCAGGCATGTCGGGTGGCGTCGCCTACGTCTATGACGAAGACGGCCTGTTCGACAAGCGCTGCAACACGGCGCAGGTCGCCCTGGAATCCGTGCTGTCGGCGGCTGACCAGGAGAAGGCACATACCCCGTCGACCTGGCACAAGGTGAACGGCGAGCGCGTGCTCGACGAGCAACTGCTCAAGGCGCTGGTGGAAAAGCACTTCCGCTACACCGGCTCCGAGCGTGCCAAGGAACTGCTGGCCGACTGGAACAACGCCCGTCGCCGCTTCGTCAAGGTCTTCCCGACCGAGTACAAGCGGGCGCTGGCCGAGATGTACGAACGCGAACAGGAAGCCGGCCGCGAACAGATCGCTGCCTGATTCCAATCGACTTGGCGAATGGCTGATCCGCTGATCGGCCGTTCGCCACCACCGAATACAACGCAACCTCACAAGACAGGCCCGACTGCCTGGCTGGCATGACTGTGCCGCCAGAGCAGCACCGGGCCAGGAAGGACACCATGGGCAAGGCGACCGGTTTTCTCGAATTTCCCCGCCAGAACGAGGCATACGAAGCGCCCGAAGCGCGTGTGAAGCATTACAAGGAATTCGTGTTCGCACTGGCGGACAACGAAGCCAAGATCCAGGGCGCACGCTGCATGGACTGCGGCATTCCGTTCTGCAACAACGGCTGCCCCGTCAACAACATCATCCCGGACTTCAACGACCTGGTGTATCGCCAGGACTGGAAGACCGCGATTGAAGTGCTGCACTCGACCAACAACTTCCCCGAGTTCACGGGCCGCATCTGCCCGGCACCGTGCGAGGCGGCTTGCACGCTGGGCATTAATGAACTGCCGGTCGGTATCAAGTCGATCGAGCACGCGATCATCGACAAGGCCTGGAAAGAAGGCTGGGTCGCGCCGCAAGTGCCCAAGCACAAGACCGGCAAGACCGTGGCCGTGGTCGGTTCGGGCCCGGCTGGTATGGCCGCTGCGCAGCAGCTGGCACGCGCTGGCCACGACGTGACGCTGTTCGAAAAGAACGACCGCATCGGCGGCCTGCTGCGCTACGGCATTCCCGACTTCAAGCTGGAAAAGGCGCAGATCGACCGCCGCATGCAGCAGATGGAAGCCGAGGGCGTGACGTTCCGCACCGGCGTGATGGTGGGCGACAAGACGGTTCCGGCCGGCATCACCAACGACGCACGCGAGACCATCGCCGCGGAAGACATCCTCAAGCAATTCGACGCCGTCGTGCTGACGGGCGGATCGGAAGTGCCGCGCGATCTGCCAGTGCCGGGCCGTGACCTGGACGGCGTGCATTACGCGCTCGAATTTCTGATCCCGCAGAACAAGGAAGTGGCCGGCGACGCGCCCAACCCGATCCGCGCCGACGGCAAGCACGTCATCGTGATCGGCGGCGGCGACACGGGTTCGGACTGCGTGGGCACGTCCAACCGCCATGGCGCCGCATCGGTCACGCAGTTCGAACTGCTGCCGCGTCCGCCCGAAGAAGAGAACAAGCCGCTGGTGTGGCCGTACTGGCCGATCAAGCTGCGCACGTCGTCGTCGCATGATGAAGGCTGCGAGCGCGACTGGTCGGTCGCAACCAAGGCGCTCATCGGCGAGAACGGCCGCGTGACGGGCCTCACCGCCGTGCGCCTGGAGTGGAAGGACGGCAAGATGGTCGAGGTGGCAGGCAGCGAATTCACGCTCAAGGCCGATCTCGTGCTGCTGGCGATGGGCTTTACCAACCCGGTCGGCGGCTTGCTGGATGCCTTTGGCGTGACAAAGGACGCGCGCAACAACGCGCGTGCCGCCACCGAAGGCGACAACGCCTACGCCACCAACGTGCCGAAGGTTTTCGCTGCCGGCGATGTGCGCCGCGGCCAGTCGCTCGTCGTGTGGGCGATCCGGGAAGGCCGCCAGGCTGCCCGCTCGGTTGATGCGTTTCTCATGGGTCATTCGGAACTGCCGCGCTGACCACGCGGTTGACCGTTTGACTCAGGCCCGCCTGCCTCGGCGGGCCTTTTTGTTTGTGCCGCGTTTGCTGTGGCGCGTTTGCTGTGGCGCGAGCGTCATGCCTCATGGTTTACGTCGACATGGTTTACATGAGTGCAGTGCGGACAGGCGGATTTCTAGAATGAGATCTCCCCGTGATCCCCAACTGCCTCATGCGACCTCGCGCCCGCAATGTGCGTGCAGATGTGCCCCACGCGCCCGATGTGCTGGATCGGCAGCGGCGGCGAGCGCTTGCGTGGCTTGGCGTGCTGCCGGCGATGCTGGCGTCGCCCGCGCGTGCTTTGCTGCAAGGGTATCCGTCGCAACCGCTGCGTCTGGTCGTGCCGGCGGCGGAAGGCAGCGCATTCGATGCACTGGCGCGCGCACTCGCGACGCAACTGCAGCAGCAGGTCGGCCGCGAGGTGGGCGTCGAAGATCGCCCGGCAGCCAATGGCATGGCCGCCGGCGAGGCCGTCGCCCGCGCGCCCTCCGATGGCCACACGTTGCTGCTCCAGCAGACCACGTTCGTCGCCCAGCCCGCGCTCGAGCCGGCGTCATATGACCCGCTGCGCGATTTCCAGCCGGTCGCGATGGTGGCCACGCTGCCCCTGTTTCTCGCGGTCGATGCGCGCTTGCCGATCCATTCCGTGACCGATCTGCTCGCGCAGGCGCGCGGTGAGTCCGTCACGGTCAATTGCGGCTCGGATATCGTCGGCACGTGGTCGCACCTTGTCGCCGAGCAGTTTGTGCGCGACTACGCTTTCCATGCGCCGCATGTGGTCGTCCGCGGTGAAGCAGGGCTCGTGCAACAGATCCTGGCTGGGCGCATGACGGCGTGTTTCGCCTGCTATCCGAGTGTGGCGGCCGCCGCGGCCAACGGCCAGCTACGGTTGCTCGGGGTGACGGGCGGGGCTCGCTCGCGTTTCGCGCCCGCTGTGCCGACCCTGCGCGAAGGCGGTCTCGCCGGATTCGATCGCAGCGCCTGGATCGGCACCTTCATGCCGGCGCGCACACCCCGGCCTTTCTCGATGCGCGCGGCGGCCGAATTGCGGCGCGCCGTCGCTTCAGGTGATGTCCACGCTACGCTGCGTGCCGGCGGCTTTGAACCCGAATGGGATGCCCCCGACACGTTCGCCCAGACCGTGCGCAGTGACGCGACGCACTGGCAGGGGGTGATTCGCCAAGCCGATCTACGGCTGGATAGCGGCGAATAGGCTGCTCCCGCTGTCGCCGCAGGTGCCAACGCCAGCTTCACAGGTGCACCACTTTCAGCAGCCCGCAAGACCCGGAAACCCCCAGCGCGGCGAACAAGCCACACAAACTGTCGGTAAGCATGGCGTGACTGACGGGCTACGCGGGTTTCCACCTATAATGGCGGGCCGCGCGAAGCTGCGTCTGTTGGCGAGCCAGCGGTAGTCAAGACAACGAGATGCGGCAGCATGAAGCCGCCAACCTGCCGAGCCCTCTGCACCGATCTCCACCGTGTCCACCCAGCCTTCCAACGCCGTTGTCGAACTCGATCAGGTCGATTTCGCCTATCAGCCAGGCGCGCGGCGCATCCTGTCCGGCCTGTGCATGCGCGTGCCCAAGGGCAGCGTGGTGGCCGTCATGGGCGGCTCGGGCTGCGGCAAGACGACGATTCTCCGGTTGATTGGCGGCCAAGTGGCCGCTGCCGCCGGCACTGTACGCGTGCACGGCCAGGATATCGGCGCCATGGACAAGCGCGCGCTGTATGCTGCGCGCCGCCAGATGGGCATGCTGTTCCAGTTCGGGGCGCTGTTTACCGATCTGTCCGTGTTCGACAATGTGGCATTTCCACTGCGCGAACATACCGAACTACCCGAACTGCTCATCCGCGATCTGGTGCTGATGAAGCTGAACGCCGTCGGCCTGCGCGGTGCGCGCGACCTGATGCCTTCGGAAATTTCCGGCGGCATGGCCCGGCGCGTGGCGCTGGCGCGGGCGATTGCGCTGGATCCGTCGCTCATCCTCTATGACGAGCCGTTCGCCGGGCTGGACCCGATCTCGCTGGGCCTGACGGCGTCGCTCATCCGCAAGCTGAACGACGCGCTCGGCGCGACCAGCATCATCGTCTCGCACGACGTGCAGGAGACGTTCCACATTGCCGATTACGTCTACTTCATTGCCAACGGTGGCATTGCTGCCGCAGGCACGCCGGCTGAGCTGACCGCATCGACCGATCCGTTCGTCCGTCAGTTCGTGCACGGAGAGGCGGACGGTCCCGTGCCGTTCCACTATCCCGGGGCACCTTTGGCAGATGACTTCGGTCTGGGCAAGAGCGGAGGCGCACGATGATTTCCACCATCGGCCGCTTTGTTCTGGTGCTGATCAGCCGCTTCGGCTATGCCGCCCGCACGTTGATTTCGCTCATTGGCGCTTCGGGCGACGTGCTCCGTCGCCCGCGCCTGGTGATCGAGCAACTGCGCTTCATCGGCAATGATTCGTTCATCATCATTGCTGTGTCGGGTCTGTTTGTTGGCTTCGTGCTTGGTTTGCAGGGCTACAACACGCTTAACCGCTACGGCTCCGAGCAGGCGCTGGGTTTGCTGGTGGCGCTGTCGCTGGTGCGCGAGCTGGGGCCGGTGGTGACGGCCCTGCTGTTTGCCGGTCGCGCCGGTACGTCGCTCACGGCCGAGATTGGCCTGATGAAAGCCGGCGAGCAGCTGATCGCCATGGAAATGATGGCGGTCGATCCGCTGGCCCGCGTGCTGGCGCCGCGTTTCTGGGCGGGCTTCATCGCCATGCCGCTGCTGGCCGCGATTTTCAGTGCGGTGGGGATTCTGGGCGGATACTTCGTCGGGGTCGGACTGATTGGCGTGGACCCCGGAGCGTTCTGGTCGCAGATGCAGGCCGGCGTGGATGTCATGGACGACGTGCTCAACGGCGTCATCAAGAGTGTCGTGTTTGGTGTGGCGGTCACCTTCATTGCGCTGTATCAGGGTTATGAGGCGAAGGCCACGCCGGAAGGCGTCTCGCGCGCGACTACCCGGACGGTGGTGATCGCGTCGCTCACCGTGCTGGCGCTGGATTTCGTGCTGACGGCACTGATGTTCAGCTGAGCGGCCGGTTGTCGTTAGCGTTCAACGAGAAAAGATCATGCGTAAAAGCGTCCTCGATTTCTGGGTCGGCCTGTTCGTTCTGGTGGGCATCATTGCGCTGCTGTTCCTGGCGCTCAAAGCGGGCAATATGAGTTCGTTCTCGTTTGCCAAGACTTACCAGGTGAAGGCGGCCTTCGACAATATCGGCGGGTTGAAGGTGCGGGCGCCGGTCAAGAGTTCGGGTGTGGTGGTCGGCCGTGTGTCGCAGATCCTGTTCGATGACAAGAGCTACCAAGCCATCGCGGTGCTCGACATGGATCAGCGCTATCAGTTTCCAAAAGACAGTTCGGCCAAGGTCCTGACCTCGGGTCTGCTCGGTGAGCAATACATTGGCATTGAACCGGGTGGCGACTCGGTCATGCTTGCCAGCGGCAGCAAGATCACCATGACGCAGTCGGCGGTGGTGCTGGAAAACCTGATCAGCCAGTTCCTCTATAGCAAGGCCGCGGATGCCGGTGCCGGCAGCGCGAATGGCAGTGCCGGCGGAGCCAAGCCGGCCGAGGGCAGCGGGAGCAATAAGCCATGAAAATAACAACATCCATCCGTATGCTGCGCGGCATTGCGCTGGCTCTGGCTGCAGGCACCACCCTGCTGGCCGGCTGTGCGACGGGACCGAATGCTAATCCGGCTGACCCGATCGAACCGTTCAACCGCGAAGTCTTCCGCATCAACGAAGACCTCGACAAGGGCGTGCTGAAGCCAGTTGCGCAAACGTATGTCGATGTGGTGCCGTCGCCAGCGCGCACGGCGGTGTCGAATTTCTTCTCGAATGCGGGCGATGTCTATTCGGCCGTCAACAACCTGCTGCAATTGAAGGGCACCGCCGCGCTGGAAGACACCATGCGCGTGGCGATCAATACCGTGCTGGGTCTGGGTGGCCTGATCGACATTGCGTCGGACGCCGGCCTGCCCAAGCACAAGGAAGACTTCGGCCAGACGCTGGGCGTATGGGGTGTGCCGTCGGGTCCGTACGTCGTGTGGCCGCTGCTCGGCCCGAGCACTGCACGTGACACCGTGGGGTTCCTGGTCGACTGGCAGATGGACCCGCTCACGTACTGGCACGACAGCGCGGTCACCTACTCGCTGGCCGCGTTGCGCGTGGTTGACGTGCGCGCGAACCTGCTTGGAGCCAGCAATGTGTTCGAACAGGCTGCGGTCGACAAGTACACCTTCCTGCGCGATGCCTATCTGCAGCGCCGCCGCTACCTGATCTATGACGGCAACCTGCCGGATGACCAGGACAACACGAAGTCGCCGGATACCGGTGACGCGACGGTCTCGCCGTACCATCGCTTCACCCCCAACTGGCCGGTGTTCCGCCGCTGATCAGTACACGTAACAAGGTCGCCTCAAAGGTGACAAGGCGTAAAAGTGGCCGGCCCGCACGAACTTGGCTGCGGGCGGTCTGTTCTAATCGCCAACAAGATTGCCGCGAATGCGCTGCAAGCGACCCAAAAATCACACTATAAGGACGCGATATGTTGAAGAAGTTTCTCCGCTCCCTGCTCGCCGGTCTCACGCTGACGGCTGCCGTGGCAGCTGCGCCGGTCCACGCCCAGGACGCCGACGCACAAGCCACGGTCAAGACGGCTGTGGACGACGTGCTCAGCACCATCAAGAGCGATCCGGAACTGCGTGGCGGCAACATGACCAAGGTGTACCAGCTGGTCGACCAGAAGATCGTGCCGCGCGCCGATTTCAAGCGCACCACGCAGATCGCCATGGGCCGTTTCTGGAACCAGGCGTCGCCGGAGCAGCAGCAACAGATCCAGGAAGGCTTCAAAACGCTGCTCATCCGCACTTACGCCGGCGCGCTGTCGAATGTGAAGAACCAGACCGTTTCGTACAAGCCGTTCCGTGCGGCTGCCGATGACACCGACGTGGTGGTGCGTTCGACCGTGAACAACAACGGCGAACCGGTGGCCCTGGACTACCGTTTGGAAAAGACGGCCGGTGGCTGGAAGGTGTACGACATCAACATCAGCGGCCTCTGGCTGTCGGAGACGTACAAGAACCAGTTTGCCGAGGTCATCAGCAAGCGCGGCGGCGTCGCCGGCCTGGTGAGCTTCCTGAACGAGCGCAACATGCAGCTCGAGAAGGGCCCGGCGAAGTAAGCAGCCTTCCGGTAGAATCAATACGGCGGTCAGTTCTGGCCGCTGTTTCTTTTTCTGACGCATCCATTTCCACCATGTTGACCTTGTCCGGCCCGCTGACTCACCGCGAAGCGCCGCGCGTTCTGCGCGAGGGCGAGGCTCAACTCGGCCAAGCGCGCGAAGCTGGCCTTGCCGCGCTGCACGTCGATTGCGCGGGCTTGTCGCAGGTCGATTCGTCTGCGCTGGCGGTGCTGCTGTCCTGGCAGCGCACGGCCCAGGATGCCGGTGTCGCGCTCGACATCGGAGGCGCTCCGCAAGCGCTGTCCAATCTCGCCACGCTGTATGGCGTGGAGTCCCTGCTGGCCGTCGCGCCCGCCCCTGCTGCGCACCATCACGCTCGACATTGAGGCGGCGTCCGGTGCGGGCGCGGGGTGATTGCTCCGAACCCGTCATCGCGATGCCGCGCTCCGGCCCAGGGTCGTGCGCGCCCCTGGCATTCGCGGTTCGGCGTCGTCAGCTGTGGCGCCGTGAGTTGGTGCAGTTCCCCTATAATTCTGGGTTTGTCGCTCTGCTGCCGCCGTGTGCGGCGTCCGCGGCCGTCATGGTGTTGTCGATCGACGGTCACGAGATGCGCAGGGTAGTTCACTTTGTCGGCCATGAAAGCCATCGAAATCGCTGACGTCCGCAAGCGCTACAAGTCGTTGCAAGCGCTCAAGGGCGTAAGCCTGTCTGTCGAGCAGGGCGAGTTTTTCGGCCTGCTGGGCCCCAACGGCGCGGGCAAGACCACGCTGATCTCCATCCTCGCGGGCCTGAATCGCGCCGATTCTGGCAGCGTGCGCGTGCTCGGCCACGACGTCGTCTCCGATTACCGCACTGCACGCCGCAAGCTCGGCGTGGTGCCGCAGGAACTGGTGTTCGATCCGTTCTTCACGGTGCGCGAAACGCTGCGTCTGCAGTCGGGCTACTTCGGCCTGACGAAAAACGATGACTGGATCGACGAGGTCATGGCCAATCTGGACTTGACCAACAAGGCCGACGCCAACATGCGCGCGCTGTCGGGCGGCATGAAGCGCCGCGTGCTGGTGGCGCAGGCGCTGGTGCATCGCCCGCCCGTGATCGTGCTGGACGAGCCGACTGCCGGTGTGGACGTCGAGTTGCGCCAGACGCTGTGGAAATTCATCTCGCGCCTGAATCGCGAGGGCCACACCGTCGTGCTGACCACGCACTATCTGGAAGAGGCGGAATCCCTGTGCGACCGCATTGCCATGCTGAAGTTTGGCGAGGTGGTTGCGCTCGATCGCACGGCGAATCTGCTGTCGCAATTTGCGGGGCTGCAATTGGTGCTGAGCTTTGCGAAGGGCGCGCTGCCGGCATCGCTGGAAAGCCTGCGCCTGCCGGGCAACCACGGCGAGCGCGGCGTCCGTCTGCGCCTGTCGGGCTACGGTGAGGTCGAACAGATTCTCTCCATGTGCCGCCTTGCCGGATGCGAGATCGACGATATGGAAGTCGCCAAGGCCGATCTGGAAGACGTGTTCGTGCAGATCATGCGCCGCGAAGGCGGATTGCCCCTCGGGCCTCAGGCGCCTGCCATTCCTGATTCTGCGCTGGAGCCCGCCGCATGAACGCCATCCCCGAGAGCATGCCGGGCCGTTGGGTCGGTTTCCGTACGCTGCTGTACAAGGAAGTGCTGCGCTTCTGGAAGGTGAGCTTCCAGACCGTGGCCGCGCCGGTGCTGACCGCGCTGCTGTATCTGCTGATTTTCGGCCACGTGCTGGAGGACCGCGTCAAGGTGTTCGACCAGTTGAGCTACACCGCCTTTCTGGTGCCTGGTCTGGTAATGATGAGCGTGCTGCAGAACGCCTTCGCAAACAGCTCGTCGTCGCTCATCCAGTCGAAGATCACCGGCAACCTGGTGTTCATCATGCTGCCGCCGCTGTCGCATTGGGAGATGTTCGGTGCCTACGTGTGTGCGTCCGTCATTCGCGGTCTCGCTGTGGGTACGGGCGTGCTTGTCGTGACGACCTTGTTTGCGCACCTGCACTTCGCGCAGCCGCTCTGGATCATCGTGTTTGCCGTGCTGGGCGCGAGCGTGCTCGGCACGCTGGGGTTGATTGCTGGCATCTGGGCTGAAAAATTCGACCAGCTTGCGGCGTTCCAGAACTTTCTGATCGTGCCGGCCACCTTCCTGGCGGGCGTGTTCTATTCGATTCATTCACTGCCGCCGTTCTGGCAGGCGGTGTCCCACGCCAACCCGTTCTTCTACATGATCGACGGCTTCCGCTACGGCTTCTTCGGCGTGTCCGATGTGCCGGTGGCGACGAGCCTCGGCGTGATGCTGATCGCGCTGGTCGTAGTGGGGGGAGTGGCCCTGCAGATGCTGCGCACGGGCTACAAGCTGCGCCATTGATGCGTCGATAACAAAACGAACGACGCTCACCCTAACGTTTTGCAGGAGAAGGGATGGCTATGTTGCCCACACCCGAACAAGTCAAGCAGTACATCGAAACCGGCCTGCCGTGCGAGCACCTCGAAGTCGAGGGCGACGGCCAGCACTTTTTTGCCACCATCGTCAGCGCACAGTTTGAAGGCAAGCGGTTGATCCAGCGTCACCAGCTCGTCTATGCCGCGCTGGGTGAGCGGATGCGCGCCGAAATTCACGCGCTGTCCATGAAGACGCTCACCCCGGCGGAGTGGCAGTCCTGATGGCCGAGCTTGATCCCACACCGGTTACCGTTTCAACCGATTCCGACCTTGCGCTCGCCGAGCGCCCCTCCCAAAGTGATCGACGAGACGTCTCGCTCATGGACAAACTGCTGATCGAAGGCAATGGCCCGCTCTCGGGCGAAATCCGCGTGTCTGGCGCCAAGAACGCCGCGCTGCCCATCATGTGTGCCGCGCTGCTGACGGCCGAGCCGCTGGCGCTGAGCAACGTGCCGAACCTGCAGGACGTGCGCACGATGCTCAAGCTGCTGCGCCAGATGGGCGTGGAAGGCGTGCTCGACGGTCACAACCTCACGCTCGACGCTGCGGCGATCCACACGCCCGAAGCTTCGTACGACCTGGTGAAGACCATGCGTGCGTCGATCCTGGTGCTGGGCCCGCTGCTGGCGCGCTTCGGCCATGCGCGTGTGTCGCTGCCGGGCGGTTGCGGCATCGGCGCGCGTCCGGTGGATCAGCACATCAAGGGGCTGCAATTGATGGGCGCCGAGATCGTCATCGAGCACGGCTACATTGAAGCCAAGCTTGCCGATGGCGCAAAGCGTCTGCGCGGCGCGCGCATCGTCACCGACATGGTGACGGTCACGGGTACGGAAAACCTGCTGATGGCAGCCGCGCTTGCCGACGGCGAAACCGTGCTGGAAAACGCCGCGCGCGAGCCCGAGGTGACCGACCTCGCCAATCTGCTCGTGAAGATGGGTGCGCGCATCGAGGGCATCGGCACCGACCGCCTCGTCATCCAGGGCGTTCAAGCGCTGCACGGCGCTGCGCACACGGTGATTGCCGATCGGATCGAAGCCGGTACGTTCCTGTGCGCCGTGGCGGCGGCCGGTGGCGACGTGACGCTGCGCGCCGTGCCGCCCGGCATTCTCGATGCCGTGCTCGACAAGCTGCGCGAAGCCGGCGTGACGCTCACCACGGGCGATGACTGGATCCGCGTGCAGATGACGGGCCGCCCCAAGGCCGTGAGCTTCCGCACGTCGGAATACCCGGCGTTCCCGACCGACATGCAGGCGCAGTTCATGATGCTCAACGCCATCGCCGAGGGCTCTGCCACGGTGACGGAGACCATCTTCGAAAACCGCTTCATGCACGTGCAGGAACTGAACCGCCTGGGCGCCAATATCGTGATCGATGGCAAGACCGCCGTGGTGACGGGCGTCGAGCAGTTGTCGGGCGCGACCGTCATGGCGACCGACCTGCGTGCCTCGGCCAGCCTTGTCATCGCCGGGCTGATCGCGCAGGGCGAGACGCTGGTCGACCGCATTTATCACCTCGACCGCGGCTACGACCGCATCGAGGACAAGCTGTCCGCTGTCGGCGCCAAGATCCGCCGCATTCAAGCGTAAGGTAAGGAACCCGCTGGCCATGAACGCATTCCAGTCCGCCTCCAACCAGCTCACGCTGGCGCTGTCCAAAGGGCGCATCTTTGAAGAGACGCTGCCGTTGCTGAAGGCCGCCGGCATCGAGGTGACCGAAGATCCGGAAACCTCGCGCAAGCTGATCCTGCCGACGTCGGACCCGGCGCTGCGCGTGATCATCGTGCGCGCCTCCGACGTGCCGACCTACGTGCAATACGGGGCGGCGGACTTCGGCGTGGCCGGCCGAGATGTGCTGATGGAGCACGGCATGGCGGGCCTGTATGCGCCCATCGATCTGAACATCGCCCGCTGCCGCATGTCGGTGGCGGTGCCCAAGGGCTTCGATTACGCCAACGCGGTGCGCCAGGGTGCGCGCCTGTCGGTGGCGACGAAGTATCTGAATACCGCGCGCGAACACTTTGCCAAGAAGGGCGTGCACGTCGACCTGATCAAGCTGTATGGCTCGATGGAGCTGGGTCCGCTGGTGGGCCTGGCTGACGCCATCGTCGACCTGGTCAGCACAGGCGGCACGCTGCGTGCGAACAACCTTGTCGAGGTGGAAGAGATCGTGCAGATCTCGTCCCGACTCGTCGTCAACCAGGCTGCGCTGAAACTCAAGCGTGACAGGCTGGCGCCTATCCTCGACGCTTTCGAGCGCGCCTCCGCCCAGGACGAGCGTGCTGGGGAACCCGCATGAGCCTGACCATTCGTAAGCTGGATTCGGCCGAAGCCGGATTCGCGGCGCAACTGCGCCAGGTGCTCGCTTTCGAGGCGAGCGAAGACGAAGCCATTGACCGGGCGGCCGCGCAGATCCTGGCCGACGTGAAGGCGCGCGGCGACGCCGCTGTGCTGGAAGCCACGCAGCGCTTTGACCGCATTGAAGCCGATAGCGTGGCCGCGCTGGAACTGTCGCCGGCCACGCTGCAAGCTGCGCTGGACGGCCTGGAGCCCAAGCGCCGCGCGGCACTCGAAGCTGCTGCCGCCCGCGTGCGTGCGTATCACGAGAAGCAGAAGATCGAGTGCGGCACGCACAGCTGGGAATACGCCGAAGCTGACGGCACGGTGCTCGGCCAGAAAGTCACGCCGCTCGATCGCGTGGGCATCTACGTGCCGGGCGGCAAGGCTGCGTACCCGTCGTCGGTGCTGATGAACGCCATCCCGGCACGTGTGGCCGGCGTCAAGGAAATCATCATGGTCGTGCCCACGCCCGGTGGCGTGCGCAACGAGCTGGTGCTGGCTGCGGCCTGCATCGCCGGGGTGGACCGCGTGTTCACCATCGGCGGCGCACAGGCCGTGGGTGCGCTGGCTTATGGCACGGAGACCGTCCCCGCCGTCGACAAGATCGTCGGCCCCGGCAATGCCTATGTGGCGGCGGCCAAGCGCCGCGTGTTCGGTACGGTGGGCATCGACATGATTGCCGGCCCGTCGGAAATCCTCGTCATCTGCGATGGCACGACCGATCCCGACTGGGTGGCGATGGACCTGTTCTCGCAGGCCGAGCACGACGAGCTGGCTCAGTCGATTCTGCTGTGCCCGAACGCCGAGTTCATCGCGCAGGTGGAAGCCAGCATCAACCGTCAGCTTGAAGACATGCCCCGCCGAAGCGTGATTGCCGAGTCGCTGTCGGGCCGGGGTGCCCTCATCAAGGTGCGCGACATGGAAGAGGCGTGCGACATCGCCAACGACATCGCGCCGGAGCATCTGGAGATTTCGGCGGAGAACCCGCGCCAGTGGGCCGAGCGCATCCGCCACGCCGGTGCGATCTTCCTCGGCAAGTACACCAGCGAGTCGCTGGGCGATTACTGCGCGGGCCCGAACCATGTGCTGCCCACCTCGCGCACGGCGCGTTTCTCGTCGCCGCTGGGCGTGTACGACTTCATCAAGCGCTCGAGCCTGATTGAGGTGAGCGAAGCCGGCGCGCAGATGCTGGGCGAGATTGCTGCCGAACTGGCCTACGGCGAAGGCTTGCAGGCGCATGCCCGCAGCGCCGAATATCGCCTGCAACGCCCAACCTCCGAATAACGCCTGCAGCACGACGATGAACGCCACAGCTCCGGCCCAAGCCTCTCTCGATGACCTGCTCGCCCGCATCGTGCGCGACGACGTTCGCGCCATGGGCGCGTACCACGTGCCCGACGCGACCGGCATGGTCAAGCTGGACGCGATGGAAAACCCATATCTGCTGCCGGCGATGCTGCGCGACGCGCTGGGCAAGCGCCTGGCCGAAGTCGCGCTCAACCGCTACCCGGTGCCGACGGCCGACGCGTTAAAGGCGCAGCTCAAGCAGGTGATGCATGTGCCGGCCGGTGCCGAGGTGCTGCTGGGCAATGGTTCGGACGAGATCATCAGCCTGATCGCCATTGCGGCGGCCAAGCCGGGCGCGACCGTGCTGGCGCCGGTGCCGGGTTTCGTGATGTACGCGATGTCGGCGCAGCTGCTGGGCTTGAACTTTGTCGGCGTACCGCTCAAGGCGGACCTGACGCTTGACCGTGAAGCGATGCTGGCGGCCATGGCCGAACACCAGCCCGCCGTCATCTACCTGGCGTATCCGAACAACCCGACGGGCAATCTGTTCGACGCGGCGGACATGGACGCGATCATCCGTGCCGCACGTGGCCCGGTGTGCCAAAGCCTGGTGGTGGTCGACGAGGCCTACCAGCCATTCGCGCAACATAGCTGGATGCCGCGCCTGCGCGATTTCGATCATCTTCTGGTGATGCGCACCGTCTCCAAGCTGGGCCTGGCCGGCATCCGCCTCGGCTACGTGGCCGGCCACCCGAAGTGGATCGCCGAGCTGGACAAGGTGCGCCCGCCGTATAACGTGAATGTGCTGACCGAGGCGACCGCCCAGTTCATGCTCGAACACGTGGACGTGCTGGATGCCCAGGCAGCGACCCTGCGTGCCGAGCGCACCAAGCTGATCGATGTGCTGTCGGCTCAGCCGGGCGTGACGGTGTTCCCAAGCGCGGCGAATTTCATCCTGCTGCGCGTGCCGAATGCCGCCACCTTGTTCGAGCGCCTGCTCAATCGGCGGATTCTGATTAAAAACGTCAGTAAAATGCACCCGTTGCTGGCCAACTGTCTGCGCGTGACGGTCAGCAATCCCGAAGAAAACGCGCAATTTATCGATGCCTTTGTCGCATCGATGCAGGAAGCCCCATGAGCCGCCGTGCCGAGGTCACTCGTAACACCTCTGAAACGCAGATCCGCGTCGCCCTTGATTTGGACGGCACGGGCAAGCAGACGCTGAACACCGGCGTCCCCTTCCTGGACCACATGCTCGACCAGATCGCCCGACATGGCATGGTCGACCTGGACGTCTCGGCCACTGGCGACACCCATATCGACGATCACCACACCGTGGAAGATGTCGGCATCACGCTGGGCCAGGCCGTCGCCAAGGCCATTGGCGACAAGAAGGGCATCGTGCGCTACGGCCACAGCTACGTACCGCTGGACGAGGCCCTGTCGCGCGTGGTCATCGACTTCTCGGGCCGTCCGGGCCTGGAGTTCCACGTGCCGTTCACGCGCGCACGCGTGGGCAACTTTGACGTTGACCTGTCCATCGAATTCTTCCGCGGGTTCGTCAACCATGCCGGCGTGACGCTGCATATCGACAACCTGCGCGGCGTCAACGCGCACCACCAGATCGAAACCGTGTTCAAGGCCTTTGGCCGCGCGCTGCGCATGGCGGTAGAGATCGATCCGCGCGCTGCCGGCACGATTCCGTCGACCAAGGGCGCCCTGTAAATCACTGCGTCGGCCTGGCCGCGCCTACCCGACTCAGAAACCGGCCGCCGATCCGATGGATCTGACAAAAAGCTTCTTCTCGCTGCTCGCGCTGATCAACCCGATCGGGGCGATCCCGTTCTTCATCAGCCTGACCGAGAGCCAGACGGATGAGGAGAAGCGCCGCACCATCAAGGTTGCGTCGATTTCGGTGGCAATTGTGATTGGCCTGTCGGCGTTGCTGGGCGAGCAGATCATCAGCTTTTTCGGGTTCTCAGTTGGCTCGTTGCAGGTCGGCGGCGGGATCATCATGATCATGATCGCGCTGAACATGCTCAATGCGCAGACCAGCCGCACCAAGGCCACGCCCGAAGAAGAGGACGAAGCCGGTGCCAAGGCCAGCATTGCGGTCGTGCCGCTGGCGATTCCGCTGCTCACGGGCCCGGGCTCGATCAGCACGGTCATCGTCTATGCGGGCAAGACGAAGCACTGGTGGGACTTGTTTCTCCTCGCTGGCGTCGGTGTGGCGATCGCAGTCGTGGTCTGGATCGTGCTACGCGCGGCCGAGCCGATCGCCCGTGTGATCGGTCGCACCGGCATCAACGTCGGGACGCGGCTGATGGGCCTGATCCTGGCGGCGCTGGCCGTGGAATTCATCGTTGATGGGCTGAAAACCCTGTTGCCCGTACTTCGGGCCTAAGTTAAGTCATGACTAAGATCGCAATCGTCGATTACGGCATGGGCAATCTGCGCTCGGTGGCGCAAGCCCTGATGGCCGTTGCTCCGGAGGCCGATGTGCGCATCAGTGCGCAAGCGGATGAAATTCGTTCGGCCGACCGTGTGGTGCTGCCAGGGCAGGGCGCCATGCCCGACTGCATGGCCGCGTTCGACCAGTCCGGCCTGCGCGATGCTGTGCTGGAGGCATCGCGCAGCAAGCCGATGCTCGGCGTATGTGTGGGCGAGCAGATGCTGCTCGAGCGCAGCACCGAGGCGCGCCCCGGGCAGCCGTACACGGAAGGGTTGGGCCTCATCAAGGGCGATGTGGTCCGCTTTGAGCTGGACGGCCAGTTGCAGCCGGACGGTTCACGGTACAAAGTGCCTCAGATGGGCTGGAACCGCGTGCACCAGAGTCGTGCCCACGCCCTTTGGGAAGGTGTGCCGGACCAGAGCTACTTCTATTTCGTGCACAGTTACTACGCGCGGCCCGCCAATGCCGACGAATCGGTCGGAGAGACCGAATACGGCGTGCGGTTTACCTCCGCCATCGCCCGGGATAATATTTTTGCAACACAGTTTCACCCGGAAAAAAGTGCGCAAGCCGGGCTGCAGATCTACCGGAACTTCGTGCACTGGAACCCGTGAAATCGGGCTCACAGTCGCGACCGAATCCCTTTTGCCCGTTTAACCTCACCCCCTCAACTTTGTCGTTACGACTATGCTGCTCATCCCGGCCATCGACCTGAAGGACGGTCAGTGTGTGCGCCTCAAACAAGGCGATATGGATCAAGCCACCGTATTCTCGGAAGACCCCGCGGCCATGGCGCGGCATTGGGTCGAGCAGGGTGCGCGCCGCTTGCATCTTGTCGATCTGAATGGCGCTTTCGCGGGCAAGCCGCGTAACGAGGCGGCCGTCAAGGCCATCCTCGCCGAGGTGGGCGACGAGATCCCCGTGCAACTCGGCGGCGGCATCCGCGATCTGGGCACCATCGAGCGCTGGCTCGACGACGGCTTGTCGTACGTGATCATCGGCACGGCGGCGGTCAAGGACCCGGGCTTTCTGCGGGACGCATGCACGGCATTCGGCGGCCATATCATCGTCGGGCTCGATGCCAAGGACGGCAAGGTCGCGACCGACGGCTGGAGCAAGCTCTCCGGCCACGAAGTCGTGGACCTCGCCAAGAAGTACGAAGACTACGGCGTCGAAGGCATCATCTACACCGACATCGGCCGCGACGGCATGCTGCAGGGCATCAACATCGATGCCACCGTCAAGTTGGCACAGTCGGTGAAAATTCCGGTCATTGCCAGCGGCGGCTTGTCGAACCTCAAGGACATCGACCACCTGTGCGCGGTCGAAGAGCATGGCGTGGAAGGCGTGATCTGCGGTCGCGCCATCTATTCGGGCGACCTGAACTTCAAGGAAGCACAAGCCCTCGCGGACAAACTCGGCGCGGCCTGATCGTTGATCCAGCCGTGCACAACGGGCGCTCCGGCGCCCGACTCATCATGCTAGCCAAACGAATCATCCCCTGCCTGGACGTGACCAACGGCCGGGTGGTCAAGGGCGTCAACTTCGTCGAATTGCGCGACGCCGGCGACCCCGTCGAAATCGCACGCCGCTACGACGAGCAGGGCGCCGACGAAATCACCTTCCTCGACATCACCGCCACGTCGGACGGCCGCGACCTGATGCTGGGCATCATTGAAGCGGTGGCGTCGCAGGTGTTCATTCCGCTGACGGTGGGCGGCGGTGTGCGTGCGCTGGAAGATGTGCGACGGCTGCTCAATGCCGGTGCGGACAAGATCAGCATGAACTCCTCGGCGGTGGCGAATCCGCAGCTCGTGTCGGACGCCAGTGCCCGCCATGGCGCGCAGTGCATCGTCGTGGCTATCGACGCCAAGAAGGTGTCGGCCGAAGGCGAAGCGCCGCGCTGGGAAGTCTTCACGCACGGCGGCCGAAAAGGCACGGGCCTGGACGCCGTGGCATGGGCGCGCGAAATGGCGCAGCGCGGCGCCGGCGAAATCCTGCTCACCAGCATGGACCGCGACGGCACGAAAGCCGGCTTCGATCTGGAACTCACGCGCGCCGTGTCGGACGCAGTGCCGGTGCCGGTCATCGCCTCGGGCGGCGTGGGCAACCTGCAGCATCTGGCTGACGGCATTCAGCGAGGTCACGCCGATGCGGTGCTGGCCGCCAGCATCTTCCACTACGGCGAATACACCGTTGGCCAGGCCAAGCAATTCATGGCAGAGCAAGGCATTCCAGTACGGATCGGATCATGAGCAAGAAGTGGCTGAACAAGGTCCACTGGGACGACAACGGCCTGGTGCCGGTGATCGTGCAGGAGCAGGGCAGCAATGACGTCCTGATGTTCGCGTTCATGAACCGCGAGGCGCTGCAGAAGACGGTTGAAAGCGGCGAGGCCGTGTTCTGGTCGCGCTCGCGCAAGCGCCTGTGGCACAAGGGCGAGGAGTCCGGCCACATCCAGAAGGTGCACGAGATCCGCCTCGACTGCGATGAAGACGTGATCTTGCTCCGCGTCACACAAATCGGCGGCATCGCCTGCCATACTGGCCGCCACGCGTGCTTTTTCCAGAAGTTCGAAGGCAATGTGGAAGACGGCGATTGGCACACCGTCGAGCCGGTGCTCAAGAACCCCGACGACATTTACGCCGGCAAGCCCGGCCACAATCATGAGTGACACCCTGCGCCGCCTGGGCGAGGTGCTCGAATCCCGCAAGCTCGCCAACGGCGGTGACCCGGAAAAGAGCTACATCGCGCGCCTGTTCAACAAGGGCGACGATGCCATCCTCAAAAAGATCGGCGAAGAGGCCACCGAGACCGTCATGGCCGCCAAGGATGCCCGGGCCGCGGGCATGACCGACGAGGCGCGCAGCAAAGTCGTCTACGAAGTAGCCGACCTGTGGTTCCACACCATGGTGCTGCTGTCGCACTTCGACCTCACGCCGGATGACGTCGTGGGCGAACTGGCGCGCCGCGAGGGGCTTTCCGGTCTGGAAGAGAAGGCGCTGCGCAAGTTGCAGGCACGCGACGCAGCGGGGGACTGACTACGGTGACGGATCGTCGCAGGGAGGCAGTGTGGACAAATACGCAGCGGCAGTGGTGATGACGGACGACGCGGAGCGCCTAGCCGGGCTGCGTCGCCTCACGCATATTTTGTATGCGCTCTACGCCATTTTTTGGCTGACCGGCGGTATCACTGCATTGATTGCCATCATCGTTGGGTATGTTAAGCGCGACGATGTGCGCGGCACGCTGTATGAGTCGCACTTTCGTTGGCAAATCCGTTCGTTCTGGTGGTGCGTATTGTGGGGTGTGATCGGTGTGTTGCTCATTCCCGTAGCGTTCATCGGCTTTGCCGTCCTGTGGGCTCTGGGCATCTGGATGCTGTATCGTATTGTGAAAGGTTGGCTGTATCTGAATGACAGCAAGCCGATGTACGCAAATCCGTAAAATCAACCAATGGCGGCGCCACCGTTGCGACGCCACCAGCCGTATTTACGTGGGAGTAGGACATGGGTTCCTTTAGCATTTGGCACTGGCTGATCGTGCTGGTCATCATCATGATGGTCTTCGGCACGAAGAAGCTGCGCAACATCGGTTCGGATCTGGGCAGCGCCGTGAAGGGCTTCAAGGACGGCATGCGCGAAGGGCAGGAAGACAAGCCCGCCGGTTCGCAACAGCCTCAACAGACCGCCGGTCAGCCGCCGCGCGAGTTGCACGATGCGACGACGATCGACGTCGAAGCGCGCGACAAGTCCAAGCAAGGCTGAACACAGACGTCCCGCTGACCGATGATCGATCTCGGCATTTCCAAGCTGGCGCTGATTGGCATGGTGGCGCTCGTCGTCATCGGGCCCGAGCGTCTGCCCAAGGTGGCGCGTACCGCTGGCGCCTTGCTTGGCCGCGCACAGCGCTACATCGCCGATGTGAAGGCCGAGGTCAGCCGCGAAATCGAGCTCGAGGAACTGCGCAAGATGCGCACCGACTTCGAGCAGGCCGCGCGCAATGTCGAGCAGACCATCCACCAGGAGGTCAGCAAGCACACGACCGAGATCAACGAACGCCTGAACGAGGCGCTTGGTGATCCCGCGCACACGGCGACCTCCGCCCCCGACTGGCGCCCGGCACCGGGCAAGTCGCGCAATGGCCGCAACAGCTGGCGAAACAAGCAGCTTTCGATGCCCAAGTGGTACCGCCAGAAGCAGGGCGTGCGCATGTGGGCGCAATCGGGTGCGGCACGCGTCAAGCGTCATCGTCCGCCCATCGTTGCCGCACAGTCGCGTGCGCGCTCCTTCTTCGAATGATCTTCCGGGCGCGAGCCGTGTCTGCGGTGTCGCGTCCTGACGTCCCCCTTTCCAACCCGACATGAGTGCCGCTCCACTCGATCCGCAAGAGTCGCCCGAGGACGGCGCGCAGGAAACCTTCATTTCGCACCTGGTCGAGCTGCGCGAGCGCATCGTCAAGGCGGGTGCCGGCGTGCTGCTGATCTTTCTGGGCCTGGTCTACTGGGCGCCGGATATTTTCAACCTGTTCTCGCGGCCGCTGATCCAGGCGTTGCCCAAGAACGGTCACATGATCGTGACGGACGTCACCGGCTCGTTCTTCGTGCCGATGAAGGTGACGCTGCTGGCCGCCTTTCTGATCGCACTGCCGTGGGTGCTGTACCAGATCTGGCGCTTTGTAGCGCCGGGGCTGTACACGCACGAGAAGCGGATGATCATGCCGCTGGTGGTGAGCACCTATGTGCTGTTCCTGTGCGGTGTGGCATTTGCGTATTTCCTGGTCTTCCCGACGGTGTTCAAGGTGATGGCGCACTACAACGCGCCCCTGGGGGCCGAGATGTCGACCGACATCGACAAGTATCTGAGCTTTGCGATGACCACCTTCCTGGCTTTCGGCATCACCTTCGAGGTACCTGTGGTGGTGATGGTGCTGGTGCGCTTTGGCATCGTGAGCCTGGAGAAGCTCCGACAGGCGCGGCCATACGTGGTGGTGGGCGCCTTCGTGATTGCCGCGGTCGTGACGCCGCCGGACGTGATGTCGCAGTTGCTGCTGGCGGTGCCGCTGTGGTTGCTGTACGAGCTGGGGTTGATCTTGGCGGCAATCTTCATCCGTAACACCACGGCACCGGAGAACGATCCGGAGCACCTGCCGGTGGTGAAGGACTGACGGGCCGATCCAGTATCAGCCAAAGAAGAAAAGGCAGCCGAGGCTGCCTTTCTTGTTGCCGATGAATCCGCTGTTGCGTTTGTTGCTTCAAGCGGCGTACAGCCAGAACTGTTCGCGCGGGAAGGTCAGCGCGTACCTGCCGTCGCTCGGGGCGCTGGCGGAGTAGGCACGCAGGCCTGTGCCGGTCGCGCCGCTGTCGTCGGTGGCGCGGAACAGGCATTCCCAACGGTCACCCAGATACATGCGCGTTGCGAGCGGCAGGTGGATGGTGTTGTCGGCGTTGTCGACGCCCACGCGCACCTGTTCCAGGCGGATCACGCCGTGCGCCGATGCACCCGGCTTCAGATCACCGCGCGCCACACCCCACAGAGACCAGCCGCCCGTCTCGTCTACCAGGCGCGCCATGCCGTCACGCACTTCGGCGATCTTGCCATTGATGCGGTTGTTGCTGCCCATGAATTCGGCGGTGAAGAGAGTCTCGGGCGCGCCGTACATCTGCTCGGGCGTGCCCTGCTGTTCGATCACGCCGTTGTTCAGCAGCAGGATGCGATCGGACATGGCCATCGCTTCGCTCTGGTCGTGCGTGACCATCAGTGCAGAGAGGCCCAGGCGCACAATCAGCTCGCGCAGGAAGGCGCGGGCTTCTTCGCGCAGCTTGGCGTCGAGGTTCGAGAGTGGCTCGTCGAGCAGGATCACAGGCGGGTTGTAGACCAGCGCGCGGGCGATCGCCACACGCTGCTGCTGGCCGCCGGAGAGCTGGCTCGGGAAACGCTCGCCCAGGTGGCCGAGGCCCAGCTGCTGCAGCACGGCCTGCACGCGTTCCTTGATCTGCGCGGAGGGCGTCTTGCGCAGCTTGAGCGGGTAGGCGACGTTCTCCGCCACGGTCTTGTGCGGCCACAGCGCGTACGACTGGAACACCAGGCCCAGGTTGCGCCCTTCGGCCGGCACGTCGAGCTTCTTGGCGCCGTCGAACATGACCCGATCGCCGATCTGGACGGTGCCTTGACTGGCCTGTTCGAGGCCGGCGACAGCACGCAGCAGCGTGGTCTTGCCCGAACCGGACGGGCCCAGCAGCGAGACGACCTCGCCCTTCTGCAGCTGCATCGAGACACCCTTGAGAACCGGGTTGTTGCCGTATTGCAGGTGCAGGTCGTTGACAGTGAGTTCAATCATGGAGCTTCACTCCGAAACGCAGTGCGATGCCGAGGCCGACGGCCACCAGCACGATATTGACGAAGGACAGCGCGGCAACGATATCGATGGCGCCGCCCGCCCACAGGGAAACCAGCATCGAGCCAATCGTCTCGGTGCCCGGCGACAGCAGATACACACCGGTCGAGTACTCGCGCTCGAAAATCAGGAAGATCAGCAGCCACGCCCCGAGCAGGCCGTAGCGCGTGAGCGGTACGGTCACGTCGCGCGTGGTGCGGGCGCGGGTGGCGCCGACCGAGCGTGCCGCCTCTTCCAGTTCCGGACCGACTTGTAGCAGCGCGGCCGAGATCAGCCGCAGGCCATAAGCCAGCCACACGACCGTGTAGGCGATCCACACGCTGAAGATCGTGCTGCGCAGGTCGCGCAGGCTCGGCACGACGTTCTCGATGATCCAGTTGGCGAACGGCAGGCCGCTGTCGGTCAGGCCGGTCTCGATCCAGTTGGGTACGAACAGGAACACCCACAGGAACGCCAGGCCAGCCAGGAGACCCGGAATGGCGCGGGGCACCAGCACGCTGTAGTCGAGGAAACGCGTCCAGCCATCCGGCTTGCGGTGCATGGCCAGGCCGATGCAGGTGTAGCAAGCCACGGCGATGGCGCCACCGATCACGCCGATCAGTACCGTGTTGACCATCGCGCGCAGGAATTGCGGCTGCTCGAAGATCTGCTGGAACGCGGTGGTCGAGAACGCTTCCACCAGCGACATCCCTTCACCCCAGTTCGATACGAAGGCGCGCAGCGCGATGCCCGAGAGCGGCACCACCACCGTTACGAAGAACCACAGCACCACGACAGCCCAGGCCGGCCAGCGCCACGAGCCCAGCGGCAGCGGGCGGCTGCGCGTGACCTTACCCTTGACGGTGACGAAGCGGTTGGCCGAGCGCAGCATGTAGCGTTGCAGCAGCACCAGCGGGAACGTCACCATCACCAGGCAGACCGCCACGGCTGCCATCAGGTGATAGGCCGGCGTGCCGAGCTTGTTGGTCAGCTTGTACAGGTACGTGGCGAGCACCAGGTGGCCTTCCGGATCGCCCAACACGAGCACCAGGCCGAAGACCTCGAAGCCCAGGAAGATCACCAGCACGGCTGCGTACAGCAGCGCGGGGCGCACCATCGGCAGGCTCACGTTGAGCGCCACCGACAGCGGCGATGCCCCCGCGATACGCGCGGCTTCTTCCACATCCGAACCGAGGCTGCGCAGCGCTGACGAGACATACAGATACACGTGAGGCACATGCGTCAGGCCCGCAATGATGATGATGCTGGTGAACGAATACACGTTCCACGGCGCACCGCCAAGCAGGCTCTTGAACCACACGGTGTAGAAGCCCACCGGGCCGGCGGACACCACGTAACCGAACGCCAGCACCATCGGCGAGACGAACACCGGAATCATCAGCAGCGGTTCGAGAATGCGGCGGCCCGGCAGGTCCGAACGCACCATCAGGAACGCCAGGATGCCGCCCAGCGGTACCGAGATTACCGCCAGCCCGAAAGCGAGCGCGGCGGATTTCTCGAAGGCGTGCCAGAAGTCCGAATCCGTAAAGATGAAGCGATACGCATCCAGCCCCGCCAGCGCGTCGGGCATGAAGAACGGCGCAGACAGAAAGCTCTGGTAGAAGATCAGCGCCAGCGGCGTGAAAATCGCCAGCGCGGTAAGCAGAATGACCACGCCGCGCGGCAAAGCCTGTCCCACACGCGTCCAGGGCGAGCGCTTGAGGGTGGCTTGGCGAGCGGCGGCACGGTCTTGCGCTAGAGAACGCATGGTGCCTCCAGGAGGAACCGGCGCCAGATACGGATGGCGCCGGCAGGTCGGTCAGATGAGAGGTGTGCCGTTGATTAGCGGATCAGATCAACGGCCGGCGGCGGTACGCCATTGCTTGATGAAATCCAGGCGCTTCTTGGGTTCCAGGAACGCCAGGATCGATTCGTCGACTGGAATCGGCTTGATGCTGTTGCCGAGAATCTTCTTCAGGCCGGCGGCGGTGGCTTCGCCCGTCACGTCGTCCCGCAGCGAGTGCAGATCCGACTTGTTGGCGAGGATTTCCTGGCCGCGCTTGGACAGGATGTAGTCCAGCCACAGCTTGGCCGCGTTCGGGTTCTTCGCCTTCTTGGCGATCATCGCCACGCGCGACACCACCAGCGTGTAGTCCTTCGGATAGACGATGCCGATCGACGGATCCTTCTTGGCGCGTGCAATCGCGTAAGAACCGAGGATGTTGTACGCCACCAGGTTTTCGCCCGAGGCCACGCGCTCCATCATCGTGCCGGTAGAGGACTGCAGCACCAGGTTCGGGCCCACTGCCTTGACGAAGTCGAAGTACTGCGGCGAATCCAGATTGTCCTGCGCAGCCATCATGAAGCCCACGGCCGACTTCTCGATGTCGTACGTCGTGACCTTGTTCTTGAAGCGCTCGGGTTGGCTGGCGACCAACTTGGCGAAATCGGCGTGCGTTTGCGGCACTTCCGAATCCTTGATCAGGCGCTTGTTGTACAGGAACACGGCGGGCTCGTACGTCGTGCCGTAGGCCAGGCCCTTGTAGACAGCCCACTTCGGCACGTTCGGCACTTCCGGCGAGTCGTACTTCATCGCGTAGGTCTGCGCCAGCTTGAGCTGCGAGTCCATCGACGAGTTCCACATCATGTCAGCCGAGGCGCCGCCGGCAGCCTGCTCACTGATGAAGCGGTTGTACAACTCGCTGCTGTTCATGTCGTTGTACTCGACCTTCACGCCGGGGTAGAGCGACTCGAAATCCTTGATCAGCGGGTCGGCGGCCTTGGTGTCGGTCGTCGCATAGACCACCACCTTGCCTTCCTTCTTGGCGGCGGCAATGGTGTCGGCATAGCTGGCGGGGTAGCCGGCCGGAACTTGCGCGAAGGCGGCGGCGCTGAGGGTCAGTGCGGCAGCTGCGATTGAGGCGAGAGCGGCGTGCGCAGGCGTAAAGCGTCCACGAAGCATGGGTTTGTCTCCTGTTTGCTTGTGATGGTGTGGGGCCGGCTACTTATGGCGTGTTGCTTGTAGCTCGGACGGATGGCCCCAGGTGCGGCGGATTATAGAAATCGCGCGCTTTCGTCACGCTTTCATTGCGGCTGCTGCGTCGCAGCATGCTCGGTCGAGGCTGCCGCAGCCGCCAGCGGCACGCTGATCCGCGCCGACAAACCGACGCCGCCGTACTCGTTCGGCTCCCCGTCGGCCAGCTCGATTTGCCCGCCGCTACGCGCTGCATAGGCTCGCGCGATGGCCAGACCAAGGCCGGAGCCTTCGGCGGCGTAGCGGGCGTCTTTGGGCGCGACCTTGGGTTTACCCGAGCGACTTCCGCCCTCGTGCGCTCGGCGGAAGCGCTGGAACGCGTGTGCGCGCTCGTCGGCGTTCATGCCCGGCCCGGTGTCGTCCACGCAGACCAGTGCGGCATCGCCGTCAGCCGTGGCGCGTACGGTGATGCGTCCGCCGGCCGGCGTGTAGCGGATGGCGTTGTGCACGAGGTTGGAGAGCGCCTCGCGCAGGAAGGCTGGATAGCCGATGACGGGCAGCGCCATGACGAGGCCGCCGTCATCCCAGCCGAGGTCCTGCTGTTTTTCACGCGCCAACGGCAGCGCATCGACCACCACGTCGCGTGCCAAAACACCCAGGTCGAAGGTTTCGGCCGGCGCATCCTGCCCCGCATGCCGGGCGCGGGCGAGGGCGAGCAGCTGTGTGGTCAGCCGGTTCGTCGACTGCAGGCGCGCGATGATGGCGGACAGGCTTTCGCGTACGCGCACCGGGTCGGTTTCGCGCAGTGCGTATTCCGCTTGCGTGAGCAGCACGGCCAGCGGCGTGCGCAACTGGTGCGACGCATCGGCGAGGAACTGGCTTTGCGCCTCCGCAAGTTCGGCATAGCGATGAATGTGGTGGTTGATCGCGTCGACCAGCGGGCGGACTTCTGCAGGCACGTCGGTGGCGTCGAGCGGACGCAGGTCATCCGACGCGCGCACGCCGATGCTGCGTGCCAGGCGACTGAGCGGCCGCAGCGCGACGGTTACGCCGAGCCACAGCAGCGCGGCGCTGACCGCCACCAGCGCTGCATCGCGCAGCAGCGTGCCGCGCCACACCGCCTGCTGCAGCGCGCGCCGCGTCTCGATGGTTTCTGCCACCTGAATGACGATGCGCGCCGGCAGCCCCGGTTGATAGAGCGGCTTGGCCACGGCGGCCACGCGTACGGGCTCGTCGTGGTATGTCGCGTCGTAGAAGAGTGGGGTGTCGTTTTCCAGCCGGGTGACGGGCAGCGGCAGATCGTCGTAGCCGGTCAGCGCCGCTTCAGGCGCCTTGCCCGGCAAGGGCTCGAAAGCGACGCGGTAATAGACGTTGCTCTGCGCCGTCGATTCGAACATGGACAGCGCCACATACGGCACGTTGACCTGCACCTGGCCGCGCTCGATCGTCACGCCGTTTTCGATGGCGCGCACCGAGCCGAGCAACGCGCGATCGTACGCGCGATCGGTCGCGCCACGCAGCGCCTGGTACGCCGAGACGATGTCGATGGCCAGCACACCCACCAGCCCCGGCAGCAGCAACCAAAGCAACGTAAGTTTCAGGCTGCGCGGCAGCCGGAGCCAGGCGGGCCGCTGCATCATGCGCTGCTGTCGCCGGCGGCGGGCCCTTCACCATCGCCGGCCTCGAGCAGGTAACCCAGCCCCCGTACGGTGACGATCTGCACGCCCGTGCCCGCCAGCTTCTTGCGCAGGCGGTGCACGACCACCTCGACTGCGTCGGGGCTGGAATCGCTGTCCAGGTTGAAGACCTTGTCGAACAGATGCACCTTGCTGATCGGCTGGCCGGTCTTGTGCAGCAGTGCCGACAGTGCGGCGTGCTCCCGCGGCGTGAGCGATAGCGGCTCGCCCGACAGCAGGAATGCCTTGCGTCCGGTATCGAATTCCAGCGGCCCGCAACGCAGGCGCGGGAACGCCCGGCCGCGGCTGCGGCGGATAAGCGCCATCAACCGCGCTTCCAGCTCGGACAGCGCGAACGGCTTGGTGAGGAAATCGTCCGCGCCGGCATTGAGCCCGCGCACGCGCTCATCCAGTGCGCCCTGCGCCGTGAGGATCAACACCGGCGTGCGGTCGTCGCGCGCGCGCATGTCGGCCAGCACGGCAAAGCCATCCTTGCGCGGCAAGCGCAGGTCCAGCACCACCGCGTCAAATTCTCCGGAGCCCAGGAAGGCTTCCGCGATGACGCCGTCAGCGGCGCGCTCGATCACGAAGCCGCTTTGCGCCAGCGCGCGCGCCAGCCATGCGGCCAATTCTTCCTCATCCTCCACCAGCAAAATCCGCATCGGGTGTCTCTCAATATCGTTCTGGCCACTTTTTCATGATAATGCGTGGCGCCTTGATCTCGGCCACATCGCCGATCACTCCGTCCACCTGACGCGTCGCACAGATGCGCTCCAACCGGCATGTCGTCCATCCCCAATTCCCGTCGCCGCTGGCTTTGTCAGACCGCCGCATTGCTGGCTGCAAGCGGCGCCGTCGCGCGTGGAGCGCACGGGCAATGGCTGGCCCGCCAGGCCCCGGAGTTGCCGTCGTACTACCCGCGCGACTACGGTGCGATGATCGACGCCGCGCGCCACGAAGGCCGTGTCACTGTGTATTCCACGACGGATTTCTCCGCCGCGTACCCGCTGATCCGCGCCTTCGAAACGCGCTACCCCGGCATCACCGTCGACTACCGCGAGCAGAACAGTGACGATATCTACCGCCGCTTCCTCGCAGAATTCGCCGCCAAGTCGCCGGGCGCCGACGTGGTCTGGAGTTCGGCCATGCCCGAGCAGTTCAAGCTCGTGAACGACGGCCACGCACTTCCTTACGCATCGCCCGAGCGGCCTTACCTGCCATCGTGGGCGATCTGGAAGAACGAGGCGTACGGCACGAGCTACGAGCCGGTCGTCTTCGTCTACAACACGCGCCAGTTACCGGCGGAGTTGATTCCTTCCACCCATGCCGACTTCGCCCGCATTCTGAATAGCCATCGTGACTTGCTGCGCGGTCGCGTCGCCTCCTACGACATCGAACACTCCGGCTCCGCGTTCCTCTTCGCCGCCGAAGACGCCCGCACCACGCCAGTGTTCTGGGATGTTGCCAAGGCATTGGGCGGCGTCAACGTCAACCTGTACATCACCACGGCCGCGATGCTGGAGCGCGTCGCTTCCGGCGAAAGCCTGCTCGCCTACAACGTGATCGGCTCGTACGCCGCACGCTACGCCGATCGCAACCCGGCGCTCGCCATCAAGATGCCGACCGACTACACGCTGGTCGCTACGCGCGTCGCCTTCATTGCGCGGCGCGCTGCCCGCCCGAACGCCGCGCGCCTCTGGCTCGACTTCATGCTCTCGCGCGACGGCCAGAGCGTGATGGCGGACCGTGCGTTCCTGTTTTCGCTGCGCCAGGACGTTGAGACCGGGCTCACCGCCAAGCGCCTGCTCGCCGAACTGGGAAACACGCATCGGCCCATTCCCGTTGGCCCGGGTTTACTCGCCCATCAAGATCAGCTCCGCCGTGCCGATTTCCTAAAGCGATGGCACGCCGCACTCGGCCGATAAAAAAGAGGACAAGGAAGCACTTATTGCCGTAACGTGGTGCGAAGGCGACAATTCAGAACTGTCACCGACTGCCAAATTTGTTGCGCAGTAAGAGGGTGACAATCGCCCGCCAACCCCTGTGCCACCGCGCAACAAGCGGGTCGCGCCCCCCTCTCAATGGGGCTGGGCGCGTGTTGCCCATGAGCAACAACTTGGCCGCAAATCGCGGCCCAGAGCCAGAAAGGGTTTCCGGAATCAGTCAACGCTGGCACATAATGCGGTCAGACGTGAGGTATCTGCGTCGTCCATAAGGACAGTCAAGATTTCCCAATCAGTTGACAAGGAAAGTGTCGATATGAAGATGAAACTGTTTGCAGCTGCTGTTGCAGCTTTGGCCGCCGGTGGCGCCTATGCACAATCCTCCGTGACCCTGTACGGCGTGGTCGACGCTGGTCTGACCTACGCAAACAAAGTGCCGAACGGCAACGGCGGCGGTAGCTCGCGCGTTGGCCTGGATTCGGGCGGCCTGTCGGGTTCGCGTTGGGGCCTGCGTGGTGTTGAAGACCTGGGCGGTGGTCTGAAGGGTATCTTCAACCTGGAAAGCGGCTTTAACCTCGACGACGGCAAGTCGGGCCAAAACAGCCGTCTGTTCGGCCGTAACGCTTACGTCGGTCTGCAAGGTCAGTGGGGTCAACTGACCCTGGGTCGCCAGCAAAACCTGCTGTACGACTTCTCGCTGATCTATGACCCGATGGCAATCGCTTCGCGTTACTCGCTGGCTGGTCAAGACGCTTTCTTCGCTCAGCGTGCAGACAACGCTGTTAAGTACATCGGCACGTTCGGTGGCCTGAGCGTCTCGGCTCTGTACTCGTTCAACCGTGATGGTAACGAGCAACCTGGCCTGAGCAAGCTGGGCCGTGAGTGGAGCCTGGGGGCTAACTACGCTGGTGGCCCGTTCGCAGTTGGTGCAGTGTATGACCAGTCGAACCAAACGACTGCTCTGACCGGTGCTGCAGTTGACAACAAGGAACAACGCGCCACGATCGCTGGTACGTACGCGTTCGGCCCGGCTAAGCTGTACGCTGGCTACCGTTGGTACAAGGCTAACTTCGCAACTGTTGCTGGCAATGGCAACCTGCGTTCGAACCTGTACTGGGCTGGCCTGGGTTACCAAGCTACTCCGGCTCTGTCGCTGACGGGTACGGCTTACTACCAACAGTTCAAGAACAGCAACGCGGGTAACCCGTGGCTGTTCGTGGTCGGCACCGACTACGCCCTGTCGAAGCGCACCGACGCTTACTTCAACCTGGCTTATGCTAAGAACAGCAGCGGCTCGGGCCTGGGCGTGCTCAACCTGAACACGACCGATTCGTACGCTGGTACGACGCTGGGTAGCACCAACTTCGGCAACCAGAACGTGTACTCGAGCCCGGCTGCTGGCAACGCCAACCAGTTCGGCGCTACCGTTGGTATCCGCCACAAGTTCTAATTTGACGCGCTCGTAAGGGCGCATCGAATGAAACGGTTAAACGCCGATCCCGAAAGGGGTCGGCGTTTTTCTTTGTGCGAACGATTCGCAGCGTGCATGCATGGCTGAAACGTCGCTAGGGGTGGTCTTAGCTGGTGTGCAAGCTTCGGTTGATGGTGGGAGTGCAGGCGAGGCGTGAGCAGGGCGTCGCGCTTGCTGTTTTGCGATGGCATACGCCAGGGCCGCCCTGGACCGCCCAGCAGAGCGGGACGAAGGCAACTCGTATCGACGTTGCGCAGCCGTTGGTACGTCGGATCGCTCGTTGAGCGGGGGGGGGGGCTACGTCAAGGTGTCTCTCTCCTCGTCAACGTGCCGGCTTGATTCTCAAGCGTGCGCGCATAAAAAACGGCGGCACATCTGGCCGCCGTTTGTATATTCCGAAGCCTGCTGCTTACTGCTGTTCTTCGTCGTCCTGCGAGGGCATCGGTACGTTGCGGCGCGTTGGCGGCGGACGTTTGCCGACAACGATGGTCAGCTCTACCGCCTTGCCCTTGCGCGACACCGTCACCTTGGCTTCCGCACCGGGTTTCAGCTGCGCGATGCTGTTCAGCAGCGCCGTCGTATCCAGGATCGGTTGACCATTCACGCTGGTGAGAATGTCCCCCGGGCGCAGGCCCGCCCTGTCCGCCGGGCCACCTTGGACCACGGCGGCAATCAGCGCGCCATCCTTGCGCGACAGGCCAAACGACTCGGCAATTTCCGGCGTCACATCCTGCGGTTCAACACCGATCCAGCCGCGGACCACGCTACCGGTCGAGATAATCGACTCCATCACCTGCTTGGCCAGCGATACCGGAATCGCGAAGCCGATGCCCAGCGAGCCGCCCGAGCGCGAGTAGATCGCGGTGTTGATCCCGAGGAGGTTGCCGTCGGCATCAACCAGGGCGCCGCCCGAGTTGCCTGGGTTGATCGCGGCGTCGGTCTGGATGAAATTCTCGAAGGTGTTGATGCCCAAGTGGCTGCGTCCCAGTGCGGAGACAATGCCCATCGTCACCGTCTGGCCCACGCCGAACGGGTTGCCGATGGCGAGCACCACGTCGCCGACGCGCACATTCTCCAGCCGGCCCAGCGTAATGGCGGGCAAATTCGGTAGGTTGATCTTGAGGACGGCCAAGTCGGTTTCGGGATCCGAACCGACCACCTTCGCGTTGGCCTTGCGGCCGTCGGTCAGGGCGACTTCGATCTCGTCGGCCCCGTCTACTACGTGGTGGTTCGTTAGAATGTAGCCTTCCGAGCTGACGATCACGCCCGAGCCGAGACTGGCCGTGGGTTCTTGGCGTTGCTCAGGAGCGCGGTCTCCGAAGAAGAAGCGAAACCACGGATCTGCGCTGGCTTGTGGGCTGCTGCCACGCTTCGGCGCGTTCTTGCTGCTGAAGATGTTGACCACCGCCGGCATCGCCACCTTGGCCGCTTCCGCGTAGGAGTTGCTGGAGGTGCCGCCGTGGCCGATCGGCGCGACTTCCTTCAGCGCGACGATGGGCGAGCCGGATTGCACTGCGACCTTGCCGCGCTGCAGCCAATCAGGCTTGAGCGTGGCGATCACAAACCAGACGGCCAGGACGACCGTGACGGCTTGCGCAAAAAACAGCCAAAAGCGGCGCAACATAGAGCGAAGTTGAGTCCAAATGGATCGAAAAGAACTTGAATTGTACTTGAACGACCTGTTGCAGGCGGCCCGTTTTCGGGACTATTGCCCCAATGGTCTCCAGGTACAGGGGCGCGACACCATTGCGCATATCGTGACGGGGGTGACCGCTAGCTTGGCGCTGATCGAAGCCGCCATCGAAGCGCGTGCCGACGCCATCCTCGTGCATCACGGTTACTTCTGGAAGGGAGAGGATGGCCGTGTCGTAGGCCAGAAGCATGCGCGCTTGAAGCAACTTCTGGCGCACGATCTCAACCTGTTCGCGTATCACTTGCCGCTCGATGCGCATCCTGGGCTCGGCAACAACGCGCAGCTGGGTGCGTTGCTGGGCATCTCGCCTCAGGGCAGGTTCGGCGACGACGAACTTGGCTGGATTGGTACGCTTGCCGAAGCAACCACGCTGGGCGATTTCGCGCAGACGGTGTCGGCAAAGCTGAACCGGGAGCCGCTTGTGATCGGCGAGGGGGATCGCCCGGTGCGCAAAATCGGCTGGTGCACAGGCGGTGCCCAAGGCTGGTTTGACGCCGCCGTGGCCGCCGGTGTAGACGTGTATCTGAGCGGTGAAGCGTCGGAGCAGACCACGCATCTTGCGCGTGAATCGGGTGTTGCCTATATCGGTGCGGGTCACCACGCCACCGAGCGCGGTGGCGTTCGGGCGCTCGGCACTCATCTGGCCGAGCGCTTCGGTGTGCGTCACACCTTCATCGATATCCCGAATCCGGTGTGAGTCGACGTCCGATTACGGCTTGTTCTTCAGGCTGTCGCGAATCTCGCGCAGCAGTTGGATGTCTTCTGGTGTTTCGGCGGGGGCAGCCGGCGGGTTGGCGTCGATCATGCGCGTAATGGCGCGCACCATCAGAAATACGATAAACGCCAGAATCAGAAAATTGACCGCCACGGTGATGAAGTTGCCGTAGGCGAAGACCGGCACGCCTGCCTTCTTCAAATCAGCCAGGGTATGCGGCACACCGGCGGGCGCCTCTGCCAGCTGGATGAACAGGTTCGAGAAATCCAGCTTGCCAACGATGCGGCCAATCAGCGGCATGATCAGATCATTGACGAGCGAATCGACGATTTTGCCGAACGCCGCACCGATGATCACGCCTACCGCGAGGTCGATCACGTTGCCGCGCATCGCGAATTTCTTGAAGTCTTGCATCAGTGCCATCGGTTTTCTCCGGATTGTTTGATTCGAGACAAACGGTCAAGCTAGCGAACGGTTGACCTGAATTGTTGAAAGCGAGGTTGCAAGAGACATGCCGAAGCCTTGCCTGGACTGGGCTGGAGGGCAATCGGTGCGACCACTATATCCGCAACGGACGCCCCCCGCGACCGCTACCGTTGGCTAGGTACGCTCGGGTATAATTTTTGGTTGACGCGAATCTATCTTGATTTCTCACCCTGGGGTCTTGCATGAGTGACCAGCAAAACGTGGACAAGGGTCGCCGCAATCTATTGATTGCGACGTCCGTGGCTGGTGGTGTGGGAGGGGTTGCAGTTGCGGCCCCTTTCGTTTGCACATTCGCACCATCTGAAAAAGCCCGCGCAGCGGGCGCGCCCGTAGAGGCGGACGTGAGCGACCTGGCCCCGGGCCAGATGAAGGTGGTGGAATGGCGCGGCAAGCCGGTCTGGCTGCTCAAACGCACGCCGGACATGCTGGAATCGCTCAAGAAGACCGATAACGAAGTCGCAGACCCCAAGTCCGACGTGCCCTTCACCATGAAGACGCCGGACTACTGCAAGAACGAAACCCGCTCCCGTGCCGAGCATAAAGACCTGCTGGTCGTGGTCGGCATCTGTTCCCATCTTGGTTGCTCCCCGTCTGGTCCGTTTCCCGCGGGCGCCAACGTGCAACTCGCCGCAGACCCCGGCTTCGTCTGCCCGTGCCACGGCTCCACGTTCGACCTGGCTGGCCGCGTGTTCAAGAACAAGCCCGCGCCGCAGAACCTCGACGTTCCGCCGTACATGTTCCTGTCCGACACGAAGCTGGTGATCGGTAAAGACGAGAAAGGAGAGGCTTGATCATGGCCGAGAAGAAGGTGGAGACAACCGGGCTGCTGGGCTGGATCGATGCGCGCTTCCCGGCATCCGAGCTGTGGAAGGCGCATCTGTCGGAGTACTACGCGCCGAAGAATTTCAACTTCTGGTATTTCTTCGGATCGCTGGCGCTGCTGGTGCTGGTGATCCAGATCGTCACGGGCATCTTCCTGGTGATGAACTACAAGCCGGACGGCACGCTCAACGCCGCCGGCATTCCCGTCGCCTATGCGAGCGTGGAGTTCATCATGCGCGAGGTGCCGTGGGGCTGGTTGGTGCGCTATATGCACTCAACCGGCGCTTCGGCGTTCTTTATCGTCGTGTATCTGCACATGTTCCGCGGCATGCTGTACGGCTCGTACCGTAAGCCGCGCGAGCTGGTCTGGATCTTCGGCTGCCTGATCTTCCTGTGCCTGATGGCAGAAGCCTTCATGGGCTATCTGCTGCCGTGGGGTCAGATGTCGTACTGGGGCGCGCAGGTCATCGTGAACCTGTTCTCCGCCATCCCGCTGATCGGTCCGGACTTGTCGCTGTGGATCCGCGGTGATTACGTGGTGTCGGACGCGACGCTGAACCGCTTCTTCTCGTTCCACGTCATCGCGGTGCCGCTGGTGCTGCTGGGCCTGGTGGTGGCGCACATCATCGCGCTGCACGAAGTGGGCTCGAACAACCCGGACGGTGTCGAGATCAAGGCCAAGAAGGACGAGCGCGGCATCCCGCTCGACGGCATTCCGTTCCATCCGTACTACTCGGTGCATGACATCGTGGGCGTGGCGGTGTTCCTGTTCATCTTCAGCGCGATTGTGTTCTTCGCGCCGGAAATGGGCGGCTACTTCCTGGAAGCCAACAACTTCATCCCGGCAGACTCGCTGAAGACGCCGCCGCACATCGCGCCGGTCTGGTACTTCACGCCGTTCTACTCGATGCTGCGCGCGACCACGTCGGACTTCCTGCCGTGGTTGTGGGGCTTCATCGCGATCATGCTGGGTCTGCTGTTCGCACGCACGAAGAGCATGAATGTCAAAGTGGTGGCCGTGGCTGTGGCCGTGATCCTGGCACTGGGCTTCAAGTTCATCGACGCGAAGTTCTGGGGCGTGGTCGTGATGGGCGGTTCGGTGGTGATCTTCTTCTTCCTGCCGTGGCTGGACCACTCGCCGGTCAAGTCGATCCGCTATCGCCCGGGCTTCCACAAGACGCTGCTGATCCTTTTCGTGATCGCCTTTGCGGTCCTGGGCTACCTGGGCATTCAGCCGCCGAGCCCGGTCGGTTCGATCATCTCGCAGATCGGCACCATTCTGTACTTCGCGTTCTTCCTCGCGATGCCGATCTGGAGCCAGATCGGGACGTTCAAGCCAGTGCCCGAGCGCGTCACGTTCACGCCGCACTGATAGAGCCCGCGCACAAGGACCCATGAAGGACACAAGAATGAAAAAGCTGCTTGCGATTTTCGCCTTGGCCGGTCTCGTGTTTGCCGCGCCCGTGATGGCCAATGAGGGCGGCGTGCCGCTCGATCCGGCGCCCAACCAGTCCAGCGACACGTCTGCGCTGCAGCGCGGCGCCAAGCTGTTCGTCAACTACTGCCTGAACTGCCACGGCGCGAGCGCCATGCGCTACAACCGCCTGCGCGACATCGGTTTGAGCGAGGAGCAGATCAAGCAGAACCTGCTGTTCTCGTCGGACAAGGTCGGCGACACGATGCACATCGCCATGGACCGCGAGGACGCAAAGAAGTGGTTTGGCGCCGTACCGCCGGACCTTTCGGTGATCGCCCGCGCGCGCGGCAGCGACTGGCTCTACACCTACCTGCGCACGTTCTACCGTGACGACACGCGTCCGACCGGCTGGAACAACCTGGTCTTCGACAAGGTCGGCATGCCGCATGTGCTGTGGGAGCTGCAAGGCCAGCAAGTGGCGAAGTACGCCGAAGTGAAGTCCGAGCACGGCGAGGCCGAGAAGAAGCTCGTCGGCCTTGAGGTGTCGGTCCCCGGCAAGATGAACAAGGTCGAATATGACCAGGCGGTGGCCGACCTGGTCAGCTATTTGGACTGGATGGCTGAGCCCGCCGGCAACTTGCGCAAACGTCTCGGCGTCTGGGTACTGTTGTTCATTGGCGTGTTCTTCGTGCTGGCCTGGCGCCTGAATGCGGCCTATTGGAAGGACATCAAGTAAAATCCGTGTTTTCCGGGCAAGGGCTAGGCCGGTGGAGAACTGGCTCTAGCCCTTTGCCTTTTCGCTTTTTGTGCCGTGGCGATGTCATTTGTCGTCACGGTTGTACCGTCATCGGGCCGCCCCCGGCCCATGCGCCAAGGAACTACAACCATGATGGTCTTGTACTCGGGCACCACTTGCCCGTTCTCGCAGCGTTGCCGCCTCGTCCTGTTCGAAAAGGGCATGGATTTCGAGATTCGCGACGTCGATCTCTTCAACAAGCCGGAAGATATCGCGGTGATGAACCCGTACGGCCAGGTGCCCATCCTGGTTGAACGCGACCTGATTCTGTACGAGTCGAACATCATCAATGAGTACATCGACGAGCGCTTCCCGCACCCGCAGCTGATGCCGGCCGATCCGGTGCAGCGCGCCCGCGCCCGCCTGTTCCTGTTCAACTTCGAGAAGGAACTGTTCACGCACGTCTCCGTGCTCGAGAACGAAAAGGGCAAGGCCGCCGAGAAGAATCACGAGAAGGCACGTGCGGCCATCCGCGATCGCCTTACGCAGCTGGCTCCGATCTTCCTGAAGAACAAGTACATGCTGGGCGAAGAGTTCTCGATGCTCGACGTGGCGATTGCGCCGCTGCTGTGGCGCCTGGACCACTACGGCATTGAAGTCTCGAAGAACGCCGCCCCGCTGATGAAATACGCTGAGCGTATCTTTAGCCGTCCGGCGTATATTGAAGCGCTGACGCCGTCGGAAAAGGTCATGCGCCGCTGATTGCCGCCGGGTCGCGCCGCGCTCGGGTCGAGCCTGCGCGCGGCCGCGCCCAACGGTCACTGATTTCATCATGTCGGAAACTTCCACCAAGCCCTATCTGATCCGTGCAATCTACGAATGGTGCACGGACAACGGCTTCACGCCGTACATCGCTGTCTTCGTCGACAACAGTACCAACGTGCCACGCGAGTTCGTCAAGAACGACGAGATCGTGCTGAACGTGAGCTTTGACGCGACCAGCCAGCTCGACATGGGCAACGAGTGGATCACGTTCCACGCACGCTTCTCGGGCGTGTCTCGCAAGATCGAGGTGCCGATCGAAAACGTGCTTGCCGTGTATGCGCGCGAGAACGGGCAGGGTATGGCATTCCCGGTGGAACGCAGCACGCCGACGGTGCAGGCCGCGACCGAACGCGAGAACAATCCGCCGCCCAAGCTGGCCGCAGTGGACTCCGAATCCATGCCTGCGCCGGTCCCTGCCGAAGCCGAAACTGGCCCGGAAGACGACCCGACACCGCCGAATGTGCCGCGCATCGGTGGCAAGCCTGCGCTAAAGGTCGTCAAGTAACGCGTGTTAGGTTAGAATCGCGCTTCTTTGCCGGCTTAGCTCATCTGGTAGAGCAGTTGATTTGTAATCATCAGGTGGCGGGTTCGAGTCCTGCAGCCGGCACCAGCATCACGAGAACGGCCTCCCTTGCGGAGGCCGTTTTCTTTTGGCGAGCGCGTTCAGGCTGCTACGCGTGCGTTTCCTCTCCAAGATGCACGCCCAGCGGCGCTTGGTATCCATGCTCGCGCACGCATGCGTTCCTTCACGGTCACCGTTTCGCGATCGGCGTGGATTCTGCCGAGTGCTACCGAGTCCCGATCGCCCGCGATTCAGCCTCGCAACGCTCAACCGCGCCGCACCCAGACGACCTTGCCGCCCCGGATGCCCAGGTTGCGGCGTTCTTCGCGGTAGTCCATGGTGCCGGGCAGGGCCTTGCCATCGCGCTCGCTGACGCGCCAGAGGCAACCGTTGAGCAGGGCTGTGGCGTCCTGTTCGGATTTGCCGATCAGGGCGTCGTCGGGAGCGGCGGTCGCCTTGCACGTGGTGGCGGGTGGGGTGTGTTCGGTCATCTTGGATTCGCCCGCCTTCCCGGCTTGTTCTAATCCGGCCGTCGAGCAGCCGGCCATACCGGCGATTGCCGCAATCGTGGTGATTAGCGTTGCCAAGCGCGTCATACAAGGTCCGTCTGATGTCGTTGTGGAGAGCGCGCCCAAGTGACGCGCTCAAGCGTGACGGCAGTGTACCGATACCGGCTTGCGAGGCGCCTTGCGTCCGGAGTGTTGCCGCTGCGCAATGGCTTCGCGCGCGCCCCAAGAAAACGCTTGCCGCAGTCAACGAGACTTTGTTACTCTGCGCCCCGTCATAGTTACGGAGACCATCTCCATGGACAGTTGTTCTAGTCGATCTTCGATCGCACCTTGAACGGCTAGACAGTCTCGGCGCACCGTCTTCGCGCCTTCCCGCTGCCTAGCCGTATTGCACGGCGGGCGGTGGCTCTTGCGTGGGTTCTCTGCGCAAGCCTCTTCCTGAACTCGATTGTTGTTCGCCGGTACGGCCATGTAGCCGCGCATTTGCGTGCGCGTCGCATTGGGAGGTCCGTGTCCGGTCGTTGCCTACGTTCGTCACAGAAGCGAACGAGGGGGGCCTCATGCTGTTTGCTTCCATCGTCAAATCCGTCCGGAAGGCAGTACGCGCACTTATCTCGCTGGTGCGCGCCGCTGCTGCGGGCTGCCGTCCGCCCATTTTTGCTGCCATGGTGCTGCTATGGGTTTCTGCCCAGGCTGCCGATGCTGCAGAGGCGCTTGCATCGGTGCCGGCTGCCGCGACGCCGCTCATTGCCGGAGGCGAGCTCGGCGATCGCTTCGGTTTTCACGGTCAATCCACCTGGGTCTGGCAGGCCAAACCTGCGTTCAAGTCGCCGTATAGCGGTAACAACAGCCTGACGGCGGACCGGGCGACCAGTTACTCCTTCAGCACCACGCTCGATCTCGGCATGCGGTTGTGGAGGGGCGCCGAGTTCCACTTCAACCCAGAAGTCGTGATGGGCAAGGCATTCTCCGATCTGCACGGGCTGGGCGGCCCAACCAACGGGGAACTGGCCAAGGTCACGGGCACCGACCCGACGCTCTATCGCGCTCGCGTGTTCCTGCGCCAGACCTGGGGTCTGGGTGGCGACACCGAAAAGGTCGATGCCGACTTCAACCAGTTCGCCGACGTGGTGGACAAGCGTCGCGTGGTACTCACCGTGGGCAATTTGCCCGTGCTCGACGTGTTCGATGCGGTGGAGTACGCGCACGATCCGCGCACGCAGTTCCTAAACTGGTCGTTCATGACGCATCCGTCGTTCGACTATGCTGCGGATGCGCGCGGCTACAGCTGGGGGATTGCGCTGGAGTACACCGATAGCGAGCTCGGCTGGGCCGTGCGCGCGGGCCGCTTCCTGCAGCCGGTGGAGTCCAACGGCTTGCCGCTCGACACGCGTTTTCTCAAGCACTACGGCGACATGCTCGAACTGGAGAAGAGCTTCACGCTGTTCGGCCAGGAGGGCAAAGTGCGCCTACTCGGATGGCGAAACTTCGCACGCATGGGCCGCTTTGACGATGCCATTGCGCTCGGTCAAGCCACTGCGGGCCAGCCCGATTTGAGTCTGGTTCGGCGTGAGCACGCCAAGGTCGGCCTGGGTTTGTCCTTCGAGCAAAAGGTGGGTGAAAACTTGGGCCTCTTTACCCGATTGAACTGGTCGGATGATAAGACCGAGACCTATGCTTTTACGGAAGCGGGGCGCAACGTGTCGTTTGGCGGCTTGCTCAAGGGCGCGTCGTGGGGGCGTCCGGACGATGTGCTGGGGGCGGCCTTTTCGCTCAACATGCTGGGCCCGGACCATCGCGCCTATTTGGCCGCAGGCGGCAACGGCGCGTTCCTGGGCGATAGCGCCTTGAACTACGGCCACGAACGCATACTCGAAGTGTTTTACAGCTTTCAACCAGTCAAGGGCATCATGCTCAGCCCCGATTTTCAGTTAATCCAGAACCCCGGCTACAACCGGGACCGCGGGCCTGCCAAGTTCTTCGGCCTGCGCGTCCACGCCGAGTTCTAACCGTAGGAGGACCCATATGGACAGTCCGAGTCGACCTTACCCGACATTTACATCGGTATCCCACTAGGCGAGTCCGCCGCACGGTTTTCCCCTGCTGCTGACTTGCCGCCCAGGCAAGGCAGCGGTATCTGCATCGCTCCTTGATCGTTTCGACCATGCCGCCGCGTGTGTGTACAACGCGTGCGGAGATTGCTGCGTGCCGCGCGTATGCGCACGCGGCGAGGAGTGTGTCATGCGCAAATTCAATATTCCCGCCCGTCGTTTCTCGACGATCGCACTGCCGTTCAGCTCGGTGTTCGTGCAGCCGCGCGTTGCTGCACCTGCGCGCCCCGACGCCGTGCCCGTGACCTCCAACCGCCGGGCAGGCGATGGCGGTCAGCCGCTTTCCAACCACGGTTACGCGGCGGCGGCTGTGCGCCTGTCGCGCACGTACTGGTAATCCAACAACACAAAAAAAGGAGGTCGACATGACCCAATTCGCTTCGGGCATCGACGCACCGCCACGTCATGCCGCACTCGACGACGCTCATGTGGACGACATCCGCGGCGCGCTCGGCACCATCGCGCATCACGATACGGGCGCTCGTAACAGCTGGCGCGCGCGTCTGCGGACGCTACTCGCCATCCTCGGGCCCGGCCTGATCGTGATGGTCGGCGACAACGACGCCGGCGCGTTCGGCACGTACACGCAAGCCGGGCAGAACTACGGCACCACGCTGCTGTGGACGCTGTTGTTGCTCATCCCCGTGCTGTACGTGAACCAGGAGATGGTGCTGCGCCTGGGCGCCGTCACGCGCGTTGGCCATGCGCGGTTGATCTTTGCCCGCTTCGGCAGGTTCTGGGGCAGCTTCTCTGTCATCGATCTGTTTCTGGTGAACGCGCTGACGCTCGTGACAGAGTTCATCGGTATCAGCCTGGCGCTGGAGTACCTCGGCATCCCTAGACACTGGGGCGTGTGTGCGGCGGCGGCGCTGGTGATGCTGGCTGCCTCCACCGGCGACTTCCGCCGCTTCGAGCGCTTTGCGCTGGCGCTGGTGGCCGGCAGTCTCACGCTCATTCCCGTGTTCGTGATGGTCCATCCGCCAATTGGGCAGGTGGCACGCGACTTCTTTGTGCCCGCGCTACCGGCCGGCGCACCGCTAGCGGAGGTCATGCTGCTGATCATCGCCATCGTCGGGACGACCGTGGCGCCGTGGCAATTGTTCTTCCAACAGAGCTACGTGATCGACAAGCGCATCACCGCCCGTTTCATCCGCTATGAACGCGCGGATCTGTGGCTGGGCATCGTCCTCGTGATTGCCGGCGCGGTGGCGATGATCGCCTTCAGCGCCCAGGCCTTTCACGGTTCGCCAGAGTTCGGAAACTACACCGATGCGCTCGGCACGGCGCACGGTCTGGAGCGCCACTCGGGCCGCTGGGCCGGTGTGCTGTTCGCGATTGCGCTGCTGGATGCCAGCATCATCGGCGCCTGTGCGGTGTCGTTGTCGACCGCGTATGCGATCGGCGACGTGTTTGCCGTGCGGCACTCGCTGCATCGCAAGCCGACGGAAGCCAAGGGCTTCTACGCGATCTACTTCGGGCTGACCTTGCTGGCCGCAGGATTGGTGCTGACGCCCGGCGTGCCGCTCGGTTTGTTGACCAATGCAGTGCAATCGCTGGCCGGCGTGCTGCTGCCAAGCGCGACAGTGTTCCTGCTGCTTTTGTGCAACGACAAGGCCGTGCTGGGCCCGTGGACGAACGGCCGCGCGATGAATCTCTTCACCGGCGGTGTGGTGGCGGTGCTGGTGATGCTCTCCGTCATCCTGACGGCGGCTGTGTTGTTTCCGGGGATCGGAGAATTCGAGATCGGCGCCATCCTGATCGGCGGTTCGCTCATCGCCGTGGTCATGTCGCTGGTGCTATGGCGCATCGAGCGACGCGGGCACCGGCCGCACCATCCACAGCGTGTGAGCGTGCTGGATCGCAATCACTGGACGATGCCGCCGCTCGAGCAGCTCACGCCTGCCCGTTGGACGCCGCTCAAGCGCACGTGGATGTTTGTGCTGCGCGGCTACCTCGTGGTGGCTGCGGGGCTGGTGCTGGTACGGATTGCCGGGTTGCTCGCCCAATGAGGCTGTAGGGAAAAGCGCAGGGAGGCCGCTTCGGCGGCCTCTCCAAGATGAGAATTGTTCTTATTATCAGCTCAACCTTCGGGCGCACATTTGGTGACGACGTCGGCTGCGCGCCACTGTGGCTGATTGTCGCAGTGCAACAACAGGCACTTTCGATTGGCTTACCCGCAAAGCCACGTAAACCCTAGCCTTGCGGCTAGGAAATCACTTGTCAATCGACGTCGTTTTCTAGTTGCCTGAGCGGATAGCGCGATCCAAAGCGCCGTCTGGCGGTAAGATCGCGCCCGCATTCCACTTCCAACCGCGCTCCCCCAACGGGCGCATGACGCAGTGCCTGCTCCGACCTTTCACGCCCCCGATCTGTCGTCCGCCGCTTTGTGCGACGCGGCGAAGTTCGACCTCGCCTATGCCCGGCATGAGCGAAGCCCACCTCGCCAACTGAGGGCGTTGGGTTCAGCTTCTCCCTGACCGGCGCCTGATGTGATCGAAGATCCGCTGCCGCACCTCAGCTGTATTCGGGGCGCCGGTAGTTCGGTCTTCTCTCATTTCCCGCGTTTTTCCCCTTGTGGCCGCTGTCTGGGCTGCTGGGCTCCCGTGATGTTGGTGCGCATCGCCGGCGCAATTGTGCAAGACATGAAGAACACACTCGTTCCACATATGAAGCGGCTCCTCGCCGCAAGCCTCCCGCTCCTGCTTGCGGGCTGCAACCTGACGGTCCTGGACCCGAAGGGGATGATTGCGGCTGAAGAAAAGACGCTGATCCTGGTGGCGACCGGCCTGATGCTGCTGGTCGTCATTCCCGTGATCGTGCTGACGCTGGTGTTTGCGTGGAAGTACCGCGCGTCCAACACCAAGGCTCGCTACGAGCCCGACTGGTCGCACTCCAACGCCATCGAGGCCGTGGTGTGGCTGATCCCGTGCCTGATCATCATCGTGTTGGGCGTGATCACCTACAAGTCCACGCACGCGCTCGATCCGTACAAGCCGATCGAATCGGATGTGAAGCCCATCACGGTCGAGGCTGTCTCGCTCGACTGGAAGTGGCTGTTCATCTATCCGGAACTGAAGATCGCGACGGTCAACCAGCTCGCATTCCCGGCCAACACCCCGATCAACTTCAAGATCACGTCCGACACGGTGATGAACGCGTTCTTCATCCCGCAGCTCGGCAGCCAGGTGTACGCCATGGCGGGCATGCAGACCAAGCTGCACCTGATCGCCAACGAGACCGGCGTGTTTGACGGCATGTCGTCGAACTACAGCGGCTCGGGCTTCACCGGCATGAAGTTCAAGGCCACGGCCATGACGAACGAAGAGTTCGACGCCTGGGTCAAGCAGGTACGCGCTTCGTCGCAGAACCTGACCAAGGAAGGCTACGCCGAGCTGACCAAGCCGAGCGAAAAGGTGCCGCCGGCGGCGTATGCATCGGTCGACCCGTCGCTGTATCACAGCATCCTGCACAAATACATGGACAAGATGGGCGAAGGGGAGAAAGTCCTGACGCTCGACGAGGCGCTCGAAGGCGCCAACTGCACGACGGCCACGGCTGAGGCGGCAACGCGTCCGCTGCCGGTGCAGTCCGCCCTGCCTGCGCCCAAGAGCGCGGCCAAGAATTCCTAGGAGTTGACGATGTTTGGCAAGTTGAGTCTGGAGGCCATTCCGCTGCACGAGCCCATCGTGGTCGTGACGGTGTCGGCCATTCTGCTGGGTGGCGCGGGCCTGTTCGGCCTGATCACCTATCTCAAGAAGTGGACCTACCTCTGGAATGAGTGGATCACCTCGGTCGATCACAAGAAGATCGGCGTGATGTACTGCATTCTGGCCATCGTGATGCTGCTGCGCGGCTTTGCCGACGCCATCATGATGCGCTCGCAACTGGCGGTTGCCTCGGGCGGCGGTGCCGGCTATCTGCCGCCTGAGCACTACGACCAGATCTTCACCGCGCACGGCGTGATCATGATTTTCTTCATGGCCATGCCGCTCATGACGGGCCTGATCAATCTGATCGTGCCGCTGCAGATTGGCGCGCGCGACGTGGCATTCCCGTTCCTGAACACGCTGTCGTTCTGGCTGGCGGCTGCAGGTGTGGTGCTGATCAACGTGTCGCTGGGCGTGGGCGAATTCGCTCGCACCGGCTGGCTGGCGTACCCGCCGCTGTCGGAGCTGGCCTACAGCCCGGGCGTGGGGGTCGATTACTACATCTGGGCCTTGCAGATATCGGGCCTCGGGACATTGCTGACCGGCGTGAACTTCGTTGCGACCATCTTCAAGATGCGCGCGCCGGGCATGACGCTGATGCGCATGCCGATCTTCACCTGGACCGCCCTGTGCGCCAACATCCTCATCGTGGCTGCCTTCCCGGTGCTGACCGTGGCGCTGGCGCTGCTGGGTGCTGATCGCTACCTCGACATGCACTTCTTCACGAACGATGGCGGTGGTAACGCCATGCTGTACGTGAACCTGATCTGGATCTGGGGCCACCCCGAGGTGTACATCCTGATCCTGCCGGCGTTCGGCATGTTCTCGGAAATCGTCTCGACGTTCTCGCGCAAGAAGCTGTTCGGCTACACGTCGATGGTGTGGGCGACGGCCGGTATCACCGTGCTGTCGTTCCTGGTGTGGCTGCACCACTTCTTCACCATGGGCTCGGGTGCGAACGTCAACGCGTTCTTCGGTATCGCGACGATGATCATCTCGATCCCGACGGGCGTGAAGATCTTCAACTGGCTGTTCACGATGTACCGCGGCCGCGTCGAGCTGAACTCGATGATGCTGTGGACGATCGGCTTCATGATCACCTTCGTGATCGGCGGGATGACCGGCGTGCTGCTGGCTGTGCCGGGCGCCGACTTCCTGCTGCACAACAGCCTGTTCCTGATCGCTCACTTCCACAACACCATCATCGGTGGCGTGGTGTTCGGTTACCTGGCTGGTATCACCTACTGGTTCCCGAAGGCCTTCGGCTTCAAGCTGGACGAGAAGTGGGGCAAGCGCGCCTTCTGGTGCTGGTTCGTGGGCTTCTACACCGCCTTCATGCCGCTGTACGTGCTCGGCTTCATGGGCATGACGCGTCGTCTGAACCATACCGACAACCCGGCATGGCAGCCGTGGCTGATCGTCGCCGTGATCGGCGCCGCGATCATCGCCTGCGGCATCGCTTCGCAGCTCATCCAGATCTTCGTGAGCGTCCGCAACCGTCATGCGCTGGCCGACCTGACGGGCGATCCGTGGGGCGGTCGCACGCTGGAGTGGGCGACGTCGTCGCCGCCGGCGCACTACAACTTCGCCCGTGTGCCGGTCATCCGTGACATCGACGCCTTTGCCGACATGAAGGCGCGCGGCGAGGTGCTGACGCAGGCCGCACCGAGCTACGAGAAGATCCACATGCCGAAGAACACCGGCGCCGGCTTCTTCATCGGCATGTTCTCGATCGTGATGGGCTTCGCGCTGATCTGGCACATCTGGTGGATGGCCGTGCTGGGTCTGGTCGGCATGATCGGCAGCTTCATCCTCCGCAGCAACAACGACGACATCGATTACTACGTGCCCGCTCACGAGGTTCACGAGACCGAGTCGGCCTACTTCCAACGTATCGGTTCGCAGGCTTAAACCATGGCTTCCAATGTTCTAGACGGTCACGCCGCGCACGGTCACGCGCACGGCCACGACCACGCGCATGACCATGCGCACCACCACGATGCTGCAGACACCAAGGTCTTCGGCTTCTGGGTGTACCTGATGAGCGACTTGATCATCTTCGCGTCGCTGTTTGCCACGTTCTGCGTCCTGCGCGGTGCGACGGCCGGCGGCCCGACTGGCAAGGAACTCTTCGATCTGTCGTACGTGGCGATCGAAACCGGCATCCTGCTGGTGTCGTCCATCACCTACGGCATGGTGATGATCAGCCTGCAGAACGGCCGCAAGGATCAAGTGATGCTGTGGCTGGGCATCACGCTGCTGCTGGGCGCCGCGTTCGTCGGCATGGAAATCAACGAGTTCCACCATCTGATCGCAGAAGGCGCCGGCCCGAGCCGCAGCGCATTCCTGTCGTCGTTCTTCCTGCTGGTCGGCACGCACGGCCTGCACGTGGCGAGCGGCATGCTGTGGATCATCGTCCTGATGTGGCAGATCGGTGCCAAAGGCCTGACTCCGACCCAATCGACTCGACTGTCGTGCCTGAGCCTGTTCTGGCACTTCTTGGACGTGGTGTGGATCGGTGTGTTTACCGTCGTCTATCTGCTGGGAGCGATGTAATGGAACAGACCAACGCAACATCCGCCATCGCCCACGGCGAGGATCACGGTCATGCAGCCGGCGGCGCCGGCCATGCCACCGTCAAGGGCTACCTGATCGGCTTCGTGCTGGCGGTGATCCTGACGGCCATCCCGTTCAAGATGGTGATGGACGGCGGCTACTCGCACCAGACGGTGCTGGTAACGGTGATGGCTCTGGCGGTCGTGCAGATCGTCGTACACCTGATCTATTTCCTGCACCTGGATGGCTCGTCTGCCCAGCGCTGGAACGTGATGGCCTTCCTGTTCACGCTGCTGATCCTGGCGATCGTCGTTGTCGGCTCGCTGTGGGTCATGCATAACATGAACGCCAACATGATGACGATGTAACGAGCCAGCCTGCCGCTGCATCGGAAGGGCGCCCCTGGTGGGCGCCTTTTCTTTTGCTCGAGCGGCCTTGAGCCCTGGGCTTGCCGTGCCCCGGCTTTGTTAAACTCGCCGGATTCCCCATTTCTGCGTTTCCCCCCGCAATTCCGCCATGTCACAGTACGTTTTCACCATGAACCGCGTGGGCAAGATCGTTCCGCCCAAGCGCCAGATTCTCAAGGACATCTCGCTGTCGTTCTTCCCCGGCGCCAAGATCGGGGTGCTGGGCTTGAACGGCTCCGGCAAGTCGACCGTGCTCAAGATCATGGCCGGCCTCGACAAGGACATCGAAGGCGAAGCCACGCCGATGCCCAACCTCAACATCGGCTACTTACCGCAGGAGCCGCAGCTCGATCCCGCCAAGACGGTGCGCGAAGAAGTCGAGAGCGGCCTGGGCGAAGTGATGGATGCGCAAAAGCAGCTCGAAGCCATCTACGCGGCATACGCCGAGGAAGGTGCCGACTTCGACAAGCTCGCCGAAGAACAGGCGCGCCTGGAAGCCATCATTGCCGCCGGTGCCGGTGACAACGTGGAACTGCAGCTCGAAATTGCCGCCGACGCACTGCGCTTGCCGCCGTGGGACGCGAAGATCGAGCATCTTTCGGGCGGTGAAAAGCGTCGTGTCGCGCTGTGCAAGCTGCTGCTGTCGCGCCCCGACATGCTGCTGCTCGACGAGCCGACCAACCATCTGGATGCGGAATCCGTGGACTGGCTCGAGCAGTTCCTCACGCGCTTCCCCGGCACCGTTGTGGCTGTGACCCACGACCGCTACTTCCTCGACAACGCCGCCGAGTGGATTCTCGAACTCGACCGCGGCCACGGCATCCCCTGGAAGGGCAATTACAGCTCCTGGCTCGATCAGAAAGAGACGCGCCTGAAGCAGGAAGAGTCGAGCGAATCGGCGCGCCAGAAAGCGCTAAAGAAAGAGCTCGAATGGGTGCGCCAGAATCCGAAGGGCCGTCAGGCCAAGTCGAAGGCGCGTCTGGCCCGCTTTGACGAGTTGAACAGCCAGGAATACCAGAAGCGCAACGAGACGCAGGAAATCTTCATCCCGGCCGGCGAGCGTCTGGGCAATGAAGTCATCGAGTTCCAGAACGTCAGCAAGAGCTATGGCGATCGCCTGCTGATCGACAACCTCAGCTTTACGGTTCCGCCGGGCGCCATCGTCGGCATCATTGGCCCGAACGGCGCCGGTAAGTCGACGCTCTTCCGCATGATCACGGGCAAGGAGCAGCCGGATTCGGGCACCATCAAGATCGGCCCGACGGTCAAGCTGGCTTACGTTGACCAGAGCCGCGATGCGCTTTCCGCAGACAAGACCGTCTTCGAAGAGATTTCGAACGGTTCCGACATCCTCACGGTTGGCCGGTATGAGACGCCATCGCGTGCCTACATCGGCCGCTTCAACTTCAAGGGTGGCGATCAGCAAAAGCACGTCGGCACGTTGTCTGGCGGCGAGCGCGGGCGCCTGCACTTGGCCAAGACGCTCATCTCGGGCGGCAATGTGCTGCTGCTCGATGAGCCGTCAAACGACCTGGACGTGGAAACGCTGCGTGCGCTGGAAGACGCGCTGCTCGAGTTCGCGGGCTGCGTGATGGTGATTTCGCACGATCGCTGGTTCCTCGATCGCATCGCCACGCACATCATCGCGTTCGAAGGCGATTCGCACGTCGAGTTCTTCCCGGGCAACTATCAGGAATACGAAGCCGACAAGAAGAAGCGTCTGGGCGAAGAAGGTGCGAAGCCCAAGCGTATCCGCTACAAGCCCGTTACGCGTTAAGCAGGCGCATCGGGCACAGGCGCGTCGAGGTTGCTGTCAAACTCGACGCGCTTGTGCGACCCGTCACAGAACGGCTTGTTCAAGGAGTGCCCGCAGCGGCACAGCCATGCCTGGCCTTCTTCTACGGCCAACTCGCGCCCGCCCTGGGTGGCGACCCGGAAGGTTCCCTTGATATGGTACGGCCCGTTGTTGCGGACCGTGATGACAACGTCGTCTGCCATGGCGGGTCCTCAGAAGAGCATGCCCTGCATGCGATACGCGAAGTGGCCGGGCTTGGCGTCGCGCATTAAAGCCATGAACTGATCCATGTCCATATGCACGACATTTTCGTGGTCGCCGGCTTCGAAGTAGACGTCGCCGTGGGCCATCAGACTGCTGTCGATGTAGGTGGGCATGCCGTAAGCCATGCCAACGGGTGGTACGGCGCCAGCATCGCAGTCCCGAAAGACTTCGCGCAACTCGGATTCATCGGCCAGTGTCAGGTCCAGGCGGCCAGTTTCCTTTTGCAATTCCGACAGATGCAGGTGATACGTCGATGGCAACACGGCCGCGACATAGCCGAGCTTGTCTTCGAGCAGCAGCGTCTTGGCCAGACGGTCGCCCGGGACATGTGCAGACTGCGCGGTCTCCGTGCTGGTATGGGTATGCGGATGGCGAATCACCTCGTACAGGCAGCCCTTGCTGCGCAGGCAGCCGTCGAGGGTGCTGGAGATCGACATGGCGTCCTCCCGTGTGCTGTGCGGCCGGCGGCGGGATTGCAGGGGCCACTACGTCAGCATAGGTCGGTTTGCAGATTGCGCGGGCATTCGAGCGTACAAAAGCAACGGGCCGCTCGTGTGAGCGGCCCGTTGCCGATGTAGCTGTCTGTTGCCGCTAGGCGTTAGCGGTCCCAGCCGCGGTGCCAGCCGTGATCGTGGTGCCCTTCGTGTTCGTGCCATTCGCGTTCGCGCCACTCGTGGCGGCGCCATTCGCGCTCACGCCAGTCGTCGCGGTCACGATAGTAGCCGCCATAGTTCACCGGGGCCGGGGCATAGACCGGGGCAGGGCGATATACCACGGGCGGGGGTGCATAGACAGGTGCCGGGGCCACATACACCGGCGCAGGCACGCCGATCGCCACGCCGACATCCACATGCGCCAGCGCCGCCGTCGAGGCGCACAGCGCGGCGCCACCCAGAACGAATGCGAGCAGTGTGCGTTTCATGATGCTTCTCCTTACGGTTGCGAGGCCGGGGGCTACTGTGCCGTCGACTTCGTGTATCAAGTTCGTGATGCCATTCTATGAACCGTTGGGCGCTTCAGGTGATACGCAAATCCTACGGATGTAACGGGAAGTAAAACGCCCCACCGGCAAGACGCTGGTGGGGCGCGGCACTTCAAGTGGGGTGGCGCGTTCAGCCCTGTGCAGCTTCCCAGGCCGCACGCTGTGCAGGTGACGACCACACCGCCAGGTGCAGTGCCGACAAGGAGAATGGATCGGACAGCAACACCAGCTTCTGCTTGCCCGTGAGCTTGTCCGGGCCAACCTCCAACGCATGGCGCACATGCGCCTCACGCACGGCAACCAAGCGCCGGTCGTGCGGAAAGCGCGCCGTGCCGATCGCGCACATCAGCGCGTTGGTGACGGGGTCGACCACGGCTTGGCGGAAATCCGGCATCGGCGGCGCATTGCGCAGGTGCTTGCGCGTGGCGCGCAACTCACGCGGCGGGCGCACTTCCTCGGGAATCATGAACAGGCGCAGGCGCCGCATGCGGCGGCCCAGGCTCACGCGGCTGGAGAACACGGACAGCGGAATCGACACGATCAGCGCGCCGACCACGGGCGACAGCCACCAAAGGAAGCTCGGGTTCAGCCAATACACGATGGCGGCCCAAACGATGCCGATGACGGTGTGCAGGCCGTGGCGGCGTACGGCGTCGCTCCAATGCGTCTGTGCATCTTCGCGCGGCGGCGACTTCCAGTGCACCTTCCAGCCGAGGAACGCGGCGGTCACAAAGCGCGTGTGGAACAGCATGCGCACCGGCGCGGCCAGCACCGAGAACACCGCCTCGATTGCCATCGACAACGCCAAGTGGATCGCCCCGCCAAAGCGTTTCGGCCCCTGCGCCCACAGGACGAGCACGCTCAGGATCTTCGGCAGGAACAGGACGGTGGCGGTGGCGGAAAACAGCGCGGCGGCTTTTTCCGGATGCCACTCCGGCCAGATCGGGAAGAGCTGGCGGGGCTGCGTGAAGTATTCCGGCGCGATCAGCGTGTGCTTGGCCAGCAGGGCTGTCGACAGGATCAGAAACAGGAACCACAGCGGCGCCGACAGATACGCCATCACGCCGGTGATGAACACCGCGCGGTGCACACGGTGAAAGCCCGGCGCGCCGAACAGGCGGAAGTTCATGAGGTTGCCGTGGCACCAGCGGCGGTCGCGGCCCAGTTCGTCGAGCAGGTTGGGCGGCATTTCTTCGTAGCTGCCGTCGAGGTCGTAGGCGATCCACACGGCCCAGCCGGCGCGCCGCATCAGCGCGGCTTCGACAAAATCGTGCGACATGATCTCGCCGGAAAGCGAGCCCTTGCCCGGAATCGGCGCCAGCGCGCAGTGCTTGATGAACGGGTCCAGCCGGATGATGGCGTTGTGGCCCCAGTAGTGCGACTCGCCGAGTTGCCAGTAGTGCAGGCCAGCGGTGAACAGCGGCCCGTACACGCGCGTGGCGAATTGCTGGATACGCGCATACAGCGTGTCGCGGCCGGCGGCGCGCGGCGCGGTCTGGATGATGCCCGCGCTTGGCGCGCCTTCCATCAACTGCACGAGGCGCGTCAGGCAATCGCCGCTCATCACGCTGTCGGCGTCGAGCACGATCATGTAGCGGTATTTGCCGCCCCAGCGCCGGCAGAAATCGTCGATGTTGCCGCTCTTGCGCTTCACGCGGTGGCGGCGCCAGCGGTAGAAGATGCGGCCGAAACCATCGAGCGCGCGGCAGATGTGCAGCCATGCGTCGGCTTCTGCCGTGCGGATGTCCGGGTCGCCGGAGTCCGACAGCACGAAGAAGTCGAAGTGCTCCAGGTGTCCCGTGCGCTGCAACGACTCGTACGTCGCGCGCAGCCCCGCGAACACGCGCTGCACATCTTCATTGCAGATCGGCATGACGATGGCCGTGCGCGCATCGTCCGGAATCGTGGCGTCGGGCGTGGCGCGGCGCGAGATGACGAAGCGGTCGCCGTGGAAGGCCAGCAGCAGGAAGCCGGTGATGGCCGTCCAGAAGCCAGCTGACACCCAGCAGAACAGCACCGCAAACAGCACGATGATGATGGCTTCGAGCCAGTCTGCGCCGTGGTATGGCAGCACTGTGCTCATCGCCCAGGTGGCAGCGATGGTCTGCGCGATCATCAGCGCGAGAAGCGTCAGGCGCCGGCGCGCCCCAACGAAGCGCCAGATGCCTTTCGGGTCGGGCGAGTCGGGCGCTTCATACGGCACCGGCTTCTGGCCGCCGTGCATCCAGCGGTCGATGGCCTTGCGCGCGCGCCAGATGGGCCCGAGCACCCACGGCCACGGCACCATCGACCGGCGCGCGGGTGCGGGGCCCGTATCCAGATGGATGCGGCCCTGGCTATCGTGCTCAAGCGGCGGTACCGGTTCAGCAGTGGGCTCCGTCGATGCAGCATTGGCGCGCGTGGCGCCATAGGCGGCATCCAGGCGCGAGCCTACGGAGGCGTAGGCCGGCGCGTCGGCGTCAAGCGAGGTTGTCTGCGCCGGGTCGAGCCTGGCCAGTGCGCGATGCAGCTTGGCAAGCGCCGCTGCATCGTCGTCGCCAGCGGTGATGCCCGCGTCGTGCAGCAGCGCAGCACGCGCATCGGCCGCCAGCGGCAGCGCTTCAAGGTAATGGTCTGCCACAGACTGCGCTGTGGCAGGGCTGGTGGAGGGGGCGGCGCCGGCAGCACCGACAGTCTGGGCTGTCGTCACGTTCAGCCCGGAGGTAACAGGTAGCTCCACGTCTCGGAGAGTCCGGTGCCGCCGCTGCGCAGGTAGCCGCGCAATTCGACGGGTTTGTCGTCGTCGACCCGCTTGAGGCGCACGGTCACGCGCCAGCCGCCGGTCGCGGTGTTGGGCTGGCCGAAGATCGATTCGATCTTGCCGTTGGCATCTGCCGAGAACACCGGCTCAACCGGTGCATTCGGCGCCAGCTTGGCCAGTGCGGGGCCTTCAAAGTCGACCACGAAGGCGATCGTATCGTCAGGCTTGCGCTCGTCGGGGCGCTTGGTGGTCCAGCCGTGCGAGCGGCGCGTCTGCGTAACCCATGCCAGCGCCGGCTTCTTGTCGGCATCCTTCTGCCACAGCAGGCGGTATTCGAGGTTGAACGGCTGATGCGGCTTGGGCGGGTTCTCGGGCACCCAGTAGGCGACCACGTTGTCGTTCGTCTCGTCGGGCGTCGGGATCTGCACAAGTTCCACGCGGCCCGCGCCCCATTTGCCGACGGGCTCGACCCACGCGCTCGGGCGCAGTTCATAGCGGTCGCCGATTTCCTGGTAGCTGGAGAACGCGCGGTCACGCTGCATCAGGCCGAAGCCGCCCGGATTGGTCGTCCCGAACGAGCTGACCAGCAGGCGCTTGGGGTTCGTCAGCGGACGCCAGATCCATTCACCCGTGCCGGAAAGCACCGACAAGCCGTCGGAGTCGTGCACCTCGGGGCGGAAATCCAGCGCAGGCGCCGGCTGATTCTCGCCAAAGAAGAACATGCTGGTGAGCGGTGCGATGGCCAGCTTGCTCACGTTTTCGCGCATGTACACCTGTGCCTTGACGTCGACCGCCGTATCGCTGCCCGGCTTGATGACAAAGCGGTAGGCACCCGTGGCGCGGCGCGAGTTGAGCAGCGCGTAGATTGTCAGTTCCTTGGCGTTGGCCGCGGGACGTTCGATCCAGAAATCGGTGAAGCGGGGGAATTCCTCGCCCGAATTGAGCGCGGTGTCGATGGCCAGACCGCGCGCGGACAGGCCGTAGACCTGCCCCTTGCCGATGCCGCGGAAGTACGACGCGCCCAGGAACACGATGACCTCATCCTTGTACTTGGGCGTGTTCATCGGATAGTGCACGCGGAAACCGGCAAAGCCGAGCTTCTGCACCTGTTTCGGATCGAGCTTGACCGGGCCGTAGTCGAACAGGCGCGGGTCGAAGCGGATTTCGCGCACGCCGGCGGGCGACACCTCGTTGATCTTCACAGGCTGGTCGTAGTACGAACCCTCGTGGAAGAAGCCGAGTTCGAACGGCAGCTTGTCACGGCGCCAATAGGCCTGGTCGGACTTGAAGCGGATTTCGCGGTACTGGTCGTAGCGCAGTTCGCGCAGTTCGCGCGGCAGGGTGTCGGCGGGCGCCTGGTAAGGCTTGGCGGCCAGTTGCTTGGCGCGTGCGGCCACATCGTTGAAGCCGAAGGCCAGCGCAGCATGCGCCGAAGCCAGCGCCAGCAGGCCGACGGCCAGCCGCGCATAGCGGGCTACCGAACGGGTGCGTACAGCGCGGGCGGCTGACGGCATGCGGGAGGAAACAGCGGAGGGAATGTTCAAAATGAGATCGCGTCTAGGCGGCGGGCCGAGGAACGTGACGCTTCGGTCCTGCCGGTCATTCGTCTGTGCCGCCGAGATTTTACCCGCCGGACCTTTGCGAGATCAAAAGCGGCAACATTTTGATAATGTTTCCGGCCGCATCGGGCCGATAACCACGTCAAATGGCGTGTAATCGAGCGGTCTTCGGCGGGTCAGCCGTTCGGTTGACGGGAACGCATGACGCTGGCGGCCAGTCAGAACCGCTTTCCCGTGTGCCTGGATTCCCGCATGGCACACTCTCGGCTCTTTCCTTCCTGGAGTTCGCATGACCTGCTGGACGCGACGCGCCACTGCAACTGCCGCGCTTGCCATCTCGACCTCGTTACTCGCGCCCGTGGCGTTTGCTGCACCTGCATCCAAGGCTGCTCCCGCTTCCAAGGCTGCCGCACCCAAGGCGGTGCGCGACCCCGGCGATGTGGCGGTGCTGCTCGACGCCTTCCCGCTCGGCAAGCCGTTGCGCAAGCTGCCCTCGTGCGAGGACGTACGCGCCAATGGCGGCAAGGACGTCGCCGAATACTGCTCCGACGCGCTGGAATCGCACGGCCGCACGCGTTCGCTGGGCGTGCCCCAGGCATCGCGCCCCGAGTTGATGGATGGACCGCAGGCCGTGCTGCTGATCGACCAGGACGGCAACATCGCCGGGATGTTCGTGCCCACGCGTGGCGTGGATACCGAGCAGCGCGTCTTCCAGGCCCTGTCCGACCGCTACGGCAAGCCCGCGCAGGAGGGCAAGGCGCCGCTCAAGCTGAAGTCTGGCAAGACGGTCGATTCGCTTCGCGCACGTTGGGCGGGTCAGCAGACGATCATCACGATGTATGCGATTCCTGAAGAGCCACAGAACGGCACGGTGGAATTCCTTTGGGCGCCGCGCGCCGGGGCGGTCATGGACCAGATGCGTGCGGAAGTCGACCCGAATGCACCCAAACCGCCTGCGGCGTCCGGTGTGGCCGCGTCCGCGCCCGCCGCGACGGCCAAGCCTTCTGCAGGTAAGCCGATGCCTAAGCAGTGAACTTACGAACACCCGTTCGTAGTTTTCGGTTACACCGCTTACACCCGCATGACGCCGGCGTCGCTCGCGCCGGCTTATAACGTCGACATGGCTCCACTAGCGGGGCCGAAGGACGCTAATCATGAAAATCGTGGCTCTGGCCTTGTTGGCCGCGACGCTTGGGGGATGTGCTGTGTATCCGGCGCCGGTGGCTGTGGCGCCTGCGCCGGTTTATGCCGCACCGGCTTATCCCGCCTATTACGGCGGCTATTGGGGTGGACCTTCGGTGTACTTCAATTACCACCACCGCTGATCGGCAGTCGGCTGATCAGCGTCTAGTCCGTTGAACGCAAGCCCCGCCAGCCCGGCGCCAACGTCTGCGGCAAGCCGATCAGATCCAGCACGCGCCCGACCGTGTGGTCGACTAGGTCGTCGATCGTCTTGGGGCGCTGGTAAAAGCCCGGCACGGGCGGAAACACGATTCCGCCCATCTCTGTGACGGCCGTCATGTTGCGCAGGTGCGCCAGATTCAACGGCGTTTCGCGCACCATCAGGATGAGGCGGCGGCGCTCCTTGAGCGTGACGTCGGCAGCGCGCGCAATGAGGTTGTCTGACAGGCCATGCGCGACGGCCGCCAGCGTCTTCATCGAGCAGGGCGCGACCACCATTGCTTCCGCCGCAAACGAGCCGCTGGCAATGGTCGCGCCGATATCGCGCACGTTATGCACGACGTGCGCCAGCGCTTCCACCTCTTCGCGTGCCATGTGCAGCTCATGCTGCACGTTCATCAGCCCTGCGGGCGACATCAGCAGGTGCGATTCCACCCCCGCTGTTTCACGTAGGCCCTCCAGAACCTGCAGCAGCCGCACCCCGTAAATTGCCCCTGACGCCCCCGTGATCGCCACGATGATGCGGCGCACGGGTGGCGTCTGAGCCGTGGCGTTCGGGGTCGGAGTCACGCTGAAATGAGACCGTAGCTCAAGCAGCCAGCAGCGGCTGCAGCTCGCCGCTCTGGTACATCTCCATCATGATGTCCGAGCCGCCGATGAACTCGCCGTTGACATAGAGCTGCGGAATGGTCGGCCAGTTGGCGTAGTCCTTGATGCCCTGGCGGATTTCGTCGTCTTCCAGCACGTTGACGGTGTGCGGACGGTCCACGCCGCAGGCCTTCAGGATCTGGATGGCGCGGCCCGAAAAGCCGCACATCGGGAATTGCGCCGTGCCCTTCATGAAGAGGACGACGGGGTGGCCTTTGACGATCTGGTCGATCTTTTCGTGCGTGGTGCTCATGGGGAGACTCGATTGGGTGAGGGGCGGCAGCCGGGTTCCCGAGCTGACATCCACATTGGAAAACCCGTCTATTTTAGCGAGGAACGCGCACCGGCGTTTTGATCCGGCCATTGCCCGCCGCTGCACCGGTCGTGGCCGGCCAGGTCCTGCGCGGTGAAGACGTTGGCGAATCCCGCGCCGCCCAGCAGCGCACGCACAGGTTCGCCTTGGTCGTAGCCGTGTTCGACCAGCAGCCATCCCCCGGAGACGAGCCGCGCCGGCGCCCCGGCGACGATGCTGCGCAGGTGGCGCAGGCCGTCATCGTGGTCGGTGAGGGCGCTGTCGGGCTCGAAGCGCAGGTCGCCTTGGTCGAGGTGCGCGTCGGTGGCGGCGATGTAGGGCGGGTTGCTGGCGATCAGGTCGAAGGCGGGTGGCGCATCGGTTCCGGCCAGCGCGCCGTACCAGTCGCCCAGCGCAGTCTGGACGTTGGTGGCACCGAGCGCCTTGGCGTTGTCGATCGCCACGGCCAGCGCATCGGCGGAGGCGTCGGTGGCCCACACGCGCGCGTCGCGCCGCGCCAGCGCAATCGTGATGGCGATGATGCCGCTGCCCGTGCCCATGTCGAGCACGGCCGGCGCATCGCACTCCTCGAGGTGGTCCAGCGCCTGTTCGACCAGCAATTCGGTATCAGGGCGCGGGATCAGCACGGCGGGCGTCACCTTGAAGGTGCGGCCGAAGAATTCACGTTCGCCGAGCAGATACGCCATCGGCTCGCCGGCCAAGCGGCGCGCCGCGAGTTCGCTGACACGCGCGCGCGCGGCCACGTCGATGGCGCAAGTGTCTTGCGTGATGAGTTGCACGCGCGACAGGCCCGTCACGTGCGAGACCAGCATGCGTGCTTCCAGTGCGGGCAGGCCGGCACGGGCCAGCGCTGTCAGCGCATCGGCCACACGAGCCAGGGTTTCGGGCGAAATGACGGGAACAGACGACACGGCAACAGACTGGCAGCGGAGATCGGGCGCACAAAATAACACGGGCCCGGCCGATGTGGCGCGGGCCCGCGAGCGGGGCTGTGCGGTTGAGCGGCGCTTACTGCTTGGTCGCGTCCTTGACCTTGTTGGCCGCTTCCTTGGTGGCGTCAGCGGTTTTGTCTGCTGCAACCTTGGCCGCGTCGGCCGTCTTGTCGGCCGCGGTCTTGGCGGCCTCCTTGGCCTGCGCCAGCGCGCCCGAGGCGGAGACTTGCGCGTCCGAAGCCGCTTGCGACAGTTCCACCTTGGCGGCGTCCGCGGCCTTGGTCACGGCGGTGCCGGCGTTGTCGAGCGCCTGTTTGGCGGCGTCCTTCGATTGCTCCATCGCGCTCTTGGCCGCCTGGTCGGTGGCCTCGTCTTTCTTGCCGCAGGCGGCCAGGCCGAGTGCGAGGGTGGTGGCGACGGTAATAGCCAGCAGTTGGGTACGCATTGCGATTCTCCTAATCGTGATGTTGCCGCGCTTGTTGGTGAGTGCGTGCCGGATGCGACCGGCGATGCACTCGGCGTGATCGAGATCGATTATAGGAACGCGGGACCGTCTCGCCATCGCGCAAAGCTGTATCAAACGCAAGCGGATGTTACGGAGAGCGCGCTTTTTAACGATTGGGCGATCAGGCGTCTTCGCCCAGCGCCGCGAGCTGTTCCGCCTGGTGCTCAGCAGCCAACGCGCCCACGAGTTCATCGATGTCGCCGTCCATGATCGCGTCGATTTTGTACAGCGTCAGGTTGATGCGGTGATCGGTCACGCGGCCTTGCGGGAAGTTGTACGTGCGGATGCGGTCGGACCGGTCGCCCGAGCCGATCAGGCTCTTGCGCGCGCTGGCTTCCTTGGCTTGCGCCTCGCGCTCCTGGCGATCCTTCAGGCGCGCGGCAAGGACTTGCATGGCGCGGTCCTTGTTACGGTGCTGGCTGCGGTCGTCCTGGCATTCCACCACCAGGCCTGTCGGCAGGTGGGTGATGCGCACGGCGGAATCCGTCTTGTTGATGTGCTGGCCGCCTGCGCCGGACGCGCGGAACGTATCGATGCGCAGATCGGCCGGGTTGATCTGGATGTCGGCCAGCGCATCGGCCTCGGGCATGATCGCCACCGTACAGGCCGACGTGTGGATACGTCCCTGTGCCTCGGTGGCCGGCACGCGCTGCACGCGGTGGCCGCCCGATTCGAACTTCAGGCGTGAGTACGCTCCTTCGCCTACCAGTCGCGCGATCACTTCCTTGTAGCCGCCCAGGTCCGACGGCGATTCGCTCACGATCTCCACCTGCCAGCGCTGCCGTTCGGCGTAGCGCGTGTACATCCGCAGCAGGTCGCCGGCAAAGAGTGCCGATTCATCGCCGCCCGTGCCGGCGCGGATTTCCACGAAGATGTTGCGATGGTCGTTCGGGTCTTTTGGCAGCAGCAGACGTTGCAGTTCGCCTTCGAGGGATTCCATCCGCTCGCGCGCGGCACGCAGTTCGTCTTCCGCAAACGCCTTCATGTCCGGATCGGCCGCCAGCTCCTGCGCGGTGGCGATGTCTTCCTCCGCCTGCTTCCATGCGGCAAATTGCGCGACCACGGGCTCCAGCTCGGCGTGTTCGCGCGTGAGCTTGCGATATTGGTCGAGGTTGGCGGTGGCGTCTTCACGCGCAAGCAGCGCGTTGATTTCGACGATGCGCTCGGCCAGTTGGTCGAGCTTGGACAGCATGCTGGGCTTCATTCGGGCAGTCGCGGAGGGAAACGCTGGAAGCGGAGGCGGCGCATGATACCGCGCCAGATGTTGCGCGCCGGGCGTGAAACCATGCGGCGCACGTGCGATGCGCTGGCCGCTAGCGCTCGGAGTGGCTGGACTGGCGGAATAGCGCCGGCAGCAGGTCGATGAGCTGTTCGCGGCCTTCGCCCTGCGCATGGTTCAGGGCATGCGTCGGGCCGTGGAGGAATTTCTTGGTGAGCGCCTGCGACAGTGCTTCGAGCACCAGCGCCGGATCGTCGCCGCGGGCGAGCATGCGCTGGGCGCGTTCCAGTTCACCTTGGCGCAGCGTTTCAGCCTGGGCGTGCAGATCGCGAATGATCGGCACCACGCTGCGCGCATCGAGCCAGTGCATGAAGTTCAGCACGCGCGTTTCGATGATGGCCTCGGCCTGCGCCACGGCGGCCTGTCGCAGCGCGTTGCCTTCGCGCACGATGGCGCCCAGGTCGTCCACGGTGTAGAGGAACACGTCGGACAGACGTGCGACTTCGGGTTCGATGTCGCGCGGCACCGCCAGGTCGACCATGAACATCGGGCGGTGGCGGCGCTGCTTGATGGCGCGCTCAACGGCGCCCAGGCCGATGATGGGCAGCGTGCTGGCGGTGCACGAGACAACGATGTCGAATTCGGCAAGCTTGGTCGGCAGTTCGGCCAGACGCACGGCGCGGGCGTTCAAGCCCTGGTTCGACAGCGATTCGGCCAGCTTCTCGCCGCGTTCCAGCGTGCGGTTGGCGATCACCACTTCGCGCGGCGTCTGCGCGGCGAAGTGGGTGGCGCACAGCTCGATCATCTCGCCGGCGCCGATGAACAGGACGCGCTGATCAGCGATCGACTCAAAGATGCGCTGCGCCAGGCGAACGGCGGCGGCGGCCATCGACACGGAATGCGCGCCGATCTCGGTCGTGCCGCGCACTTCCTTGGCCACCGCAAAGGTGCGCTGGAACAGCTGATTCAGGTACGTGCCCAGGGCGCCCGCCTCGGTGGCGGTGCGCACGGCGTCTTTCATCTGGCCGAGGATCTGCGTCTCACCCAGCACCATGGAATCGAGCCCGCTGGCCACGCGGAACGCATGGCGTACGGCCAGCGACTGGCCGAGCGAATACACATGGGGCGCAAGTTCGCCGGCGTCGATGTTGTGGTGCTGCGCCAGCCAGCGAATGGCATGTTCGTGCGCGGTCTGTTCAGGCAGGTTGCCGTCGGTGGCGCAGTAGATTTCGGTGCGATTGCAGGTGGAGAGAATGGCGGCTTCTGCCGTGCTTCTGAGGTGGGGCAGATGCTGGCGCAGCGTGCCCAGCGCGGGCTTGAGCTGCTCGAGCGGAAACGCCACCTTCTCGCGCAGGGAAAGCGGCGCAGTGTGGTGGTTGATTCCGAGCGTCAGCAACTGCATGTGGGGCGGCCGGTTAAAGAAACGGCACGAATTTTGAGCACTCTGGATTATAACGCCCGGCCCCCGGATCAGCAGGACACAGGTCAAATCTGGTGACGTGTATGGATGAATGTCGGTTATTCGTCACGCGCCGCGCGGGGCACCGCCGTGGCCTTCCGCTGCGTCCTGCGCTAAGGTACGCGTCCAGTTGAATCGCTCAAGAGCAATACGGAGAACAGGCATGGGGTGGATCGGGCCGCTGTGGATCGGGTTGGCGGTGGGCGTGGCGGCGCGTTGGCTGCATCCCGCAGGCAAACGCCTGGGATGGGCGGCTGCGCTGGCGACGGGCGGAATTGGAGCGTTGGTCGGTTACTACAGCGGCCAGTTCGCCCACCTGTATGCCGATGGGCAGATCATGGCGTGGACGGCCGCCGTGGTAGGCGCCATGCTGCTATCTGCAGCATGGGGCCTGTTGCGCCGCTAGGGTGACTGTCCTGCGGCATTCTGGCGCGGCTTATCCCGCGCCCACGCCGGTGGTGCGCGCGTCGCGCGCGGCCAGATAGCCGGCCATCAGCGTTTCCAGCCGCTTGAAGTCCACCGGTTTGGTCAGGTGATCCGTAAAGCCCGCGTCACGACAGCGGGCGATGTCTTCTTCCATGCCGTAACCCGTAATCGCGATCGACGGGGCGGCTTGCCGCTCGGCAAAAACGCGCACCACGTCCAGGCCGCTGCCGTCCGGCAGGCCGATATCGCTGATCAGCAGATCGAACGTGCCGGATTCAGCGGCTTGCATGGCCGTGCGCGCGCCATTGGCCACGGCGACGCTGTGGCCGAGGATCTCCAGCATCTGCGACATGGCTTCGGCTGTATCGGCGTTGTCTTCCACCAGCAGCACGTGCAGGCCGCGCGTCGGTTGGGCGCGTGGCAAGGGCGGCGACGGCGGCGTCTCGGGCTGCACCATCTCGGTGGCCAGCGGCAGCGTGAGCGTGAACGTGGCGCCCTCGTGGCGGCCGGCGCTCTCAGCGATCAATGAACCCTCATGCTTCTGCACCAGCGCATAGGCAATCGCCAGGCCCAGGCCAAGCCCGCCAAAGCGCTGTGTGATCGATGCATCGGCCTGCTCGAACGCCGAGAAGATACGCGGCAGCGCGTCGGGTTCGATGCCGATGCCGTTGTCCTTCACGGCCACGGCCACGGTGGAGGGCGAGGGGTTCCAGACGCGCACCCCGATGGCGCCGCCTTCGGGCGTGAACTTGACGGCGTTGCGCACCAGGTTCCAGATCACCTGCTGGATGCGCGCGCCGTCGGCATACAGCCGACTGCGGCCCGCCTCGAAGCGCGTCTTGAGCGACAGCCGCTTGGCCTGCATGTCGTTGCGCGACATCTCCAGCGTGCTCTCCAGCAGCGGATACAGGTCGACCAGCGCAAAGCTCACGGCCAGCTTGCCGCGCGCAATGCCGGTGATGTCGAGCAGGTCGTCGATCAGGCGTGCTTCCAGTTCGGCGTTGCGGCGCACGACTTCGAGCTGCGCGACCACATACGCAGGCAGATCCTGGCGCAGTTCCAGCAGATGCACGGCGGTCAGAATTGGCGTGAGCGGCGTGCGCAGCTCATGCGAGAGCACGGCCAGGAAGTGGTCCTTGGCGTGGTTGGCGGTCTCGGCTTCTTCCTTGGCACGGCGCAGGGCGTCGGCCGCGATGCGCTCTTCCGTGGAGTCGCGGATGATCTTGGAGAAGCCGACCAGTTGCCCCGTCTCGTTGTGGATGGCGGTGACCACGCTGGATGCGTAGAACGGCGTGCCGTCCTTGCGCAGCATCCAGCGGTCGTCGGTGAGGCTGCCTTCGCGGCGCACGCGTTCGAGCTTGCGCTGGAATTCACCTGCCTCGCGCGCGGCCTGCGGATACAGAATCTCCGCCGATTTGCCGAGGATGTCTTCGCGCGCATAACCAAGAATGCTGCGCGACGCCGCATTCCAGGTGCGCACGATGCCCTGCGGGTCGAGCGAGAGCACGGCGTGCTCCTTGAGCGCGTTGATCAGCAGGCGGAAGTGCGTTTCCGCTTCGCGCAGGGCAGCTTCTGCGGCGATGCGCTGGCGGCGTTCGGCTGCTTCGGCCAGCGCCCGCAGCAGCACCACGGGCAGGCGCTGCAGGCGCTGCTTGATGACGTAATCGGTGGCGCCGCGTTTGAGCATGTCCACCGCATGCTCTTCGCCCAGCGCACCCGACACGAAGATGAACGGCGTTTGCGGTGCCATGCGGCGCGCAATGTCGAGCGCCTCCGCCCCCGTGAACTGCGGCAGCATGTAGTCGGCCAGGATGGCGTCGAAGGTTCGCGCGCTCAGTTGGGCGATGAAGTCGGTCTCGTTGTCGACCAGCGTGGTGTCAGCCTGCAGGTTGGCGGTTTCCAGCCGTGCGCGCGTAAGTTCTGCGTCGAGCGGATTGTCTTCGACCAGCAGCAGTTGAAGATTGGGCATGGGGGCGAATGCTCCGGATGGGCCGCTAGCTTGCCGGCAGCAACGTGCGGCGTGCCCGGGTGGAGCCGGGCGGCGGTTCATTGAGCACCGCCCAGAATACGCCCAGGTCGGCAATCGCATCGACAAACGCCCGGAACTCCACCGGTTTGACCACGTAGGCGTTGACGCCCAGTTCGTAGCTGCGCAGCAGATCGGTTTCTTCGCGCGACGACGTGAGCATGACCACGGGCAGGCTCTTGAGCGCGGGCGTGGCACGGATCTCGGCCAGCACTTCCAGCCCGTCGACCTTGGGCAGCTTCAAGTCGAGCAGCACCACGGCAGGGTTGCCCGGCACGCGTTGCGCGTACAGGTTGCGCGCGTGCAGGTAGTCCAGCGCTTCAGCGCCGTCGCGGGTGACGACCACATCGTTGGCAAGCTGGCTGCGCTCCAGCGCCAGCAGGGTCAGCTCGAGGTCGTTCGGATTGTCTTCAACGAGCAGGATGGGTTTGAGCATGGTGGCAATGAGCGTGGAAAGAACCATCAGGCATCGCGAGTCACGGGTGTGCGGAGGCCCGCTGCGGATGCCGCCTGCGGGTCCGGCGTGCGCGGCAGCGCGAAGTAGAACGTCGCGCCGCGATCAAGCTCGCCCTCGGCCCAGGTGCGGCCGCCGTGGCGATCGATGATGCGCCGCACATTGGCCAGGCCGATGCCGGTGCCCTCGAACTCGTCCATGCGATGCAGCCGCTGGAACACGCCGAACAGCTTGGCCACGTATTCCATCGAGAAGCCCACGCCGTTGTCGGCAATGCGCACGATGGTTTCGGCGTCGGTCTGTTCGGCGTCGATATGGATGCGCGCCGGGTCACGGCCGCGCGTGTATTTGACTGCGTTGGAGAGCAGGTTGCGCATCGCCAGTTGCAGGAATGCCGGGTCGGCGCGCACCACCGGCAAGGTGGCGATGTCCCATTCAATATGGCGACGTCCCTGGTCTGGCGTCAGATCGCGCACGACGCCGCGCACGAGCTGTGCGAGATCGACGTCGGTCAGATGAAGCGCGCCGCGGCCCATCTGCGAAAAGGTCAGCAGATCGTCGACCAGCTTGCCTGCAAAGCGCGACGACTCCGAGATCGTCTGCAGAAAGTGCCGCCCGCGTGCCGAGACGTGCTGGCCCTCCATCTCGTCCAGTAGTTCGGCATAGCCGGCGATGTGGCGCAGCGGCGCGCGCAAGTCGTGCGATACGGAATACGAAAACGCTTCCAGTTCGTGGTTGGCGCGGCGCAGTTCGCTGGCCAACTCCGCGGCTTCTTCCGCGCGGCGCAGCACGATGTTCAGGACGGCGTAGCGGAACTCCGCGGCGGTTTCCACTTCGCTTGTGCGCCACGGGCGCGAAGTGTGCGCGATGCGCTCCTGCCAGTGGCGGGTGCGGCCCAGCACGTGCTGGCTGTCGTGGGCGATGGCCGCGTCCGGTGCGTCGCCCGCCCAGCGCACGGTGTGCGGGGTTTCGGGGCGGAACCACAGCACGTAGTGGCGATGCAGTTGCGAAACCTGCACGGCCAGCACGCCACTGGCCTGGGGCAGCAGCGCTGCGCTGTCCGGGTAGGTGGCGGCCACACGGTCGGTGTGGAAGACCTCCCCGGGGTGCGCATTGGCCAGCCATTCGGTCAGGCGCAGGATGCTGGCTTCGTCAGGCGCGGCACCGATGCGCACGCACTCGCCCTGGCGAACGATGGCGGCGCCGCTGGCCGAGGCAAAGCGCAGCAGATCGGCGGGATGTTCGAGCAGGCCTTCGTGGAAATGGTCACGGTCGGCCATCGCGGCCAGCAGGCGCACAAGGATGCGTCGCAGTTCCAGCCGGTGGGCGATCTCGGCGCGATCTTCCTTCGCTTCGATCTGCAGCGACAGAATCTGCGCCAGGTGTTCGCATGCCGTGCGCACTTCAAACGACAACGAACAGGGCGTCGCATGGTGGCAGGCGATCAAGCCCCACAGGTTCCCGCGCACCGTAAGCGCCAGCGTGAGCGACGCCTTCGCGCCCATGCGGCGCATGGTTTCGCGCTGCGCATCGGAAGCCGCGCGCAAGGCCGCGTAGGTCAGATCGGTCGTCCGCCCGGTGGACGGATGCAGCGGGGGCACCAGCCCCACCGGCGTGTCGTCGACGTCTGCCACCAGGCGCAAGGGGTTGTGGCTATACAGATTGCGCAGTTCGGGCGTTATGCCGGCGCCAGACAGGTGCGTACCGACCAGCGTGTCATAGGCCTCGTTGCGCGCTTCAGCGAGCGCTTGCAAGGAGCCATCGCGCTCAATGCGGTAGATCGTGACGCGGCCAAAGTGGGTGAGGTGGTGGACTTCGCGCGCGGCGAGGTCCGTCAGCGCATCGATCGTGCCTACGGCTTGCAGGCTGGCGACAAAGGTGCGCACCAGCGGATACATCGACGCAAACGCGCCGTCGGCCGCATGCATGGCGGGTTCCACCTCCAGGATGAGTGTGCCCTTGTGCCGATGCACCACCGCGTCGAGTGCGTGCCCGTGCGGCGTCAGGAGTGTGCCGATATACAAGGGGTGTCCGTCGATGCTGTGCGTGCCCAGGGCGCGCTCCAGCACCTCGCGCCCCGCCGTGCCGATGACATGGTCAACAGGCGCCTGCAGCGCGGTGGCCAGTGGCGTACCCAGCGCGGCCTCCAGGTTTTCACTCACCTGATGGATGCGCAGATTGGGTTCGGACAGGCACAGCAACACCCCGCGCGACTGGATGGCAGCGTTGCTGCCGATACCGGTCGAGGCGTCGATGTCGTCAATTGCAGACAAGGGCGGAGGCGATTGCGAACTCATGGCGTTGGGCGAGTGCGCCGTCCGAACGGTCCTGGCTGAATGCCAGTCGGGGCGGCGGGCTGCCCCGGGCGGAAGCGGCCTGCCGGGGTTCAGCGTATCTGCCGTGTTTCACGCAACCGGCGTGCCAGCGACGTGAAAATGGCGCAGCGATGGGCCTTGCCGAGCATCGAAGCCGTCTTGTTCACTTGCCCGCGTGTAAAAAAGTGATGCTGGGCCGCCTCAACGTTACAAGGGCGGGGACGGCATTCGTCTGGCGGGCCACCGCTGCGTGCTCGCGCCTCGCCCATGAAAAAAGCCCCGCAATCACTGCGGGGCTTTCTCGTTGGACGTGCGCGGGGTCAGACGTTGAACAACATTAGCAAGTCTACGGGTATATGGACACATCGAATGGCTGAGCAATCAACAACTTAGGTGATTCCTTGTGTCGCTCGTGTGGCCAGTAGATATGGACACTACAAAGCCTGAAGTGTACATCGAGCAGAGGCTTCTCAGAGCCCTTGCGTGGGCCAACCGCGCAGCCGCGGTAGAGCAGGTACATGGGCGGACCTTCGTCGGCGTCAGTGGTGGCCCTCCCTGCCGGTCACGGATCTGCGCCGTGCTGCTATACCTCATAGCAGCGGTCCAGTCCGAACAGCGTGCGCATTCGCTCGTCCTTCGCCGCGGAAGCACCGGTGAGATCGATCACCGCCAGCCTCTGCCGGGCCCTAGAGCAGCAGACGTAGAAGACATTGCGAGACCGCTTTGCGCGCTCTGGTTTCGCCGTCTCATCCGCACCGGACAGGTACTTGTCGAACGAATAGAAGGTCCACGCGGCGCCGGAGTCGTCCAGCACGACCAGCACGGTATCGAACTCGTCTCCCTTCACGCCATGCTTGGTAGCAAACGGCGTGCTGGTCATGAAGAACCGGGCGAAGGCGGCGACCTGCTGGTAGGGAAGCGCGAAGAAGGCCCCGTACAGCGTCGCCTCCAGTTGCTCGCGCTCTTTCGCGGCATCATCCATCTCCGCAGTGAGGATGGGCTGCGTGTTTACAAGCCGGAGGGCCAAGTCATCGGTCAGTGGGAATAGCTGGCGGTCGCGGATCGTCTCAAGCACTTCACGGACTGTGCCGGCAGCTCGCTTTGCCGTCAGGGCATTAAGCGCATCGCGCACGCCAGACTTTGCTGTGCGACTGGCTAGTCGGTGCCCCGCGCCATGGAGCCGGCCCAGCGTCTCGCCGATCTGCCCCTTCTCCCAGGCCAGGGCCAGCGGTTCAACCTTCTCCAAGAAGAACGCAATCCGCCGATCAGAGCCGTCGGTGAGGGCATCCTTGGCAAAGGACCCACGATCCGTGAAGGCCTGAAGCAAGTCAGCAAAACCAGCCTTGCGGGCAATCAGCCGATGGGTGAGGTAAAGCTCGCGTGTTCCTTGGCTTGCCAGGTCCCAGTTCAAGGTGTCGGTCAGCAGGTCGCGTGCGCGTTGAAGACCCGCTTCATCGGCACCAGCCGCAACGCGGATGTACGCTACGTCGCCTTGCGCGTTGTTGCTCCCAGGTATCTGCGTGATGTCGGTCCGGATGTTGTTCAACACATCCATGACGCGCAGCGAGCAACGACGGTTCTCGCGCTTGACGATGACCTCAAGTGGCGCTGCCAGCTCAGCTGGAAGTTCGCCGATCCCCTTGTGTTCTCCATGGTGATAGATGTTCTGCATCTTGTCACCGAAAAATCCGAGCACGAGCTTGTTGCCAGCCAGCGGTAGCATCCGGCAAAGCAGGATGTCGATCACTGCTTCGCTGGTGTCCTGGTACTCGTCGATGAAGATGTAGGGGTAGCGGCTCGCCACGATGCGCGCCAGCTTGTCGTATCTGGTGTAGGCGATGCGCGCGATCGAAAGCAGGTCGTCGTGATAGATCCGACCCTCGAGGAACTTGGAGCCCCGGTCCGAGTACTTCACCTCAAGCCGGGCGGCGACCCTTGCTGCTAGTTCCGCTTGATCAACCCGACGCGAGCTCCCCGTGGGGAGTGCAGCATTGAAATCGAGCAGAGCCTGCCGAAGGGCTTGCTGGTGGGGCTGCAACGTGCTCCATAGGAAGTCATGGATAGTCGAGACACGCACCAAAGAGTTGCCCTGGATGCGGTCAATCACCTGGTCCTTGGCCACATTGGTATAGGTGATGCAGGCGATCTGCTGCCCGTCACGCCTGAGCCGGTCGGCGACCGTCGGTGCACAGAGCTTCTTCAGACCCTCGACGAGAGAGTAAGTCTTGCCCGCGCCGGCACCAGCGTCGAGAACGAAACTGCGACCCTCGGCGAGGCATTCGGCGATGCGCTCGTCCGCTGTCTTTTCGGGCGCGGCCGCGGCTACTGCTTCGCCAACCATTCGAGCCCCTCGCGGATGTACATCGGTGTGGCCCAGCCTTCGTTGGCCAGCAGATCAAGCGCAAAGTCGACCTTCGGCAGACTTACGTTGTAGGCGTCCGCGGTCAGGGCTGCGGCGTCAGCATGAGTGAATGTTTCTCCGGTGGCCAACATCTTGGCTTTGTTGGCGGTCAGCCATGCCGCGTTCGCGTAGACAAAGGCTTCCTCGAAGCTGCGAGCGCACGGTTGGCCGACTGCTTCCGGGACTTGATAGGCAACCCGGACACGTCCAGAGGTCTTTTGTGCTTCGCCAGCCGCCATCAGCACAGGCAAATCAGAACTTCCTGGAAGCCACTGAGACAGGGTTGCATTACTGCTGACATGCCCGTTTGCGACGGGCGCCTTCTTCTTGGTTGTGCCATCGATCGAATCCAAATCGGTGATGACCAGAGCCGGCAACTGCAAGAACTCGATCAGCTTGCGGAAGAGATGTGCGTACGCGCCGCCCACTTCTACCGTGCAGACATAAGTCGAGGTTAGCTTGTCGCGCAGTGCGATATCCAGGGCGGCGATTAGGCGAGGCAGAAGCATGCGCTCGACTTGCCCTTCGATGAACACGAGCTTGTCCGCGAAGAACATGTCGCATCGAGTGGTCGTCAAGTACTTCCGCAGGAACTCCATCGCGGCCTTTTCGGGGTCGGTCGTTGCAGAGCACTCGAAGGACAGCAGGTCCTTGATCTCGACCGTTCCCTTGTTTCGCCGGAAGTAGCGAATCGGCGCGAAGCCGCAGTTGGCCGCCATGTGCGATGAGTGCGTCGTCAGCAGCAGTTGCACGCCGGTCTCACCCGCAGCGGGTGTGAGGAACTCGCTGACCTTCTGGACGAAGACCGCCTGCATCTGAGGATGCATGTGCACCTCGGGCTCCTCAACGACGACCAAGTGGACACGGGGACGATGCTCGAGGTCAGACTCCACGTCCTCACGGAAGGACTTGAGGCACAGAACAATGTAGATGAGGTTCTTGAACCCGAGTCCGTTGTATCGCTCGGGAAGCTCGAAGGCCTGATCAAGCGCTGCCGCGGGTCCCTCGGCTGGTGGCGTCGTTGCGCTGGCCGCCGAGTAGTAGACGCGCGTCGTGTCCTTGAAAAGGCCATCGGCGCTGAGCTCAGCGCGCACAGTTAGCTTGGGGGATTCCGGATGGCCGAACTTCGCCAACCCCTTCATCAGGCCGTCGAAAGCCTTGACGTACTGAGGGCCAAGGATGGTGGACTGGTCCCGCAGCGTCTTCTCGAGTGCCTTGAAATCGTTGGGAGCATCGACTTTGTAGCGGCGCTCGTAGTGCGTGTGGAGCAATGTCGAGAGGCGCGTGGCCTTGCTGCCTTCTTCACGGTCGTCGATGTGGCGCTGAGCGCTGACGACGTCGATGCGGATCAGCCGCTGCAAGATGCCTCGGTCGGGCAGGCGCTCGGCTTCGCTGCCGTCAGGGCTCAACTTGAATTGGTCGAGCTTGTAGTGGTCATGCAGGGTGGCCGCAAGATAATCGAAAAGCGACTGATCGTCGTCCCGGTCCTTCAGGTAGGCCTGCGCCAGTTGCTCGGGATTCGCAGGCGCGAAGCGGATTTCGACCATCACCGAGGCGGACGCATCCTCCAGATCCATCAGCAACTCCCCTGCAATCGCCAAATCTGGGCCCGTGTCGTCGTAGTCGAACTTGAGGCGCAACGACAAGACCGGCAAGTCGGGGAGGGGCGGTGGCGCGGCTACTGCAGCTTCGCCCCCCGCGGGTGCGGCCGCCGCAGGCGGCGCTAGGACGTGCTGCTCAAACTTCTTTAGGGCATCGCGACACCCCAGAGAAAAATCATTGATCGACAGCTGCTTGATCGGCCTTTGCAGGAAGGTCAGCATGGCCTCGATGGCCGAAGTCTTGCCGCTATTGTTGGGGCCGACGAGGATCGTGGTGATGCCTGTCGTGTCCAGCCGCATACGGGCGTACTGCAGCAGCCGGAAGTTCATGATGGCAATTTCGGACAGCTTCACGTCCGGTCTCCCTTTCCCTGCCCAGGCGCCTTTGTCTTGATGCTATTGCCTGGGGGCCCGCGTGGCGGTCCTGCGAAATTGTACGTTCGATCTGCCGCTTGGCAATGCTGTAAGCCTGAATAGGTCCGCAACAGGTTCGCCGCCATCGGCGGCAAAGGACTAGTGCGCAGGGTTGCATTTGTCTGATTTTCTGAGGACGCGGCGTGGACATTGGACTAGCGTCCCATTTTTGACCGGCAGCTCACGTACCATCTCGTAACTAAAACGAAAATGGGGAGAACGCCTCAATGGAACTGCTGATGACCGTTCTGATAGCAAGTCTGTGCGGCTATGCGGGTGCGCACTTTGCCGGGCGGGGCGGTAAACGTGCTGTCATCATTAGCACTGACACAAAAGCAAGTGCATACAGAGAGCTTCTGGATGCGCTGCTAAGGTAATTGACCAGGAAAACGCTGACATGGGCATGATTGGGGACATTGCTGAGGGCATTAAGGCAGTTGGGCAGATTGCCGTAAAGCCACTACTTGCCATCGCACTCGCTAGCGGGGCACTTTTATACGCTCCGGCACACGCTATTGCTGCAACAGGTCTCGCGGACTTTCTCGCGAAGTATCGAATGTGGATTGGATTCGCGTTACTGGCTTCCTGTGCCTATCTGCTCGCGCACGGGCTCGCATGGGTTTTCAATGTAATCGGCTCGTTGCTAGACGATGCGCGGATGCGTAAGGTCAGACGAAAGTGGCTGACAACGCTTACACCGGACGAGAAGGCAGTTCTGATTCCCTACATCCGCGACCAGGCCGCGTCGGTCACTTACAGCCTAAACGACGGCGCCGTGCGAGGGTTGGAGGGAAAGAGGGTACTGTATAGAGCATCATCCGTTTCATATGGACTTGGGTTTCCGTTCAACATGCAACCATGGGCTCGTGAAATTCTCTCGGCGGAGCCTGAGCTTCTGCTGTAGGAAAAATTCGATGAAACGCACAGTTCTGTTCGCGGCAACCGTTCTCGTTGCCACTGTTGCGCAGGCAGCAGACAACGGACTCCCCGCTGACTTCGACCCCGCCAGGCTTATCACCTATGGACGGGCAACTGGCCAACTCCCGAGCGTCCCGACAGCGAAGCCAGGCGATCCGAAACTGGAAGACCTAATTGTCATGCCCGGTTCGCAGGAGAAGGAAGACTCGACGCTGGTTCTCGCACACGGCCTCTCAGCCGGGGCCGCGCCCACGCACGCTACGGTTTTGGATAGCTGCCGGGAGTGGGTCGCACAGTCGAACACCGACCAAGGCCGCTTGGTTGAAATGGGATACGCCACGGGCTTTATGAATGCTGTTGAGGTGTACGGGCCGAAGATCAGGACTGTCACCATCGGAGAGATCGCGGATTCTTTCACGCGCGTTTGTCGTGAACACCCGGAAGTGCCGCCGCAACTCGCAGCGCTTGGCGTCATCATCGAGTTTCAGGCCGACAAGCCGACGAGGTAAGCACAAGCCGCTGCTGTCCAGCTGAACAACCCACATTCGGAAAGCCAATGAAGATGTCGGTGACCTCGACCTAGCCCTTTTGCAACGTGCGTCAGGAAGCCGTGAAGGTGGATTTGTTGGACCTGATCACTAGTGCTGGTCAGGCCGCAACGTACCTACTTTTGAAGGGTATCCGCATTTCGTGGTTGATTTCGCCTTGTGCGGTGCAATGTATCGTGCGACATGGGCGAATGAGGGTCGCCGAACGGCCAGAAGCAGCCAACCATACGCATTTGCCGAACGGCCGAAGTAGCATTACGTTCGGCCGCTGGCACCACTTAAATGTATCGCCGGCCGACGAAGGACTAAACAGCTCCACGTCCGCGCAGTGCGCTGCCCTCGAAGTGGGGGTGAGCCCGTGAGCCAATTCAGGCGAGCGTGCGGCGCAACACGATGGGCTTTCCGCCCATGGTCTGTTTTGTCATCCAGGCTGCCAGCGCGGAATCCAGGTAGTCGGCATGAATCGGGAACCAGTCAAAGAGAGCCATCCCCAAGCTTCGAACCACGTCGGCGCCGGCCTCTCCTAGCGCCACGGCTTGCTTGACGTCACCGACCGATTTGAGCACAGCCGCATGCTCGGCGAGGTGGCAGTCCCGCGGAGGGAAGTTGGTGGAGCGCATCCATTCATCTTCCTGCTCAAAATGGCTGATCGCGTGCTGCTCGAATCGTTCGATTGCATCGGCGGCGCTCGCATCCGAGCAGGTCACCAGTTTCAGTGCAAGCGTGTGAAACTCCTCGTGCACGTCGTCCATGGGCGTGAACCCGAGGAGACGCATATCGGACCAGGCGAGACTGTTGTCGCTGGCCGGCGTCGGCGCACTGGTATCCCGTGTGGTTGGGGCGCGGGAGGGAGTCTGGTCGCTCATGGTCAAGTCCTCGTGTTGGGTTCGTGCGTTGCGGCGGGATGTATCAGAGGTCCAGAACCAGTTCGCCCGATTTTGCACGCGATACGCAGACCATGATCTGCGTGGCTTTCTCGTCGTCCCGCAGCACCATGTCTCGATGATCCGCCTCGCCCGAGCACAGCGCGGTCCGGCAGGATCCGCAGGTGCCGCTTTCGCATGAGCTTGCAACGTGCACATTTTCTGCGCGCAGCACATCAAGGATCGATCGATCAGCCGGGATGTCCAGCGGCGTACCGGTGCGCTTGAGCCGAACGATGAACGGCGTGTTCACTTGCGCGTTCGCGTTATTGGCGCCAAAGCTCTCAAAGTGAACCGTGCCAGGCGGCCAGTGCCCCGTCATGTCGCGCACCGTGTCCATTAGCATCTGCGGCCCGCAGCAGTAGATGTGTGCGGCCTTGGGGCGCTCGAACAGGGTCCAGAAGTCGAATGATTTGGTGGGGTCGCCGAGATCGTGGTGAATTTTCACCCTCGAGCGCCATTGGTCGCTGCTGAGTTCGTCCAGGAACGCTGTACCTTCCGGGTCGCGAGCCAGGTAGTACAGCTTGAAATCCCGCAATCCTTCCGCCTTCAGTTGGCGCGCCATCGAGAGCATCGGCGTGATGCCAATGCCACCCGCGACAAGAATGAACGATTTCGCGCGCTCGTCGAGCGGAAATTCGTTTCGCGGCAGGGATACGTCAATCAGATCACCGGTGGACGTGCCGTCGATCAGGCTCATGGAGCCGCCGCGACCATTGCTGTCGCGCTTGACCGCGATGACGTAGCGATGACTTTCCTGCGAATCGTTGCAGAGGGAATAGCTGCGGCGCATGCCATTGGGCACCACGACGGTCAGATTCGATCCGGCTTCGAATGGCGGAAGAGGCGCGCCCTGCGGATCGGTCAGTTCAAAGCGCCAGATGTCGCGCGCAATCTTTTCCTTCTCCGCGATCGTCAGCCGCAGAAAACCGGTGTCCTGGGTAGTCATGCCTGTCTCCGTCTACTTGTCTACTTGTTTCGTTTTCATTTCAGCGGGTGGTTCGTATCATATTACTAGAGATCTAATTTGGCAAGCGACGTAATCGCCGGTTGAATTTCCGGGTTCGGTATAAACCCTCACTTGTCAGAGGCACCAAGGCCTCGTAGTCTCATAACTAGACGTCTAATTAAATAGTCGGCAACGAGAAGCAGACACCGTCCAGCGCGGGGGTCTGACTGATCGAGTCGACAAAACGCCCCCAAGAGACAACGAAATGAATGACTCCACGTTGAGCTACGCGGATGCGCCCCCGCATCTGAGCGACGATTCCGTAGCCGTAGAGGCGACCTATCGAAAGATCACACTCAGGCTGATGAGTTTCCTGTTCCTCTGCTGGGTGCTGAACTATCTCGATCGCGTCAATATCAGCTTCGCGCAACTGCAGTTGAAGCAGGACCTGGGACTCAGCGATGCCGCATACGGGCTCGGCGTGAGCCTGTTCTTCATCGGCTACATCCTGCTCGAAGTGCCGAGCACGTTGCTACTCAGGCGCATCGGCGCACGCAAGACCGTAACGCGGATCATGCTGTTGTGGGGCACCATTTCCACAGCAATGGCCTTCATGAATGCCCCCTGGCAGTTCTATCTCGCCCGGACGCTGCTTGGCGCGGCGGAGGCGGGCTTCTGGCCGGGGATCATTCTCTATCTCTCGTTCTGGTATCCCGCGCAGCGTCGCGCTCGTATCACGTCGCGATTCCTGCTGGCGATTGCCGTCGCCGGCATCATCGGCGGCCCGCTTTCTGGCCTGATTCTCCAGAATTTCACGGATGTCTGGGGCTTCCGCAACTGGCAGTGGCTGTTGTTCATTGAGGGCCTGCCGGCTGTGCTTGCAGGTGTTTTTGCCTGGTTCTATTTGGTCGATAAACCGCAGGATGCGAAGTGGCTGACTGCCGCACAGAAGCGCATTATCGTGGCCGCCCTGGAGGAAGAACACCGCCAGAAACCAGACAGCGCGCCGAGCCGCCTGATGGTTGCGCTGCGCGACCCACGCGTCTATGTGATCGCAGCAGGCTGGGCCACGGTACCCATCTGCGGCACGATCCTGAACTATTGGACGCCAACCATCATCAAGCAGACGGGCATCTCCAACATGCTGGAGATCGGCTTCCTGTCGGCGTTGCCTTACATCGTCGGCGCCGTTGCCATGCTGCTGATTGCACGCAGCTCCGATATGCGGCTTGAGCGTCGCTGGCACTTCTTTCTGTCCACGACGGCGGGTGCCGCGGGCGCAACGCTGTTGACGATGCTGACCCACAACCCGGCCGCTGCGATCGTGTGCCTGAGCCTCGTTTCGGTGAGCTACTTCGCCGCCGCGGCCATCATCTGGACCATTCCGCCGAACTACCTCAAGGGCGAGGCGGCCGCGGGCGGGATCGGCGTCATCAGCAGTCTCGGCCAGGTCGGTGCCTTCTTCGCCCCGATCGTGCTCGGCTGGGTAAAGACCGTGACGGGCAGTTTCTCGGCCGGCATCCTGCTGGTTGCCGTGCTCGTCTTCGCTGGCGGTATTGCGGTCCTCTTCGGCGTGCCACGTCAGCAACAGGCGCCGAAATCCGGTGTGTGAGAACGCACGCAACGGATTGATTTCGATTGTTTGAAAGGAACATCAATGAGCAAGCTTAAACTCTCCATCGCCGTGGGCAACTATGACCGGATGCGTCCGCTGATCGACGGCGGCGTCCAGATTGACGGCGTGGATCCCGTGTTCATGCTGCAGGACCCGGAAGAAATTTTCTTCCGTGCTTTCCGCCACGCAGACTACGACATTTGCGAGCTCTCGCTCAGTAGCTATTCGGTCAAGACGGCCGCAGGTACCTCGCCGTACATCGCCGTGCCGGTGTTCCCGTCGCGCGCGTTCCGCCACAGCTCGATTTACGTGCGTGCCGATCGTGGCATCAACCGGCCGGAAGACCTGAAAGGCAAGCGCATCGGCGTGCCGGAATACCAGCTCACGGCCAACGTGTGGGTCCGCATGTTCCTCGAAGAGGAGTATGGCGTGAAAGCGTCGGACATTCGCTGGGTGCGCGGCGGTTACGAAGATCCGACGCGCGTGGAGAAGATCTCGCTGAAGCTGCCGGAGGGCGTCATACTTGAAAACGCACCGGAAGGGAAGACGATCTCGAACCTGCTGGCCGAGGGGGAGATCGACGGTGTGATCGGGCCGCGTGCACCGTCGTGTTTCGACCGTGGGCATCCGCAGGTCAAGTACCTCTTCGACGACCCGCAAAAGAGCGCGGCGGAATGGTACGAGCGCCGCAAGCTGTTCCCGATCATGCACACGCTCGGCATCCGGAAGACGCTGGCCGAGCAGCATCCGTGGCTGCCCGGCGCCATGGCGAAGGCGTTCGAGCATTCGAAGGAAGTGGCGCTCGCGCGTTTGAGCGATACGTCGGCCACCAAGGTCACGCTTCCGTTCATCGAAGACCAGCTGCGCAATGCGCGCCGCCTGATGGGCCACGATTTCTGGTCATATGGATTCGCTAACAACGAGCACGTGATCGACCGTTTCCTGGCGCAGCATCACGCTGAAGGGCTGTCGAGCCGGCGTCTTCAGCCGGCTGAGTTGTTTCATCCAGCCAGCCTGGAAAGCTTCAAGATCTGATTCCCGCAGCGGGCATTGATGCCCGTCGCGCATCTGCCTCCCGCCAGATGCGCGGGGAACACCAGGAAGCGGGACAGCCCCTCTTAGAACTACGAAATCAAAATAATGACGAGACAAATCATCGCGCGTGCCGGTGGCGCGCTTCTGGCGCTCGCCGGTACGGCAGCCCATGCACAAAGTTCGGTCACCCTTTACGGCATCGTTGATACGGGTGTGGAGTACGTCAACCGGGTGGCGCAAGGTGCCAGCAAGGGCTCGGTGGTACGCGAGCAGTCTGGCAATCTCGCCGGATCGCGCTGGGGGCTGAAGGGATCGGAGGATCTTGGCGGCGGCTACAAGGCAATGATGACGCTGGAGGGCGGATTCAACTCGGATACAGGCACGCTCGGACAGAGCGGGCGGCTCTTCGGCCGCAAGGCCTTCGTTGGTCTCGCCACGCCAAGCGGCACGCTGACGCTGGGGCGTCACCAGAACCTGCTCTATGAGTTGATGTTCAAGTATGACCCGCTGACGTTCAACCCAAGCTACTCCGCACAGAGCATGGACAGCCAGTTCGTGAATCGCGCGGACAATTCGGTGCGCTATGGCTTGAATCTGGGCGGTGTGACGTTTGCAGCGTTGTACAGTGCGGGCTTCGACGCGGCCATTCAGAATGGCGGCGAGGTGCCGGGTGCTTCGAAGGTGGGGCGCGAAATGAGCGCTGCGATCCTGTACGACCAGGGTCCGTTTAGCGTCGGCGTGACCTATGATCAATTGCAGGGCACGTCGATCGCCACGCAAAGCAATACCCAGCAGCGCACGCTGCTGGGCCTGTCGTACCAGATCGGACCGGTCAAGGCACTGGCAGGTCTGCGCTGGTTGAATACGCGCAACACGGATGCGCCGCCGAGTTCCTGGCTGTACTGGGGTGGCATGACCTGGCAGGTGAACGCGCCGCTGTCGATTTCGGCCAGCGTCTACCACACGCACTTCCGCGAATCTAACGGCGGGCCGACGATGGGGGCATTGCTGGTCGACTACGCATTATCCAAGCGCACAGACGTGTATGCGGAGGGCGCGTACGTTGCCAACCGGTCAACGACCAATGTTGGCATTCGCGGTACCGGCGTGGACGTTGTGGCGGGCATGAACCAGGCGGGTGTGACGGTCGGTATTCGCCATCTCTTCTGAATTTTCAGGGCCTCGGTGCGCGGCCGCCAGGCGGCACGCGCACTGTTGAACGCTATGATGTGAACCATTTTGGTTACGGTCACGGCGAGGAAAGCATGGTAGCAACACGTTCTTCTGGCAAGGCAAAGGCTTCCAAAGAGGATCCCATCCTGCGGCATTGGCACGAGGCCGTCCCGGATGATCGTCTTGCCCACTTGGTCAAGGACGCAGCCCGCGCGATGGTGCGTGGGCTGCAGATGCGCCTGGCGCAGCACGAGGTCTCATTTGGCCACTGGGCGTTCTTGCGCATCCTGTGGGTCACCGACGGGCTGACGCAGAAAGAACTCAGCGACGAGGCCGGCACGACCACGCCAACCACTTTCAGCGCGGTGTCCGCGATGGAAAAGCTTGGATACGTCGAGCGTCACTATGCCCCGGGCAATCGCAAGAACACGCACGTGTATCTCACGGCTCGCGGCCGTAGCCTGAAGAACAAGCTCGTTCCACTGGCTGAAGAGGTCAACGAGATCAGCGTCAGGGGCCTGAAGGCAACGGAGATCAACATTGCGCGCAAGGTGCTCCTGACGATCATCGAAAACATGGCGCGCGACGAAGCCGAGACGGATGATCCGGCGCTGCGGATTCCGTCCACGCGGGAAATGGGTAGCCTGATCGCCTCGCGCGGCGAGGAGTAAGAACGTCTCAGATCCGTGCGGCCAGGTTTTCCTTCTCCACATATTCAGTCGATTGGCGGCGGCGCCTCCGTGCGGCAGCTGCCGATCTCAGGCAGTTTCTCCGCTCAATATCGGATCTTTCAAATGGATGTAGCAACCCGCGCGGCAATGACGCGCAATGTCTGCGACGCGCTCGCGGAAGATGTTGGCAATATCGACTGGACTTCCCAGCTCGTTGACCCTGCGGCCTCGGCCGAGGCGGTTCTCACGGTGCGCGAAGCTGCGCTGTTGTGCGGCAGGCCATGGTTTGAGGAAACCCTGCGGCGGTACGAGCCGGGCATCACGATCAGGTGGTTCGTTGGCGAAGGCGAATGGATGCGCGAAGGGCAGGCGGTGTGCCAGATCGCCGGGCCGGCGCGCAGCATTCTGACTGCGGAGCGCACGGCGCTCAATTTCATTCAACTGCTGTCGGGTGTGGCCACGGCGACGCACGCCCTGGTGGAGATCGTAAAGGGCACCAGGGCGCGGATTCTCGATACCCGAAAGACCCTGCCCGGACTGCGTCTGGCGCAGAAGTATGCGGTGCGCATCGGTGGTGGCGAGAACCATCGCCGGGGGCTGTATGACGGCATCCTGATCAAGGAGAACCACGTCGCAGCGGGTGGTGGCATTGCGCCGACGGTGCGCGCTGCTCAGGTAATTGGTGCGGGCGTGCCGGTGCAGGTCGAGGTCGAGACGCTGGATGAACTGGCACAAGCGCTCTCCGCAGACGCCGGCGCAATCCTTCTCGATAATTTCTCGCTGGAACAGATGCGGGAGGCGGTGCGCATCAACAACGGGCGCGCCAGCCTGGAGGTGTCAGGCGGCGTGACGAAGGAAACGCTGCGTGCCATTGCGGAAACGGGCGTGGACCGCATTTCCGTTGGCGGACTCACAAAGCACGTCAGGGCAGTGGATTTCTCGCTGCGGGTTGAGGCGCTAGGCGCGTAGTGTTGGCTCGGGAAGTCATCGTCGGCTGCCCGCCGCGCCACACAAAAAGAAGTCCTCGCTGTGCGAGGGCTTCTTATTTTCTCACGAGGATCAGAGCGACACGTCTTTGCCGGTTTCGCTCGACTCCAGGATGGCGATGCAAATCTCCAGCGTGCCCTTTGCCCACTCGCCGTTATGAAGAGGCGCCTGCCCAGCGATGATGGCTTCGTAGAGTTCGTCAATCACTTCGCCGCGCGGCACGGTGGGGAGGGAAAGCGGCAGCGTCTCCCGTTGGTGATCACCGTACACGATGATGGAATCGGGCAGGGGGCGCAGGTCGGCGTGTTCGCACGCCACGATCACCGGGCCGAAATGCTGATGGTGGCGTGCCGCCTCCACTGCCGCGGTCGAGGGCGGCTTGTATGCGGCGCCGCCATACGTACCGGCCGCCTTGAGCTGTGCTTCATCATTGGATGAGGCGATGGTCGCCAGCCGCCTCCGGGCGGCGCCGTAGGCGTCGGGACTTGCCTGGTCACCCATCTCGCCGATCCAGCTCATCCACTCGTCGCTGTTGAAGTGGCCATACCCGCTGTACGACAGCGAAGCATAGGCGCCATTCTCGAACCAGATCAGTGCCGAATACGCGCCTTCGGTGGGGCGCTTCGAATCCCACCGGCCGACGCTTGCGCGCAGGCGCGTCGCGCGCGAGCCCGCGAGCATCCGCACGATGTCGACCTGGTGCGCCGCCTGGCTGAATACGGCACCGCCACCTTCGGCCGTCATGAGTTCTTCCGAGCGGCGCGGCCGGTATAGATAATCCGTGTAGTTGAACGCCTGGATCATCTTCACCGCACCGAAATCGCCCGAACGGATCAGGTCGCGCGTACGGAGATACGGCGTATCGAAGCTGTGGCAGTGTCCGACGATTAGATGCACGTTTGCCGCCCAGCACGCGGCGATCATGCGATCGCAGTCGGCCGCTTTGAGCGCCATCGGCTTCTCGACCAGTACGTGTTTGCCGTTGGCTGCGGCAATCTCAGTGTGCTGCGCGTGAAACTGATGGGGGCTGGCCACGTAGATGACTTCCACATCGGGGTCGCCGGCCAGGTCCCGCACGTCTGCGTAGGTCCGTGCGCCGAAATCGGCGGCGAACTGCTGCCGTGCTTCCTCGCGCGGGTCGCATGCGGCGACGAGTTGAACCCTCGGGTCCTGCAGGAAGGTGGGCAGCATCAGCGAAAAGGCGCGCCCCAGTCCTGCCACCCCGATGCGCAAACGGCGCTGTTCCATGGCCGGCTTCATCGCTTATTGCCTGACCTGATAGTCGGTCGCGAGCGCAGCGGGCTCGTCTTCCGGCAGGGCATGCTTCGCGCTGACATAACGGGCGGCGTACGCACGCCAGTCGGTCTCCTTCGGCACCACTGCCTGATACGAACAGACCGTCTGCGGGATCGCCTTCGCGCCGGTACCGATGGCTTCGGCGTCCTGCTCGAATTCCGCGAGGGCATCGAGCATGCGGCGACGGAACTCGACAATGGCGAGATCGCTCGCGCCCAGACGCTCGTCCGAACGATTGGCGATCGGACCCATCGTGACCCACATGGCGATGTCCTGGTTCGGGAAGCCCGTGATGCCGGTGAAATTGCCAGCCTTCATGGCCTGCCGGTCTTGCCAGAAGCGGTTCTCGTGATTGCGCAGCGGACGGTAGCGCTCGTCCAGATCCGGGCCGATCTGTTGATGGAGGAACTTGCGCCAGGTTTCGGTTTCCGGGGTCGTCGCGGGATCGCCCCACGCGATGAAGTAGAACGCCGTATTCGTGTCGTCCATCGGCACGTTGATGTTGGCGACGTTATACAGGTTGTTGGGCGGAATCAGCACGATGCCGGGTGCAACGAACACCGTCGAGCGCACGTAGTCGTGCGTGTTGGCGTTGAAGATTGGGCGGCGCAGCGCAGCATAGCGGAACCCATATTCGGTGCGCTCGACCTGCAGGCGCGGTGCCTTGTCGGTGGACGGACGCAGCCAGTTTTTCGACGTTGCCTCGCCCCCGCCGACGCGGGCCGGCACGAAATCGGACGAGTGCAGGCTCGAGCTATGTGCGGAGTCAATCGCGCCCTCAAGGATCTGGGCCCAATTGCACGGCAGCAGCGCCTTCGCGATGCTGACTCGGGTGTCCTCGGTCGGAGCCCAGGCGGGGGCGACGAATTCGGGAATGGTGTCCTGCGGACCCATGTACGCCCAGATCATGCCGCCCCATTCCTTCGAGGGATACGCCTTGTGCTTGACCTTCTCGGTCATGCCGCTGGCGGCCGGCTCGGACACCATTTCCAGCACATTGCCCAGCACGTCGAACTTCCAGCCGTGGTACAGGCAGCGCAGGCCACCGTCTTCGTTACGACCGTACACAAGCGATGCTCGGCGGTGCGGGCAATACTCGCCCATCACACCGACGCGCCCCTCGTTGTCGCGGAACACGACCAGGTCTTCACCAAAAACGCGAGCCTTGACCGGCGCGCCGTCCGGTTCGCTGACTTCTTCAATCAGGCAAACAGGGGTCCAGTGCTGGCGCATCAGCTTCCCCATCGGGGCATCGCCTTCTACTCGGCACAACAGTTCATTCTCTTCATGGGTCAGCATATCTGTCTCCAGGCGGTGGGTCGCCTTCCTCAACTGGCGTTGGCCAATTATATTAGATATCTAGTTACGCTAACAAGAAAATTTGATTGAGATCAACCCGAATAGGGGTCGCGTGGGCGAGTGCAGCGTTCGGCATGAGATGAGCCCAGTTGGGGTGGGCAGCGTCTGGTGGAGCGGTGGTGGAAGCTGCGGCTGCTGGCGGGTGGCGTGATGCGGAAAACAACGCTGCGAATGATGGGATCTAATTCGTCACATATGAGTTGTGAGCAAAACGAAGCTTGGCCGTCGTGAGCGCTGGCGAAGTTGTAGAAGTCCCAGCCTCGCAGTTGGTTGCAGCGATGAAGGAGTTTAAGCGTCCGTATTCCACGGCTTCCCGTCAGGATTTCCGCCTGCTAAGTCTTCTTGCCCAGCGGCCGTTGCAACTCGGCATTGGGCTGTCTTGTAGGCCCGTCGCATTTGGAGGAACCACTGTATCTCGCTGAGCTTCGGGCCATTCTTGGGCGGCCTGTTCTAGCGCATATCCCTGGAGTGGTTTGGCGCGACTAGACTAATTTCGATGGCCGATCAACTGGGGATTACAGTCATTCGATCCACAGAAGGCATACGGCAGAGAAGGGTCGAACTGGGACGGTCGATCCCATCGTGAAATCGCACTTCCGACTGCAAGATTTTTGCACTGCAGCATACAATCAGGACATCAACCAGCAAATGCGGATACCCCTTTTGAATAGGCTCATTGCACCGGGACGAGTCTGCCGAGCTTTAGGAGTCGGTTCTCTTCCGCCAATTGCTTGGCCTTGGCGCGCAGGTCGTAGAGCTCGTGCAGCAGAGCCACCTCTCTGTCGAGGGACTGGTCCAGTCGCCTCGTCAGATCTTCGATGTCCTTGCGCATACCAGGCATAGGATCTGAGGCGACTTTGGCTTCAGCCTGCTGTTTGGCGGCCGCATTGATCGCCGCGATAAGTTCGGCGTAGGCAGGCCTGGACTTCTTGATGCTGCCCCGGCCGCTGCCGGCCTCTAGGGCCACAGCATCATTGCTGATCGGCTCGCCACGTGCCTTCAGACGCTCGAGTGCGGTGAAGTATTTGTCGACTTGGACCTTGGCGCTCATACAGCTTCCGAGAGGCGTTTGCGAGCTTTAAGAAGCACTTGCAGGTGATCGGCTTCCAGGCGGTGCTCAACGCCGCCCGCTTCTGTGCTGGCCAGCGTGGCGACAACCGTCTCCTGCGTCTTGATCAACAGACCCAGACGTTTTTCAAACACCACCGCGTTGGTGCAGTCTTTCTCCAGGCAGTCCCAAGGAATGGGCTCCAGCGGTGTGCGATTGCAGTCCTCCACGGCGATGCAACCGCCCAGAACGGTTTCGCGATAGGCCAGCTTGCCATCACGAAACAGTTTCAGTGTCTCTTCCTTGGATCGGCTGGATACAGTTTGCTGCATTCGGACCGCGCCCCGTCCACCCACTTCGCCGATGAGGTCTTCGTCCGAGAACAGCAAGGCTAAGCTGTAAGCGAGGAAGCTCGATTCCGACTTGGCGGCGTTCCAATCATGGCTAAAGTGCTCCTTGTCGAAGACGAGGTTGACTGCCCGGCAGAACCCATCGCTGTAGTACGCGCGCATCTCATCGGTGATGTGCTGCAGCTGTCCTTTGAGCGCCGGCAGGCTCACCATGCCCGAGCGATGGGCATAAACCGACAGGCTGCGCCGGTATTGGTGAAAGGCCAGCGGCCACGGTTTGCCGACCTCCATGCCCTCACGCAGCCAGTTCCGCTGCAACTCCATTGCGTTGAGTTCGTCGATGTCGGCTTGCGTAATGAGGGGGCAAATCTCAGGGAACAACTGGCCGTGCAGACGTCTGTAAATGCTCGAAAGACTCTGCTTCTTGTAAGGATTGGCCGTCGAACAGAACAGTAAGGCGGCGTCATCGTTTGCTGGATCACCATCTTTCAGTACCTCCAAGATGACCGAGGCGATTCTTTGAGCGAGCAAGATTGCCCGATGGCCCTCGCGGCTTGTGATCCAACTGGCGCGCTTCTTTCTGCCACCGTTGAGCTTGTGACTGTATCCGTTGACCACGTGGTGCACCGTGTCACGGTGTTTCGCCTCCTCCAGAACTCCTTTGAGCGGCAGGATCTGCGCTTCCGCTACTCGCATGCCGGTGAAGGCGATTACGATGCACATCAGCCTAAGTTGGACTACGGCGATCTCGCCGGCGACGAATCCGCGCATGCTTCCCGTCTTCCATCCCCTGTTCCGCATAGCCTCCAGCATCCCTTGGAGTTGCATTTCGCGTTGCATATATCGCTGCTTGTCGGTCAGGCAGCTTGAGGCACTGAGCGTGCACGTGCGCTCTTGCCGGTAAGCATCCAGTAGAGTATCTAGGTCAGACTCGATCTCATCCAGACGGTCCAGCAGGCTAGATAAGATCGCGCAGTAGATGCGGGATGGGATGATGGGCGTTTGGCGGTCTTTCGCCTCTCCTGGGGCAGATTCCTTGATGACCTCAACCAGTTGCTTCAAGCGGATTTCGAGCCCAATCTTGAGGAAGTCACGGTGGCGCCACAGTGTCCGAAGCAAGGCTCGCACGGTGTTGGCGTAGCTGCTGTTCAATTCCGCCGATTCCTCGCTGAGCACCTGAGGGTTGCAGAACAACTCGAACAGCGAAATTCCCCGGCTGACGGCACCTTGAGTGAGTCTGTTCATCGTACGGCCCGCCTGCAGTATCGTTCTCAGGGCTCTTTGCCGCCCAGCATCCATGTGCAACCACAGCAGCGCCTTTTGCTGCTCGCTAATCAGCGCAGTAAGGTTCGGTCTGCCGATTTCTGGTGAACCCGATAGGGGCTGTGCATCTAAGAAGGTGTGTGAGTACGAGGTTTGTCCACCGTCTGTACTCATGGACCGCAGATCCCAGCTTCTGTCTCCGTAGCGGCTGAGAGGCTGCCCGTTTGGATCCAGCGTCACGACCATCTGAGGATCGAAGTAGGGCTCCACGTGGGGAGCTTGTGGTATTCCGCCCGAAACTCCAGGAACACCGTCCGGCGCCCAATCGCGATCGCGGTCGGCCTCCCTTCCCCGCAAAGAGTTAGACGAGGTAGTTGCCGATGTCGTCAGATCGCTTCTTTGCATGGACTCGTCCCGCAGGCAGGTTTCGGTGAGGTTGAGGGTGAGCGCAGTGTCTAGCGATCAGGCCAGGGCGGAAGACTGCGCTAGCAGGCCCAGCAAGTGAAGTTGTTGGAGCTTGCTCGCCCAGTATCGGCTGAGCTTGCCTTCCTTCAGGACGGCTGCCCGAGCACGCTCATGAGCCTCGGGATTGATGCGCCTGATCTCGTCGAGTAGGGCACCGATGCGCTCGCTTACGACGGTATAGACTAGTTCAGCCACGCCTGAATCACCGAGTCTTGGTGCCAAGCGTTCCAGTACCGATCGGCAAGACATCAACTTGAGGCAATCCTCTTCGTCGGCGTGGACGTGGAACTTGTTGCAGAAGAAGCATCCTTCGGTCTTCTTGCAATCGGGCTCTACCAGCGGGTTCTCACCCAGCGCCTCGGGATGGCCGTGGTCTTCGCAGCCTCCGGCGGGGATCGCGGTGAACGGGGTGACTGGCTTGGACGACGTGGCGTCAGCCTCCGAGCGGGTCAGGACCACTGAGGTCAGTGAGGCCAGGAACGGAGCCATTTCAGACCTCGCCTCGACATCCGTGATCTTGCTGTATCTGCGGATGGCCGTGCTTACCGAGTGCCCCATCATGTCGGCCGCCACCTTGGGATTGTGTTCCTTGGCAACCTTGCCGGCTTTATGGGCACGCAACTGCTGCATCGTCACTTGCGGTAACTTGATGCCGACGGCGCTGAACCTGCTACGCAATGCAGAGGTGAAGTTCGGCGGCAGCGAGATGATCCCTAAAGGCCGCGCTTGAGGCGACGAGGGGTAGATGCACTGAATGAACATCGGCCCGATTTCAGGGCTCCCGAGTCTCAGACGTAGAGCTTCCCGGAGCCGCAGGTAAGACCGCATGCGGGTCACGGTGGTGGAGGTCAGATGAACCGGCGCCTCCTTTCCTCCGGCCCGGAACTTGATGACCTTGTGGCGCAGGTTGAGCTTTTCGGGGTTATCCAGTTGCTCTCGTAAGTCCTCGGGCTCTTCGTAAGACTGAATTGGGGCGAGGTTGGCGCCGGAGTCGCCGACGCACAATGCAGCGTACGCCATGCAACCAAGTTCCATGGCACGCTCGATGTGGATGCCTTCTGCGATGGGAACCGCGAGTTCTCGCCCCTCCGACTGCCAACGGAGATCGCCGAGAGACGAGTTGCCGTTGTAGTCCTGTGTGTCGAGAACGATCCGAGCCACCGAATCGAATACCCCTTGCACGCAAGCCATGAAGGCAGCCACGTCTTCGGTTTTAGGAGTTCTAACACCGTCACCGTGGATGTACTTGATGGCCTCGATCTCGTTGCCGTATTCCCGGTCGTGGATCACCGCCATCATCTTGATGGCGTCGACATCCATCATCGACGCCGCAGATACGCTGATGCGATTTTCTGTCTGGTTTGCCTGCATGCGCTGCCGCAGGTAGCTGTGGTGCTTTTTCAGAGCCTCCAGAGCGAGATCCGGGTCGCTCAGGATGGATTCAAACCGCCTATGGTGAATCGGGCGATCAGTCCAGTTCAAGAATCGGGACATGCCGTTGGCCAACTCGTCACTCACCGACCTCGGTCTGGCGTTGTCGAAGCAGAAGCGCTTGGACAGGCGTTCAATGGCTTTAGGCATGTCTTTGACGCGCTGCGTAGACAGGCTCGCTGGGTTGAACCGATATCTTTTGCCGTATACCTCACGCTCAAGGTAGCACCAGAGATAAGCATGGGTCTGGACTCCATTTGCCGTCTGCAGAATCGTGCTCTGGGGCACATAGAGATCGGGCATGGCCCCTTCTAATGGGAATGCCAAGCGAGGCAGACCACTAGGGTAGCCGCCGCCCGTGCTAATCCAGTCAGGTTCATGCATGGTGGTATCCCGCCCGTCCGTTCTTGTCGCTATAGACCTTCGCACCGTTAGGCTGAGCGAATGAGGTCGAGTAGATTGTGGTTCCAGTCAGCCTCGGCCTTTTCGAGGAGTTCAGTGTGCTGGCGGTAGTCGATGTACAGATCCGTCGTGGTTGGCCTTTTGTGCCACATGAGTTTACGGAGTTGGTCTCGAGTCCAGATGTAACGCTGGCGCGTGTCTTGGTTCCTCATGACCGCGTCGACCCAGTTGACTCCAAAGGTGGCCCGCAGGTCATGGAACTGATAGTGGAAGGCCGGGATCGTCTTGCGGATCTCAGGGATCACGTAGTCCGTGATGAAGGACCGGAGGTTCTGTCCAGTCGGAGACGAGCGCTTCAGCGGCGGTTCGGCGGAATCCCAAAGGGCGTTGCGATCAGCCTTGGATTCGTAATGGGGGCCACCTTGACTGGACAGGAACAGATAGTTCATTGGGTCCTGCTTGAGGTTGGACTTCTCACGTCTAGACCCGGCACGGTCAGAGACAGCGTAGATATGTAGCCATTCGTAGAGGTCCTTCTGCACCGACAGGTGCACATCCGGCACATCGCCTTTGGTGTCGATACCTGTCCCTGGTCCGCATTGCAGCTTGAACGGCCACTGGTTGATTTGGCTCGGCGGCGTCGCGAAATCGCCCCAACGCAGTGTCAGGACGGTCTGGATCCGCGCGCCGGTCAGGAGCGCGGTGTAGTGCATCAGCTCGTAGTCGCGATTGCCGAGCAGCTTCAGCGCTTTGACCAGTGTCTTCTGCTCATGCCGGGAGAGTGGCAGCAGCTTTCCGCCGTCATCGATCCGGCGATCCCATGCGTAGTCCCGCTTCGGAACCCTGATGGATACGTCGGTCGCCGTCACCTCCTTGATCTGCTTGAAACCCTTGCTGTCGCGGTATTCAAGGCCGACTGTCCGATCAACCCATGGGGCGTTCTGAGGGCGGAAGCCCAGTCGTTCACTCTCCATTAGAAACCGGTAGAAGCCCACCACCGTCTGCATGCGGCTACTGGCCGTGCTGTGTTTGATTGCGCCGCTGTTAATCAGACCTTGGAGGTGGGTCTTGTAGTGGTAGGTTGGGCGCAGGTATTTGTCGACCGCGGAGAAGTCGTCCCACTGGAGCCCAAATTCATCGAGGAACTGCTTGTAGGCCCGCAGCCCTTGCGCAACGGGATTGAGCGAGGACACCTTGTGGGGTCTGGCCCGCGCACGATCTAACAACCACAGGCAGGCAGGGGCCCACGGTGATCCGTCGGCATTGAGCACCAGAGGGAAGTGCGGGAACGTCTCCCATTTCACTGTCTTGGAGGCACGCAACTCGCGCCAATACTTGACCCGTTCCCCTTTTACCTGATGGTCTACGGGGATGCGTCCAGGTGCCGGTTCATCAGCAACCTGGGTATTCCGGAAGATAGGGAGCGTGTAGACAGATGGCGTTTGAGACATGAGAGGCGCCGCACGGAAGCACAGGGAGTGTGTCCATGCAGGCGCCTTCTGTCAAACGTGTATCCGGGGAGTAAACCTGTTAATGGAACAGGAAGTGCAGCACGTCGCCGTCCTTGACGATGTATTCCTTGCCTTCGGCGCGCATCTTGCCGGCTTCCTTGGCACCCTGTTCGCCCTTGTACTGGATGAAATCGTCGTACGAAATGGTCTGGGCGCGGATGAAGCCGCGTTCGAAGTCGGTGTGGATGGCCGCTGCGGCGCGGGGCGCCGTGTCGCCGATGTGGATCGTCCAGGCGCGCACTTCCTTCACACCGGCGGTGAAGTAGGTTTGCAGGCCCAGCAGCTTGAAGGCCGCGCGGATCACGCGGTTCAGGCCGGGTTCGTCCATGCCGATGTCGGCAAGGAATTCGGCCTTGTCGGCGTCATCCAGATCCGCGATTTCGGCTTCGATGGCGGCGCACACAGCCACCACCGGCGAATTCGTCTGCGCGGCGTAGTTGCGCACGGCATCCAGATGCGGGTTGTTCTCGAAGCCGTCTTCGCGCACGTTGGCAACGTACATGGTCGGCTTCGCGGTGATCAGGCACAGCGGCTTGATGGTTGCCCATTCGTCGTCGGTCAGGTTCAGGCCGCGCACGGGCTTGGCTTCGTCCAGCACCTTCTGCGCTTTTTCCAGCACGGCGACCAGCTTGGCGGCTTCCTTGTCGTTGCCCGACTTGGCGGCCTTGGTGTAGCGCTGCAGCGCCTTTTCCACCGTAGCCAGGTCAGCGAGGGCCAGTTCGGTGTTGATGACCTCGATGTCGGCGATCGGGTCGACCTTGCCGGCGACGTGGATCACGTTTTCATCTTCGAAACAGCGCACCACGTGCGTGATGGCATCCGTCTCGCGAATGTTGGCCAGGAACTGGTTGCCCAGCCCCTCACCCTTGGAGGCGCCCGCCACCAGGCCTGCAATGTCGACGAACTCGACCACTGCCGGCAGCACCCGCTCGGGCTTGACGATGTCGGCCAGCGCCTGCAAACGGGCGTCCGGCACTTCCACCACGCCGACGTTGGGCTCGATCGTGCAGAACGGGTAGTTCTCGGCGGCGATGCCGGCTTTGGTCAGGGCATTGAACAGGGTCGACTTACCGACGTTCGGCAGACCGACGATGCCGCATTGGAGGCTCATGGTGAAAAAGGCTCTAAATCAAGGGGTTGCGTGACGCGGGAGGAGGCGGCAGCACAGTGGAATCCGGGCTGTGCGCGTCGTTCACGGAAAGGCGTGATTGTAACCGCTCTAGGTGGGGCCCCGCCCCGGAATGAAAGCGCATTTGGTCGTGCAAGGCGCTAGGCGGCTCGCGGTGTGAAGGCGTTACGGCCCCGTTACGCGTTACGTTCCAGAAACGTAACAACTTCGCCCCGAGTGGCCGTTTTTCGAGTCTGCGATGCCCGCCGCCGGACGCTCTCCGTATCCTCCGAACCCAAGCCAGCAAAGGCTTTGGCGGCATTTCCGGGCGGGTGGGAAACGGCTCGGCACCGGCCAGGCATGCCTATTGCACTAGCTTGCTGCAAACAACAACGTTTGACTCTGGAGCACAGCATGTCCTGGACTGTCGCCACCGCCGCCCGCCCGATCCATACGGTTTCCGACAGCGCCGGCCTGTTTGCCTGCTACGAGGCCATCGCCAGCCTGTCCGAAGACATGGTGGATGCTGCAGAACGCGGCGACTGGGACGAAGTGAGCTTGCTGGAGCGCGAATGCGCGGCGCACATGGAGCGCTTGGGCCACGGTCTGCGTCCGGCCTTGTCGCACGAAGAAATACAGCGCAAGCGCGACCTGATGATGCGCATTCTGGCCAACGACGCCCGTGTGCGTGCGCTGGTCTGCCCGCGTCAGGATGAGCTGATGCGCCTGGTCAGCGGCGAGCGCCGTGCCATCGGCGCACGTCAGGCATACGCCGCCGTCTCGTACTACTGAGCGGCAGCCTGGTTCCAGGGCCGGACCCGATTCAGCGGTCGGCCCGCAATTCCCCCCACGACATCAGCACCCGCTGGATGCTGCGCGCATAGGCGTCGCGGTGGGCAGGCGTTTCCGAGTGATACGCGCCGATGGCCCGCCATGTATTTCCATGGCGGACCATCTTCTGCTTGAGCAGCCAGGCCGCTACGAACACGTTGACGCAGGCGTCGGTCAGTGTACGGCGCGGCACGCCGTAGCGCGCCAGCGTGCTGAAGTGGATTGAATTGATCTGCGCCTGGCCGATGTCGACCGAGCCATCTGCGTTGCGGTGGATGGCGCCCGCATCACCCTTCGATTCAAACCACACGATGGCGCGCAGCACCGTCGGGTTGACGCCCTGATAGGTACCGGCCTGCTCAAAGCAATCGCCCGAGGCGGCGTGCGCAGCAACGCTGGAGGCGGCCAGCACAAGCGCCGCGCCAAGGCGGCTGCAGTTCAAGCGAAGAGGGCGGGCGAGGGGCATGACGGCTCCGGCGGAGATCGTGGATTACTTCTGCAGGGCCACTTCAAGCTGTCGCTCGATCCCAGCCAGATACGTGTGCGATGCCTCCGACACCACCATGCGCGGCACCGGCTCGGTCGCCTTGCGCCACTGCGTCGTCACAACCTTGCGCTTGCTGCCACGCGTGTGGGCGGCAGGCGCGGGCTCGATCTCGGCGCCGCCGCCCGGCGGCAGCATCGCCAGCGAGGGCAGGGGCGGATAGACCCGGTCGGGCGCCGCGGCCGTCGCCGGCATCAGTGCATCGGGCGGCGCGGCAAAAGCCGAGGCGGCCGGTACCGTCAGCAGGCCGACGGTGAGCGGGAAGAGCAGATGGGTCATACGCATGAAGGTCCTCTTAATCCTGCGTGCGGATCGTCACGCTATAGGGCTGGCTGGCGCTGACGGTCAGGTTTTCCAGGCGGACATAGCCGGCGCGCTGCGTGGGCACGCCGTTCCATAGCGCCTGGTTCAGATAGCGGAAATCCTGTGCCAGCGCGGCCACCTGGATCGTCGCCGACCGTTTTTGTGCAGCGGCGAGCGCGCCAGCCTTGGTCAGCACAGCGGTCAGTTGCGGATCATGCGCGCCCAGCGCATCGGGCGGGATGGCGAAGGTCATGACTTCGCCGGTGGGCGCGGTGCGGGCCACCGGGGCGGGCGTCTGGGCAGGCATTTGCGCACAGCCGGCCACTGCCAGCAGCGCGGCCAGCATCAGAGATGCGGCGGAGCGTTCGGAGAAAGTCCACATGGCGATGGGAAATGCGTGGATCGGACCCGCACTGTATCGGCGGCTCACGCCCTTCAAAACGTCGAATTACCCGCCTTTTATCGTCCATCCTGGCGGATGACTTGAGTGCATGGCTCGAGGTGTAAATGACGTCACTTTTGGGGTCTGCGGGCAGGCGACGTGCTTGGCACACATGCGGCGTACCTGACACATACGCGTACCAAATATGCTCCGGACGCAGCAACGATCTGAAGTGATTTTTTTGCCTCTTTTGGAGACGGTAGGCGTAAACACCGAGCCGATCTGCGGCGGTGCCCCATATCCGTCGCGACACATTTGCGCGGTCACAAGGGCGCAGCACCCCCCGCCGCTATAATCGGCGCACCATGAATACACCCGCGTTTTCCTCTTCCAAGGCGGCTCACAAGGAGGCTGCGCCTTACCACGTGGCCGTGGTGGGCGGTGGCATCGTCGGGCGCGCCTGCGCGCTCCGGCTGGCGCAGATCGGCTTGCGCATCGCGCATATCGCAACGCCCGCCCCAGTGTCCGCAGCCGCCGGGCCGGACGCCTGGGATGCACGCGTCTACGCGTTCTCGTCCAGCTCGCAGGCGCTGCTGGAGCAGTTGCGCATCTGGCCGGCCCTCGACATGACGCGCGTGCAGCCTGTGCACGACATGCGCATCTTCGGCGACGCCGCCGCCGCACGCGGCGAACACGCCCATCCCGACCTGCACTTTTCCGCCTACGCAGCCGGCACGCCGCAACTGGCGTGGATTGCCGAATCCTCGCTGGTCGAGCGTGCGCTGGAAACGGCGCTGCGCTTCGCCCACACGGTGCAGACCTTCCCGCACGCCGCCACCGGCTTCGAAATGCAAGCCGATGCCGTGCGCCTGACGCTGGCCGACGGGCAGACGATCCGCGCGGAATGCGTGATCGGCGCCGATGGCAAGCATTCGTGGGTGCGCCAGCAGGCCGGCATCCAGGCCGAAGCGAAGCCGTACCGGCAGCTCGGCGTGGTTGCCAACTTCCAGGCCGAGCGCTGGCATCAGGACACCGCGTGGCAATGGTTCCTCGGTGCATCCGCCGAGCAGGCCGCCGAAGCGGATCTCGCCGCGCCGGTACGCGGCGAGATCCTCGCGATGCTGCCGCTGCCCGATCGACGCGTGTCGATGGTGTGGTCGGCCAGTGAAGATCACGCCCGCGAACTGCTTGCGCTGTCGCCCGAGGCGTTGTGCCGCACGGTCGAGGCCGCGGCGGGTGGCGCCATCGCCGCCCGCTTCGGGCGCTTGTCGAACATCACGCCTGCGCAGGGCTTCCCGCTCGTGCTGCAACACGCCAGCCGGGCGGTCGCGCCACGTGTGGCGCTGGTGGGCGATGCAGCGCATGTGATTCATCCGCTGGCCGGGCAGGGCATGAACCTCGGGCTTAGGGATGTGTCGGAAATTGGCCGTGTGATGGCGGAACGTGAAACCATGCGCGATCATGGCGATCTGAGGTTGCTGCGCCGCTACGAGCGTGCCCGCCGCGAAGACCTCCTTTCGCTCACGGCCGCCACCGATGGTCTGCACAAACTGTTCGCCCTGCCGGGCGCGCTGCCTCGCACGGTACGCAACGCGGGGATGCGCATGGTGGGCATGACGCCATTTATCAAACGCTTGTTGATCAGGCACGCACTCGGCTGAGGCACTCTCAGCGGATTTGTGGTTTTTCGGGGTTCCAGGAGTCGTTATGTCGTTTCGTATTCGGGTGGCGGCCATCGCCTCTGCGGTGGCAGTGGCAGCCATTGGCGCGGGCTATGTATTGAGCGCCGGTGCCGCCGAGTCCGCATTGGACAAGGTGAAGGCCACGGTGCAGAAGGCCCTGGGCCCGAACGTGGAGATCAAGAGCGTCACCAAGTCGCCGCTGGCCGGCCTGTACGAGATCAACCTCGGCAGCCAGGTCGTCTACAGCGATGCCACCGGCCGCTACGTGCTCAACGGCGATCTGCTGGACACGCAGACCGCCACGAACCTCACGCAGGAGCGCCTGGCCGAGCTGAACCGCGTCAAGTGGTCCGACCTGCCGCTGGACCGCGCCGTGAAGTGGGTCAAGGGCAACGGTGCACGCAAGATCGCCGTGTTCTCCGATCCGAACTGCCCGTACTGCCACAAGCTGGAGCAGATGCTCACGCAGGTCGACAACGTCACCGTCTACACCTTCCTGTTCCCGATCCTGTCGGAAGACTCGAACACCAAGGCCAAGCAGATCTGGTGTTCGGCCGACCGCGCCAAGGCCTGGCGCGACTGGATGACCGCCAAGACCGCCCCGGGCGGCGCCGGCACCTGCGATACACCGCTGGAAGCCAACCTGAAGCTTGGCCAGCAACTGAACGTGACCGGCACGCCGGCCATCATCTTCCCGGACGGCTCGCGGGCCCCGGGCCTGATCGATGCAGCCACGCTGGAGCGTAAGTTCGCCGCGCTCAAGAAGTCATAATTCGCGCGAAGGAAGCGCCGGTCGATCCGGCGCTTTTTCTTTGGGCGCTTGCATTCAACTCACCTTTGGAGACTTGGTATGTCGTTTCGCGCGCTGATGCTGGAAAAGCAGGATGGCGGGCCGCTGGCCCACATCGTCGACCTCGATGACGCGGCGTTGTCCGCACCCGAAGCGCTGGCCAACGAGGTGACCGCCGGCGATGTGCTGATCCGCGTGGACTGGTCGACCATCAATTACAAGGACGGCCTGGCCATCACCGGCAAAGGCCCGGTCGTGCGCAAATGGCCGATGGTGGCCGGCATCGACGGCGCGGGTGTCGTGCTCGATTCCTCGCATCCGGACTGGAGGACGGGCGATGCGGTCGTGCTCAACGGCTGGGGCGTCGGCGAGACGCATTGGGGGTGCCTCGCCCAGCAGGCGCGGCTTTCGGGCAATTGGCTGGTGGCATTGCCGGCGGGGCTCGACGCGCGGCAGGCCATGGCGATCGGCACGGCTGGCTACACGGCGATGCTGTCGGTGCTGGCGTTGGAGCGTGCCGGCGTGAAACCGGGCGACGGCGAGGTCCTGGTGACGGGCGCATCGGGCGGCGTGGGCTCGATCGCCATCGCGCTGCTCGGCAAGCTGGGCTACCGCGTGGTGGCGTCCACCGGCAAGACGAGCGAGGCCGATTTCCTGCAGGCGCTGGGCGCGACGGAGGTGATCGACCGCGCCGAGCTTTCCGCCCCCGGCAAGCCGTTGCAGAAGGAACGCTGGGCGGCGGTGGTCGATTCGGTGGGCTCGCACACGCTGGCGAACGCGTGCGCACAGGTGCGCTATGGCGGTGTGGTCACGGCGTGCGGGCTTGCGCAGGGGATGGATTTTCCGGCCACGGTCGCACCGTTCATCCTGCGTGGCGTGACCCTGTGCGGGATCGACAGCGTGATGGCGCCACGCGCGCTGCGCCAGACCGCGTGGCAGCGTCTGGCCGCCGATCTGCTGCCCGATCGCCTGGCCGCCATCACGCGCGAGGTGACGCTTTCCGAGGCCATCGACGCAGCCCACGACATCATGGCCGGCAAGATGCGCGGGCGCGTCGTGGTCGACGTCAACCGATAGGCTGGCAGGCCGGTTTGCGGACGATTTGGCTTCGGCGGCGTGGGACGGCAACGCTACAATGTCCGCCATGAAGCCGATCCGCTACACCATTGCCCCCGCCGCGCCCGAGGCGCACGTTTTCACCGTCACCGTCACGGTTGACGCGCCCGACAGCCAAGGCCAGCGCTTTTCGCTGCCGGCGTGGATTCCGGGCAGCTACATGATCCGCGAGTTCGCGCGCAACATCGTGCGGATCGAGGCATCGTCGGCGGACAGGCCGGTGCGCCTGTCCAAGGTCGACAAGCACACGTGGTGGGCCGCCCCGTGCACCGGGCCGCTGACGGTTTCATACGACGTCTATGCGTGGGACTTGTCGGTGCGCGCCGCGCACCTGGACGCCACGCGCGGCTTCTTCAATGGCACGTCGGTATTCCTGCGTGTGGAAGGCGCGGATGACCAGCGTTGCCTGGTCGACATCCAGCCGCCGGCCGGAGAGGCCTACCGGGGCTGGCGCGTGGCGACCGCGCTGCGCGAGGCCACTGGACGCGTCCAGGGCAAGGCTGGCGCCAAGCGCCACGGCTTCGGCTGGTACGAAGCAGCGGACTACGACGAACTGATCGACCACCCGGTTGAGATGGGCACGTTCGAGCTGGTGTCGTTCGAGGCCTGCGGCGCGCAGCACGACGCCGTCTTTACCGGCCGCGTACCGAATCTCGATCTGGAACGCATCGCCCGCGATTTCAAGCGCATCTGCGAAGCGCAGATCCGCCTGTTCGAGCCGCACACCGCCACGGCGCCGTTCCTCGACAGCAACCGCCGCTACGTCTTCATGACGATGGTCACCACCGACGGCTACGGCGGCCTCGAGCATCGCGCCAGCACCGCGCTGATGTGCGCGCGCGGCGATTTGCCCGTAGCCGGCCGCGATGAGACCACCGAGGGCTATCGCACCTTCCTTGGCCTCGTTAGCCACGAGTATTTCCACACCTGGAACGTCAAGCGCATCAAGCCGGCCACCTTCGTGCCGTACGCGCTCGACCGCGAGGTCCACACACCGTTGCTGTGGCTGTTTGAAGGGTTCACCAGCTATTACGACGACCTGATGCTGGTGCGCTCGGGCCTGATCTCCGAAGCGCAATATCTGGAGATGCTTGGCAAGACATGGAACGGCGTGCTGCGCGGCAGCGGCCGCCTCAAGCAGAGCGTGGCAGAAAGCTCGTTCGACGCCTGGACGAAGTACTACCGCCAGGACGAGAACGCCCCCAACGCCATCGTCAGCTATTACACCAAGGGCTCGCTGGTGGCGCTGGCGCTGGACCTCACGATCCGCACGCAGACCCACGGCGAACGTTCGCTCGATGACGTGATGCGCGCTCTGTGGGTGACGTACGGCCGCGATTTCTACGCCGCCGGCCACGCGCAGCGCGGCGTGACCGAAGCGGGGCTCATCACCCTGATGGAAGAAACCACCGGTGTGCGCCTGCGCACGCTGGTGCGCCAGTTGAGCGAAGGCCGCGACGACCCACCGCTGCCTGCGCTCTTCAAGGCGATGGGCGTGAGCGCCACGCGCAAGGCCGCCGATACGGCGCTCGCGCTGGGCGTCAAGACCGCCGCCGAGAACGGCTTCGTCAAGCTGCAGCAGGTCTTCGACGGCAGCCCGGCGCAGCGCGCCGGATTGTCTGCCGGCGATCTGATCGTCGCGGTGGACGGCCTGCGTGTTCCGGCCGGCCAGCTCGACAAGACGCTCACGCGCTATCGCGCCGGCGATACCGTGCCGGTGCACGTGTTCCGCCGCGACGAACTGATGACGCTGAAGGTAACGCTCGCCGCCGATGCGACGCCGCAGTTCACGCTGGCGCTGGCAACAGAGCCCTCGCCGCTGCGCTCGGCCTGGCTGGGCAAACGGGCAGCGGCGCGCAGCATGCGCGCGTCACGCGGCAAGTCAGCCTGACACGTAGCCCGATGGACTACGTACACGATCCACGCACCTTCCTCTACAGCCATTACGTCTCGCGCGGCATCCGTACTGCCACCGGCGTGATCGGTCTGACACTGCTCGCGCTGCTGGTGATGGACCTGCAGGGCGCAATGGTGGTGTCGATCGGTGCGCTGTGCACGAGCCTCATGGATTTGCCCAGCCCGCTGCGGCACAAGTTCAACGAGATGATGGCGTGCGTGCTGCTGACGACCGCCGTCACCTTTCTCGTGGCGGTGGTGACGCCGTACGCGATCCTGCCGGTGGTGATCGTGGTGGTGAGCTTCCTCGCGGGGCTCATGGTGGCGTACGGCAACAAGACGATGCCGCTGCAGTTCGCGGCGCTGTTCGTCATGACGCTCACGTTCACCGAGGAATTCGCCTTCCGCGAAGCGGTGGAGCACACGCTGCAGTTCTTCCTCGGCGCGATCGGCTACATGGCCTTTGCGATGGCGGTGGCGTGGGGCCAGCGCCGCCGCATCAAAGAGCAGGTGCTGGCCGAATGCCTGTACGAACTGGCCGTGTACGTGGAGTGCAAAGCCGGCTTCTACGACGCCTCCAAGGATTTCGACGAGCAGTTCAACGCGCTCGTGCGCCAGCAGATTGCCGTGGCGGACAAGCAACAGGTGGCGCGCGATTTCGTCTTTCGCGACAACCGCACCACGAGCGACGGCCGCCTCGTGCAGATTCACATGCGGATGCTCGATATCTACGAGTATCTGCTGTCGTCCAACACCGACTACCCGCTGCTGCGCCAGTGGCTGGCCGACGCCGAGGTGATGCGCCTGCTGCGCGACGTGATCGAACGCTTGCGTATGGACATCGAAGGCGTCGCCTATGCCGTCGGCCGCGACCGGCCGTCACCCACGCCGGTGTCGTACGACCAGGAGGTGGCCGCCATTGAAGGCGCGCTGCACGAGTTGCAGCACAACCATCACGGCGTGCCGATCGAGGCGATTGCCGCGCTCGAAGAATCGGTGGCCACGGTGCGGGGCGCAATCCGCCTCATGGCGCAGTTGCACGCCGCCACCGCCACGCCGGTCGAGCTGTCGCAGGTGCTGCTGCGTCCCGACATGACGCCGTTTCTCACGCGCCAGAAGTACGAGCTGCGGCTGGTGCTGGAAGAGTTGACGTGGCGTTCGCCGGTGCTGCGCTTTGCGCTGCGCATTTCCATGGCCGTGGCGGCCGGGCTGTGGATCGCCGACCATCTCCCATATAGCTCGCACGGCTACTGGGTCTTGCTGACCATCGTCGTGATTCTCAAGCCGACGTTCAGCATGACGCGCCAGCGCAACTTCGACCGGGTGCTGGGTACGCTCATCGGTTGCGTCATTGCCGCCGTGATCCTGCGGTACACGCATTCGACGTGGATCCTGATGGGCGTGCTGTACCTGTCCACCGCCGCCAGCGCCGCGTTCGTTACCGTGCGCTACCGCTACACGGCGATTGCGGCGTGCGTGCAGGTGCTCATCCAGATCAACCTGCTGCTGCCCGGCAGCAAGGGCGCCATCGGTGAACGGCTGGTCGATACGCTGATCGGCGCGGCCATCGCCACGGCCTTCAGCTACGTCCTGCCAAGCTGGGAATACCGTAACCTTCCCAAGCTGGTGGACGACGTGCTGCGCACCAACCGCCGCTTTATCGAAGCCGCGCGCGACTTGCTGCTCGGCTCGCTCAAGGATGACTTCGTCTACCGCGTGCAGCGCAAGCAGTTCATGGAGTCGCTCACGGGGCTCATCGCCGCCTTCGCGCGCATGCTCGACGAGCCCAAGAGCCGGCACCGTGCCGTCGACAACCTGAACCGCTTCATCGTGCAGAACTACCTCGTGGCGGCGCACGTCGCCGCGGTGCGCATCCTCGTGCGGCAACGGGCGCAGGAGCTGGACGAAGCCGATACGCGGGCGCTGGTCGAGCAAACGGCTGAGGCCGCACTCGAAAGCCTGGCGCGCGCCCAGGAGCGCTTTGACCAGGCCGTGCAAGAGGGCGGCTGGGGCGTGCGCCCTCGCGACACACAGGAGCTGGGCGCAGCCGACTTCGCCGATCAGTCGGCACGCTCGCGCATGGTCGATGCGGCCGCCGAATCCGAATCGCTGTCGGCGATGCACCTGCTAGAGCGGCGTCTGCAGGCGCTGCGGGCTGACACGTCCAAAATCGCATTGCGTTGTGGTGCGCTCGGACGCGCGCTGCGTATTTCGAAGGACTAGGCGCGGCCGGCGGCTGAAAGGCTCCGCGCCGGCGGCGGGATCTTCCACCGCGACTGCGCTGAGCCCCCGACCCTGGACGACGGGGCTCAGAGAGCCGACGTCCAGCTTCAGACCGTCGACTTCCAGTATCCGAGCGTCAAAGGTCAGCCTCAGAGGGCCGAAGTCGAGTCTCGGAGGGCCGACGATGGATCTTGAAGACTCAAACTCGAGCCGAAAAAGGTCGAATTTGACCCTCGGAGAGTCGAAGTCGAGTCTCGGAGATTCAACGTTGAGTTCCGGAGCGCCGAACGCGGCATCCAGACGGTCGCAGCCGACACTTCACGGCTCGTCGATGGGCCGCCTGGCCCGCGCCGTTCAAGCGGCCTGCGGCTTCAGCCAGTCGATGGTCGGTTGGCGCTGCGCCGCCAGCCAATCATTCGCCGTCTTGAAATGTCCGCATCCCAAGAACCCGCGATGCGCCGACAGCGGCGACGGGTGCGGCGCCTCCAGCACCAGATGCCCGTCCGACAGCAGCGCGCGCTTGGCCTGCGCGTGGCTGCCCCACAGCATGAACACGCGCTTGTGGCCGACGCGTGCGAGTTGCTCCAGCAGGCAATCGGTGATGCGCTCCCAGCCGCGCTTGGCGTGGCTCGCAGCCTGGCCTTGTTCGACGGTGAGCACCGTGTTTAGCAGCAGCACGCCTTGCTGTGCCCAGCCCTCCAGATTGCCGGAGGTGCCTGGCAGCTTGCAGCCGAATTCCGCTTCGATTTCCTTGTAGATGTTGCGCAGGCTTGGCGGCACGCGCACACCCGCCGGCACTGAAAACGCCAGCCCATGGGCCTGCGGAATCTCGCGGCCATCCACGGTGCCTGTGCCGTGATACGGGTCCTGGCCGAGGATGACGACGCGTACATCGTCCACCGAAGTCAGGTGCAGCGCGCGGAAGACATCCGTCGGGAAGATCGGCTTGCCCGCTGCGCGCTCGCCATCGACAAAGGCACATAGTTCAGGCCAATTGGTCTGCGCGATGCAGGGCGTGAGGACCGCCTTCCAGTCGGCGGGGAGGGCGTCGAACTGCTGGGCCAGCGGGATGAAACTCACGTCGGCCGCGTCCACCGCGGGTTCATCGAAGAGGGCGGCTTGCGCCGGATTGGCGCGTCGCGTCATGTCTGGCCCCCGACGGCTTTCTCGCGCAACTGGTAGCCGCGTTGCGCCTTGCTGATGTCGAGCGGCGTGAGGCCCGGCACGGCGGCACGCAGCGTTTGCGTCCAGGCGTGCAGGCGCTCTGCAATCGCGTCTTCGCCGAGCGTGCTGTCGTCTGCCGGTTTCCACTCCAGTTCCAGTTCGTCGATCGGCTCGCGCGCCTGCGTGCCGGGGATGAGGATGGCGCCGGCGTCCAGTGCAATCTCGATCTCGCCGCCCTCGGCACCCACGTGCCACAGGCGGCGCGTGAAGTCGGTGCGGAACAGCGGGGCGAGCGCAGCGGCGTGTGGCCGAACATAGTCGGCGGCTTCGGCGGCGTTGTTGGCGACGAAGGCATCGACGGACAGTGCATCGTTCTGCAGCGGCACCTCCCATTCGTGGCGGGCGCTCAAACCGGACGTACTCACTGCTGCGGTCTTCAGCGTCTGCAGCCATTGACTGCCCTGACGGCGCACGCGCAGCGCGGCGCGGTTGCGCGCCAGCGCCAGGTCGCGCGTGTCGTAGTAGACGTTCGCCAATTCCACCGAGCCGGCCGCCTGCGCATTGGCGTCCAGCCAGCCGACCAGTGCGTCGTGCGCGCCGGCCGATACGGCCAGCTTCAGTTCAATCTCGCGGGCCATTGTGTCTGGCGCTCAGGCAAACAGGCGGGCCAGTTCGGCGCCCGGGTCGTCTGCACGCATGAAGGCTTCGCCGACGAGGAACGCGTTGACGGCGGCGGCGCGCATCTTGCGCACGTCGTCCGGCGTGAGGATGCCGGATTCCGTGACGACGATGCGATCGTCCGGCATGTGCTTGAGCAGGCCGAGCGTGGTGTCGAGCGTGGTTTCGAACGTGCGCAGGTTGCGGTTGTTCACGCCCACCAGCGGTGTTTGCAGGCGCAGCGCGCGGTCCAGCTCATGGCCGTCGTGCACTTCCACGAGCACGTCCATGCCGAGTTCCAGCGCGCACGCTTCGAGTTCTTCCATCAGGCCCTGGTCCAGCGCGGCGACGATCAGCAGGATGCAGTCCGCACCCCACGAGCGCGCTTCGTACACCTGATACAGATCGACCATGAAATCCTTGCGCAGCACCGGCAGCGTGCAGGCGGCGCGCGCCTCGCGCAGGTAATCGGCGTGGCCCTGGAAGAACTGTTCGTCGGTCAGGACGGACAGGCACGCGGCGCCGTGCTCGGCATAGCTGCGGGCGATGTCGGCTGGCTTGAAGTTCGGGCGCAGCACACCTTTGGACGGCGACGCCTTTTTCACTTCGGCGATGACCGCTGCGTTGCCGGCGGCGATCTTGTCGCGCATTGCCCTGGCAAAGCCGCGGGCCCTGAGCGTGCTGTCGCTGCGGTTGGCTTCGGCTTCGGCGCGCACGCTGGGCAGGTCTCGGTGCTTGCGCGCGGCGGCCACTTCTTCGGCCTTCACGGCCAGGATTTTCTGGAGGATGTCGGACATATCAGGCTTTGAACTGGTTGGTGACGCGCACGAGTTCGTCGAGCTTGGCGCGCGCGGCGCCCGAGGCGATGGCTTCGCGGGCCAGCTTCATGCCGTCGCCGATCGAGCCGGCGATGTTGGCTGCATACAGCGCCGCGCCCGCGTTGAGCGAGACGATCTCGCGCGGCGTGCCCGGCTTGTTTTCCAGCGCTTCGATCAGCATGGCTTTGGACTCGTCGGCGTCGGCCACCTTCAGGCTGCGGTTGGAGACCATCTGCAGCCCGAAGTCTTCCGGATGGATTTCGTATTCGGTCACCACGCCGTCCTTCAGTTCGCCGACCAGCGTGGCAGCACCCAGCGAGACCTCGTCCATGCCGTCCTTGCCGTAGACGACCACGGCGTGCTTGGCGCCCAGCCGCTGCATCACACGCACCTGGATGCCGACCAGGTCCGGATGGAACACGCCCATGAGGATATTCGGCGCGCCGGCCGGGTTGGTCAGCGGCCCCAGGATGTTGAAGATCGTGCGCACGCCCAGCTCCTTGCGGATCGGGGCGACGTTCTTCATGGCCGGGTGGTGGTTGGGCGCGAACATGAAGCCGATGCCGACCGTCTCGATCGATTCGGCCACCTGCTCGGGCGTGAGCATGATGTTCACGCCCAGCGCTTCGAGCACATCGGCACTGCCCGACTTGGAGCTGACGCCGCGTCCGCCATGTTTGGCGATGCGCGCGCCTGCGGCGGCCGCCACGAACATCGAAGCGGTGGAGATGTTGAAGGTGTTGGCGCCGTCGCCGCCCGTGCCGACGATGTCAACAAAGTGATCGGACACCTCAGCCGGCACATCGACCTTGGTGGCGAATTCGCGCATGACGGTGGCAGCGGCCGCGATCTCGCCGATGGTCTCTTTCTTGACGCGCAGCCCCATGGTGAGGGCGGCCGCCATGACGGGCGACATCTCGCCGCGCATGATGAGCCGCATCAGGTGCAGCATTTCGTCGTGGAAGATCTCGCGGTGCTCGATGCAGCGCGTCAGCGCTTCTTGCGGAGTGATGGACATGGTCGTTCCGTATTCAGTTGGGCGCTGCCGGAGCCGCAACCGGGGTGGCCGGCTGTGCGGCGTCGCGCAAGGCGCCGATGCGCTCACGCGAGAGATCGGCCTCGCACGCGGCTTCTGCCAGGTCGGCATCGGGCGCATTGCGGGCCAGGCGGCGTTGCAGGTCACATTCGGCCTGCCGGTAGAGTTGGTGTGCGCGCACGGTGCGGTCGAAAGCCATGGCGGCGCCACGGTCCGTGCCCTTGTTGGCAGCCATGCGGGCGCGTAGCGCGGTGCGGCGTGTCGATTCTGCCGAGGCCAGTTCCGTTTGCGCCGCCTTGCGTGCGGTCTGCACGCATTGGGCGACGTTGCCGGCCTCAGGCTGGGCGGCCCGGCAGGCTTCCAGCGTACCGGCCATCGCCGGCAGGCTTGCGATCATCGCCAGCGCCACCGCGCACGCGCGGCGCATCAGACGCGTTCCTTCAGGAAGTTGGCGAGCAGCGCGTGGCCGTGTTCCGACAGGATCGATTCCGGGTGGAACTGCACGCCTTCCACCGGCAGCGTCTTATGGCGCACGCCCATGATTTCGCCGTCTTCGGTCCAGGCTGTCACTTCCAGGCAGTCCGGCAGCGTTTCGCGCTCGATCGCGAGTGAGTGATAGCGCGTCACCTTGAAATGCCGCGGCAGGTTGGCGAATACGCCCACGCCGGTGTTTTCGATGGTGCTGACCTTGCCGTGCATCACCTTCTGCGCGCGGATCACGCGCCCGCCAAACGCATCGGCAATGGCCTGGTGCCCGAGGCACACGCCAAGGATGGGCACGCGCCCCGCAAAGTGCTTGAGCGCCGGAACGAGGATGCCGGCTTCCGTCGGCGTGCACGGGCCGGGCGACAGGCAGATGCGCTCCGGGTTCAGCTTTTCGATCTCTTCGATCGTGATCTCGTCGTTGCGATAGGTGCGCACGTCCTGGCCGAGTTCGCCAAAGTACTGGACGATGTTGTAGGTAAAGGAGTCGTAGTTGTCGAGCATCAGCAGCATGGTGGTCTCCTTAACCTCAGAAATCGGCGTCGAGGCCGTCTTGCACTTGCTCGGCGGCACGCAGCACGGCGCGCGCCTTGTGTTCGGTCTCTCTCCATTCGGCATCCGGGTCGGAATCGGCCACCACCCCGGCGGCGGCCTGCACATAGAGGTTGCCGTCCTTGACGATGCCGGTGCGGATGGCGATCGCCAGATCCATCTCGCCCGAGAACGAGAGATAGCCCACCGCGCCGCCGTAGATGCCGCGCTTGACGGGCTCCAGCTCGTCGATGATCTCCATTGCGCGCACTTTAGGTGCACCCGACAGCGTGCCGGCCGGGAAGGTCGCGCGCAGTACGTCCATGTTCGTCATGCCGGGCTTGAGGCGGCCTTCGACCGAGCTGACGATGTGCTGCACGTGGGAATACTTCTCGATGACCATCTGGTCCGTCACCTTGACCGAGCCGATCTCGGCAATGCGGCCGATGTCGTTGCGCGCCAGGTCAATCAGCATGACGTGCTCGGCGATTTCCTTCGGGTCGTTGAGCAGCTCGGTGGCGAGTTCCGCATCGCGCTCGGGCGTGTTGCCACGCGGGCGCGTGCCGGCCAGCGGGCGGATCGTGACGATGCGGGCGGATTCGTCCGCGCCGTTGCCATTGTTTTCGGCAGTCGGCACACGACGCTCTTCCTGGCGCACCAGGATTTCCGGCGATGCCCCGACGATCTGCATGTCGCCGAAGTTGTAGAAGTACATGTACGGCGACGGGTTCAGCGAGCGCAGCGCGCGGTACAGCGACAGCGGCGCATCGCGGAACGGCTTGACCAGCCGCTGGCCGATCTGCACCTGCATCATGTCGCCGGCGGCGATGTATTCCTTGGCCTTGAGCACGGCGGTGATGTAGTCCGTCTTGTCGAACTCCCGAATGGTGTCGGTACGTACCGACGCTGACGTCACCGGCACATCCACCGGCTGGTGCAGCTTCGTACGCAACGCGCGCAGGCGCTGCTTGGCGCGTGAATAGGCTTCGGGCTTGGACGGGTCGGCGTAGACGATCAGGTAGAGCTTGCCGGACAGGTTGTCGATCACGGCCAACTCTTCGCACAGCATGAGTTGGATGTCGGGCAGTTGCAGATCGTCGGGCGGGGCGGTGTCAGCCAGTCGCGGCTCGATGAAGCGCACGGCGTCGTAGCCGAAGTAGCCGGCCAGGCCGCCGCAAAACCGCGGCAGGCCCGGGCGCAGCGCCACTTTCTGACGGCGCTCGAACGCGGCAATAAAGTCCAGCGGGTTGCCTTCGTTCGTCTCCACCACCTTGCCGTCGGTGACGACTTCCGTGCGATTGCCCTTCGCGCGCAGCAAGGTGTGCGCATGCAGGCCGATGAAGGAGTAACGCCCGAAGCGCTCGCCGCCCACTACCGATTCCAGCAGGAACGTGTGCGTGCCGCGGTCGTGCGATTGCGCCAGCTTCAGATACAGCGACAGCGGCGTCTCCAGGTCGGCCAATGCCTCGGCAATCAGCGGAATACGGTTGTAGCCCTGGTCGGCCAGCGATTTGAATTCGAGTTCGGTCATGAGCGGTCAGGTCGATTCAGCAGGCGGGGCGGTTGCGCGCCCACCGACATGCGTTCGGTCCACGGCAAACGCAAGAGCGTCGATGGTGCCGTCGGAACGTTAGCAGAACATCAGGGATGGGAACGCGCGAACGTCGTAAAAGCGACCGTGCGATCCCGCAAGGGTCGTCCGCAGCCGATAGCGGGTCAGCGGAAGACCGGCGGGCGGTCAGCGTTTGGGGCAGGAGATGCGGGGGTGGTTTGGGCGGCGCGTTCGTGGCGCGCCAGAGTGCCGAAACCGAGGAAGAACGATCAGCAGCCGTGCAAACGCTTACGCCCGGACGAGGGCGTGCCAGGGCCGCCAGGGCCAGGCCCCCCGGTCACCACCAGCGTCGACGCGTTTGCGATTCAGGAACATGGATCGTCAGTTGAAGCGGCAGAGACGGCGTTGTGTGGCTCCGCATAGGGCCGGATCAACTCGGCTGCCGCAAAAAGTGTGTCGACTATAGCATCGGCCCCGGCGCCCTGTATAGGCTGGCCGTGGTTATAGCCATACGGTACCGCCAGCACGCGCATGCCGGCGGCACGGGCCGCGCGGGCGTCGTTTTCCGAGTCGCCAATGGCCACGATTTCAACCGGGTCCACGCCAAACGCCTCCGCCACCCGCAGCATGGGGTACGGATCGGGCTTGCGATACTGGAAGGCGTCGCCCGGGTAGACGAGGTCGAAATACGTGTTCAGGCCGAGCTGCGCCAGGAGCGGCTGCGTGAAATCGCGTGGCTTATTCGTCACGCACGCGAGAGCGATGCCCATGTCGCGCAGTGCAGCCAGCCCTTCGCGCACGCCGTCATAGACGTTCACGTGCTGTCCGTTGATGGCGATGTAGGCGCGCTGGTACAACTCCAGCCCCTCCGCAAAGCGGCTGTTGGCCTGGGCGGGCGGCAAGCGTACATCAAGCGCGCGCCGCACGAGGTTTTCCGAGCCTTTGCCGACGTAACTGACCACTTCCTCGGCTGGCATGTCCGGCGCGGCGCCAAGCGCCCCCAGCATCGCATTGATGGCGGCGTGGAAGTCGCCCGCCGTGTCGACCATCGTCCCGTCTAGGTCGATGATGACAGCGCGGACGGGGCCGGCGGGTAGCACGCCCGTCATCATGCCAGGGGGGCCAGCGCTTGGCGCAGCGCGCCCACGGTGCCGCGGTAGCCGCCATCCGCGTCCGGCTTGCCGAACACGGCTGAACCCGCGACGAAGGTGTCTGCGCCGGCCTTGGCAATCTCGGCAATGTTGTCTGCCTTCACGCCGCCGTCGATCTCAAGGAGGATCTTGCGGCCGGTCTTGTCCTGGTATGCGTCGAGCTTCTGGCGCACGGCACGCAGCTTGTTCAGCGCTTCCGGAATGAACGATTGGCCGCCGAAGCCGGGGTTGACCGACATGATCAGCACCATGTCCAGGCGGTCCATTACATGGTCCAGGTAGTGCAGCGGGGTGGCCGGATTGAACACCAGGCCGGCCTTGCAGCCGTTGTCGCGGATCAGCGCCAGCGAGCGGTCGATGTGCTCGGACGCTTCCGGGTGGAAGGTGATCAGGTCGGCGCCGGCCTTTGCGAAGTCCGGGATGATGCGATCGACCGGGCTGACCATCAGATGCACGTCGATCGGCACCGGCTTGCCGTCCTTTTGTGCGTGCGGGCGGATCGCCTCGCAAACCAGCGGCCCGACGGTCAGGTTCGGCACGTAGTGGTTGTCCATCACATCGAAGTGGATCCAGTCCGCGCCCGATTCGAGCACGCGGCGCACTTCTTCGCCCAGTCGGGCAAAGTCGGCGGAGAGGATGGACGGGGCGATGCGGAAACCGGACGGATCGATGGCTGCAGACATGATGGGAGACGGATAAGGCGCGTGAACTCGCACGCGAAAGCGCAAGGAAGGGCGCTATTTTAGCCGGATCGGACGTCCGCTCGCGCCTTGCCGGTGCCACGGCCATGCCGCACAATGGGCGCCATTCTTATTGTGGATTGTCATGCCAAGCTACGAACTCACCGTCCAGGTCCGGACGCGCTATCTGCCGGAGCAATCCGAGCCGGAGCAGGGCAGCTACGCCTTCGCCTACACCATCACCATCCGCAATACCGGCGACGTGCCGAGCCAGCTCATCTCGCGCCACTGGGTGATTACCGACGCCGACGAGCAGGTCCAGGAAGTGAACGGCCTCGGCGTGGTCGGCCATCAGCCGCTGCTGCCGCCGGGTGAATCCTTTGAGTACACGAGCTGGGCGACCATCAAGACGCCCGTGGGCACGATGCGCGGCGAATACTTCTGCGTGGCCGAAGACGGTCACCGTTTCGAGGCGCCCATCCCCGAATTTGCGCTGGTGATGCCGCGCATGCTGCACTGATCGGGAATCAGGGCGCGTCGGAATTGGCGGCTTGAGAATCTTTGGGCGCCGTTTCGGTCGATTGTGAAGGCTTGGTGGCGTCGCTGTGGCGCGACGGATGCTCGGGCGGGGCACGCAGCGGGCGTGGATGCTTCTTGGCGCCCGACATTGTCCAGATCACGATGAAGATCAGCAGGAACAGCGCCACGCCGGCCTCCAGGCCGAACAGCATCATCGGATGGTTTTCAAAGAATTGGCTCATGGTCGATGGCGGGAAGCTCGGGTGCGAGGCATTGTAGCCAAGCCCGCGGCCGCACCGGACAGGATGAAACACGCATGACAGCAGCAACCTTGGACGCATTGACACAAGCCCGCACCGGCACCCGTCGCCGCTGGGGCGGACTGGCCGCTGTTCTGGTCGTGGCCTTGCTTGCCGCTTGTACGAGCGGGCCCCCGCCCCGCGTCGAAACGCCGCAAGCGCCAACAGGCTCGCTCGGCGGGCATCTGGCCCCCGCCACCTGGGCTGATGTGTCCGGCTGGACCGCCGATGACCTCGCCTCCGCCTGGCCCGCGCTGCAATCGAACTGCCAGGCGATGAAGCGCCGCACCGATTGGTCGCGCGTGTGCTCCGCTGGCCTGATGGTCGATGCCGGTGATCCGATTGCCATGCGCGTGTTCTTTGAAGACAACTTCACGCCGTATCGGGTCGTGAAGGACGACGGCACCGACAGCGGCCTCATCACCGGTTACTACGAACCGCTGCTGCGTGGCTCGCGCACCCGCCACGGCGCCTATCAGACGCCGCTGTACCGCATGCCTGCCGCGTGGCGCGGCAAGACGCTGCCGGCGCGCGCGCAGTTGATCCGCAGTCCGGCGCTTCAGGGGCAAGAAGTTGTCTGGGTGGACGACCCGGTCGAAGCGGCGTTCCTGCAGATCCAGGGCTCGGGACAGGTTCAGCTGGAAGAGGGGGGCATCATGCGCCTGGGCGTGGGCGGCACGAACAACCAGCCGTTCCGTTCGTTTGCGCGCTGGCTGCTCGACATGGGCGAAATCACGCCGGTGCAGGCCACCATGCAAGGGATCAAGGCCTGGGCCCGCGCCAATCCGAGCCGCGTGGAAGAGATGCTCAACATCAACCCGCGCTACGTGTTCTTTGCCGAAACGCCGGGCAACACGGGCGGCCCGATCGGCAAGCTGGGCGTGCCGCTCACGGACGAACGCTCGATCGCCGTCGACCCGACCTACATTCCGCTGGGCTCGCCGGTGTTCCTGTCGACGACCAAGCCGCTATCGACCGATCCGATCCAGAAGCTCGTGTTTGCGCAGGACGTGGGTTCGGCCATTCGCGGGGCGGTGCGCGCCGACTATTACTTCGGCCATGGCGATGCCGCTGGCGACCTCGCGGGCCGCATGAAGCAGGCCGGTCGGCTGTGGGTGCTGGTGCCGAAGGGGGGTAGCATCGGCGTTGCTGCCCGGTAACACGCTGCAAGACGCTAGGTGCGCCGCAAGTCCACCACGCGGCGCGCCTTGCCGACCGATCGCTCGATTCCGCCGCTGGCCAGTGTCTCGATCGCGGCGGTCACGCCGATCAACGACTTGATGTCGCGCGCCAGTTGGCTGCTCGCCGATTTTGCCGCGTCAGCCGGCGCGCCTAGCGCCGCCTCGATCCGCACCGTCAGTGTATCCAGCGGTCCTTCCTTGCCGAGCACGCATTGATAGTGCGGTGATAGCGCCGCGTGCTTCAGGATCAATTCCTCGATCTGCGATGGGAACACGTTCACACCGCGCACGATCATCATGTCGTCGCAGCGGCCGGTGATTTTCTCCATGCGGCGCAAGCCCGGACGCGCCGTGCCGGGCAATAGGCGCGTCAGATCGCGCGTGCGATAGCGCACCACCGGCATCGCTTCCTTGGTCAGCGACGTGAACACCAGTTCGCCGAATTCGCCGTCGGGCAGCACCTCGCCGGTGTCTGGATCGATGATCTCCGGATAGAAGTGGTCTTCCCAGATGGTCGGGCCGTCCTTGGTTTCGGCGCATTCGCTGGCCACGCCAGGCCCCATCACCTCCGACAGGCCGTAGATATCGACCGCCGAAAGCCCCATGCGCGCTTCGATGGCGCTGCGCATTTCGGGTGTCCATGGCTCGGCGCCGAAGATGCCGATCTGCAGGCTCGACGCAGCCGGGTCCATGCCCTGGCGTTCGAACTCGTCGGCAATCGCCAGCATGTAGCTGGGCGTGACCATGATGATCTGCGGCTGAAAATCGTGGATGAGTTGCACTTGCCGCTCGGTTTGCCCACCGCCAAACGGGATGGCCGTCAGCCCCGCGCGCTCCACGCCGTAATGCGCGCCCAGGCCGCCGGTGAAAAGCCCGTAGCCGTAGCTCACGTGGACCTTGTCGCCGCGCCGTGCCCCCGCCGCCCGGATCGAGCGCGCCACCAAGCCGGCCCATGTATCGATATCCGCCAGCGTGTAGCCGACCACCGTGGGTTTGCCGGTCGTACCCGACGATGCGTGGATGCGCGCGATCCGATCCTGCGGCACCGCAAACATGCCGAACGGATAGTTGTCGCGCAGATCGGTCTTGGTTGTGAACGGAAACTTCGCCAGATCGGCAAGCGACTGCAAATCTGACGGATGCACACCCGCCGCGTCGAACTTCGCCCGATAGGCGGGCACGTTCTCATACGCGTGCGCGAGGCTGCGCTTCAGGCGTTCAAGCTGCAGTGCCTGGATGGCGTCGCGGCTGGCGGTCTCGATCGGATCGAGCGGCAGGTCGGTCGAGCGGGGGCGCATGCGGGTCTCCTCGGGACGCCGTCGTGCGAACCTGCTCACGATCCTACTGCGCGTCCCGATCTTGGCCCTGCGATGCTCACCGTACCCATGTACGGTTGCGCTTCTCGGGCCAACCTCGGGCCGCTCGATACGGATCGTGAACAGGTTCTGAGGCGTCCTCTAATGGTGATGCGGTTTTGTGAACGGCTTTATATAGAGGTCGAACTAGGGTTCTGGGCTGCCAGGGACCGGAATGACCTGGCCGCGAATCTGCGCAGATTTGCCGCGAAACATGGCGACCACCTCGCCGGCCTGGTTTGTCACGCGTACGTCGTAGATGCCGTGTCGGCCGGACAAGACCTGCTCGGTTGCCTCTGCTGTGAGGGTGTCGCCGCCGTGCGCCGGGCGCAGGAAGTCGACGCCGCATCCAGCCGCCACCGTGTTGTGGTTATGGCTGTTGCAGGCAAACGCGAAAGCCGAATCGGCCAGCGTGAAGATCAATCCGCCATGACAGGTGCGATGCCCGTTGAGGAATTCAGGTCGCACCGTCATGGACAGCCGGGCAAAGCCGGGCGCGACCGCCTCCACGCGCATGCCGAGCCAGCGCGTGCAGGCATCGGCGTCGAACATGCTTTTGCAGGCCGCTTCAGCCAGCGCCTGCGCATCGTGGAGGGTCGTTTCCGTCACACTGATGTCCTTATTCGCCTGTGAAATGCGCCACGCGCTTGTTCAGAAAGGCATCGACACCTTCTGCATAGTCGCGGGAATTGCCGAGTTCGCGCTGCAGGTCGCGCTCGAGATCCAGTTGGGCGTCCAACGACTGTGTGGGCGCCGCATGCATGGCGCGCTTGATGGCGGCCAGCGCCCGGGTGGGTTGCTTGGCCAGATGGTCGGCCATGCAATTCACTTCGGTCATCAGGATCTTGGCATCGTGATAAACGCCCCAGATCAAGCCCCAGGCGAGCGCAGTCTTGGCGTCGAGCTTCTCGCCAAGCATCGCCAGCCCCATCGCCCGCGCCACACCGATGCGCTGCGGCAGGAACCACGTCCCGCCCGAATCCGGCAGCAGCCCGATCTTTACAAACGCCTGGAGGAAGCATGCATTCTCGGCGGCCATCACGATGTCGCACGCCAGCGCCAGGTTTGCGCCGGCGCCGGCGGCCACGCCATTCACGGCGGCAATCACGGGCAGGGGCATGGCACGCAGACGGCGCACCAGCGGGTTGAATTGCTCGTCGATGAGCTGGCCCAGGTCGGTCATCTGCCCGGGCGTGAAATTGAGTTCGGAGAGATCCTGCCCCGCGCAGAAGCCGCGTCCCGCTCCGGTCAGGATCAAAGCGCGGGCGCGCTGGCGCTCCACCTTGTCCAGCGCTTCGCGCAGTTCCCGGTGCATGCCGGCCGTGAAGCTGTTGAGCTGATCGGGCCGGTTCAGCGTGATGGTTGCCACGTGTTCGTGCCAGTCAAGCAGAATGGTCGGGCTGGTCATCTTGTCTCCTCCTCGGTCATCGGTTCATTGATTAACCGACCGGTTGGTCGGCTAATATTACATCCATTCCAACTGGAGCTTCCATGTCCTACGAAAACATTCTGGTCGAAACGCGCGGTCGCGTCGGTCTCATTACGCTCAATCGTCCGAAGGCACTCAACGCCCTCAACGATGCGCTCATGGACGAACTCGGTGGCGCGTTGCTCGCCTTCGATGCCGACGCCAACATTGGCGCCATCGTCATTACCGGCAGTGAAAAGGCGTTCGCCGCCGGCGCGGATATCGGCGCCATGGCCGATTATGACTTCGCTACCGTCTACAAGAACGAATACATCACGCGCAACTGGGAAACCATTCGCCGCATCCGCAAGCCGGTGATCGCCGCGGTGGCCGGCTACGCGCTCGGTGGCGGCTGTGAACTGGCCATGATGTGCGACATCATCCTCGCCGCCGATACCGCCAAGTTCGGCCAGCCGGAAATCAAGCTCGGCACCATGCCCGGTGCCGGCGGTACGCAACGCCTGCCGCGTGCCGTCTCCAAGGCCAAGGCCATGGACCTCTGCTTGACTGCCCGCATGATGGGCGCGGAGGAAGCCGAGCGCGCCGGCCTAGTCTCGCGCGTCATCCCCGCCGACAAGCTGCTCGACGAAGCCATCCAGGCCGCAGAAACCATTGGCGGCTTCTCGCTGCCCACGGTCATGATGATCAAAGAGTCGATCAACGCGGCCTACGAGACTTCGCTCAGCGAGGGCGTGCATCTGGAGCGCCGCCTGTTCCACGCCACATTCGCTACAGAAGACCAGAAAGAAGGCATGCGCGCCTTCGTCGAAAAGCGTGCAGCGGCGTTCAAGCACCAATAAGGACGGCGTAGCAGGGTGACTTCGGGAATACCCGAGTAACGGTATCGGGTATCCCAGGCCTGCTTTTGCGAGTCCTTTTGGGGCCGCAATCCCATATGCAGACGGGGCTGGCGGCTATTCTTCACGAACACGTCATCAGCCCGTCATGACAAAGGTGTTGCCAAGCTCCGGGAACCCGCCTATAGTTCGCCCCTCGCTGCAAAACACAGCGCCGAAACGCAAGTGGCGGTGGTGGTGTTAAGTGGTGGAGAAGCAGGTGTAGAGCGGGTTTGCGGTCGATTGGGTGGTTGACGGTTGGCTGGAGATTCGGTG
>NZ_NKIL01000019.1:0-28234 GCF_002256165.1 Ralstonia sp. PBBBR1 | reverse complement strand
CGAGGACGACGACCTTGGCAAAACCGTTGGACAGAAGCGCCGAGAACTTGGCGAAACTGATTTCCGACGTGAGACTTTGTTCGAACAAGTACAGCACGAACGGAAGAAGAAGGAACATCAGCGCACCGCTGGCACGGTGCAGGATGGACACCTTACCGGCCCAGGGCAAGCGGTAGCGGGCGATGTCGCCCAAACCGATGTTCCTGTATACCGGCCTGGCTTTCTTGATGGCTTCTGCCATGGTCAGACCCCAATTGGCTAATCAACAAACAAAACAGCTTTGCACAAATCCACGAGATTTTAGCGCGCTTTTGTTGCGCAGCGCACCATAAATTCCATGCGATGCGCTCCACTTTTGTGCTTCCTGCCCTCGCCAGCCAGTGGCGTAATACGGGGGCCGATTGTCCTCTCTACACCGCCTTCATGACGCGCAATACGCTGTTGCGCGCCGCACAAATCAAGACGCAGCCGAAGCGGCGACGGCCCGCATGAATCGGGCCCGGCGACGCGTCATTAATTCAATTCGTTCTGGTAGTAGTGCCGCGTCGTGACGTACAGGCCACGGCGTATCTCCACCGGTTTGTCGCCGAACGTATGCGACACGCGCTCCACTGACAGCAGCGGCGATTCAGCGGCCACCGACAGCAACTCCGCCGTGGTCGGGTCAGCGGCCACCGCACGGATGCGCTCGGTGGCACGCAACATGCGCACGCCAAACTCCGCCTCGAAAAATGCGTACATCGGACCCTTCCACTCGGTCAGCTTTTCAGCCGTCAGCCCTTTGAAGCTCGCCCCCGGCAACCAGATTTCCTCGAGCACGGTCGGCTCACCCGAAAAGAACAGGATGCGGCGGATCTGCACGACGCTGTCACCGGCCTTGAGCTCGAGCAGACGGGCGATCTCAGCCGGGGCGCGCATGCGCTTGCACTCCAGCACACGGCTGCTGGGATAGTGCTGCTCGCCCTGCTCCGGCATCAGACGCAAGAAACGGAACTGCACCCCTTCTTCGTAATGCGTGGTAACGAAGGTGCCCTTGCCCTGGCGCCGCGCGACCAGGTTTTCTGCCGCCAATTCGTCGATCGCCTTGCGCACGGTCCCCTGGCTGACCTTGTAGCGGGCCGCCAACTCCATCTCACTGGGGATCATCTCGCCGGGCTTCCACTCGCCGGCCTGCAAGCTTTGCAGGATCAGCGTCTTGATCTGCTGATACAGCGGGCTGAACGTGGGAGAGCCGCCTGCGCCGCCCGCAGAAGCGGGCGATGCGCCGCCTTCGCCGCCTGAAGGCGGCATCGCAGCGGATAGAGGGCTTGGCGTGCTCGACATAACCGCCGATTTCACCACAAAAGCGACAAAGGCGTCCAGCCCGTTTATAGAATGTCTTATGTCTTATATAAGACAGAAGATTCATTGACTTTCTAGCAAGGCCCGACCTACACTCGCGCCTGTTCCGGGCGACGGCCCACACACACGCCACGACGACGCCAAGGTCAATCGCACGTGTGTTTCCACATCGTCATGCGGACGCAGTAAACTGCGAGGCTCTTGCCGATTCTGAGCCGACCGCCCACGAGGCGCCGACCGTTGCCGGCAATGCCTGCGAAGCTGCACGGACATCCCGCCCGGATGCCCGCCGCACGCAGTGCGATCCGCTTTCACTACCGTTTGGAGAGTTCTCATGGCAAAAGCACCCATGCGCGTCGCAGTGACCGGCGCTGCTGGACAGATCGGTTACGCCCTACTGTTCCGCATCGCCGCCGGCGAAATGCTGGGCAAGGATCAGCCCGTCATCCTGCAACTGCTGGAAATCCCCGATGAGAAGGCCCAGAAGGCGCTCAAGGGTGTGATGATGGAGATCGAAGACTGCGCCTTCCCGCTGCTGGCTGGCATGGAAGCGCATTCCGACCCGATGACCGCGTTCAAGGACGTCGACGTGGCCCTGCTGGTGGGCGCCCGCCCCCGCGGCCCGGGCATGGAGCGTGCGGACCTGCTGTCGGCCAACGCCCAGATCTTCACGGCGCAAGGCAGGGCACTCAACGCCGTTGCCTCGCGCAACGTGAAGGTGCTGGTGGTCGGCAACCCGGCCAACACCAACGCCTACATCGCCATGAAGTCGGCGCCGGACCTGCCGCGCGAGAACTTCACCGCCATGCTGCGCCTGGACCACAACCGCGCCCTGTCGCAGATCGCCGCCAAGACCGGCAAGCCCGTGTCGAGCATCGAAAAGCTGTTCGTGTGGGGCAACCACAGCCCGACGATGTACGCCGACTACCGCTACGCCACCATCGACGGCAAGAGCGTCAAGGACATGATCAACGACCCGGTGTGGAACAACGACGTGTTCCTGCCGACCGTTGGCAAGCGCGGCGCCGCCATCATCGAAGCGCGCGGGCTGTCGTCGGCGGCTTCGGCTGCCAATGCCGCCATCGACCACGTGCGTGACTGGGTGCTCGGTACCAACGGCAAGATCGTCACGATGGGCATCCCGTCGAACGGCGAATACGGCATTCCGAAGGACGTGATGTTCGGCTTCCCGGTCACCACGGAAAACGGCAAGTACAAGATCGTCGAAGGCCTGGAAATCGACGAGTACAGCCAAGGCAAGATCAAGATCACGCTCGACGAGCTGGAAGGCGAGCGTGCAGGCGTGCAGCATCTGCTGTAATCCGCATGATCTAAGAAAAAACCGGAGCGGATCGGCAGCGAACCCTCCGGTTTTTTTTACACCCGCATTTCGAACAAGACACAGGCGTTGCTAGCGCCGACCAACGGATACCACCCCGTGCACCCCACCGAGGTTTTGTTCCAGGACGATGCCCTGCCGGCCCAATTGCCGGTCTGCGACCACTATGCGGGCGCAGAAAAGCTGATGCGCAAGTCGCTCGCCCTGCAACAAGCCCTTGGCCCCGTATTCGACATCACGTTTGACTGCGAAGACGGTGCCGCCGTCGGCCAGGAACGCGCGCACGCCGAACTGGCCGCCGCACTCATCAATAGTGACGACAACCGCTTCAACCGCGTCGGCGTACGCATCCACGATCCGAACCACGATGCGTGGACGCAAGACGTCGACATCCTTGTGGGCCTTGCCGGCAGCCGCCTCGCCTACGTGACCGTGCCCAAGGTACGCGACGTCGTGGAAGTGGCGCGCGTGACCGATCGCGTCAACCAGGCGGCCAAGGCAGCCGGCATTGCGAGGCACCTGCCGATCCACGTGCTGATCGAAACGCATGGCGCGCTGGCGCAGGTGTTCGATATCGCCGCGCTGGTGCAGGTGGAATGCCTGAGTTTTGGCCTCATGGATTTCGTTTCAGCCCACAACGGTGCGATTCCAGGCGCGGCGATGGGCTCGCCCGAGCAGTTCGAACATCCGCTGATCCGCCGCGCGCTTGCCGAGATTTCGGCCGCGTGCCACGCGCACGGCAAGGTGCCGTCGCACAACGTCAGCACCGATATCAAGCACCCGGACCGCGCCGGCGCCGATGCCGCGCGTGCCCGCAACGAGTTCGGCTATCTGCGCAAGTGGAGCATCCATCCCGATCAGATCGCGCCGATCGTTTCCGCATTCCGCCCATCGCACGAAGAAGTGACACAAGCGAGCGCCATTCTGGCGGCTGCGCAGGATGCCTCGTGGGGACCGATCCAACATGAAGGCCGGCTGCATGACCGCGCGAGCTATCGCTATTGGTGGGCCGTGCTGCAGCGCGCGCACACTACCGGTGTGGAGTTGCCGGCCGATGCCGGCGCGCGATTCTTCGCGTGATGGCCATAGAGAGGAGATTCGCCATGATGGCAAATACCCATGCCAGTGCAGGCGCCCGCTTCCGCCAGGCGCTGGTCGATGAGTCGCCGCTGCAGGTGGTCGGCACCATCAACGCCAACCACGCGCTGCTGGCCAAGCGCGCCGGCTATCGCGCGATCTACCTGTCGGGCGGCGGCGTGGCAGCTGGTTCGCTGGGCTTGCCGGACCTCGGCATATCGGGCCTGGACGACGTTTTGACCGACGTCCGCCGCATCACCGATGTATGCGACGTACCGCTGCTGGTAGACGTCGACACTGGTTTCGGCGCTTCCGCCTTCAACGTGGCACGCACGACCAAGTCACTCATCAAGTTTGGCGCAGCGGCCATGCACATTGAAGACCAGGTCGGCGCCAAGCGCTGCGGCCATCGCCCCAACAAGGAGATCGTTTCTAAGGACGAAATGGTCGATCGCATCAAGGCTGCCTTAGATGCCCGCACCGACGCGAGCTTTGTCGTCATGGCCCGCACCGATGCGCTGGCCGTCGAAGGGTTCGACCGCGCCCTGGAACGCGCCGTGGCCTGCGTGGAAGCTGGTGCGGACGCGATCTTTCCCGAGGCGATGACGGAACTGTCGATGTACCGGAAGTTTGTCGACGCGGTAAAGGTGCCGGTGCTAGCCAACATCACCGAATTTGGGCAGACGCCGCTTTTCACGCGCGATGAGCTGGCATCCGCAGGTGTGTCGATGATCCTGTATCCGCTATCGGCATTCCGCGCGATGAACAGGGCAGCGGAGAACGTCTACACCGCCATTCGTCGCGATGGCACGCAACAGAACGTCGTCGACACCATGCAGACGCGCATGGAACTCTACGACAGCATCGGTTACCACGACTACGAAGCCAAGCTGGACGCGCTGTTCGCACAGAACCGCGGATGAACCGGCCAGCATCCATACCAACACAAACGAGGAGAACGGAAGGCAAAACCGCGGAGTAAGCTGCCTAGGAACGACCCAAAAAACGATGTTGATGCTTGCACGACACCCCCATTTGGCGGAGCGGTCGGGCCAGCATGTAACAGAACGTTGGGCACGGCGTCCAAATCGGTCAAAATACCGGCCGGTGTGCGAAATGCCGTGGCATTCCGTGGCCTGGCAGCCGCCTGCCCCAATCTGTCTTACCGAAGGAAACCCTATGAACAAATTCATCGTCGGCGCCTGTGCTGGCGTTCTTTCGCTGGCTGCATCGCCATATGCAACCGCCCAGACTACGCCGGCAAAGCCGGCTGCCAAAAAGGCTCCGGCCAAGAAGAAGGTCACCAAAAAGGCTGCTCCTGTTGCCGCCGCCAAGCCCGAAGGCGTGCAATGGAAGTGCGAACTCGGCAACGAGCTCTACATTGCAGGCGACATGACGCGCGACCAGATCATCAAGCTGCACTGGAAGGGCAAGAACTACGACCTGCCGCGCCAGCTGACCCGCACCGGCGCCGACCGCTACTTTGACCAGAAGACGGGCTTCGACCTGGTGGTCATCCCGGCCAAGGCCATGCTGTTCGACCGCAACGAAGGCCACCGCCTGGCCGATGAATGCCAGACCGCCGAAATGGCTGCCGGCGCTCCGGCCCCGACGCAAGCCGGCGCCCTGCGCGCTCCGGCCGGCCTGCCGTTGATGATGCCGGACAGCCCGGCACCGGCACCGGCACCGGCACCGGCACCGGCACCGGGCACGGCCCAACCGGCCCAGCAGTAACGCGCTGTCGCGCAAGAGGCCCACAGGAACCGCCATGTCCGCACCGTTTGCGAACATCCGCACGAATCCGGACAAGGTCATCGTCGACGATGTGACCTTGCATGGATGCGCCGGGCGCCTTGGGCCGGCCGTAACTGGAGCCGTCGAGCCGCATGGCACGATGGCTCCAGGCACCGCCCTCGCCGCCGCTCAGGCAATCGAGGTGCACCAAGATACCGTCGCCCGCGGCCCACGCACCCATGCGCTGCGCATGAAAATTGCCCGCGTGGACGACAAGCGTTTCACCACGAATGACCACGACGCCAAGAAGCGTTCGATCGCCCATGGCATCACCGCCCGCATCAACGGCGGCAAGGCGTTCGGCGGCGTCGTGGCGCAGTACCCGACCGGTCAGAAGCCATGCCGGTCAAGGCGTTTGCCGGTTTGTATGTGATTTGATTTTGTCGATTTGATGTGTCCGCCAGGGGTGCCCGGCACCCCGTGCAATCCTCAAGCCTTGGAGTCATGCCATGCCCCACAATCTGAAAAAAACACTCAAGGAATTTAAGATCAACGGCGGCCAGACCGGCAAGTTCCACTCCCTGCCGCAACTGGGCAAGGAACTGGGCGTGGCGATCGAGCGCCTGCCGGTGTCGATCCGCATCGTGCTGGAGTCCGTCCTGCGCAACTGCGACGGCAAGAAGGTGACCGAAGAGCACGTCGCACAACTGGCCAACTGGAAGCCGAACGCCGAGCGCGTTGACGAAATCCCGTTCGTGGTCGCCCGCGTGGTGCTGCAGGACTTTACCGGCGTGCCGCTGCTGGCCGATCTGGCCGCCATGCGCAACGTGGCCGAGCGCATGGGCAAGAACCCAAAGAAGATCGAGCCGCTGGTGCCGGTCGACCTGGTGGTGGATCACTCGGTGCAGATCGACCACTTCCGTGAGAAGAAGGCACTGGACCTGAACATGCAACTGGAGTTCTCGCGCAACAACGAGCGCTACCAGTTCATGAAGTGGGGCATGCAGGCATTCGACACGTTTGGCGTGGTGCAGCCGGGCTTCGGCATCGTTCACCAGGTCAACCTGGAATACCTGGCACGCGGCGTCCATAAGAAGGACGGCGTGTTCTATCCGGATACGCTGGTCGGCACTGACAGCCACACCACCATGATCAACGGCATTGGCGTGGTGGGCTGGGGCGTGGGCGGCATCGAAGCGGAAGCCGGCATGCTGGGCCAGCCGGTGTATTTCCTGACGCCGGACGTGGTAGGCGTGGAGCTGAAGGGCCGCCTGCGCGAAGGCTGCACTGCAACCGACCTGGTGCTCACGATCACAGAAATGCTGCGCAAGGAAAAGGTCGTCGGCAAGTTCGTCGAGTTCTTCGGCGAAGGCACGGCCAGCCTGTCTCTGCCGGACCGCGCAACCATCGGCAACATGGCACCGGAATACGGCGCCACCATGGGCTTCTTCCCGGTGGACGACAAGACGATCGACTACTTCAAGGGCACGGGCCGCACGAAGGACGAAATCAAGGCGTTCGAAGCCTACTTCCGCGCACAGAACCTGTTTGGCGTGCCGAAGGCCGGCGAAATCGACTACACCAAGACGCTCACGCTGGACCTCGGCACGGTTGCCCCGTCGCTGGCTGGCCCGAAGCGCCCGCAGGACCGTATCGAAATCGGCAATGTGAAGTCGACGTTCTCGTCGCTGTTCTCGAAGCCGGTTGCGGAAAACGGCTTCAACAAGAAAGCTGAAGATCTCGACAAGACCTTCACGACCACCAACGGCGTTGACGTGAAGAGCGGCGACGTGCTGATCGCCGCCATCACGTCGTGCACGAACACTTCCAACCCGAGCGTGCTGCTGGCGGCGGGTCTGCTGGCCAAGAAGGCCGTCGAAGCCGGCCTGGAAGTGGCGCCGCACATCAAGACCTCGCTCGCCCCGGGGAGCCGCGTGGTGACGAAATATCTGGAAGCCGCCGGGCTGCTGCCGTACCTGGAAAAGCTGGGCTTTGGCGTGACGGCATACGGCTGCACGACCTGTATCGGCAACGCCGGTGACCTGACGCCGGAGCTCAACGATGCCATCGTGAAGAACGACATCGTTGCTGCCGCTGTGCTGTCGGGCAACCGCAACTTTGAAGCGCGTATCCACCCGAACATCCGCGCCAACTTCCTGGCCTCGCCGCCGCTGGTCGTCGCTTACGCGATCGCCGGCAACGTGACGCGCGATCTGATGACCGAGCCGGTCGGCAAGGGCAAGAAGGGCAAGGACATCTATCTGGGCGACATTTGGCCGACCTCGGACGAGATCGCCAAGCTGATGAAGTTCGCGATGAACGCCGACACGTTCCGCACGAACTACGAGCAGGTCAAGAAGCCGTCCAAGCTGTGGGCCAACGTCAAGGGCACGAAGGGTCAGGTCTACGACTGGCCGAAGTCGACGTACATCGCCGAGCCGCCGTTCTTCGAAGGCTTTGGCATGACGCCGGTTGCTGCCTCGGCATCGGTCAAGGGCGCACGCGCACTGGGCGTGTTCGGCGATTCCGTGACGACCGACCACATCTCCCCAGCCGGTTCGATCAAGGAAACGTCGCCCGCCGGCAAATACCTGCTGGCCAATGGCGTGCTGAAGGCCGACTTCAACAGCTACGGCTCGCGCCGCGGCAACCATGAGGTGATGATGCGCGGCACGTTCGCCAACGTGCGTATCAAGAACCTGATGATCCCCGCCAAGGCCGACGGTTCGCGCGTGGAAGGCGGCGAAACGCTGTTCCAGCCGAGCGGCGAACAAATGTCGATCTACGACGCCGCCATGAAGTACATCTCCGAAGGCACGCCGACGGTCGTGTTCGGTGGCGAAGAGTACGGCACGGGCAGCTCGCGCGACTGGGCCGCCAAGGGCACGCAGCTCCTGGGCGTGAAGGCCGTCATCGCACGCAGTTTCGAGCGTATTCACCGTTCGAACCTGGTCGGCATGGGCGTGTTGCCGCTGCAGTTCAAGGGCAGCGACTCGGCACAGTCGCTGAGCATCGTGGGCGACGAGACCTTCGACATCGAGGGCCTGGACGGCGAAATCAAGCCGCAACAGGACGTCACCCTGGTCATCCATCGCGCCAACGGCGAGACCACGCGTGCGCAAGTGCTGCTGCGCATCGACACCCCGATCGAAGTGGACTACTACAAGCACGGCGGCATCCTGCCGTTCGTGCTGCGCCAGTTGCTGGCGGCTTAAGCCCTCAAGCCCCACGCTACGTTGGAGCAGACTGGAACCGGCTCTTCGGAGCCGGTTTTTTATTGCCTGCCGAATCAAACAAGGTGACGTCGCTCCCCAATCGGCGGGCAGGCTTTGGTACAGTGTGCCGAATAGGCCGCGTGATGTCTTCGCCCCCTTGGCAGCAAGCTCGCCGTCCGGCCTTGCCTGACCGTTTCATTGCTGGAGTCCCCCACCCATGGCCAAAGTGGTACTAGCGTTCATCGTCGTGGCGGCTGCCGTGTTCTACATCCTCGTCAAAGCACCGCAGACCGACGCCCCGATCCCGGCCCCGGCAGCGCCCGCTGTAGCGGCAGCGCCTGTGCCCCCGCCTCCGCCATTGGCAGCTTCCGCGCCGGTTGCCGAGCCACATCCGGCACCAGCCAACGCACCGGCTGCATCCGAACCCACAGCGGTTTCCGTACCTGCGGCCCCAAGCAGCGCGGCAGCGGGAGCATCGGCGCCTGCGGCCAAGCCTTAACGTTTTTGCCCTATGGGTTTCGTAATAGGCGTCGCGCAGCGGCGTACAAGGGTAAAATGACGCCCCTTCATTCTTCCAACGAACGGTACGGCACAGCATGGCAGGATTCCGCTCCAAGGCTCCCCAACGTCTTTCCCCCGATGCAGAACGGCTGGTAGCCGATGCGCTGGCGCTGGACGCGTCAGGCAGCCGCATCGAAGACGTCTATTGGGAACAAAGGCTGTCCGAACGTCTTTCCCGGCTGCTCAAGAACGGCAGCCAGACCGCGCTCGACGCCGCGCTCGACCATCTTTTCAAGCACAACGAGGAGGCCTCCGACGTGCTCGCCGAACAGGCCGAGACACTCGCCGAATCGGCCATCCTCAGTTCGGGTGGCGTCGAATATGACGCGTTGCTGATCGCAGCGCCCATCCTGGCACACACGCGCTACATGATCCCGTCGGGCACGATCAAGCCCGAGATGGCGCAGACGCTGCAGGTACACCTGCAGGCCCATGTGATGGCCTCCAACGCTCGCGTAGCGCTGGCCCCTTACCTGTACAGCATCGATCAGCTGCCGCGCACGCATTCCGACACCTTTGCGCTCACGCACAAGCTGGCCGCCTATGCACTCTCTGGCCAACCCGCCAAGGTCGAATTGCGCGACATGCCCGAGACGGCGCCGATCCTGGCCGACCCGCGCTACCTGGTGGCAATCGTCGTGGCGCAGCACGGCCAAGCGCTGTTCCGCTGGCAGGAAGACGCCAAGGAGCACCACGCAGAGCGGTCCGCCTGCCTGGAGCAATGGCGCGAGCAGGTCACGCCGACCATCTCCATGCTGATGCCCGGCTGCGAGTTCGACCTGCTTTTGCCGGACGCCTTCTTCCTGTCCTGCCGCGAGTCCGACAAGCAGATCCGCCCGCTGACCGTGCGTGCTGCCGTCAATTACCTGCAGGGCGCGCTCGATATGCCGGCCAACCGCTTTGGCGCCATCATCGGCGCCTTCGGTGAAGAACAGATCGAGGAATACCGCGTGGCCTTCACGGTGCGCGGTGAGAAAGACCTCATCTACGGCATCGTCTGGCCTGTCTACGGCCGCGACGGTGGCGCCACGGACGTCGCCGCAGAAGGTGAACCGGGCAGCCCGCTGGAGCAGATCTGCGATGAGTTGCGCGCCTGCGGCATCGAAGACATCTTCCGCCACGGCCAGCTCTTCGAACCGGAGTACTGCGAAGACTGCGGCGCGCCGCTCTATGCGGATCGCTCGGCCGAGATCGTCCACGCAGAAATGCCGGAAGACGCGCCGACACAGCAACCGCTGTTCCATTGATCTGCGACGCACTTTGGCAAAGCCACCTTCGGGTGGCTTTTTTATTGCTCCGCCATCGTTCATATTGATTGTCGGTTTGCGTCGCACGCGCCCAACCGGGCTGCGGCACAATGACGATCTTCCGCCACATGGCATCACCGCCCGAACCCCAGGAGCCTCTCGATGACAACCCGTCCCCTCTTGTGTGTTCCCATCCGCGCCCTGATCCGCAACCTCGCCACATGCGCGCTGGCTGCGGCTGCCGCGATGCCGTTCGCCGCACAAGCCGACGACCTCCGCATCGGCCTGTCCGCCGACGTCACGTCGATGGACCCGCAATGGAACAACGCCGGCCCCAACAACGCCATGGCGCTGCATATCTTCGAGTCGCTGGTCTTCCTCGACAAGAACGGCCGCTACACGCCCGGCCTGGCCACCTCGTGGAAGCCCGTCGACGCCAACACATGGGAGATCAAGCTGCGCCCCAATGTGAAATGGAGCGACGGCACGCCGTTCACCGGCGAAGACGTGAAGGCATCGATCGAGCGTCCGGCGCGCCTGACCAACAGCCCGGGCCCCTTCACCAGCTATACCAAGTCGATTACCGAAGTACAGATCGTCGATCCGCTGACGGTGCGGTTGAAGTTGTCGACGCCCAATTACGCGAGCACCCCCAACGATCTGAACAGCCTGCCCATCATTCCGAAGAAGGTGGCCAACGCGCCGCAGGCGGACTTTGACGCGGGCCGCGCAATGATCGGCACGGGCCCGTTCCTGTTCGACCACTTTACGCGCGGGCAGGAAATCGTCCTGAAGAAGAACCCGCACTACTGGGGCCGCGTACCGCAGTGGGACAAGGTGACCTTCAAGATCATCACCGACAATGCGGCTCGCACAGCCGCACTGCTCTCCGGCGATGTGGATGTCGTCGAGGCCGTACCGGCTGCGGACGTCCCGCGCATCAAGCAGGACCCCAAGTTCCACCTCGAACAGCAGGTGTCGTGGCGCACGATTTTCTGGCAGATGGATCAGAGCCGCGATGTGTCGCCGTTCGTGACCGACAAGGCCGGCAAGCCGCTGGCCAAGAACCCGCTCAAGGACCATCGCGTGCGCGAGGCCATCGCGCTGGCCATCAACCGCGACGCCATCGTCAGCCGCGTGCTCGAAGGCCAGGGCGTGGTGGCCTCGAGCATCGTGTCACCGCAGATCTTCGGGCACCCGGGCGGCAAGCCGATCGCATATGACCCAGCACGCGCCAAGAAACTGCTTGCCGAGGCCGGCTATCCGGACGGCTTCGGGCTCACGCTGCACGCCACCAACAACCGCTACCTGAATGACGCGCAAGTCGCGCAAACCACCGCGCAGCTGCTCACGCGCATCGGCATCCAGACGAAGGTTGAAACGTTGCCGGTGGCGGCGTATTTCTCGCGCGCGCGTCAGGGCGAGTTCTCGTTCATGATGCTCGGCTGGGGCTCGGTGGCCGCCGATGTGGCGCTGCGCAGCATTCTCGGTACGCCCAACGCGCAAACCGGCTACGGCTCGTGGAACTGGGGCCGCTACAGCAACCCGGAACTCGACAAACTGGTACAGACGTCGCTCTCAACGGTCTCGAGCGAACAGGCACACGAGCAGGCTGCCAAAACTGCGGCACGCTTTGCGCAGACCGACTACGCGATCATCCCGTCGCATCACCAACTAGCGACGTGGGCCATGCGCAAGGGCATCCGCTACGAGGCGCGCACTGACGAATGGTCGCTCGCGTGGTTGTTCACCAAGCAATGATGATCGCTTGGTAACGAACACCGTGCCGTAACGCGCCGTTACGGCAAATTCGCCTGATGTGCCGCATTGGGGACGCATTGGGGTAACTAGCAGGAACTTTCGTCCTTAGCTTTCCTCTATCATGGCGATTTCCACGCCGACACCCTGTAACTCGTGATGTTGCGACCCAAACTACTCTGTCTCGGCGTCGTCGCTTTGCTGGCCGCCTGCTCCAACCTGCAGACTGAACCGACCGATGCGTCGGCCCAGGCCACCAACGCCACGCCGAGCACCACCGCCGCGCAAGCCAAGCCGGCCGTCCTGCCCGCCCCGACCACGCCGCCCATCGTCTTCGGCTCGACCGATGGCAGCGGCACCACGACGGTCAACCTGCCCTCCAAGGACAAGATGAGCTTGTCCGAGTACCGCGCACAAACCCGTGACCGCCTGATTCAATCGGAAGGTGCCCGCCCCGACGTGGCCGACTGCGCCGCACACGCGAGCTGGATCATTCCGCGCTCGACCAATTTCGACCAGTTCCGCCTGCCAACCGGTGCGCTCTCCAACGACCAGGCCAAGGTCGAGCCATGGGACTCGCGCTTCTCGTCGAGCAAGCAAGGGGCGATCAAGGTGTCGAGCGTGGTCAGTTTCAATGCCGCCGTGCACAAGCGCGGCACGGGCAATGACCAATGGGAGCCCGTGCGCGTGCGCTGCGGGTATCACGAAGGGATGATGCTGGCGTATGAGCTGCTCGACGCCAATGGCCAGCCATTCGCCGCGCCAGCCGCTGCGCCCTCGTCATCAGCAGCGCGCACGCACTGCCGCCGCGGTCATCGCTGCACGACGAGTGCGGCGGCACACGGCAAGACCACCGCCAAGGGCAAGGCCTCGACAAAAGCGACGGCCAAGTCAGCCAAGGGCAGCGGCACAGCCAAGACCAAGTCGACCACGGCAAGCAAATCCACCGCCAAGTCGACGGCAAAGAAGACGACGAAGAAGTCGTCTTCCAACTAAGCGCAACGCGCCGCCCACACAGGCGGCGCAGCGTTTGTCTTCAGCCGAGATACTCCAGGATCGCCTGCAGCATCGCCGCACCCAATGCGGCGCTGCGGGCGCCGTCCCAGCCCACGCGTGCGTCGGGCAGGTCGGCGTTGTCCTTGAACGGCATTTCCAGCGTCAACGACAGGCAGCCATAGGTGTGGCCGATGTACTTGGAGGCGAGCTTGAGCGCGTCTTCGTTGTACTTGCTGGCCTCGTAGCCGTATCGCGTCTGGAAATCCGGTGATGCCCGCAGGAAGGCCGCGACAAAGCGGTCCTGATCGGCACGCTGTGCATCGGTAAAGCCGGGCAGCATTTCACTGCCGGCCACAAACACATAAGGCAGCGCCTCGTCGCCGTGGATGTCGAAAAACAGGTCGACGCCGGTTTGCTCGATGGCCTGCCGCACAGCCAACACCTCGGGACTGCGCTGCGCGTCGGGTTCCATCCACTCGCGGTTCAGGTTGGCGCCTGCGGCATTGGTGCGCAGGTTGCCCAGGGACGAGCCATCCGGGTTCATGTTCGGCACGATATGGAAGACGGCGCGCTCGGCGAGCACACGGCCGATGGGATCGCCGCGCCAGACACCCTGACGCGTCAGGCGTGCGAGCAGCCCTTCAACGAACCATTCGGCCATCGTCTCGCCCGGATGCTGGCGCGCGATGATCCACACGTTTTTCTTGCCGGGGCCGGGTTCACCGACGGTGATGCTGGTCATGTCGCGGCCCTGCACCGTTTGCCCCAGGCGCTGCGTGCGCACGCCCGGCTGCGTTTGCGCAGCGGCCACGAGCGAAAGGTGTCGCTCGTCCGAATACGGCTCGAAATAGGCAAACCAGATGCTGTCGTGCTCGGGCGTCACCTCGACCGTCAACGTCTTGCCGTCATAGCGGGTCGGCACACGAAACCAGTGCTCGCGGTCATACGAGGCGACGGCGCGGTAGTCCTTCCAGCCGGAGGCGTAGGTGCATTCGCCGGCGTTTTCCAGCGCGAGCGTGCAGGCCTGACCCTGCACACCTTGCAGGCGGAAGTGAAACCATTGCGAGAAGTCGGCGTGGGAATCGCGGCGAATGCGCAGGCGGATGGCATCGGCGCGTGCGGCATCGACGATTTCGATGGCGCCGCTGTCGAACGCGCTGGAGATGTGCGGTTGATTGGCAGTCATGTCAGATCCTGCGATCAGGTGAGCTTGCGGCGGAAGACCCAGCGCTCGTCGTCGGAATCGGCAGCGACAAAGGCATAGCCGTCGACATCGAACGCCTTGAGCTTGCGCGGATCGGTGATGCGGTGCTCGATCGCATAGCGCGCCATCAGACCGCGCGCACGCTTTGCGTAGAACGAAATGATCTTGTACTGGCCGTTCTTCCAGTCCTCAAACACCGGCGTGACGATGCGCGCCTTGAGCACCTTGGGCCGCACCACCTTGAAATACTCTTCCGACGCGAGATTGACGAGCACGGCGTCGTCGTCCTGCTTGAAGAGCTTGTTAAGCGCCAGGGTCACCTCGTCGCCCCAGAAGGCATACAGGTCCTTGCCGCGCGGATTGGCAAGGCGCGTGCCCATTTCCAGGCGATACGGCTGCATCCAGTCGAGCGGACGCAGCACGCCGTAAAGCCCCGACAGAATCCGCACATGCTTCTGCGCGAACTGCAGATCGTCCACCGCCAGCGAGTTGGCATCGAGCCCGCCGTAGACATCGCCGTCGAAGGCCAACGCGGCCTGCTTGCTGTTTTCGGCAGTGAATTCGGGCGACCAATCGGCATAGCGCGTGGCATTGAGCGCCGCCAACGGATCGGAAATGTGCATGAGCGTACCGATCTGGGCCGGCGACAGCTTGCGAAGCACTTCAATCAGTTCTGCGGAGCGCTCGATGAAATCGGGCAGCGTGTGGGTCTTGGTGCGCGGCGGCGTGTCGTAGTCGAGCGACTTGGCCGGCGAGAGGACGATGATCATGTCAGAATCGCGGTTCACAAGTCTGGAATTGTATCGAATGGCAGACGCTGCCGCCCTCGCCCACTCCACCCAGGCTCCGGCCCCGCGCGTGGTGCTGGACTCCAACATCTGGGTCGACATCCTGGTCTTCGACGATGCGGTTGCGCGCCCGATCCGCGCTGCGCTGGAAGCTGGCCGGCTGGACGCCATCATCAGCCCCGCCTGTCGCGAAGAACTGCGCCGCGTGCTCGGCTACCCGCAATTCGCCCGCTACGCCGTCGACGCGCAGGCCGCACTCGCGTGGGTCGATCGCGTAACCCGATCCGTCGCCGATCCTGAAGACGCGGCGCGCGTGGAAGGCGAAGCGTTCGTCCCGCGCTGCAAGGATCGCGACGACCAGAAATTTCTCGCGCTCGCCGATGCCGCCGACGTTGCCTATCTCGTTTCCAAGGACCGCGCCGTGCTCAAGCTCAAGCGCCGCATGGCCAAGTATTGCGACGTGGCGGTGTTGCCGCCCAAGCAGTTCGTCGCGCTGGTCCAGTTGGAAAACGCGTCCCTTGCTGCAATCCCAAATCAAGCCTGAAGCCGTCTTGTCATGACCACTGTTGAATCGCTCGCGCCCATCGCCCCGCCGCCGTCGCGGCTACCGAATGTCGGCACCACCATCTTCACCGTGATGTCTGCGCTGGCCGTAGAAAAGCAGGCCGTCAACCTGGGCCAGGGCTTTCCGGATTTCGATTGCGATCCGCGCATCGTCGATGCGGTGTCCGACGCCATGCGCGCCGGCCTGAACCAATACCCGCCGATGACCGGCGTGCCCGCCCTGCGCCAGGCCATCGCCGCGAAGATCGCCAATCTGTACGGCCACGCTTACGATGCCGACCGCGAGATCACCATCACCGCCGGCGCCACGCAGGCGCTGCTGACCACCGTGCTGTGCTGCGTGCATCCGGGCGACGAAGTCATCGTCTTCGAGCCGACGTACGACAGCTACATCCCTTCGATTGAACTGGCGGGCGGCAAGGTTGTGCCGATCACGCTGAACGCGCCGGACTTCCGCATCCCGTTCGACACGCTGGCCGCGGCCATCACGCCGCGCACGCGTCTGATCATGCTGAACACACCGCACAACCCGACCGGCACGGTCTGGCATGCGGACGACATGCGCAAGCTCGCCGAGATCCTCGCGCCCACCAACGTGCTGCTGCTCTCCGATGAGGTCTACGAGCACATGGTGTACGACGGCGTGCCGCACGCGTCGGTCGCGCGCATTCCGGAGCTGGCACGGCGCGCATTCGTGGTGTCGAGCTTTGGCAAGACGTATCACGTGACGGGCTGGAAGGTCGGCTACGTGGCCGCGCCCGCCGCGCTCATGGCGGAATTCCGCAAGGTGCACCAGTTCAACGTGTTCACCGTCAATACGCCGATGCAGCACGGCCTGGCAAGCTACATGGCCGATCCGCGTCCGTACCTGGAGTTGCCGGCGTTCTATCAGCACAAGCGCGACCTGTTCCGCGCGGGGCTGGGGAAAACGCGCTTCAAGCTGCTGCCCTGCCAGGGCACGTACTTCCAGTGCGTGGATTACAGCGCCATCTCCGATCTGCCCGAGGCCGAGTTCGCCAAGTGGCTGACGAGCGAGATTGGTGTGGCGGCAATTCCCGTGTCGGCGTTCTACTCGCAGCCGCACGAATCGGGCGTGGTGCGCTTCTGCTTCGCCAAGAAAGACGAAACGCTCCAGGTTGCCCTGGAGCGTTTGTCGAAGGTGTAAGACCGTAAGGCCGAGGCCGATCAGCGCTTGCTGGCGTAGTGCGCAAGCATCTGCTCGAGATTGGCCTTGCTGTCTGCCCGCACTTTCTGCACGTTGGGATTCTCGGCCATCTTGGCCAGGTAAGGCTTGACGCCTTCGACCTGCGCCAGCAGGTCTTCACCGTAGATGATCTTGGTGGCCTGACTCACCAGCGGGAAGTGCACGATGGCCGCGCAGTCGGCGATGGTGAACGTGTCGCCGGCCACGTAAGGCGAGAACTTGAACAGCTTGGCCGCCGCCGGGATGTTCTTCTGCAACTGCTCGCGCGTCTTCGCCTTCAGGTTGTCGCTGATCTTGCCGCCGAAGAACGCTTCGGGAAACAGCTGGCGCGCGACCAGTTCCAGATGCAGCTCCAGGAACGTCACAATCTCACGCACCTTGGCCGCCTTGAACGGATCGGCCGGAATCAGCGGATGTTGTGGGTAGCGCGCCTCCAGGTAATCGAGGATGACCTGCGATTCGCACATTCCACCGTCCTCGCCCACGAGATACGGCACCTTGTGCAGCGGCGACACCTCGCCGTCGGTCTGGTCCGGCCAGCGCAGCGATTCCTCGAACGCAATCCCCTTCTCCATCAGCGCGAGCTTGACCTTGTTGTAGTAGTTGCTCGCGGCAAAACCGTATAGCGTCAGCATGAACCCATCTCCTTGGTAATTTGGCCGTCCGTTATGGTCGGTGCGGATGCCAGAAATCGCACGCTCGTGCTATTTTAGCCAGACTTCTTTCGATCGCAGCGGATTTCATATGCAGACTATCGGGATTGTGGGCACCGGCGCCATGGGGCGCGGCATTGCGCAGATCGCAGCCCAGGCCGGCTTGCGCGTCAAACTGTTCGACGCCAACCCGCAAGCCGTGGAAGCGGCGAGCACGGCGCTGGCCGACACGCTGGCCAAGCTGGCCGCCAAGGGCAAGCTCACAGCAGATGAAGCTGACGCCACAATCGCCCGGCTGATTCCGGCCGGCGCCCTCTCCGACCTGGCCGACTGCGATCTGGTAGTCGAGGCCATCGTCGAAAAGCTCGACGTCAAGCGCGACCTCTTCCGTCAACTCGAAGACATCGTCCGCGCGGATGCCATACTGGCGTCGAATACATCGTCGCTGTCGATCACCGCGATTGCCGCGACATGCAAACACCCGGAGCGCGTCGCTGGTTTCCACTTCTTCAACCCGGTTCCGCTGATGAAGGTGGTCGAAGTCATCGACGGCCTGCGCAGCGCACCCGCCACCGGTGACACCCTGGCCGCACTGGCCAAGCGCATGGGTCACACCGCCGTGCGCTGCATCGACATGCCGGGCTTCATCGTCAACCACGCCGGGCGCGGCATGAATACCGAAGGCCTGCGCGTGGCGCAGGAAAGTGTGGCGGCCTATGCGGACATCGACGCCATCATGCGCGAGCAAGCCGGCTTCCGCATGGGGCCGTTCGAGTTGATGGACCTCACGGGGCTGGACGTTTCGCACCCGGTGATGGAATCGGTCTATCGCCAGTTTTATGACGAGCCGCGCTATCGTCCATCGCAGATCACGGCAGTGCGCTTTGCCGGCGGCATTCTGGGCCGCAAGACGGGCGAAGGTTTCTACCGCTATCCGGAAGGACAGAAACAGGTGCCGGCGGAAGCGCCCACGCCGTCCGCGCGCCCGTCTTCGGTGTGGATCAGCCGCGCGCATGACGCCGGCCACGCAGCAGCGCAGCGCCTGTTGCTCGATCTGGGCATCTCGCCCGAGGGCGGTTCCAAACCGTCCGCCGATGCATTGATCATCGTGACGCCGCGCGGGCTGGATGCCACGGCCTGCGTGGCCGCCGAGGGGCTCGATGCACGCCGCACCGTCGCGCTCGACACGCTCTATCCGTTTGCCGCCACCAAGCGCCGCACGCTGATGACCACACCCGCCACCGATGCGGCCTACAGCGATGCCGCACACGGCTTGCTGGCCTCCGACGGCGTGCCCGTTACGGTGATCCGCGATTCGGGTGGCTTTGTGGCGCAGCGCATCGTCGCATGCATCGTCAACATCGCGTGCGATATCGCACAGCAGCGCATTGCTACGCCCACCGACATCGACCTCGCCGTCACGCTGGGACTCGGTTATCCCAAAGGGCCGCTGGCACTCGGCGATACGCTGGGCACGAACGCCATCCTGGAAATCCTGCAGAACCTCTACGCGCTCTATGGCGACCCGCGTTATCGCCCGAGCCCGTGGCTGCTGCGCCGTGCCCGTCTCGGCATGTCGCTGCTCACGCCTGATGCCTGACACGCCTGACGCCTGATTGCCGCTTACCCTGACGAGGCCGCCATGACCGCGCAATTGCTCTCCAAACGCATCGGCTCGACGCTGGTGCTGACGCTGTCCAACCCTGACGCGCGCAACGCGCTGGACCCGGTGATGTACACCGCGTCGATGGAAGCGCTGGACCGCGCCGCCAACGACAACGAAATTCGCGCCATTATCTTCACGGGCGACGGCAATGCGTTCTGTGCGGGCGGCAACCTGAACCGCCTGCTGGAAAACCGAAGCAAGCCGAGGAGCGTGCAGGAAGACGGCATCGACGCGCTGAACCACTGGATCGAAACGATCCGCACGTTTCCCAAGCCCGTGATTGCCGCGGTGGAAGGCCCAGCGGCCGGCGCAGGTTTCTCGCTGGTGCTGGCGTGCGACTTCGCGATTGCGGCGTCAGACGCGAAGTTCGTGATGGCGTATGTGAACGTGGCGCTTACGCCGGACGGCGGCGGCTCATGGCACATCGCACGCTTCCTGCCGCGCCCGTTGGCGAGCGAAATCATCATGCTCGGCAAGCCTGTCAGCGCGGAGCGGCTGGCGCACTTCGGGCTCATCAATGAGGTGGTCAAACCTGGCGAGGCGCTGGACCAGGCATTGGCACTGGCGGAAAAACTCGCTGCGCAATCGCCGCACGCGGTGGGCCGCATCAAGGGCCTGATCGCCCACGCCGAAGACGCCTCGCTGCACGACCACCTCAAGGCCGAGCAGCACAGCTTTGTCGAAGCGCTGCACCACGCCGACGGCAACGAAGGCATCTCCGCCTTCCTGCAAAAGCGCAAACCCCAATACCGCTAGTTTCAGGCTCGCATGGTTCCCTTCCCGACACCCAACCGCCGCCGCGTCTACCTGATGCGCCACGGCGCGGTTACGTACTTCGACGAAACCGGTCGCCCCGTTCCGTCGCCCGAGGCCGTGCCGCTCAACGAACTGGGCCGCAGCCAAACCACCGCTGCCGGCAAGATCTTCGCCGCCGAGAACATCGTCTTCGACCGCGTGATCGTCAGTGGCCTGCCGCGCACGGTGGAAACCGCGCAGCGCGTGCTGGCCGAGATGCCCGCGATGCAGGAACGCGGCATCGCGCTTGAGCATTGGCCCGAGCTGCAGGAAATCCGCGGCGGCAAGCTGGCGGAAATTCCCGAGCACGAACTCGCGCAAGCCTTTATCGGCGCGTTTGAAGGCACGGTGTCGGAAGACCGGCGCTTCCTCAACGGCGAGAGCATCGGCGAGTTTCTTGACCGCGTGACGCCGGCCATCGCCAGACTGCGTTCGCAAACCGACTGGGACACCGTGCTGCTCGTGCTGCATGGCGGCACCAACCGCGCGATCCTCTCGCATGCCATCACCGGCGGCGAGCGCGTGTTCTTCGGCAGCCTCGCGCAGACCGCCGGCTGTATCAACGTGCTCGATGTTGGCGAAGCCCCGACCGACTGGGTGCTGCGCATGAGCAACTTCTCGGCGCCCTCCCCGACGCATCTCGGCTCGCGGCTGACGACGATGGAAGTGCTGCTGCAGCAGTACCTTCGCCATCGCCAACCGACCTGAACTTTCCTCGATACACAACAAGATTCGGAGACACACCCATGGCACAAGCGGACCAGCAGGATTTCTCGGCCTTCGAGGGCACGCGCCCCGTGGCGGAGCAGCAGAAGTTCGACACCGGTGCGCTGGAAGCGTGGATGCGCGAACACGTGGCCGGCTTTGCCGGCCCGCTCACGGTTGAGCAATTCAAGGGCGGCCAGTCGAACCCGACGTTCAAGCTGATTACGCCGTCGAGCACGTACGTAATGCGCGCCAAGCCCGGCCCGAAGGCGAAGCTGCTGCCGTCCGCACACGCCATCGAACGCGAATACCGTGTGATGGATGCACTCGCCAAGACCGACGTGCCCGTCGCGAAAATGTATGCACTCTGCGAAGACGAAGCCGTGATCGGCCGCGCCTTCTACATCATGGAGTTCGTGCAGGGCCGCGTGCTGTGGGATCAGGCCCTGCCCGGCATGGAGCCCGCCGAGCGCACCGCGATCTATGACGAGATGAACCGCGTCATCTCTGCGTTGCACACGGTGGACTACGCCGCCATCGGCCTGGCCGATTACGGCAAACCCGGCAACTATTTCGCGCGTCAGATCGAGCGCTGGAGCAAGCAGTACAAGCTGTCGGAAACCGAGTCGATTCCGGCCATGGACAACCTGATCGAATGGCTGCCCAAGCACGTGCCGCAGGAAGCCGAGGAAATCACCAGCATCGTTCACGGCGACTACCGGCTCGACAACCTGATCTTCCACCCGACCGAGCCGCGTGTGCTGGCCATCCTCGATTGGGAACTCTCGACGCTGGGCCACCCGCTGGCCGATTTCAGCTACCACTGCATGAGCTGGCACATCGAGCCGGGTCAGTTCCGCGGCGTGGCAGGTCTGGACTTCGCCGCCCTCGGCATCCCCACAGAAGCCGAGTACATCCGCCAATACGAAGAACGCACCGGCCGCCGCATCACAGGCGACTGGAACTTCTACCTCGCCTACAACATGTTCCGCATTGCCGGCATCCTGCAGGGGATCATGAAGCGCGTGGTGGATGGCACCGCGTCGTCGGCGCAGGCGATGGAAGCGGGCAAGCGCGCCCGCCCGATGGCCGAACTGGGCTGGAAGTACGCGCAGCAGGCCGGCGCATGATGTCGCCCCTTACTTCGTAGAAGGCTTCTCGTACTCGCGCGCTGCTTCCAGCGGACCGGACAGCGGCGCCTCCAACTCGAGCACCACCCCGCCCGGCAACTGCACGAAGATCTGTGCGGCAGGCCGCGCGGGGTGTTTTTTTACCTGGTGCGGGATGCCGCTTTCGTGCACGGCGGCCAGCACATCGGCCGCGTCCTTCCTGGTGCGAAATGCGATGTGCGAGAACACCAGTTCCGGCGTATCGCCCTCCTGCGTCACGAGATGGACCAGCGCATCATCGTTTTGATACAGCCACGTGCCGGGAAACGGAAATGCCGGACGCGGCCCCGGTTTCCAGCCAAGCACATCGGCGAAGAATTTCAGGATGGGCGCATCTCCTGCCACGTGAAAGTTCACGTGGTCGAAGGTCCAATCGCTGTCGGATGTCATAGCAAACCGCCTCCTTCAATGTCGATGATGGCGCCGGTCATGAAACCGTTGGTCATGGCCAGAAGGTAGCCTTGGGCGAGGTCTTCCGGCGTGCCGACACGGCCGACCGGCAAGCCGCTGCCGATGCGCGCGAGCATGGCCTGCCGATCTGCCGGCGCACCCCATACTTCCGTATCCACCACACCGGGGCTGATCACGTTGACACGGCGCGGTGCCAGTTCCTTCGCCAGGTTCTTGCCAGCAGCTTCCACCGCCGCGTTGATCGAGCCACGCAGCAGGCCGGTTGCTGTCGCCTTGCGTGAAAGCAGGCCAGAGGTGAGCGTAATCGATGCGCGTTCCGCCAGATGTGGCAATGCGGCCTGCACTGCCATCAAGGCGGCAAAGAACTTGGTGCCAAACGCCTGTTCCAGGTCAGCACGTTGCAGCGCGGCAAACGGCGGTGGGCTCGTACGCGAGCCGATGGTGATGACGAGATGGTCGATCTTGCCGCTGGGCGACAACTGGGCTGCCTGCGCCAGCGCGCTGGCGAGCGACGCCGTGTCGTTCGCGTCGACGGCAATGCCGTGCGCGCCATCCGCCGCTTTGGCCGAGCGCCCCAGCACCGTCACGCGCGCCCCTTCGGCTACAGCCGCGCGTGCCACCGCCTGGCCAATACCGGCCGTACCGCCCAACACCACCACGGACTGATCCTGCAAGGTCTTCGAAGTCATGCCAATGCTCCTTTGTTTTGAGAGGAGGAAAGAAAAAACTGTCAATCAATTGGGCCATTCTTTCATCAAACAAAAGCAAGATAATCTGGCTATGCTTTGATGATTCTCCAAATCTGCTTTGACAATGATCGCCCTCGACGACCTCCGACTGCTGGTGCGCATCGCCGACGCCGGCAACCTTTCCGCCGCTGCGCGCCAGCTCGGTTGGCTGCCCGCCACCGCCAGCGCAGCGCTCAAGCGCGTGGAGACCGAACTCGGCGCCCGCCTGTTCGAGCGCACCACGCGCAGCATGCGGCCGACCGAAGCCGGCCAGCGTTATCTAGGGTATGCAAGACAGGCGCTGGAGGCACTGGACGAAGGCGCCGAAAGCCTGGGGCAGGACCGCACCGAGCTGTCCGGCCCCATCCGCATTGCCGCCACATCGGACCTCGGGCGACACATCCTGCGCCCATGGCTCGACGCCTTTTGCGATGAGCACCCCGGCGTGCGGATCACGCTGGTGCTGGGCGACCGGCTGGCCGACCTGATGCGCGAAGACCTCGACTTTGCGCTGCGCTACGGGCATCTGCAGGATTCGGCGCTGGTGCGGCGGCCCCTTGCGTCACATCCGCGCGTGATCGTGGGCGCGCCGTCGTACTTCAAGAAGCATGGCCGGCCTGCACACCCGAGCGACCTCGCCGACCACCGCTGCCTGATCCTCCTGCGCAACGGCGAGCCCGTCACGCGCTGGCAACTCACGCACGCCAGCGGCCCTGCCCCGATCGACGTACGCGGCGATTTCCAATGCGACGACGGCGCCGTGGTGCGCGACTGGGCGGTCGCCGGGCGCGGCCTGGCATTCAAATCGTGGCTGGATGTCGCGCAAGACGTGAGCGCAGGCCGGCTGGAGGTGGCATTGCCGGCGTGGAGCCATGCGCCCACGCCGCTGCAGCTCGTGGCCCTTGCGCGCCGCCATCGGCCTGCGCGGCTGACGGCGTGTGCGGACTTTCTCGCCGCGCGCTTTGTCGAGTTCAGCGCGCGTTATCCGTTCCCGTCCGCACAGGGGGCAGCGGCATCGCAAAAGCCGGCCAAGGCGGCCAAGCCGACCAAAACCAAGTCGGCCGTCACCGCGAACACGTAGGTGTCCTTAATGGTTGTTGCGGCGGCGGACCACCCACCACGCAACGATCACGGTGAATGCCGCCACCAGCCCCACCATCAGCCAGAAACCGGGGCACACCGAATGCCATCATTCTGTCATAAACCGCCGTAGTTACGCCATTTGCGCTGCGCAGCCCCGATGATTGCGTCCGCCTTTGCGTTCGTCAACGCCCGCCAGCGAATGCCGCCACGGCATCGCCCAGGGCCACTTCCGCCATCGCGGCGAATACGTGATCGCGCAGCCAGCGGCTGGCGGCATCCTGGTCGCTGTTGGTGTGCCAGTACAGGTACAGCTCAAGCGGCTGCACGTTGAACGGCAGGGGCAGCATCACGTTGCCATACGGCTCGTTGGCAATGCGCGCATAGCGGATCGGCAACGTGGCAAGCAGGTCCGTGCAGCTCACCACGCGGCAGGCGGCCGGGTAATGCTGGCAACGCAGCCGCACGCGCCGCTCGTGGCCAAGGCGACGCAGCTCCACATCCTCCAGCCCTGCGCCACGGCGCCGCGACGACACATGCACGTGTTCACACGCCAGGTAGCGCTCCAGCGTCAGCGGTTCATGTGCGATGGGGTGGCCGGGGCGCGCCAGCACCACCATCGGATCGGTCAGCAGCGGCGCATGCCGGATGGCTGGGGATGCCGGCAGCAGAATGTCCGCCGCTGCGTCGATGGTGCCGGCCAGCAACTCGGTTTCGAGCTGGCGGCGGTCTCCGCGCACGGTCGTGACGTCGATGCGCGGCGCCTCCTTGGCGATGGCCGCCATGAGCGGCGGCAGCAACGTCGCTTCCAGCGCATCGCGCATCGACAACGTGAAGCGGCGCTCGCTCGTGGCGGGGTCGAAACGCGTGCCTTCACGCAGGGTGCGCTCGAAGCCCTGCAGCGCCGTGCGGACCTCCGCAATGAGCGTGCGCGCCAGCGGCGTCGGCACCATGCCCTGCCCGCGCCGCTCGAACAGCGGGTCGTCAAACAGTTCGCGCAGCCGCCCCAGGGCGTGGCTGACCGCCGGCTGCGTCAGGTTGAGCGTGCGGGCGGCCGCGGTAATCCCGCCTTCCGTATAGATGGCATCGAAGACGACAAACAGGTTCAGATCGACGCGCGATATATGCATGACATTGATGGACCGCAATCTACGAAATTCATTTCTCTTATTGTAGGCGAAGGCTTATTCTGCGGACACCACTTGGGAGTTGCGCTGCGCGCCATGACCACCACCACCGATCTCTCCGTGCCGACGGGCTTTGACCTGCTGAACAAGCCGAGCCCTTTCCTGACGATGCTGGGGCCGGTCTATGCCCGCGGAATGGGGCCGACGATGGTGATGGGTTTTCACGTGCAGCATCACCACCTGAACCGGCGCGGCATCCTGCACGGCGGCGTGGTGGCATCGCTGGCCGATGCGGCGCTCGGCTATTGCCTGGCCGAGCCCGGCGAAGGCACCGGCGGCGCCCTGGCCATGTCCACCGCCAGCCTGACTGTGGATTTCATCGCCTCTGCCGGAGAAGGCGACTGGATCCAGATCACCCCGGAGGGATTGCGCACGGGCAGCAAACTGGCCTTTGCGCAGGCCCTCTTCCATCGCGGCGACCGGCTGATTGCGCGCGCGAGTGCCGTGTTTGCAGTGCTCGGCGGACATGTTTGATGCATGGCCGAGCCCGACTGAACTGAGTTGATGGTTGCCCGTTCGGGGCGCTTGTTCGATGTACTGAGGAGACACCATGAATTTCGATTACACGCCCAAGGTCAAGGACATGCAGGCACGCCTGCTCGCATTCTTCGACCAGCACATCTACCCGAATGAGCACCGCTTCCACGAAGAAATCGAGGCCAACCGCCGTGCCGGCAACGCGTGGATTCCCACCAAGGTCATCGAAGAACTCAAGCCGCTGGCGCGCAAGGCCGGGCTGTGGAACCTGTTCCTGCCGCGTTCGCCGCGCGCGCCCGAAGGGCTGTCGAACCTCGAATACGCGCCGCTGTGCGAGATCATGGGCCGCGTGCCCTGGGCGCCGGAAGTGTTCAACTGTTCCGCGCCCGACACCGGCAACATGGAGACGCTTGAGCGCTATGCGTCGGAAGAACTGAAAGACCGCTGGCTGGAGCCGCTGCTGCGCGGGGAGATCCGCTCGGCCTTCCTGATGACCGAACCGGCCGTGGCTTCGTCGGACGCCACCAACATCGAATGCCGCATCGAGCGCCAGGGCGACGAATACGTCATCAACGGCCGCAAGTGGTGGTCGTCGGGCGCCGGCGACCCGCGCTGCGCCGTCTACATCGTCATGGGCAAGACCAACCCGGATGCCGGCCGCCACGAGCAGCAATCGATGATCGTGGTGCCAGCCAATGCGCCGGGCATCACGGTCATGCGCCCGCTGTCGGTGTTCGGTTACGACGATGCGCCGCACGGCCACATGGAAGTCGACCTGAAAGACGTGCGCGTGCCGGTGGGCAACATCCTCCTGGGTGAAGGCCGCGGTTTCGAGATCGCTCAAGGCCGCCTGGGCCCGGGCCGCATCCACCACTGCATGCGCAGCATCGGCGTGGCCGAGCGTGCGCTGGAGCTGATGTGCAAGCGCCTGTCGTCGCGCATCGCATTCGGCAAGGCCATTGCGCAGCACAGCGTCTGGCACGAACGCATTGCCGAAGCGCGCTGCATGATCGAGCAGGCCCGCCTGCTGACGCTCAAGGCCGCGTACATGATGGACACCGTCGGCAACAAGGTCGCCAAGGCCGAGATCGCGATGATCAAGGTCGTGGCACCGAACATCGCCTGCCAGATCGTCGACTGGGCGATCCAGGCACACGGCGGCGGCGGCGTGTCGGGTGATTTCCCGCTGGCTTCGGCCTACGCCCACCAGCGCACGCTGCGTCTGGCCGACGGCCCGGATGAAGTGCACCGCGCGGCCATCGCCAAGCTGGAACTGGCCAAGCATCTGCACCTGAAAGACGTTGTCGACATGCCGGTCACACGCGGCGCCTGACCTGCGGCACGGCTGTACCGTTCACTCCTTAACCCCGCCTTGAGCGGGGATTTTTTTGCCCGCTGCCCGGCGTCTGCGCGTTTCTCGGTTCTGTGCTGGAATGGAACACTTTGCAGGCTGCTGGTGGCCTGCACCTCTCTTCCCGGCCAGAAGCCAAGGAGCCAACTCGATGATCGACGTCTATAGCTGGGCCACGCCCAACGGGCACAAAGTGCACATCATGCTGGAAGAATGCGAGCTGCCTTACCGCGTTCACGGCATCAACATCGGCGCCGGCGACCAGTTCAAGCCCGACTTCCTCAAGATCAGCCCCAACAACAAGATCCCGGCCATCGTCGATCAGGATGGCCCCGACGGCAAACCGATCTCGCTGTTCGAATCGGGCGCGATCCTGCTGTACCTCGCCGGCAAGACCGGCAAGTTCCTGCCCGACGACGTGCGTGGCAAATACGAAGTGCTGCAGTGGCTGATGTTCCAGATGGGCGGCGTCGGCCCGATGCTCGGCCAGGCGCACCACTTCCGCATCTACGCGCCCGAGAAGATCGAATACGCGATCAACCGCTATACGAACGAAGCCAAGCGACTGTACGGCGTGATCGACAAGCGCCTGGGCGAATCCAAGTACCTCGGCGGCGCGGAGTACTCCATCGCCGACATCGCCACGTGGCCGTGGCTGCGCAGTTGGAAGAACCAGGGGATCGAACTGTCGGACTACCCCAAGCTGCAGCGCTGGTTTGAAGCCATTGAAGAACGCCCCGCCGTGCAGCGCGCGGTGAAAGTGCTGGCCAAGGAACGGCCGGCTGTGCAGGACGACAAGGCAAAGGAAATCCTGTTTGGCGCCACGCAGTATCAGCGCCGTTGAGCCGCACACGCATCTGTCAAGTCCTGCCATAGGTTGACACTGTGCTCAGTCTCCGAGCGCCCGATGCACCGCATCGGGCGTTTTGTATTTCAAGGCCAGATGAGGCCGTTCGTGGTTGTAGATATGCACGGCCTGCGCCA